>CAZLLP010000201.1:0-9142 GCA_964560345.1 uncultured Gemmatimonadaceae bacterium
GTGGTGCAGAACGGGATCATCCGGCGCGCGGGGCAGCTTGGTCGCCCGGGGATCACGGCGACGCAGATGCTCGAGTCGATGATCCAGAACCCGCGCCCCACGCGCGCCGAGGCGAGCGACGTGGCCAACGCCATCCTCGACGGGACCGACGCGGTGATGCTCTCGGCCGAGACGGCGTCGGGGGCGTATCCCAAGCTGGCGGTGCAGGCGATGCAACGCATCATCGCCGAGATCGAGCAGCACCACCTGAGCCCCAAGCGCGAAGAGCGTCGCTTTGCGATCGGGACGTCGACCACCGAGGAGACGATCGCGGCGGCCGTGGTCACCGCCGCTCGCATGCTGGGGACACCGCTCGTGATCGTGTTCACCAAGAGCGGCTTCAGCGCGCGCATGGTGTCGTCGCATCGCCCGGGCGTTCCGATTCTCGCCCTCACCGACGTGACCAAGACGTACAACCAATTGGCGATGGTGTGGGGCGTTGTCCCGCTGCTCGTCCCGCCGGCCGACACGTACGAGAAGATGTTGCAGAGTGCGCGTGAGGCGCTGCTGCAGCGCGGGCTGGCGCGCGAAGGGGACAAGGTCATCGTCACCGCCGGCGTTCCCTTCGACGTCCCCGGGACGACGAACCTGCTCAAGATCGAAACCGTGTGACCTGTCCCTCGTGAAGCTGACCTTTCTCGGCACCGGCACGAGCTTCGGCATCCCCATCATCGGTTGCGGCTGCGCGGTCTGTCACTCGACAGATCCGCGCGACCGCCGCACCCGGATCGGGGCGGTGATCGAGAGTGATGGCGGGACGCGCCTCCTGATCGACACGCCGCCCGAGTTGCGATTGCAGCTGGTGGCGGCGGGGATCGGGAGTGTCGACGCGGTCTTCTTCACGCACGACCACGCCGATCATATCCACGGTATCGACGACATTCGCGCCATCACGGTGCGGCAGCATCATCCGCTCCCCATGTATGCGGAGCCGGACGTGCTGGCGCGGTTGGCCACGCGCTTTCCGTACGTCTTCGACGCCACCATGCGACCGCTCCCCGGGACCTCGAAGCCGGAAGGGGAAGGGCGCCCGATTCGTGACGGCGACGTGGTGCAGGTAGGCGATGCCAGTGTGGAGGCGATTGCGGTCCCGCACGGCCGCATGCGCGTGCTCGCCTTCCGGGTGGGGGCGTTAGGCTTCGTCACCGACGCCAAGACGGTCCCCCCGGATGCCATCGAACGGCTGCGCGGGGTGCGCGTGCTGGTGCTCAACGCGCTTTTTCGCCGCGAGCACCCGACGCACCTGAGCATCAGCGAGGCGGTCGAGGTGGCCGCCCAGGTGGGGGCCGAGCGCACCTACCTCATCCACCTCACGCACGAAACGTCGCATGCCGAGCTGGAGGCGGAGCTTCCCGCCAGCGTGCGCCCCGCCTACGATGGGTTGGTCGTCGAGATCTGATCGCCGCAACCGTCGCCGGTTTTTTCGCGTTAGTCGCCTGACGAGTCCGACCAGTTCCGCCATTTTCCCCCTCGATCATGTCCCTCTCCCTCGACTACACCTTCATGCTCGCCGACGCGGTGTCGGGGGGCGTTGCGCCTGGCGACCTGGACGCGGCGCAGGCGGCCTTTGCCGCGGCCCACGCCTCGGTGGCGGCGCGCCACGCCTCGGGGGAGCTGGGCTTCTTCGACCTCCCACGCAATCGCGAGTTGGCGGCACAGGTGCTCGAGTTCACCACCGGGGTGCGCGGTGCCTATCGCGACGTCGTCCTGCTCGGCATTGGCGGTTCGGCGCTTGGGCCCATCGCGCTGCGGAATGCGCTGCGCCCGCCCCAGTGGAACGGGCTCGATGACACCACGCGCGACGGCCTGCCGCGTCTGCACATGCTGGACAACGTCGACCCGGTGACGATCGGCGCGGTCCTCGAGCGTGTCCCGTTGGCGTCGACGCTCTTCCTCGTGGTCTCCAAGTCGGGAGGGACGGCGGAGACGATGGCGCAGTATCTCATCGTGCGCGCGCGTCTGGAGGAGGCCGGGCTTCCGCTGGCGCGCCATCTCGTCTTCGTCACCGATCCGCAGAAGGGGGCGCTGCGCCCAATCGCCACAGCCGAGAAGCTCCCGGCGCTCGACATCCCCGCGAACGTAGGCGGACGGTTCAGCGTGTTGTCGGCGGTGGGGACGCTCCCCGCGTCGCTCATCGGGATCGACATCGAAGCGCTCCTCGCCGGCGCGGGCGACATGGTCGATCGCTGCCAGTCCAGCGAACTCGCGCGCAATCCGGCCGGAGTGTTTGCCACGCTGCAGTGGCTCGCCGACACCAACGGCGGAAAGCGAGTGCACGTCCTCATGCCGTACGCCGATCCACTGCGCGACATGGCGGCGTGGTTCGTTCAGCTCTGGGCCGAGAGCCTGGGAAAGGTGCGCGGCCCCAACGATCATGTGGGGCCCACGCCCGTCCCCGCGCTTGGCGCCACCGACCAGCACTCGCAGGTGCAACTCTTCATGGAGGGACCGCTCGACAAGACGGTCACCTTCCTGGCCGTGAAGAGCCCGGAGCGCGACGTGACCATTCCCGGGGCGCACGCCGATGTCCCCGACCTCGCCTACCTGGGCGGGCACTCGCTGTGGGAACTGCTCAACATCGAACGGCGCGCGACGGCGGGGGCGCTGGCTACTCGCGGGCGCCCGAGCATGACGATCACCCTCGATCAGGTCGATCCGTGGCACCTGGGATCGCTGATGATGTTCTTCATGATCGCGACCGCCTACGCTGGCGCGCTGTACGGGGTGAACGCCTTTGACCAGCCCGGTGTCGAGCTTGGCAAGCGCTTCACCTACGGAATGATGGGGCGCCCCGGCTTTGATGCCGCGCGTCGCGAGTTCGAGCAGCTTCCGCAGCCCAACCCCGCGCGGGTGATTGGGTGAAATCCCCGGCGTAACGTCCCGGTCCCGCGCGATGCGTGACCCGGGGGAAATCGGTATCTTGTCCGCGCCACAGGCTGTCCATCACTTCAACGCACTCCCCATGTCCGCACCGACCATCGCTCACGCTGCTCTCGGCGACGCCGTCACCCGCGTCGATTCCACCGTCACCGTGCACGACGCCTCCGCACTCGCGTCGGACAAGCTCGACGGTCTGGTGCGCGATGCGGTCTTCGGGACGCCGGAGGCGCGCGACTATGCGCGCTGGCTCCTGTGGGAGATTGGGCAGGCGGTTGGCGTGCGTCCGGCGTCGATTCACGAGCTGTATTCGGCGCGCGGACGCGGCGAAGTGAAGGGGGGCTTCACCGTTCCGGCGATGAACATCCGCGGCGCCACGTACGACACGGCGCGCTCGATCTTCCGCGTGGCCAAGCAGATGGATGCCGGCGCGTTCATCCTCGAGATTGCCCGCTCCGAAATCGCCTACACCGACCAGCGTCCCGCCGAGTATGTGGCCGTGCTGATTGCCGCGGCGCTGCGTGAGGGGTATCGCGGCCCGCTGTTCATCCAGGGCGACCACTTCCAGGTCAACCACAAGAAGTACGCGGCCGATCCGGTCGCCGAAGTGGGGAACGTGAAGAAGCTGGCCGATGAGGCCATTGCCGCCGGCTTCTACAACATCGACGTCGACACCTCGACGCTGGTCGACCTGTCGCACGCGACGCTCGTGGAGCAGCAGCGCAAGAACTACGAGGAGTGCGCCGCCATCACCGCCTACATCCGCTCGCAGGAGCCGAAGGGCGTGACCATCTCCATCGGCGGCGAGATTGGCGAAGTGGGGACGGAGAACTCGACCGTCGCCGAACTGCGCGCCTTCATGGACGGCTTCAACGCCGAGCTGGCCAAGGTGGCGCCGGGGGCCGCGGGGCTCTCGAAGATCTCGGTGCAGTCGGGGACGTCGCACGGCGGAATCGTCCTCCCCGACGGCACGATCGCCGCGGTCTCGCTCGACCTCAAGACGCTGGAAGACCTCTCCAAGATCGCCCGCGACGAATACGGGATGTGTGGCGCGGTGCAGCACGGCGCTTCGACGCTCCCTGACGACGCCTTCCATCATTTCCCGCGCACCGAGACGGGCGAGATCCATCTGGCCACCAACTTCCAGAACATGCTGTACGATCACCTCCCCGCCACGTTGCGCGAGGAGATCTATGGCTGGCTGCGCACCAACGCGGCCGAGGAGCGCAAGCCGTCGGATTCGGACGAGCAGTTCTATTACAAGAGCCGCAAGCGGGCGCTGGGCCCCTTCAAGAAGGAGCTGTGGGAGCTCGACGCCGACACCAAGGCCAAACTGGCCGCAGCGTACGACGCCAAGTTCGCCTTCCTGTTCACGCAGTTGGGGATTGGCGGGACCAAGGCAGCGGTGAAGCACACGGTGAAGCCGCTGGCGATCCATCGCCCGATGCCGGGGACGCCGGGGCACATCGTGGTGGAAGCCGCACCGGACGACGCGACGCTCAGCGACTAGGGTTGCATCTGGCGGAACCCGGCGGCGCGTCACGGCCGCCGGCATGAACCGAACGCACGCGAACGAGAGTCCCACGCCGGGCGAAAGCCCAGGAGGGTACCATGGCTCGCACGGATATGGATGATGATCGGGTGATCATCGAACGTCGTTCTGGTGGTTCGACGATGACCGCGCTGCTGGCGGGGATGGCGATCGGCGCCGGGCTGGCGCTGCTCTTCGCCCCGGCCAGCGGTGAGGAGACGCGGCAGCTCATTCGCCGCAAGGCCAGGCGCGCGCGTCGCGTCGCGGGTGACTACGGGCGCGACCTGAAGGACCGCGCCGAGGATCTGCGCGATCGTGCATCGGTGCTGGTCGACGACACGCGCGCGCGTGGACGCGACCTCGTCGACGGGGCGCGCGAGAAGTTCGAGGAAACCCTTGGCGAGTCGCGTCGGGCCATTCGCGACAAGCGGCGTGAACTCTCCCGTGCGGTCGAAGAAGGACGGGCGGCCGCGCGCGACGCTCGGCATGAACTCGAGCAGCGCCTGGCCGACGCACAGCGCAAGTCGCATGACGGCGCCGCCCCAGAGCGCGACGTCACTGCCGACTGATCCGCCCCCGCCCTCGGCGACGCCCAGTGTGTCGCCGGGGGTTGTCCTGGGGCGCTTCTGGGACGCGTTCCGCGATTATGTGCGGCGCGTCTGGGTCAACAGCAGCGAGGACGACATCTTCTTCCTCGCCGGGGGGATCGCGTTCAACATCCTCCTCGCCGCTGTCCCGTTCGTCCTGCTTGTCATCACGGGGCTCGTCTACGCGCTGAGCCTGACCCCCGATGCGTCGCTGGGTGAAGTGCGGCTGCTGATGAACCGTTTTCTCCCGCCGCACACCGAGGCCACCGACGTCGCGCTGACGCGCATGCTCGCCGACGTCATCGCCGCACGCGGGGCGTTAGGCATCTGGGGCGCCATGACCTTCGTCTGGTTCTCCACTCGGCTGTTTGGGTCGTTGCGCAGCGTGCTGGCCGAGATCTTCGACATCGAAACGGCGCGCGGGATCATCGCCGGGAAGTGGTTCGACGTGCAGATCACCGTGTACTCGATGATCCTCCTCGTCGTGTACTTCGGCCTCAGCACCTACCTGGCGCTGGCCACCACGCGCGGCATCTCGCTCCTGGTGGAATTCGGGCTGCGCGGCGACGTGATGGGGCGACTCGAGTACTACATCGGCCGCATCCTGGCCCTGGCGCTGATGGTCGCCACCTTCTGGGCGCTGTACAAATACCTCCCGAACCGGAAGATCCGCTGGCAGCAGGCGCTGGTGGGGGCGCTCTCCTCGGGGCTCCTGCTCGAACTGGCCCGGAATCTCTGGACCGCCTTCACCCGCTCCTTCGACCCGGGGTCGATCTACACCGGGACGCTGTACGTGATCGTGTCGCTGGTGTTCTGGGTGTACTACGCGGCGCTGATCTTCATCATCGGCGGCGAAGTGTCGCAAGCGCATGAGCTCAGGCGCGTGAGGAGGTTGCAGCGGGAGAGGCTGGAGACATAGACGGGAGACGGGAGACGGGAGTGCACGCGGCTGCGCCGCGCGCGGTGCTTCACCGAATCTTGCCGCGAGCCCATGGCGACACGGACGGGAATAGCGTTGCCGGCGCGCGAAGCGCGCCGCACTCCCGTCTCCCGTCTCCAGTCTCCCGTCCGCACTTCTCGCATTACTTTGCGTAACGCCCATCACATTCGCGCTTTCGCCATGACGATAGACATCCGCTCCGATACCGTCACCAAGCCGTCGCCCGAGATGCGACGTGCTATCGCCGAGGCCGAGGTCGGCGACGACTTCCTCGATGGCGATCCAACCACGCGTCGACTCGAGGAAACCGTCGCCCAGCTCCTCGGCAAGGAGCGCGCGCTGTTCTTCCCGTCGGGGACGATGGCCAACCAGTGCGCCATCTGGACGTTGGCTGAGCGCGGGACGGAGATCTACGCCGACTACGGGTCGCACATCAACGACTGGGAGATGGTCGGAGCAGCGGCGATCGCCGGCGTGCAGCTGCGCACCGTACAGGGCGAAGGGCCGATGATGGATGCGCAGTCGCTCGAGCGCGCCTTTCGCGCGCCCTCGTCTAGTGCACCGCGCGCGTCGCTGGTCTGCCTGGAGAACACGCACAACGGAGCCGGCGGGCTGGTGACGCCGCTGGCCGGGATTCGCGCCATGCACGACGTGGCGCGCAACCACGGCTGCGCCGTGCACCTGGATGGCGCGCGACTGTGGAACGCCTCGGCTGCTTCGGGAACGCCGTTGCACGAGTTTGCGCGCTACGCCGACACCGTGATGGTCTCGTTCTCCAAGGGGCTCGGTGCCCCAGCCGGAGCGGCGCTCGTGGGCTCGGATGAAGTCATGGAGCGCGCCAACGAGCATCGCAAGCGGCTGGGCGGGGTGATGCGGCAGAGCGGGATCCTCGCCGCCGGTGCGCTCTACGGCGTCGAGCACAATCGCGATCGCTTGACGGTGGATCACGAGCACGCGACCGAGTTCTCGCTCATCGTCGACCGGGCCATCGCGGCGACCGTCGTGCCGCCCGACAGCAACATCGTGATGATCGACCTCACCCCCGGACTCTCGGCGCACGACGTGGTGCGGCGCGTGGCGGAGCATGGGGTGAAGGTGGGGGTGTGGACCCCGACGCGCGTGCGTGCGGTGCTGCACCTCGACGTGTCGCGGGAGCAGGTGGAGCAGGCCGGGGAAGCGGTGCTCGAGGGGCTCGATGAAGCCTGGCGTGCCCTCGGCGACACCAGCGAGTGGCCAGCGATTCCGCGCAAGTAGCTTTCGCCACCCCCGTTGTCGGTGGGGAGGCGTCCGACTAGACTACTCCTCGCTCCAGGTCCCGGAGGGCGGAAGCGCGCCAACCCCGTGAGGACCCCGAAGGTAGCAGCGGTACGCGATGTCTTGCGTTGCTTCGTCAGACCTGGAGTATTCGCGCGGGCGCTCGTCAGAGCCCCGCGCGTTTTTATTGCCCCACTCCCGCCGCCCGCCACTCCCGCCACCGAGCGATGCGGGCCAATTTGAGGCAGGCGAGTTGAGAGTCATCCCTCGCCACTCCAGGAAGACGCGTGCGTTGCTGCTGTCACCCGTCTTCTCGTCTTCCCGTCTTCCCGTCTTCCGCATTTGATAGCTCTCGCCCGGAAGTACCGTCCCAAGAACTTCGCGACGGTCGCCGTCCAGTCGCACGTCTCCAACACGCTCAAGGGCGCCATCGCCCGCGGGCGCGTCGCGCACGGCTACCTGCTGTGCGGGCCGCGCGGGGTGGGGAAGACGACGCTGGCGCGCGTGCTGGCCATGGCGCTCAACTGCGAGAACAAGCGCGCCGACGGCGAGCCGTGCGGCGAGTGCACGAGCTGCACGCGCATCTGGAGCGGGGGCGCCTCGCTCGACGTGGTGGAGATCGACGCGGCCTCCAACCGCGGTGTGGACGACGCGCGTGAGCTGCGCGAGCGGGCGATGTACGCGCCGTCGGGCGAAGGGCGCTACAAGGTCTACATCGTCGATGAAGCGCACATGCTCACGCGCGAGGCGTGGAACGCGCTGCTGAAGATCCTCGAGGAGCCCCCCCCGCGCGTCGTCTTTGTCTTTGCGACAACCGAACCGCAGAAGATCGCGCAGGCCGCGGCACCGGTGCTCTCGCGGCTGCAACGCTTCGACTTCCGGCGCATGGGGCCGGGGGACATTCGCGAGCGCGTGGGGGCGGTGCTGGGCGAGGAGGGGGTGCCGTTCGAGCCCGAGGCGCTGGGGATGATTGCCCGCGCCGCCGACGGCTCCATGCGCGACGCCCTGTCGCTCACCGACCAGGTGCTGGCGTTAGGCGACGGCGGCGTCACCGCGCAGCGCGTGCGCGAGGCGCTGGGGCTGGTGGCCGAGGACGAGTACATCGCGCTGCTCGACGTCATCGCCGAACGGCGCGCCGGCGACGTCTTCGCGCTGGTGGGTCGCCTCGTCGACCTCGGCGTCGACCTCGGGCAGTTCCTGGCCGGGCTGGGCGACATCCTGCGCGCGCAGCTGGCCCTGTCGTTAGGCGCCAAGGAGGTCGAGGTGAGCGCCACGGCCCGCGAGGCGCTCGAGGCTCGCAAGGACCGCCTCGCCGCCGGCGACATCCTGCGCATGCTCAACGCCGTGGCTGAGCTGGAGCCGCGCTTCAGGCGCAGCGGGCAGCAGCAACTTCTGCTCGAGACGCTGCTGGTGCGCTTCGCCCTGCTCGATCGCACGCTCGACCTCGAGTCGGTGCTGCGGGAGGTGGGTGGAGGCGGCGGCGGTGGCGGCGGCACCAGCGCGCCGCGTCCGCAGCCGTCGACGCGCCCCGCCCCCACGGGCGGCGACCCGCGCGCCGGGTATCGCGCCGGCCCGCCGGTCGCGGGGGACTCGGCGCCGCGCGCCGAAGCGCCCGGACGTCGCGAGACGCCGATCGACACGCCGCGCGTGCAGGAGGGGCGCGTCCCACCGCCCAGGGGAGGGGGACCGCCGCCCCGTGGCGGGCTTCCGTCGCGTGGCGACGGTGGCGGCTATTCGGCGCGCATGGAAGCGGGGGCGGGACTGGAGAGCGACACCGGCGGGGCGGCGACGCTGGGAGGCCCGGCTGTAGTTGCCGAGAGGGGCGCGGCGCCGGAGGCGGGTGGAAGTCCGGCGCCTGACGCGCCGGACACGGGACCGGGGAAGGCGAAGGCCGGGCGCAACCAACCGGGGCAG
>CAZLLP010000202.1:0-9021 GCA_964560345.1 uncultured Gemmatimonadaceae bacterium
CCGCGTGCATCGCCGCCGTCTCCCTCGACGACCCCTGCGCACCCATCGAGCGATTCCCGACGCTCAAGCGCGAGCATCCGGATGACGTGAACACCGCCGCCGGCGAGATCGTCGATCGCCTAACGCGGCTCGGCGTCCCGGTGGAGGTGCATCGCCCCACGCTCTTCCTCTCCCTCCCGGGCAAGGCGAGCCTCAAGGCGGGGGCGCAGGAGTTCCGCGCCAAGCCGATGGCGATGTCGGTCCCGTACCCGGGGGGCATCACCGCCCCTCTCGCCTACGTCCCCGCCCGCTACGCGCGCAACGCCGACGAGATGTTCACCAAGGGCTTCGTGAGCGACGCCGACGTCGACTTGACGGGGAAGATCGTGCTCAGCGAAGGCTTCGGGATGCCGGGGAAGGTGTCGTACTTCCAGGAGCGCGGCGCGATCGGGATGATCGCCGTGAACCCGGGACACAACCCGCACTGGGGAATTTGCACCACCGTCTGGGGAACCCCCGACCTGCGCGACCTGCCGCGCAAGCCGAAGATGGCGGTCGTCGCGGTCAACAATCCTGACGGGCAGGCGCTCATCGAGATGGCCAAGGCCGGCGCCAGCGTCACGCTCACCAGCGAGGTCACCGAAGGGTGGTGGGAGTCGCCCATCCCCGTCGTCACGATCCCGGGGACCGAAGAGCCCGAGGCGTTCGTGCTCCTGCACGGGCACTACGACTCGTGGGACTACGGCATCGGCGACAACGCCGTCGGCGACGCCACCCTCCTCGAGATTGCCCGCGTCCTCTGGCACAACCGCGCGTCGCTCAAGCGCAGCGTGAAGATCGCCTGGTGGCCGGGACACTCCACCGGTCGCTACGCCGGCAGCACATGGTTTGCCGACGCCTTCGCCATCGACCTGTACGAACACTGCATCGCGCAGGTGAACTGTGACTCACCGGGGTGCCGCTGGGCCACCGAGTACAAGGACATCTCGTGGATGGATGAAACCGAGGCGTTCTGCCAGTCTGTCATCCGCGACATCACCGGACAGGAATCGCAGGGCGAACGTCCGCACCAGGCCGGCGACTACTCCTTCAACAACATCGGGATCTCGTCGTTCTTCATGCTCCTCTCGACCATGAAGGACTCGCACCGCGAGGAGCTGGGCTACTACGCCGTCGGCGGATGCGGCGCCAACATCGCCTGGCACACCGAGGAAGACCTCATCCACATCGCCGATCGCGAGATCCTCCTCAAGGACATCAAGATCTACCTCGCCGCGGTGATGGGCGTCGCCAACGCCACCATCGCCCCGTTCAACTTTCGCAAGACGCTCGGCACCTTCAACGCCACGCTCGACACGTATCAGGCGGCGGTGGGGACGACGTACGACTTTGCGCGCGCGCGCGCCGCGATCGCCCAACTCGACGCCGCGCTCGAGGCGTTAGGCACGTACGCCTGCAAGGCTGCGGCGGGGACCGCCGGCGATCCCGCCGCGAAGAAGGTGAACCATGCCATCCGCCGACTCGCCCGGCTCCTCGTGCCGGTCAACTACACACGAGGCCCCGCCTTCTTCCATGACCCGGCCGAGACGACGCCGGCGCTCCCCGACCTGTCGCCGGCACTCAACGCGCCGAGCATGGCGGCGGGGGATCTTGGCTTCCTGCGTACGCAACTCCTGCGCGGAGAAAACCGGCTGATCGCGGCGTTGCGCGACGCGCGACGGACGGTCGAAGAGGCGATGGCGTGACCCACGGTGAGGACAGGTCTGCCCCAGCGCGCCGTCCGCGCGCGCTCCAGTGTTTCATCGTTGGAGCGCTCGCCCTCGTCATCGGCTGCGGTGGTGGCGAGCGTTCACGCGGCGAGACCGCGAGTGCCGACACGCGAGCCGCCGCTGGCGCGGGTGGGACGCTGCGCATCCCGCTCATCAACGATCCGATTCTCGATCCGGTCATCGCCCCCGACATCGGGTCGGTGATGGTGAACAAGGTCATCTTCCCGGGGCTCGTGCGCCCGGATGAGCAGTTGCGCCCCACGCCGGACCTCGCGCTCAGCTGGACCACGAGCGACGACGGCCTGCGCACGACCTTCAAGCTGCGCCCGGGCGTCACCTGGCACGACGGCAAGCCGTTCACGGCGCAGGATGTCAAGTTCACCTTCGACCAGATCCTCGACCTCTCGTCAGGCTCGCGACTTCGCTCCGACTTTGCTGCCGTCGCCGGCGTCGACGTCGACGATTCGCTCACGGTCACCTTCCGCCTCCGCGCCCCGTTCGCCCCCTTCCTCACCCTGCTCGGCTACAACGCCGGCATCCTCCCCAAGCATCTGTTGCAGGGGAAGCCGCTCAGCGCCTCCACCGACTTCAACCGCAAGCATCCGGTGGGGACGGGGCCGTTCATGGTGCAGGACGTGTCGCCCGGCGCGTCGGTGACGCTGGTGCGCAATCCGCGCTACTACGGCGAGGCGCCCAAGCTCGATCGCATCGTCTTCAAGGTCGTCCCCGAACTCAACGCGCAGGTGGCGCAACTGCGCGCGGGAGAGCTCGACCTCATCACGCTGGAGCCGGCCAACCTGGCCAGCGTGCAGGGGGTCCCCGGCGTCGAGGTGTTGCAGGTGCCGGTGGTCCAGCACTACTACATCGGCCTCAACGTCGCGCGCGCGCACTTTCGCACCCCGCAGGTGCGGCGCGCGCTGGCCATGGCGATCAATCGCGAGGCGATCATCAAGGGCGTCCTGCGCGGATACGCCGACGCCGCCGTCGGGACGATCCCCGTGGCGCTGCGCGACTACACCACCGACTCGCTCCAACCCATCCCCTACGACCCCGATTCGGCGCTCGTCATGCTTGCGGCTGCCGGGTGGCATCGCGGCACGGACGGCACGCTGCGCGACGCGTCGGGGGCGCCGTTCCGCTTCGATCTCCTGCTCGACAAGGGGAACCCAACGCGCGAGCAGACCGCGCTGGCCGTGCAGCAGGACCTGCGCAAGCTCGGCGTCGACGTCTCGCTGCGCACGATGGAGTTTGCCGCGCTGGTGCGCGACCGCATCCTCCCTGGCAACTTCGACGCCATCCTCACCTGGTGGACGACCCCTCCCGATCCGGACCAGTTCGCGTTCTATCACACGGGCCAGGACAACAACAACGTCCACTGGTCCAACAAGACCGCCGACTCGCTACTCGCGCTCGGCCGCGCCACGCTCGACTCGACCGCGCGCCGCCAGATCTACCGGGCATTCCAGGCGCTCGAGGTGAACGACCCGCCGGTGATCGTACTCTTCTTCCCGCGCGAGATCCAGGCTGTGTCGTCGCGCTTGCAGGGATTGCCGACGCTCGGCATTCGTGACGCGCTCCGCCACAGCGAGCGCTTCGCCATGCGCGCGCAGTAGCGGGCCGCGATGGCGGGGTTCCTCCTGCGCAGGCTCGGGCACGCGATCCTCGTGCTCTTCCTGGTTGGCACGGTCACCTTTGGCATCGTGCACGCCGCCCCAGGCGGACCGGCGCTGCTCGCCGATCCCAAACTGAGCCTTGCGGAGCGCGAGGCCATTGCCTCGCGCCTCGGAGTGGACCGCCCGCTCCCCGAGCAGTACGTGCGCTGGATCGCGTCGCTGGCTCGTGGGGACCTCGGGAACTCGTTCCTGTACGAGACGAGCACGATCTCCACGATCGCCCAGCGCCTCCCCAACACGTTGCTGCTGGCGGGGGCCGCGCTCCTCCTCACGATCGTGGTCGCCATCCCCGTCGCCGCCTGGTGCGCGGAGCGCCCCGGGGGCTGGCTCGACCGCATCGCCGGGGCGCTGGCGCTCGGCGCGATCTCGGTCCCCGTCTTCTGGCTCGGGATCGTCGCCATCCTCGTCTTCGCCGTGTACTGGGGCGTCCTCCCCGCGGGGGGAGCCGAGACGGTCGGGGGCGAGGCGTCGCTCGCCGATCGACTGCGGCACCTCGTCCTGCCTGCAATCGTGCTCGCCGCCGCCGGCACCGCCGAGTTGCTGCGCTACACACGCACCAGCGCGCGGCGCCAGTTCGCGCGGCCGTTCGTGCGCACCGCGCGCGCCAAGGGCGTCGGCGATCGCGGGGTGCGATGGCGCCACGCGATGCGCAATGCCCTCGTCCCGGTGGTGACCGTCATCGGATTGCAGCTGCCGAGACTCGTGGGGGGCGCGGCGATCACCGAGACCGTCTTCGCCTGGCCCGGCATGGGGCGATTGGGCATCGAGGCCGCGCTCGCCCGCGACTACCCGCTCGTCCTGGGGATCACCCTGCTCGTCTCCGGGGGGGTGCTCCTCGCGTCGTTCCTGGTCGACCTCGCCTATCTCGTGCTCGACCCGCGCATTCGGCTCGATGCCTGAGTCGCGGTGGGAGCTCGCATGACGCCGCGCCGCCGATTGCAACTGTCGGTGGTGATCCTGGTGGTCCTCGTCCTCGCGGCGCTGGCCGGCCCCGTGGTCTACCGCGTCGACCCCGACGCGCTCGACTTCGCGCGCGCCGCCGCCCCGCCGGGCGCCGGGCACCCGCTCGGCACCGACGAGAGTGGTCGCGACGTCCTCGCGCGACTGCTCGTGGGGGCGCGCGTCTCGCTGGCCGCCGGTGCCGCCGCCATGCTGCTCGCGGTCGCCCTGGGCACGTCGGTCGGCGCCGTTGCGGCGCTCTCGCGCCCCCGTATCGACAGCCTCCTGATGCGGCTCACCGACGCGGCGCTGGCCATCCCGGCGATCTTCGTCGTCATCACCGTGCTGGCGTTCATCGGTCCGTCGGTGGTCACGCTGGTGGTGGCCATCGGCGCCACCTCATGGATGGGACTCGCGCGCCTGGTGCGCGGCGAACTCCTGGCCCTCAAGCACCAGGATTTTGTCGAGGCGGCGGTCGCGCTCGGGGAGCGCCCCCTCCCCCGCTTCGTACGGCACCTGCTCCCGCACCTCTGGCCTACCATCCTCGTCAACGCCACGTTAGGCATGGGGAGCGCACTGCTGACCGAGTCGGCGCTCTCGTTCCTGGGCCTCGGCGTGCAGCCGCCGGCCGCAAGCTGGGGCAACATGCTGAGCGGCGCGCAGGTCTCGCTGTTCAACGCGCCATGGCTCGCCGTCTTCCCCGGGGCGATGATCCTGCTGGCGGTGGCCACCATCAACATCCTGGGCGACGCCCTGCGCGACGCCCTCCACGCCGGCGACTAGTCACCACCGAGACGCCTTGAGAGGCATTCGATGAATCCGCGTGTCCTGATTCCGATCGCGACCGGTCTCCTCGCGCTGCCGCTCGCGGCGCAGACGCCGGCAGCCGCAACGCCCGTCGCCGCACCCGCGGCGCCGGTCATCATCGAGGAGGCGACCATCGCCGACCTCCATGCCGCCATGCGCAACGGCGCGCTGTCGTGCCGCCAACTCGTGCAGGGCTACCTGCGGCGCATCGAGGCGTACGACAAGAACGGTCCGGGGATCAACGCCCTCGTCGTGGTGAACCCCAACGCGCTCGCCACCGCCGACTCGCTCGACCGACGGTACCAGCGCGAAGGGTTCGTGGGACCGCTGCACTGCGTCCCGACGATCGTGAAGGACAACTTCGAGACCGTCGACCTCCCGACGAGCGCCGGAACGCTGGCACTCAAGGGATGGCAGCCCACGCGCGATGCCTTCCAGGTGCAACGCATCCGCGCCGCCGGCGCCATTGTGCTCGCCAAGTCCAACATGGCCGAACTCGCCTTCTCCCCTAACGAGACGGTGAGCTCGATCCTGGCGGGCTACACCCGCAATCCCTATTCGCTCGATCGCGTCACCGCCGGCTCGAGCGGCGGTACAGCCGCCGCCGTGGCGTCGTCCTTCGGCGCGGTCGGACTCGGGAGCGACACCGGCAACTCGATCCGCGGCCCCTCGGCGCACCAGGCGCTGGTCGGGATCCGCTCCACCATGGGGCTCACCAGCCGCAACGGCGTCGTCCCGCTCTTCGATTCGCAGGACATTGCCGGTCCGATGACGCGTACCGTCGCCGACGCCGCCGCCGTCTTCCAGGTCATCGCTGGCGAGGATTCGGGCGATCCGGTCACCGCCGCCGCGCGCGGGCGCACTATCCCTCGTTATGCCGACTCGCTGCGCGCCGACGGCCTGCGCGGCGCCCGCATCGGCGTCCTCCACGCCGCCTACGACACCCCCACGCTCGACGCCGAAGTGAAGGCGGTCTTTGCCCGCGCGCTCGACGACCTCAAGCGGCTCGGTGCGACGGTGATCGACCCGGTCGCCATCCCGACGCTCGACTCGCTCCGTCGGCTGCAATCCGGCGCCTGCTCGCCGTTCAAGTACGACTTCGACGGCTACATGGCCCGCGTCGCCGACTCCCGCCCTCCGGTTCGCACCGTCGACGAGATCCTCAAGTCAGGGCGCTACCACCCGTCGATCCAGGCCCGGCTCGAGGCCGCCGTGCGCGTGACCGAGACGCCCGCCGAGAGCCCCGGGTGTCAGGCGCGCGAGCGCTACCGCGAGGGACTGCGCGTCGCCCTGCGTCACCTCATGGACTCGCTCAAGCTCGACGCCGTCGCCTATCCCACCTGGAGCAACCCGCCGCGCCTCATCGGCGATCTCAACACCCCGGGGGGCGATAACTCGCAGGTCTTCTCCCCCTCGACCGGCTTCCCGGCGATCACCGTCCCGATGGGCTACACGCGCGGCATCCTCCCGGCCGGCCTCCAGTTGCTCGCCCGCCCGTTTGCCGAGGGGACGCTGTTCAAGCTCGCCTATTCATATGAACAGGGGACACGGCACCGTCGCCCGCCATCGACGGTTCCGCCGCTGCGCTGACGGTCGCATCGCGAGGGACGCATCGCCGTCCCTCGCATCGCTGGGGTGGCCGCACATATTTCGCCCATGCCCATCGTCCCGATCCACGGTCACGAGACCCTGCGCGCGCGCCTGTCGGACGCGCTCTCGCGCGGAATCCTTCCGCAGAGCCTTCTCCTGCACGGAGAAGGAGGGATCGGGAAGCAGCGCCTCGCGCTCTGGCTCGCCCAGGCCATCCTGTGCGAGGGGCCGGTGCAGCCGTGCGGCGCCTGCCGCCAATGCCGCTACACCGCCGAGCTCACGCATCCCGACCTGATCTGGGTCTTTCCGCGTCCCAAGCTCAAGGACGCCGACCCATCGCTCGACGAGATCAAGCAGGACCTGAACGAGTCGGTGCAGGAGCGTGCGGCGGCGCACGGGCTCTACGCCCCGCCACCGGGAAGCGACGGGATCTATGTGGCGACGTCGCGCCTGCTGGTACAGATGGCGTCGATCACTCCGGCCATGGCGAGGCACAAGGTGATCATCGTCGGTGAAGCCGACCGCATGTCGCCACCGCAGGAGAACGCCGAGGCACCGGCGGCCAACGCCTTCCTCAAGCTCCTCGAGGAGCCGCCGGCCGACACCAACATCATCCTGACGTCGAGCGCGTCAGGGGCGCTCCTCCCGACCATTCGCTCACGGGTCGTCGCGGTCCGCGTCGCCCCGCTCGGCGAGTCGGCGATGCGCGAGTGGCTGGCCGAGCCGTTGGTGAAGGAGGTGCTCGACAAGGCCAAGCTCCCGGCGAGCATCGACGAGCGCGTGCGCCTGGCGGGGGGCGCCCCCGGGCGGCTGCTCGCCACGCAGGAGACCAGCGCCGCCAGCGAGGCCGCCCGCAAGCTGCTCGAGGTGGCGCTCAGCGGTGACCGCGCCCGCGCCCTCCGGGTATCACTGGCGCAGGGGAGCGCCGGGGCCCGCGGCGCCTTCACCGACATCCTCGAGGCGCTCAGCGTCGCGCTGCACGACCGCACCCGCCTGGCCGTCCAGAAGTCCGACGAACGCGCCGCCCGCAACGCCGCCCGCGCCATGTCGCTCGTGGAAGAGTCCAAGCTGATGGCCGGCGGCAACGTGAACCCGCAGCTCGTCACCGCCAACCTGTTAGGCGAACTGACCAGGATCCTGGGCTCGTAGTTGGCAGTCGGAATCGTTGGAAATGCAGACGTTCATCTCGTCTTCCCGTCTTCCCGTCTTCCCGTCCTCCCATGAACAGTTTGTCTCACACCGACGACGCCGGCGCCGCCAAAATGGTCGACATTTCGGCCAAGGCGTCGACGCAGCGGATGGCCCGGGCGGGGGGGGCAATCACCATGCGCCCCGAAACTCTTGCTCTGATTCGCGATAATCAGATCGCCAAGGGCGACGTGCTCACGGTGGCAAAGATCGCCGGGATCATGGCCGCCAAACGGACCGCCGAACTGGTCCCGCTCTGCCATCCTATCGCTCTATCTGACATTCAGTTGCAGCTTTCCCTGGACGCTTCGCTCCCCGGCGTCCGGGTCGAAGCAACGGCAAAAACCGCCGGTTCCACGGGGGTGGAAATGGAGGCCATAATGGCCGTAAGTGTGAGCTTGGTCACACTTTACGATATGGCCAAGGGGGTGGATAAGGGGATGGAGATCGGCCAGATTTCTCTCATCGAGAAGCGCGGCGGGAAAAGTGGGGACTGGGTAAGGGGGTAACGAAGCCCGCCGCTTCATCATGATCCGATCGAACCATCCGGCTTGCCGGATTTAGGCTCGAGCGGATGACGATAGAGGAAGGCATTCATGAAGGATCTCAGCAAGTCGTACGTGCACCGCGGCGACGCGGAGCGACGAAAGCGGAGAGTCCGAGGGGCGATCATGCTGGCGGGGGTGCTTACCGCTGGAACCATGGCCGCCAGGAACTGGGAGCCCTCCGAGGCGACCGCGACCCCCCTCCGGCGCACACTGGCCGAACGGGCCGAAGTCCAGCGACTCCAGAACCAGATCGAACAGGCGCGTGGCGACCTCCGCCTCGCCTCGGCCCAGCTCGAGCGCTGGAACCGGATCTTCCATTTCTCCCATAAGTACGCCATCCCGGCCGACCTGGCCGGCGCCATCTACGACGCGGCAGTCTCCGAGCGCATCGACCCCGACCTGGCATTTCCGCTGGTCAAGCTCGAGAGCGATTTCAAGGAATCGGCGCTGAGCGAGGCGGGGGCCATCGGCCTCACGCAGCTCATGCTCTCCACCGCGAAGATCTACGACTCCACGCTCACCCGCGAA
>CAZLLP010000203.1:0-8863 GCA_964560345.1 uncultured Gemmatimonadaceae bacterium
GGTTGGGGGAGGCGGGGGGGGGCGGGAACGTGGGCTCTCGACCGGGACACCTCCGGTCGACCGTTTCTTGGCGGGCAGTGGAAAGGCCCGGCAAGGCGAGGTGTGATCCGGCATCGTCAGCCGGACCCTTTTCGCGGCAAGAGAGGGCAAGTGCGTTGCTGGGCAGTGCAAGGCGTGGCGAGAACCGGCACCTCGGTGTCGACCATGATCCGGCTGGGCAAGGCAGTGCTGGGCAAGGCCGTGCAGTGCAAGGTCCGGTGTGCCTCGCGGCGCAGTACGCGCTTCCGAGTTCATGCAGGGGCAGGACGCGGCTAGGCAGGGCCAGCCGAGGCAGGGTCGGGCACTGCGACCGCGAATGCGGTCGTGGACGACAAGGGGCAAGCCTTGGCGGGGCGTGTCGGGGCGCGGCAAGTTCTACGAGGAGACCGGCGTCATTCGCGACGTGATCCAGAATCACCTGCTGCAGGTCGTTGGCTTCCTGACGATGGAACCCCCGACGTCGGCATACGCCGAGGCGATTCGCGATGAGCAGGCCAAGGTGCTGCGCTCCATCCCGCCGCTCGATCCCAGTCACATGGTGGTGGGACAATTCGAGGGGTATCGCCGTGAGGAAGGCGTCGCGCCCGACTCGCGTGTGCCGACCTACGCGGCGATGCAACTGCGCGTGGATTCGTGGCGATGGGCCGGCGTCCCGATCTTCGTGCGCACCGGCAAGTCGCTCGCCCGCACCGCCACCGAAGTGCTCGTCGAATTCCAGTCGCCCCCTCGCGTGGTGTTCAAGGAATCGCTCCCCGCGATGGGAAACTATGTGCGCTTTCGGCTGGGCCCCGACGTGTCGATCGCCCTCGGCGTCAGCGCCAAGCGTCCGGGTGAGGCGATGGAAGGAGAACCGACCGAGCTGGCGCTCGCGCGCCACAAGCGGGCCGATGAAATGGACGCGTACGAGCGACTCATCGGCGATGCGATGGACGGCGATGCCACGCTCTTTGCGCGGCAGGACGCCGTCGAGGCGGCGTGGGGCATCGTCGATCCGCTCATCAGTGCCGCAAGCGAGCCCGAACTGTATCAACCCGGAAGCTGGGGCCCGGCCAGCGCCGAACACCTAACGATCGACGTGGGAGGATGGAACGATCCGCAATGAATGAACGACGCACTGTGAGGTCTGCGCGATGAGGATCCTCGTCGTGGACGTGGGCGGGACCAATGTGAAGGTCGCCGGCTCGTGGCGGCGCACCCCCGTGAAGATCCCGTCCGGGCCGACGCTCACCGCGTCGAA
This sequence comes from uncultured Gemmatimonadaceae bacterium, assembly GCA_964560345.1. Lineage (GTDB taxonomy): Bacteria > Gemmatimonadota > Gemmatimonadetes > Gemmatimonadales > Gemmatimonadaceae > SCN-70-22. Next base: position 1,277 of record CAZLLP010000203.1, read on the forward strand.
GATGGTGAAGGGAGTGCTCGCCCTCACCGCCGACTGGAAATATGACGTGATCTCGATCGGCTATCCGGCGCCGGTGCGTGCGGGGCGGCCGATCAAGGAGCCGCACAACCTGGGGGGCGGGTGGCGTCGCATGGACTTCGAGCGCGCCTTCGGCAAGCCGGTGCGCGTGGCCAACGACGCGGCGATGCAGGCGCTGGGGAGTTACGAGGGGGGACGCATGCTCTTCCTCGGGCTCGGCACCGGGCTCGGGAGCGCCATCGTCGATGATGGACGACTGGAGCCGCTCGAACTGGCGCACCTGCCGTATCGGCGCGGCCAGTCATACGAGGACTACCTGGGGACGCGCGGCATCGTGGCCAACGGGCGCAAGCGCTGGGCGCGGCACGTGGAGATTGTCACCACGCTCCTGCGCGAGGCGCTGCTGTGCGACTACGTCGTGCTCGGCGGAGGCAATGTCAACAAGCTCAAGAAGCTCCCGCCCAAGGCGCGGCGCGGAGGGAATACCCGCGCCGTGGAGGGGGGACTGCGACTCTGGGCGAGCGACGACGTCCCGGTCGCGGCGAAGATCGTGCGACGTTAGGCGCGGCGGGCCGTCGCCACGGCGGCGGCACCGCGCGTGCCTAACAACGCGGATAGGACGGGTCGGGACCGTCGATGCGCGGGCGTTCCCGGCGTTCGGAAAGCGCCCACATGACGTCGTGGATGAAGCGTCCCAATCGCGCTGCATGCTCGTAGTCGATGTATTGCGGCTCGTCGGTCGGCTGGTGGTAATCCTGCGCATACCCGAGTGAGAAGTACGTGACGGGGACGTCCTTGCGTACGTAGTTCACCTGGTCACTGCGGCAGAAGCGGTTCATCGGGTTCGCGGTCACGTCCCACGACTTGTCGATCGCCATCGTTTCGGTGCGCACCGCGTTCACCGAGTCGATCACGTCGCCGAACTCGCGCGACAGGCGGCGGGCGCCCAGCATCTGCACCGAGGTAGGGCCGCCGAACTTCACCTGGTCCACCCGCCCCTTGCCGACCATGTCCATGTTTTGGGCCGCGATGATCGAGGTGAGCGGCACCGTGGGGTGTTCGCTGAACCAGCGCGATCCCAGCAGCCCCGCCTCCTCGCCCTGGTGCGAGATGAAGATGATCGAGCGCGCCGGCTTCTCGCGCGCAAAGCGTTCGGCGATTTCGAGCATCACGACCGTTCCCGACCCGTCATCGTCGGCGCCATTCATGATCGAGTCGCGACGCGGGGCGCGAACGCGACGCGCTGCGGCGATGAGCGAATCGATACGCTGCTGCTGCTCGGCGGTCGGCCGGCAGGCGGGATCGTTAGCGCCCTGGCGTCGCGTCACGGTGTTCACCGCGCGCAACGAGTCGTGGTCCACCGCCGTCGGATTCACCCCCACGTGGTCGTTGTGCGCGCCTACCAGCACGTACTCGCTCGCTCGCGCCGGATCCGAACCAGGAAGCACGGCGATGACATTTCGCGCTGGCGTCGGCGACATGCGCCACTCGTAGTTCCAGTTGGCGGTGACCGCGTTGCCCACCGCTCCCACCGTCAGTTGCTCCGGCGCCTTGCCGAAGAGACGCGCCGCGACCGTCGAGGAGATGGTGGCCCCAGCCATTCCGCTGGTGGCGCTGTTGCTGGGCGGCTGCATCGTCATGCGCCCCGCGAAGGCGGCGTTCACGGACGACGGCGGGAGCGATTCCAGTCCGACGATCAGGATCCCCACCGCTCCCGCTCCCTGCGCCCGCGTGTCCCGCGTCAGCACCGGACCGGTTGGACGGGCGGCGGCCGCCGGAGTGGACGCGGTCGCCGCCTTTACCGCGGCAGCGGCGCCAAAACGATCGGGGAGCGAATCGCAGCGCATCAGCACCGGAGGCCGCGGTGCCGAGAAGCTCCCCGGGGCGTTGGGCGCCGAGAGGAAGACCGCGACCTTCCCCCTGAACAGCGCCGGATCGAGCGCCGTCGTGTCGCCCCAGCGGCCGCCGAAGACGGTCGGCACGCCGCTCAACGCGGCGCTCCCGCCAATGCCTGCCGCGCCATTGGGGAGGATCGGGATCCACTCGCTCTTTGCCGTCAATGGTGCCCCGCCCACCGTTAGGCGCGCGGTGGCCACGTCGTACGACTGCGGGCCGAACGGGAGATCCTGGAAGTACGTCCCGTTGTCCCCCAACGGCTTGAGGCCCAGCCGCGCGAACTCGGCCGCGATGTACGCTGTCCCCTTGTAGTTGCTAGCTTCGCCGATCCGTCGCCCCTGCATGGAGTCGTCGGCAAACTGGTAGAGTCGCGTCCGCAGGTCGTTCGCGGTGATGTCGGGCGCGGTGGGACGCGGCTTCCAGGTGCGCGGCCCCTCGTCCGGCCACACCAGCCGGTCGGCGGAACGCCCCGATTGGGCGGCAAGCGGTGCGGACATGACGACGAGTGCAGCGACGAGAACGGACGTTCGGGGCACGGAGGGCTCCTGCTGGGAGGGACTCGGCGAGGGGGCAATCTCGCTTCGGGGAGCGATTCGAGGCTAGCCCGCCTTCGCGCTGATGGGGAACGGCCAATGTGCTGGGGCCTGCGCGGGCGTGATGTGCCGTGACTGGGCACCACCGCACGGCGTCCCGGCTTTGTACGTATGTTGTGTCTAGCGCCGTTTCTTGCGGCGGCGACCGTTCCACGCAGGAGAGGAGATGTCCGGGCAGGCTTCGGTTGGAGTACGCCTCACATCGGGCGAGCGGCAGCGGCTGGATGACCTGCTGACGAGGTCGAGTCGCACCTTTGCGCTCACCATCCCGCTGCTCCCCGAGCCCACGCGGCTCGAGGTCACCCTCGCGTACCTCCTGTTCAGGGTTGCCGACACGCTGGAGGACGCCACGCGCTGGACGACGGCGCGCAAGCTGGACGAACTCGATGCCTTTGCCGCGCTGGTCGAGCTGCAGGATGGCGCGCGGGTGGAGGCGCAAGCCCAGCAGCTGGCCTCGGCGTGGCGTGAGGACCCCCCGCTCGAGGAGGCTGGCTATCTCGAACTCCTGGGCGATCTCCCGTTCGTGATGCGGGCGACGAGCGTGCTGGCGCCCGATTCGTGGGCGATCATTGCCCGGCACACGGTGCGCACCACGCGCGGCATGGCAACGTTTGTCTCGCGCGAGACGGACGGCCCGGTGCGCCTGCGCGACCTCGCCGACCTGCGCGCGTACTGCTACACCGTCGCCGGCATCGTCGGCGAAATGCTCACCGAGTTGTTCCTCCTGGGACGCAAGCAGCTGACGGCGATCGCCGGAGAGCTGCGTGCCGACGCCTCGGCGTTCGGCGAAGGGTTGCAGCTGGTGAACATCCTGAAGGACGCCGACGCCGACGCGGCCGAAGGGCGGCGTTTCCTCCCCAGTGGCGCGGATCGGGCGGGGATCTTCAAGCTCGCCTTCGACGGACTGGATGCCGCGTCGCGGTACTGCGCCCGACTTGAAGCGGCGGGCGCCGAGCGTGGATTGCTGGCGTCCACGGCGCTTCCCATCGTGCTCGCGCGCGCCACGCTCGAGCGCGTCGAGCGCCTCGGCCCCGGGGCCAAGCTCGGTCGCGCGCAGGTCGCGGCGCTCGTGGCCCGCATTCAGGGGGCGATTGCCCTCGGACGCCTGGGCGAGTTCGTTACCGAAGGGCAGCCGGTTCGGCCGTAGCGGCTTTGCCGCGCAGGTCGGCGAGCGCCTGTTCGAGCTCGTCGGTCGCGCGCACCCGAAAGTACCACGCGCCTCCGCTGCGTCGTCGCAGGTAGAGCCCCGGCGTGCCCATCCCAAGCGTGAGCGGGAGGCAGCGCCACAGGCGGCGCCCCAGCCACACCTCACCAAACGACGCGCGACGGCACTCGGCGATCTCGCTGGGCGGCAGGATCACCGAGCGGTAGCTGAGGTACTTCATGCGCGCGTGATCCTCGAACACGAGGATCTTTCGCGGCACGCGAGCGGCGAGCGAGATGATCACGGCGATGGTGCCGGCGAAGCCGATCGCGTACACCGTCCATTGCAGCAACGCTCCCGGCAGCGGGAAGACCACTCCTTCGAGGAACGGGCGCGCACCGGCGGCGAGCAGGCGCGCGACCACCGCGCCAGTTCCTCCAACGATCAGCAGCCAGACGAGGAGGACCGCGAGGTCGGTGCGCACACGCGCGACGTATCGCACGCCACGCATGTCGGCTGGGCGCAGGAGTCGTCGCTGCATCCACGCGATCACCGAGGCGGCGAGGGCAAGCGCGAGCAGCACCAGTACGACCGGCGAGAATGGGAGCGGGCGAAAGAGCCGCAGGTTGTCGCCCGCGCTGGGAAGCCGCTCCCGCAGCAGCGTCGCCAGCATCGACGGCGTCACCTGTTCGTACAGCGCCACCATGTCGGGCATCGTGCGGTCGGTGCCCGTGGCGAAGAACAACTGCGTGGCCGCATCGTTCACCGCATGCGCGCTCCCCGCTGACGCGCGAAAGCGTTGCGCGATGGCGTCGCGGTCGGCGACGAAGGCACTATCCGGTTCGTGTCCCGCGCGCAGGCGGGCCACCTCCTCGTCGATGACGCGCTGCACGGCATCGATTCGAGCGCCATCGCTCGCGGCGTAGATCGTCATGATCGCGGCGTCCGCCTGCATGGCCAGCGACACCGACGGATGGTAGACGAGTTTCTCGGCGCCATAACGCAGCCGATCGTTGAGGCGCTTGTCGAGCAACTCCCGCAGGAACAGCACGAGAACCCGATCGCGCGCGGTGAGTCCTGCGCCGCGCACGATGCGCATGTAGCGCGCCTCGCGCTGCGGTGTCCACACCGTGACGTCGCGCGGGTCGGCCTGCAGCACGCCTCGCGGCAAGGCTGCAGCTGGCGGACCGTTGAGTCCACCGAAGTGCGTCGTCACCGCTCCCCACACTCCGGCCGGCGGCATGCCGCCGGTCACCACCAGTGTCATATTGGCCGGGACGTAATAGCGTGCGGTGAAGTCCTGCACGTCCTTCGGCGTGATGCGGTGCAAGCTGCGGAACGGGTAGTAGTCGCGATCGGCGAGCGTCTCGAGTCCGAGCTCGCGTTTCCACGCACTGGCGCGTCGCAGGAATGGCGGGTCGACGTAGAGCGTCCGCACCCATTCGCTCGGGCTGCGACGCGAGGCCCCCAGCTCCAGCAGGATGGGCGGGAGCTGCTGGTCGAGCAGCGCCTGCGACACCGGCCGCGGCGTCACGAGACGCGCCATCCAGGCAATCCCCGCCTCGGCGCTCGCCGCAGGGAGCGTGACGCGAAACATCGTGCGATCGGCGGAGGTGTTGGCGGTGATCTTCCCCCCCAGCGACTCGATCTCGCGATTGAGCGCCTGCTCGCTGACGCCCGGGCGATCGCCAAAGGCCAGGTGCTCGACGAAGTGGGCCAGTTCCTCCTTCCCCACCGGATCGAGCGACGAGCCGCCGGACACGATGAGGGTGACCTCCACGCTCGATTCTCCGGCGAACGGGCGCACCCAGACGGTGAGCCCGTTGGGGAGCGTACGCGCCTCGATCCCCTCGAACGCGTTGACGCCCTGCGCCGGTGCCGCCAGCGGGAGCAGGAGGGCGATGGCCAGGACGCGCCCGAGGAGCAGCGCGCGATGCGAGCGGGAGCCGAGCCGCCAAATGGATGAGGGTCTCACGGGGGCGAAGCTTGGCCCACGTGGGAGCGCAGGTCAAGGTCGCCGGGAGCGCTCGTTAGGTGGCGCATTCGACTCCCTCCGGGCGTCGTGGAGCGCCGCGGGCGCTGGCGAGACGCGATGGCCATCCCGTGAATTCCCCGTTTGTAGCTGGCGGGGCGCGTGTTCGCACCTGTGATGCGCGTCACACATCCCGACCCGGCGCGGAGGCGCGTAACGTCGATCTCGCGGGCGGCCGAGAGGGAGAGTATCGTTGGCTTCCGCCCGGGCCACTCGTGGCCCGCGCGACTTCCCGTCTACAAGGCGAGACATGTTCCGGCACTTCGTGTGTGGTGAGACTGGTGAAGCAGTGCGACGTGTCGACGTGGCGGTCGTTAGGCGCCGCGCGCGGGCGCGGCGCGCGCCGGGCGTCGCGGGCGCATGACCCGGAACGCCGCCTCCTACCGCGACCCCAGCGGGCACGTCTACCTCGTGGATGGACGCGTGCTGCGTACCGTCCTCGCCCCGGGCGTCGCCGACTATGAGTTCGTGCGCGAGAGCGGACTCGCCCGTCGCCTCACCGAGCGCGGGTGGCTCATCGACGCCACCGAGGTCCCGGTCGATTCGCTCGCCGTCGAGGGGCCAGCACCCGCGTACGTGCTCGAACACCCGAGGCTGGCCATCCAGTCGTACCCCTACGAGTGGTCGTTCCCGGCGCTCAAGGACGCCGCGCTCCTCCAGCTCGACATCCACCTCGAGGCGCTCAAGGCCGGCGTCACCCTCAGCGACGCGTCGGCCTACAACGTCATGTTCGACGGCCCCAAGCCGGTCTTCATCGATTACCTGTCGTTCCGTCGCTACCGCGACGGCGAGTTCTGGGCCGGCCATCGGCAGTTCTGCGAGCAGTACCTCAACCCGTTGCTGCTGACGGCGTACGCCGGCGTCCCCTTCCAGCCCTGGTATCGCGGCGCAATGGAAGGCATCCCCCCCGCGCTGCTGGCCAACGTGCTCCCCGCCAGGCGCAAGTGGTCGTGGCGCGTCATGACGCACGTCGTCCTGCAGGCGTCGATGGAAAAACCCAACGCCAATGACCAGGCGGCAGCCGCCTCGAAGATGAAGCTCCCGCTGGCCAGCCTGCAGAACATGCTCGCCTCGCTGCGGAGCTGGATCGCCGAGCTCGAGCCGTCGCCGTCTCGCCCCTCCATCTGGTCGGGCTACGCCACCGACAACTCGTACACCGCCCCCGAAACAGTCCTCAAGCGAAGCTTTATCGAACGTTTCGCCGCCGAGGAACGCCCGAACGTGATCCTCGACATCGGGTGTAACACCGGGGACTACAGCGTCGCGGCGCTGCGCGCCGGCGCCAGCGCCGCCGTCGGGTGGGAGTCCGACGCGGGGGCCCTGGACGCGGCCTACCTGCGTGCGAAACGCGAAGGGCTCGACTTTCTCCCGCTCTGGGGCGACGCGGTGAATCCCAGCCCGGCGCAGGGATGGGCCGCGAGCGAACGGACGTCGCTCCCCGCGCGCATGGAGGTCGACGCGCTGCTGGCCCTCGCGCTGATCCACCACATGGCCATCGCCCGCAATGTCCCGCTGGACGCCGTCCTCCACTGGCTCATCGATCGGGCGCAAGCCGGCATCATCGAGTTTGTTCCAAAGTCCGATCCGATGGTGCGCCAACTGCTCAAACTGCGCGCCGACATCTTCGACGACTACGCCGAGGAACACTTCCTCGAGGTGCTGCGGAGTCGGGGGGAGATTGTCGACACGTGCCGACTCCCCAACTCCAGCCGGTTGCTCGTCTGGTATCGTCGTCGCTGAGCCGCAGCACCGAGTGTCGCGCGGCTACCGCACCGGAGCACCCAGCGGGCTCGACGACCGGGAAATTCCGTCCGCCCCCAGCAAGCGACCTGGCGCTCGAGTCGGCTTGCCACGCTGGGCCTTCGCGCTCTCGCCCATCTCGACGCCGCCATCGACTTTCCCGA
>CAZLLP010000204.1:0-8743 GCA_964560345.1 uncultured Gemmatimonadaceae bacterium
GTCGGGGTCGCACGGGGGCTGGGAGTGGGCGGGCCGGGGGAAGAGGGGGGCGGACTGACTTCGGTGGGGATGGCGGTCGGAACGCCGACGTACATGGCGCCCGAGCAGGCGGCGGCCGACCCAACCACCGATCATCGGGCCGATCTCTATGCGCTGGGGGTCATGGCCTACGAGATGCTCGTCGGCCAGCCGCCGTTTGTCGCCCCCACGCCGCAAGCGCTCATCGCCGCACACTTCAGCCGCACCCCCGAGTCCACTCGTCAGGCGCGTCCCGCGGTGCCGCCAAGCTTTGACGACCTGGTGCTGCGCTGCCTGGCCAAGCAGCCGGCCGACCGATTCCAACGGGCGGCCGACCTCCTGCCGCTGCTCGACCAGATCGGGCATCCGTCGGGAGCGGTTCCGACCGTGCCGCGTCTCGCGCCCACATCGCCCTCGCCTAACGGGACCATCGCGGCCCCGCGTTCCAGCGCGCGCCTCCTGGCCTACTACCTCGGCGGCGCGGCGGTGGTCCTGGCAATCGTGTGGGCGCTGCGGTTGGCGTTGGGATTGCCGGACTGGGTGGTGGTGGCCGCCGTGGGACTGCTCGCGATTGGCCTGCCCATCGTGCTGCGCGCGTCGAGGCGCGAGCAATCCGCCGCCGCGCACGCCGAGGCGCCGCGACTGTCGACGGTGCGTGGCGCGCTCACCGCCGGCGCGATGGCCTTTCTGGGACTGGGGTCGGTGACGGGGACGATCGTCGGCCTTCGGGCGATGGGAATCGGTCCGTTCGCCACGCTGCTCTCGGCGGGGACGCTGAGCGAACGAGACAAGATCCTCGTGGCCGAGTTCGAAAACTCGACCGCCGACAGCACGCTCGGCACGGCGCTGACCGAAGCGCTGACGATCGACCTGTCGCAGTCGAAGGTCGTGGGGCTCATGTCGCCGACCGAGATTCGCGACGCGCTGGGGCGCATGCAGCGCGCGGCAAGCACGCGCCTAACGCCGGAGGTGGCCACGGAGGTGGCGGCGCGCGAAGGGGTGAAGGTGATCGTGGCCGGGGAGATCGCCCCGCTCGCCGGCGGCTTCACGCTCTCGGCGCGCGTGCTCGACGCCAAGGGTGCGACACTCTACGCCACCCGCGCCACGGCCAATGGTCCGTCGGAGATCATCCCGGCGCTGGAGAAGGTGTCGCGCAAGGTGCGTGAGGAGATCGGCGAGTCGCTGCGCAGCATTCGCGGGACGCAGTCGCTGGAGCAGGTCTCCACGTCGTCGCTGGAGGCGTTGCAGCTGTATTCGCGTGCCATGCGCAGCAAGGCCATCGACGAGGACGTCGACCGACTCCCGCTGCTGCGCCAGGCGGTGGCGCTCGATTCGTCGTTCGGGATGGCGTGGCGGGCGATCGCGGCGGAGCTGATCAACGCCCGTGGCGACATCAACGGTGTGGTGGAGGCGGTGCAGCGCATGCAGCAGCTCAAGGACCGCCTCCCGGCGCGCGAGCAATTGCAGGCCGACGCGGTCCTCTCGCAGGTGGACGGGAACATGGAGCGCGGCATCGAGGCGCAGCGCCGCATCCTGGCCTCGTGGCCAGACGACCGGCAGGCGCGCAACGGGCTGGGGCTCTACTTGCGGGCGAGCGGGCGATATCAGGAGGCGGAGCGCGCCTTCGCCGTGGCCATCGCGGAGGGCATTGCCACGCCGTCGATGCTCTACAACATGGTCACGACCCAGATCCCGCAGGGACGGTTTGCCGCCGCGGAGAGCACGCTCGTGCTCTTTCACCAGCGATTTCCCAAGTCGCCAAATCGGCTGCAGGCACGCTACTACCTCTCGGCAGCGACCAGCCGATTCGCGGAGGCACTGGCGGCGGCCGACTCGCTGACGCGTGTCGGCGGAGGTGCGCGTTACACCGGGTACAACTTCAAGGCGCAGACCGAGGCGGTGCGGGGGCAGCTCCGCGCCGCCGAGTCCAGCACGAGGGCCGCCATCCAGGTGCAACGCGAACAGCGCAACCTCGGTGGGGCACTGCAGGAGCAACTCGGCTGGCTGTGGACCGACTTGCAGCTGCGTGGCGACTCGGCGGCCGTGCGCGCCGGCGTCGACGCCGCCCTCGCGGCGATGCCCATCGACTCCATTCCGCTGGCCGCCCGCCCGTACGGTGAGCTCATTCGCCTGCGCGCCGCGCTCGGCCAGCTCGATCAGGCCCGCCGGGTGCAAAGCGAATACACGCGCGTGATGCCGGAGCCGGTGCGAACCGGGGACAACAGCGGCTGGCTCGGCCTCGCCTACCTGGCGCTCGCCGAGGGGAAGGTGCGCGAGGCCATCCCGCTGGCGCGACGTGCCTCACGCGGGTGCGACGGCTGCACTGGCGACGTGATTGGCCAGGCGTTCGAGCAGTTGGGCGAAGTCGACTCGGCGATCGTCGCCTATGAGCGCGCCCTGCGTCCGCCCACGTATGCCGGCGGGCTGCGGACGTGGATTCCGTCGGTCGTGCCGCGAGCGCTCTTCCGGGTGGCCGGGCTATACGAGAAGACCGGGGCGCGGCAGCAGGCGCGGGATCGGTATGCGACGTTCGCTGACTTGTGGAAGGACGCCGATCCGGTGTTGCAGCCGGCGGTGAGCGCCGCGCGGGACCGGCTCAAGGCGTTGGCCGGGGAGCGGTAGCGCCCGCGACGCTCCAGGGGGCACGTCTTCCGCGACGAGCGTGCGCGGGCCTGAGCGTGGAGTGCAGACGTACCTCGAGGTGGCTCTTGTGGCGGGGGCGTTCCTGCGGAACTTCTGTCTCACCTGGTCCGAACGCCACCTTCGTCACACCGGAGCGTCTCAGCATGTTCGCCTTCCCTGGTCGCCGCGCGCTGTCAGCGAGCGCGTTGCTCCTTGCCGTCGCCGCACCGGCATCTGCCCAGAAGAAGGCAGACCCGCTCGCCGGGCTCGACGCCTCCATCGAGAAGGTGCGCGAGTCGTTTCACATCGCGGGGCTCGCGGTCGGCATCGTGCGAAACGACTCGCTGATCTACGCCAAGGGATTCGGCGTGAAGGAAGTCGGGAAGAGCGACCGTGTCACGCCCACGACTGTCTTCGCGATCGGGTCGAACACCAAGTCGTTCACCGCGACCGCGGCGGCGATGCTGGTGGACGACGGCAAGCTGCGGTGGGACGACAAGGTCACGCGATGGCTCCCCGGGTTCCAGCTGTACGACCCGTACGTCACGCGCGAGATCACGATCCGCGACGTGCTGTCGCATCGCTCGGGACTGGGACGCCGCGGGGACGCGCTGTGGTACGGGACTAACTATTCGCGGCGCGAGATCCTCCGCCGCATCCGCTTCCTGGCGCCCGATGCCGGCTTCCGGACGGAGATGGGGTACCAGAACGTCATGGTGATGGCCGCGGGCGAAGCGAGCGGCGAGGCGGCCGGGATGAGCTACGACGATTTGGTGCGCACGCGCATCCTCAAGCCGCTCGGCATGACGAGCAGCAGCATGAGCGTGACCGAACTGCGCGCCCAGGGCGACGTGTCGACGCCGCACGACCTCAGCGGCGGCACCCCGGTCGCCATCCCCTGGCGCAACATCGACAACATCGCGCCCGCCGGTTCCATCAATTCCAACATCGTCGACATGTCGCACTACGTGCGCATGCAGCTGGCGGGTGGAACATTCGGCGGGGCGCGGCTCGTCTCGGCGGCCAACCTGGACGTGACCAAGACGCCGCACATCAGCATGGGCGGTGTCGGCGACAGCCTGACGCACTTCATGGCCTACGGACTGGGGTGGGTGCTGCAGGACTACCGCGGCCGGCGCATCGCCTGGCACAACGGCGGCATCGACGGGATGCTCTCCGAGATGTGGACTGTCCCCGAGGAGCGGCTCGGCATCATCGTGCTCACCAACAGCTCGCCGCATGTCGCCGGCCCCACGATCGTGCGCGACATCCTCGACCGATTCCTCATCGGCAAGCCGGCCAAGGACTACCTGTCCGAATCGCTGACGATGATGCAGCGCATGACCGCCGCCCAAGCCGCACAGGCCAAGGCCGCCGAGTCGAACCGCCTCAAGGACACGCGTCCGTCGTTGCCGCTGGAGCAGTATGTGGGGACGTACGCCGACTCGCTGTACGGCGACGTCGGGATCGTGAAGCAGGGTGAGGCGCTGGCCTTCCAGTGGCAGTCGATGACCCAGCCGCTCACGCACTGGCACCTCGATCAGTTCCGCGGGAAGTTCGTCCTGGGGCAGGAGCTGCAGGTGACGTTCCGCATCGACGGCACCGGCAAGGTGACCGGAGTGGACGTGGAGGGGCTGGGGATGTTCGACCGGAGACGCTCTGCTCCGTGAGCCTCCGTGAGCAGGTGTGCGCCTCTGCCTTCCTCTGTGAACCTCTGTGTAACCTCTGTGAGCCTCTGTGTCGTGCTTTGAACAGCGTGACACAGAGGTTCACAGAGGAATCACAGAGGTTCACGGAGGTGTTGCTTCAGAACGTTCAGCGATACCCCACCCGCTATGCCCGGGGTCAGAGCTCAGCTCTGACCCCAGCTCTGACCCCAGCTCTGACCCCAGCTCTGACCCTACTTCCGCACGCGTGTGAATGAGAATCCCGGCTTCACCGGCGAGCCGGGAGGATACGGCGACGCCACGCCGCCCCACCGCTGCGTGCCGGCAAGCGTGTCGCCGGTGAGCGTGCCTTCCCACAGGACCACGCCCCGCGGGCGGATGCCGTTCAGGAAACCGTAGGTCAGGCCGGCAGATGTTACGCGGAGGTAGTCGAGCCGGCGCACCCGCAGCTCGGGCGGTGCGGCCGGGTTGAGCAGCTCGCCCACCACCTTTCCTCCCTCCACACGAATGCGCAGTGTGTCGCGCCGGTCGCGCGGTTCATCCGGCGTCATCCAGTGCCCGCCCACCCAGTCGCCGATGAATCGGATGGCCTCGTCAGGCGTGGGGAACGGCGTCGCGAGGAGGCTGGCCACGGTCTCGGTGGGCTCCGGCCGTCGCTCGGCCTCCGCCAACTCGACGCGGAGCTGCGCGTCATCCGATGGTGCACCGTAGGTCTGCACGAACATCTGGTACGCGACGCTCGCGCTCGCCCCCCGCCCCTCGGCGATGAGGTCATCGATCACGTCGCGGAGCAGTTGTTGGGGAGGCAGGAGCTGTCCGCCCATCGCGGTGCTCAACGCAGCGTAGTGCGGGAGGACTTCAGCCGCCGTCTTCCGCTGCGCGACCAAGCGGGAGTAGTCGCTGAACACTTCGCGGAGCCCGAGGTAGGCGCCCAGCATGTTTAGGGTCTCATGTCCCTCGAGTCGCAGCACCTCACGCCGCAACATCCAGGACGCCGGCGCCGCGGTGGTGAGCGCCTGCCATGTCGAGTCGGTCCATCCAAATCGCGATTCGAGGGAGACATATCGCAGCGCCCCCATCGGCGAAGCGGCGCGCACGGTGAGCTTGCGTGCAAGCCAGTGGTCGCCGAGCGTGGTCGGTGCATCGATCGCAATCACGGCGCGATATGTCGGACGAGTGGCCGCCGCATACGTGGCGAGAATGGCACCGGATGAGTGCCCGATGAACGTCCGCGGTTGAGCGCCGCGCAGTTGTCGCTCCACCGCCGGAAGCAGTTCGCGTTCGATGAAGTCGAGGAATCGATCGCCGCCTTCGTTCAGGCCACTACCGCTCACCGAGAGTCCGGGGGGCGTGAGGTCATGCACCCGGCCGCGTGCGCCGTCCGTGTTCTCGATGCCGACGATGATCGTCTCGGGGATCATCCCGTTGCGCGCGAGTTCGTCGGCGACCGCCGCCGTCGGCGCGACGTTGGCTTCGCCGTCCAGGACGATCGCCACCGGATACCGACGACTCGTGGGTGCGTTGACGTAGGAGCGCGGGAGCACGACGTTGACTCGCCGTGTCTGGTCGAGGATCGCCGAGCGGATGTTGAAGGGCTGGGCGTCACCCCCGCGCGTGCCGATCACGCGTCGTGCGGGATCGGCCACGAGCGTCGGGGGCTGAGGCGCCGCGACCGCGGAGAGGGTACCCGACGCGACGAGAACAGCGAGGCAGTAAGCGCGCAATGCGGACTCCGGACGAGGCCTGCCGGTTGGACACCGCGGTCGGGGCGGCGGGTTGCTGCCTGGCGAGTTCTTCGGGGCGCTGCCTTCTAGAACTTCCAGCTATATCCCACCCGCACCACCTGCGTCTCTAGGTAGTCGGTGCTCACCAGCCGGAAGTTGGTCCCCCGAATCGTGCGCTCCGCCTGGTTGGTGTTGAGCAGGTCAGTCGCGTTCACGACGATCTCGCCCCTCCCCCGCTGCACGCTCTTCTTGGCGCCGACATCGAGCGAATACCTGCTCCCCAGTCGCCCCTGCGGGAGCAAGTCGGGGGCGAGGTAAACGTTCGACAGTTGCACCTGCCAGTCACTCGGCAGGGTCACGGTCGCGTTGAGCTTGACGTTGCCTGACGTGAGTTGTTCGCGCGGCGCCGCGTAGGTGACCGGGACAGGATAGAGATTGACGACCGAGTAGGCGTCGACCGTGCGGCGGTAGATGTTGGCGTTGGCGTTGAGCAGCAGGTTGGAGGCGAGCGACTGCTGCCAGACCACTTCGCCCCCGGTGCTCCAGCTCCGCCCGGCGTTCTGGAAGACGTTGTACAGCAGCACGCTCCCCGGCGCCTGCGTGGCGATGCGGGTGATGGTGCCGTCGACGATGCGGTGGTACGCGGCGGCGTAGAGGTTCCCCTTCGCCCAGTTGGTCTTGTAGCCCAGCTCGAACGAGGTGGCGTATTGCGGCTGCAACGCGGGGTTGCCCACCTTGATCAGCTCCGGCTCGTCGTACTTGGGGAAGATGCGGATGTCGACCTCGTTAGGCCTGTCGACGCGCCGGTTGAAGAAGAGCGAGAGCTTGTTGGATTCGTCGAACTTCCAGGCGGCGCGCACGTTGGGGAACGGCTGGAAGTAGCGATAGCCATCGCTCTTGTAGGTGTTGTGGTTGGGATTGACGTCGTAGGCGACGTTGACCCCCTCGACTCGCAGCCCCCCTTCCAGCTCCACGCGTTGGCTCTCGAAGACGTAGTTGGCGTAGACCGCGGGGATCGTCTCGCGATACGTCGCCTTGCCGCCGGCTCCCGTGTCGATGGGGGTGTTCTCCCCCGGGAAGAAGCGCATGTTGACCGGGATCGCGCGATAGCGCCCCTTGAAGCCCGCTTCGAGGCGCCCCTGCCGCAGCGGCTTGATGTAGTCGGCGTTGAGGTCGACCACGTGCTCGTCGGAGAGGAGCTTGAAGGCATCGCGCCCCACGAAGCTGGGGAGCGTGTTGGTGAAGAAGTACTGCTCATCCTCGCGGTGGAACGAGTAGTTGCTCGTGAGGGTGAGCGTGTGCCCGGCCTGCGGGAACTTGTGGATCAAGGCCGCGGTGCCGAACGCCGTGTACTTGACCTCGTCCTCGAGGAACTGCCAGAGCCGGTACCGATTCTGCAGCGCGCCGTCGAAGTACGGGTTGTCGCCGTAGTCGAGGATCTTCTCCCGGTTGAACAGCCCCGCCACATGCAAGGTGTTGCGGGCATCGAACTCGTGGTCGACCCCCGCGTTGAGCGTGGCGTAGTCGGTGCGCCGGTTCCGCTTGACCTGTTGGACGATGACGGTGCCGTCGTCGTAGGTGCGCGTGGAGAACTCGTTCTTGTTGAGCGTGGGCGAGTACAGCCAATCGGCCTGCACAAAGCTGTTTGTCGCGCCATTTCTATAGTTGAGGGCCACCGACGGGTTGAACTTGGGCGTCCCCTGGTACTGCGGACGGATGGTGGGGAGGTTCTCCTTCTTGACCCACAGCGCGCCGGCTCCCCCCATGAGCCCGAGCTTTCCGTTGAAGCCCTTCTGCTCTTCCTTCTTGAAGACGAGGTTGATGATGCCGGCGCTGGCGTTGGCGTCGAATCGGGCCGACGGGTTGTTGATCACCTCGATGCGCTCGAGCGCCGAGGCGGGGAGGTTGTCGAGCCCGGCCTGCGAGCCGAAGCCGGTGAGGGCGGTCTGCTTGCCGTCGATGAGGACGACCACCTTGTCGCTCCCGCGCAGGAGCACCTTGCCGTCCTGTGCCACGGTCACCCCTGCGACCGTGGACATGGCCTGCAACACCGACCCACCCGACTGCGTGATGTTGTCGCTGACGGTGAAGGTCTTGCGGTCCATCGCCTCGGCTACCGCATCGGCGTTCCCCGTGACCACCACGCCGGCCAGTGCCTGCGCATCCCTAACCATTGACAGCGTTCCAAGGTCGAGGAAGGGAGAGAGCTCACCCACCAGGACGCGCTGCCGGATGGGGCGGTAGCCGATGGAGCGGGCGACCAGGAGGTAGCCTCCCTTCCGGAGCCCCGTGAAGGTGAAGGCGCCGGCGTCGTTGGTGAGGCGCCCGGCGACAAAGGCGCTGTCTTTTTCGGCCAGGAGCTGGAGCGAGAGGTACGGGAGCGCCGCTCGCGACGCCGAGTCGACCACTCGGCCGGAGAGCGTGACGCCGCTGGACGCGGGTTGCGCGGCAAGGGGCGATGCGACGGACAACGCGAACAGGAAGGAGAGCAAGAAGCGAGACGACACGGCGCGATGGTACGAGTCTGGAGGTGGGCTGGATGGTAACGACGTAACGCAGTGAAGACCCGGATTGTGGCAGTATGCACGGGGCGTTTTAGCGAATGGCGGGTGCCACCCGGCATGAGTAACGCCGGAGTCGATGCACGTTGCGGGGCCCCCAGCTCTGACCCCAGCTCTGACCCCAGCTCTGACCCCAGCTCTGACCCCAGCT
>CAZLLP010000205.1:0-8648 GCA_964560345.1 uncultured Gemmatimonadaceae bacterium
GGGGTTGGCGGCGGGGTGGCGCATAACCCCGGGCTCGAACTCCTTCCCCCCCAGCAGCGGGCGCTCGATGAGGTTCTGGCTCACCGGCGACTCCGCCAGCCCGCGGCGGCAGATCTGCTCGTACTCTTCCTTGTTGTAGGCGATGCCGCCCCCCGATCCGCCTAACGTGAAGGCCGGGCGGATGATTGCCGGGAAGCCGGTGAAGTCGGCGATCGCCAGCGCTTCGTCCCACGTGGTGGCGATCTTCCCCTGCGGCACCTGCAACCCGATGCGCGCCATCGCCTCGCCGAACTCCTGGCGGTCCTCGGCCATCTTGATGGCCTTGGCCTTGGCGCCGATCAGCTCGACCCCGTACTTCGCCAGGACGCCGCGCTCCGAGAGCTTCATCGCCACGTTGAGCGCCGTCTGCCCTCCCATCGTCGGGAGCAGCGCGTCGGGACGCTCCTTCTCGATCACCAGCTCGACGAACTCCGGCGTCACCGGTTCGATGTAGGTGCGGTCGGCCATTTCCGGGTCGGTCATGATCGTCGCCGGATTGGAGTTGACGAGGATGACCTCGTACCCCTCTTCGCGCAGCGCGCGCGCGGCCTGCGTCCCCGAGTAATCGAACTCGGCGGCCTGCCCGATGACGATCGGGCCGGAGCCGATCAGGAGGATCTTGTGGATGTCGGTACGACGAGGCATGTCGGGATGACTAAGTACAGAGAACCGGTCGAAGGCGACGCCGTCGCGCGGGACGATCCCCGGCGCCGGGCAGCAGGGAAATTTACACCCCTGCCCCGCTTCGCACGCGTTCCAGGTCGGCGAAAACCATCATTTCCACCAGCGCCGGGAAATCGACCGTCGGCCGCCACGCGAGGCGCTCGCGCGCGAGGCGCGCGTCGGCCACCAACGTCGTCGCATCGACCGGGCGCAGGAGCCCCTCGTCGGAGACGATGTGCGCCCGATAGTCGAGCCCCGCGGCGCCAAAGGCGCGCTCACAGAAGTCGCGCACCGAGTGCGACACGCCGCTCCCCACCACCAGGTCCAACGGCGCGTCGAGTTGTTGCATGCGCCAGAGGGCGTCCATGTAGTCGCCCGCGAAGCCCCAATCGCGCCGCCCGTCGAGATTCCCGAGGGTCAGCGTGCGCTCCTTTCCGCAGGCGATGCGCGCAACGCCGAGGGTGATCTTGCGCGTCACGAACGCTTCGCCGCGCCGAGGGCTCTCGTGGTTGTAGAGGATCGCCGAGGCGACGTGCAGCCCGTGGCTCTCGCGGTAGTTCACCGCCAGCCAGAGCGCCGCCGCCTTGGACACGCCGTACGGCGACGCTGGGCGGATCGGGGTCAACTCGGACTGCGGCGAGTGATCGGGGCGACCGAAGACCTCACACGACGCCGCGATCACCATGCGTGCCCGAGGCGCCTCATGGCGCAGGGCGTCCATCAGGTGCACGGTGCTCCCGGCATTCGCCTCGAGCGCTTCCATCGGCCGCTCCCACGATCGGTCGACGCGGCTCGCGGCGGCAAGGTGGTAGACCTCGTCGGGGGCGACGCGCGCCACGAAGCCGCGGACCGCGGCACCGTCCCGCAGATCGAGGGCGTGCAGTTCGAGACGCGCCAGCAGGTGCTGGATGCGCCAGGTGTCGGCGGTGCCGTGCGCCCGCGTCGTGCCGACGACGCGATAGCCGCGCTGGAGGAGGAGCTCCGCGAGATAGGAGCCGTCCTGGCCGGTGATGCCGGTGACGAGTGCGGTGCGTGCCTTACCCTCGGTCATGTGTCGACGCGGTGGGGGTGAAAGCAAAAGGGAGCGCCTAACGCGCTCCCTTCGACATGCAGCGGGTTACGCGCCGTGCTCACGCGACGGCGGCACCACGCGGCGCACGCTGGACCTTGCCGGCGGCGAGGCAACGGGTGCAGACCTTCACCTTGATGGTCTTCCCCTCGCTCACGACGCGGGCGACCTGGAGGTTGGGCTTCCAGGTGCGACGGGTCTTGTTGTTGGCGTGCGAGACGTTGTTCCCGAAGGTCACGCCCTTGTCGCACACGTAGCAGCGACTGCGATTGATGGCCATGGCGTCAGCCCTCCACGAGCTCGATGCGCGCCATTTCCGCCCCGTCACCCTTGCGATGGCCGGTCTTGAGGATGCGCGTGTATCCGCCGGGCCGCTTGAGGTACTTGGGCCCGATTTCCTTGAACAGCTTGTCGGCGGTTTCCCGCTTATGAATGTGCCGCACGGCGAGTCGGCGATCGTGCAAGGTCCCGGAGCGGGCCTTGGTGATCAACTTCTCGATGAACGGACGCAGTTCCTTGGCTTTCGCCTCGGTGGTCTCGATGGCACCATGCTCGATCAGCGACGACGCGAGGCCGCGCATGAGCGCGAGCTTCTGTTCGCTGGTGCGGCGAAGCTGGCGCCCCGCTTTCCTGTGACGCATTGCTCCTTACTCCTCTTCGTCGTCTGGCGCGTTCGCGGCTGCGCGGCTCGGCGGCGTGCCCCAATCGATGATGCGGACGCCGTCGCCGTTCTCTTCGTAGCGCATGCCGAAGTTCAATCCTTCGCGCTCCAGGAGTTCAGCGATCTCCTGCAGCGACTTCTTGCCGAAGTTCTTGACCTGAAGGATCTGGTTCTCGGTCTGCCGAACCAGGTCACCCAGGGTGCGGATGTTCGAGTTCTTCAGCGAGTTCACCGAGCGGACCGAAAGTTCGAGGTCGTCGATGGCCGACTTGAAGAGCTGCGCGAGGCGGGCCGCATCGCCGCCCCCGCTCTCGCCTCCCATCGACATCGGCGCCGAAGCGTGCGATCCGAAGGAGGCAAAGTACTGGAAGTGCGTCTGGGCGAGCGCCGCGGCATAGCTCACCGCCTCTTCCGGGGCGATGGTGCCGTTGGTCTCGACCGTCAGCGTGAGGCGATCATAGTCGGTGCGCTGGCCAACGCGCGTCTCGGCGACGCTGAAGTTGGCGCGGCGCACCGGGTTGTAGATCGCATCGATGCGAACGAGATCGATCGGGAGCCCCCGGTCGACGACGTGCGCGTCGGACTCGATGTAGCCGCGTCCCTTGTTGATGTAGAGCTCGACGTTGATGTCGCGCGCATCCTGAAGGGTGAAGAGGTGGTGATTCGGGTTCACGACCCGAACGCTGCCATTCTCTTCGATGTCGCCGCCGGTGACGGGGCCCGCTTCGGACTTGCCGATGCGCAGGACCGCCTCCTCGACGTCGTCGGCCAGGCTCAGGACGAGCGTCTTGAGGTTGCCGATGATCTGGTGCACGTCTTCCACGACGCCAGAGATGGTCTGGTGCTCGTGAACGACGCCGTCAATGCGGAAGCCCCACACCGCTGCACCGCGCAGCGAGGAGAGGAGCATGCGCCGCATGGCGTTGCCGAGGGTGTGCCCGTAGCCGCGCTCGAGCGGCTGCAGGATGAATTCCGCGATGTAGGGGGCATCATCCCGCTTCTTGACCTCAATGAGGTGGGGACGAACCAGACCCTTCAAGTCGATCGCCTGTGACATGTATCAGTGCTCGGTGCGGTCATACCGGGGCCGCGCCCCGGCAACGCCCCACCCCGCCCCTAACGCGCGGTGGGTTCGTACGAGAGTTAGGGTCTCGACCTTCTTTGAAAAGACGGGAGGACGAGAAGACGAGAAGACGAGGTGAGGCACCGCGTCTTCTCGTCTCATGTCCAGGTCACTACTTGGAGTACAGTTCGACGACCAGCTGCTCCTGCGCGGCGATCGGGATGTTCGGGCGCGAGGGGCGCTCGAGCATGCGACCCGAGTAGGTGTCGCGATCGACGGCGAGCCACGACGGGGAGGCCCCGCGGGTCGCCTGCTCCATCGCGCCCTGCACCAGGAGAAGCTCGCGCGACTTCTGCTTCACGCGCACTTCCTGCCCGGGGGCCACGACGTAGCTGGGGATATCCACCAACTTGCCGTTGATCTCGACATGGCGGTGGCGAATGAGCTGGCGCGCCGACTTGCGGCTTGGCGCGAAGCCCATGCGATACACGAGGTTGTCCAGACGGCTCTCCAACGCGGCGAGGAGGTTGTGCCCCGTGATGCCCGGGAGCTTCGACACCTTCTCGAACGTGTTGCGGAACTGCGTCTCGCTCACCCCGTAGATGCGCTTGATCTTCTGCTTCTCGCGCAGCTGCTTCGAGTACTCCGACGACTTGCGGCGGCGCGACTGCGACTGGCCATGCTGACCGGGGGGATACGGACGGCGCTCGACCGGGCACTTCTCGGTGAAGCACTTGGTCCCCTTGAGGAACAGCTTCGTTCCTTCGCGGCGGCACTGACGGCAGGAGGCTCCAGTGTAACGCATGGCTTAGACCCTCCGACGCTTCGGGGGACGGCAGCCGTTGTGCGGAATCGGCGTCACGTCCTTGATCGACTTGACCTGCAGGCCGGCCGACGCGAGCGCCTGAATGGCGGACTCACGACCAGACCCGGGCCCCTGGACGAGCACGTGGACGCGGCGCACCCCGGCGGTGAGCGCTTCGCGCGCGCACTGCTCGGCTGCAACCGTCGCCGCAAACGGCGTCGACTTCTTGGAGCCCTTGAAACCAGCCTTCCCGGACGTCCCCCACGCGATGGCATTGCCATGCATGTCGGTGATCGTCACGAGCGTGTTGTTGAAGGTCGCGTTGATATGGGCGACACCTTCCGCCTCCACGACGCGCTTGGTCTTTTTCCCGGTCGCCATACTACTTGGTCACCTTCTTCTTGCCCGCGATCGCGCGACGCGGTCCCTTCTTCGTACGCGCATTGGTATGAGTGCGCTGGCCGCGCACGGGGAGCCCACGGCGATGACGGATCCCTCGGTATGACCCGATGTCCATCAGTCGCTTGATATTCATCGCGATCTCGGTGCGCAGCGCGCCCTCGACCCGATAATCCTTCTCGATCACCTGACGCAACTTGTTCACGTCGGCGTCGACAAGATCACGAATGCGGAGGTCGGCGCTGATCCCGGTCTTCTCGAGGATCTCCTTCGCCACCGCACGCCCAATCCCGAAAATGTACGTCAACCCGATCTCGACCTTCTTATCACGAGGGAGATCGACACCAGCAATACGAGCCATAATTAGCCTTGCCGCTGCTTGTGCTTAGGGTTGCGCTTGCAAATGATGCGTGTGACGCCGCTGCGCTTCACGACCTTGCAGTGCTCGCAGATGGGCTTCACGCTGCTGCGGACTTTCACCGGAGGCTCCGAATCGAACCGATGGTAACAAACGGAAAATCGGACAAGACTCCAAGAATAGACACCCATCCCCCTCGATGCAAGGGAGCATAGGGCCCAAAATCACGTAGTGGCGCGGGATTACGTCGACGCCTCACCCCACCGCGCCCATCTCCGACCAGACGCGCGACATCGCCTCCCGAGGGTCGGCCGCCCCGGTGACCGCACGCCCGAGCACCAGATACCGCGCCCCGGCCGCCACCGCGCCAGCGGGGGTCACCACCCGCGACTGATCGTGAACATCCCCCGACGCGAATCGGATCCCGGGGACCAGCGGGGCCAACCGATCCCCATGGCGCGACCGCACCAGCGCCGCCTCGTGCCCGCTGCACACGATCCCGTGGGTCCCCGCCGCGGCCGCCATCCCCGCCAACCGCTCCACTTCCGTCTCGATCGAGAGCGACGCCTCGCGCCCCCAGGCCGCGGCCACGCCATCGGCATCGAACGAGGTCAGGATCGTCACCGCGAGAATTCCGCACCCATCCCCCGCCCCCTCCACCGCCGCACGCATCATCTCCACCCCCCCGGACGCATGCACCGTGAGCAACGACGCCCCGATACGGGCGGCCGAGCGCGCGGCACCGCGGACCGTGTTGGGGATGTCGTGCAGCTTGAGGTCGAGAAAGACGTGATGACCCAGCTCGCGAATCGCGCTCACCACGTGCGGCCCCGCCGCCGTGAAGAGCTCGCACCCCACCTTGTAGTAGCGGCAGCTGTCACCCAGCCGATTGACGAGGGCCATCGCGTCCCCGACGCTCGGCACATCGAGAGCCACAATGGGGATCGCGCTCGCGCGCGACGCGGCGCTCCTGTCTGTCGTCGTGCTCATGCGGGCCACTCCAGGCTACCGGAAATCTCCGTCAGTGATCGCACCCCGTGCCGGCGGCACCACTCCTCCAATCCACGCACGACCCGTCCGGGCTGACGCGGATCTCGGAGCCCCGCGGTCCCCATCGCCACGGCCCGTGCCCCGGCCATCAGGTACTGCAACGCATCCTCCGCTGTCGTGATCCCGCCAACCCCGATGATCGGAGCGCGCGTCGCCTTCCACACCTTCCACGTGGCGAGCACCCCGACGGGGAGCAATCCCGGACCACTCACCCCGCCCGTCCCGAAACCGAGCGCGGGGCGGCGCCGCTCGAGGTCGATGACGAGTCCCGGCATGGTGTTCACCAGCGTCAGGCCATTCGCCCCTGCATCGAGGGCGGTGCGCGCTGCGCCGGCGATGTCGACCAGCGTCGGGGACAGCTTCACGAAGATCGGGGCCTTGGTCGCCGCCCGCGCGCGTCGCACCACCTCGCCCAGTGCTGCGGGGTCGGCGCCAAACTCCATCCCGCCGGCCTTCACATTGGGACAGGAGACGTTCAGTTCGTAGCCGTCCTTTCCCGGTACGTCGTCCAGTCGTTCGATGACACGAGCGAAGTCATCGACGGCGTAACCCACCACGTTCACGAGGACGCGCGCGCGCGAAAGCGAACGCGCGAGCCAGGGCAGGTGCGTCGAGCGGACCTCCTCAACCCCGGGATTGGCCAGCCCGATGGCATTGATCATCCCCCCGGGGAACTCCGCCACGCGCGGCGCCGGCGCCCCCTTTCTCGGGTCGAGGCTCACCGCCTTGGTGACGATGCCACCCAGCTGTTCGAGCGACGTGACCTCGTCGAGCTCCTCGCCGTAGGCCGCGGTCCCCGCCGCCAGCAGCACCGGGTTCTGCAGCGTCAGATCGCCGAGCGAGGTGGCGAGTATCGAGGGAGACGTCGCGCTCACGGCACGCTCACTGCCCGCCGCCGTTGCCGCGCCGCCCTACGTAGCGCGCGAGGTACGACATGGTGGCGTCGGCGATCGCCCCCGCGAGCGCCTTCTGTCCGCTCGCTCCCG
This sequence comes from uncultured Gemmatimonadaceae bacterium, assembly GCA_964560345.1. GTDB lineage: Bacteria > Gemmatimonadota > Gemmatimonadetes > Gemmatimonadales > Gemmatimonadaceae > SCN-70-22. The sequence goes on from CAZLLP010000205.1 coordinate 7,094, forward strand.
AAATGTAGGCTGCCTCGGCCGCGTTGGTCCCGAAGCCGATCTCGACGAGGACCGACGGCATGAAGGCGCCGACCAGCACGACGAAGCCCGCCTGCTTCACGCCGCGGTCGGTCCCCGGATGCACCGCGCGCAGCGATTGCTGCACCGCGACGGCAAAGGCGCTCGACTCCCGCAGGTACTCGTTCTGCTTCATGTCGTTGAGGATGAAGCTGAGCGGATCGCCCCCCTGCGCCCCTTCCTCCACCTCGTACTTCACCGCCTCGTTCTCCAACTCGGCGACCCGCCGTTCATCGTCGGTCTTGGCTTCGGAGAGGAAGTAGGTCTCGAAGCCGCGCGCGCCGCCGGGGTTCTTCCATCGCGGGTTGGCGGCGTTCACATGGATCGAGACGAACAGGTCGGCCTGCTTGCGATTGGCGATCCGTCCGCGATCGGAGAGCGCAATGAGCGTGTCGGTACTCCGCGTCATCACCACCTCGACGCCGCGGCTCGTGAGTTCGTCGCGCAGGCGCTTGGCCACGGCGAGCGTCACATCGGCTTCGTACACGCGAGGACCGCCGCCGATGGGACCGTGCATCCCGCGATCGCGCCCACCATGGCCGGCGTCGACGACCACGACCGGAGCGCGCTCGCGCCGAGGGGAGCGCGCCGGCGCCGCGGGCGTACCCGCAGTGCGCGGTTTGTCTCGCGGCGCATCAGGCGGCGCGCGCTCGCTATCCGGCGCCGGACGGCGCGCCGTGGTGACGGGGGCAAACCGGCGAAGTTCGACGAGCTTGGCGTCATAGAGGAAGCCAGTCGCCACACGGGGGAGCAACTCAGTGAGGAGCGAGAGCGGAAGGTACAGTGCACCGTTCAGCACTGTCGGTGCTGCCGCGAGCGGTTCCGTCGTCCCGCGGATCCTGGCGAACGACATTCCGGGCGACAGCTCCATCTCCGTGCCGCCCACGACCAGGCGATAGCGCTCGGGGGTGTCGCGCATCAGCACCGCGCCTAACGGGGAGAGCAAGTCCTGCGCGCGCACCATCGCCCCGAGCCGTGTGGCAACCACCGGGATGCTGCCGACCTTCTCCCCCTCCCGCACGGTGAGCGCGGACGGCGGATCGCCCGCCTGCTGCAAGAGAGCCAGGACGGCGAACAGCGCGATCATCGATGCCGCATCGCGCGCGCGATCTCGCGATCGGCATCGCGCTTCTTCGAATCGTCGCGCTTGTCGTGCAGCTTCTTCCCCTTGCCGAGCGCGATGCGAACCTTGGCTCGCCCCTTCTTGAAGTAGAGCTCCAGCGGGATGAGCGTGAGCCCCTCGCGCTCGACCGCACCAATCAGGCGACGGATCTCGCGGGTATGGAGCAGCAGCTTGCGCAGGCGCGTGGGGTCGTGATTGACGTATCCCCCGCGCTCGTAGGGCGAGATGTGCACGTTGAGGAGGTAAACCTCACCATCGCGGACGATCCCGTAGGCGTCGGAGATGTTGGCCTTGCCGTTGCGCAGCGACTTGACCCCTGGTCCGGTCAGCACGAGCCCCCCCTCCGCCGTCCCGAGGATGCGGTCGTTTTGGCGC
>CAZLLP010000206.1:0-8627 GCA_964560345.1 uncultured Gemmatimonadaceae bacterium
GTCATCTCCCTCGTGCTCCATGCGCATCCGCCCCCCCGTATCCCACTGATGCTTCCGCCGTTTGATCAGTTCCGGCCGTCCACTGCGCGCCGCCGCCTCCCGCGCTGCGCGATGAGCCGCCTCCTGCGTTGCGTCGCGCCGCGGCGCACTCCCGTCTCCCGTCTCCCGTCCCCCGTCTGTCCCCTCGTCGCCGAGCGATTGCCGGTGCGCCGCCTTTTCCTCGCGCATGCGCGTCGTCGCCTCCGTCCCCCGCACCATCCCTTGCCCCATGCGGTCCGCCAATGCCCGCTGCGCGAGCAACTGCTCCGCGCTCCACTCCTCGCGTTTCTTGCGCGGATCGTCAGGCACTCCGGGGCGGTCGCTCTGCGGATCCAGGTCGTACTCGCGCGCCAGCATGTCGGCCGGCGCCGTCCCCGTGCGCAGCGCCTCGGCGGTCGCCTTGGCCGAGAAGCGGTCGCTGAGTGCGCTGAGGACGTCGGACTGCTGCACCGAGAAGCCCAACACACGCGCAGCATCCCGCACCGCCGAACGTCCGCGATAGGTGATCTGCTCGCACACCATCGCTGCGTGCTCGCGTCCATATCGTTCGTAGACGTACTGCAGCACCTTCTCGCGGTCGCGATGGGCGAAGTCGATGTCGATGTCGGGGGCCTCCTGCCGCTCCTCGCTCAGGAATCGCTCGAACAGCAACTCCAGGCGGATGGGGTCGACGGCGGTGATCCCCAGGCAGTAACAGACGGCGGAGTTGGCCGCCGAGCCACGTCCCTGGCAGAGCACCCCCTCGCGATGGGCGAAGCGGACAATGTCCCACACGATGAGGAAGTAGCCGGCCAGTCCCAGGCGCCGGATCATCTCCAGTTCGTGGGCGATCTGCGCGCGATGCTTGTCGGTGCAGCGGTCGCCCCAGCGCTCGCGCACCCCCTGCTCCACCAGACGGGCGAGGTATTCGTCGGCGCTCACCCCCGGCGGGAGCGGAAAGGTGGGGAGGGTGGGGCGCAGGTCCTCGAGGCGGAAGGTGCACCGTTCGGCGATGGCGACCGTGGCGCGCAGGCCGGCCTCATCGTGGCGCCATCGGTGTTGCAGCTGCGTGTGCCCCTTGAGGTACCACTCGCCATTGGGGCGCAAGCGCTGTCCCATCGTGTCGAGCGTTCGCTCGTGCCGCAGCGCCGAGAGCACGTCGTGCACGATGCGCCCGGTGGGGAGGGCGTAGTGGACATCGTTGGTCACCACCCACGGCACGCCTAACGATCTGGCCAGCGGGATCAGGTGACGCACCAGTTCGCGCTCCTCGGGGAGGTGATGATCCCAGACCTCGATCGCCAGCCGCCCCTCGAAGAGGTCGAGCAGCGTGGCGGCGGCTTCGCAGGCGCCGTCCAGGTCCCCGGCGGCGATGCGCGATGGCACCCAGCCGCGTGGACACCCGGTGAGGGCGAAGACGCCGTCGGTGTGGCGGGCCAGCGTGTCGATCGAGACGCGCGGGCTCCCGCGCGGGTTGTCCATCCGCCCGCGCGTGATGAGCGAGGCGATGTTGCCGTACCCCGTGCGCGACTCGGCCAGGAGGACGAGGTGCGACGGGGCGTCATCGACTTCCAGCGTGAGTTCGCATCCCATGATCCCGCCCATGCCGGCTTCGCGTGCCGCCTGCGCGAAGCGCACCGCTCCCCCGAGGTCGTCGTGATCGGTGAGGGCCAGCGCCGGCATGCCTAACGCCTTGGCTCGCGCCACCAGCGCCTCGGGTTCGGAGGCGCCATCGAGGAGGGAGAAGACGGAGTGGCAATGCAACTCTACGAACACGGAAGACGAGAAGACGAGAAGACGAGAAGACGAGCGAGGGGATGCCTCAGTCGTACCAGCCGTGGATGTACCAGGCGTTGTCGGGGGCGGTGCAGTCGCGGTAGAGCACCAGGTGGTTGGTGCCGGTGCTGTCCTCGCAGCGCCAGTAATCGCGGGCGTAGCCCGACTCCCACCAGTCGCCGGTGAGGCGCTCGGGGCCGATGGCGCGGGCCACCGAGATGACGCGTTCGCGCCAGCGAATGGCGCGTGGCGCACTGGTGACGGTTCCGTCGGCGGTGCGCACCTCGGCGCGTTCGGGCGACTCGAGTTGGCGCAGCGCCGGCGCGCGCATGAGCGAAGGCGGGAGCGGGCGCGCGAAGGGGCGGTGCGTTGCATCTGGCGGCACTTCGCGCACCAGCGCCAGCGCACGTGCGGCGGGGACCGATGCCGAGGACGAGGCACTCCCCGCACTCCCCGCACTCCCCGCGTTCACGGCGTTCGCGGCAGGACTCCATCTGGCGTCGTCTGGTGCGTGGTCAGGCGAGACATGGGCAGACGGGAGCGTGCCAAGACCGCGCACCTCGCCATCCTTCAGGCCCGTCTCCCGTCTCCCGTCTCCCAGCTCCCGTTTCCCGTCTCCCGACGGATCATCAACCCGCTCCCACACCCCCGCACGTTCCGGCCGGTGCGTGTCGCGCACCACCGGACGCACGACGGCTTCGATGCCTAACGTCGCACGCAGGCGGGCAAAGGCGGCGTCGGCCGCCGCAGGGTCGCGCCAGGCTGGGTCGAGCAGTTCCCCCTGGGCCCCGTGCAACGGCGCGGTGGCGGTCACGGCCACCGTCACGCCGCACACCGGGGCATCGAGGCGCCACTCCTCCAGCAGGGCGCGGCATCGCTCCAGCAACGGAACCACACGCGCCAGCGGGCGAGGGAGGCGCACCTCGCGCGTCACGGTGTGGGCGTGCGTGGCGGTGGGGAGCGCGCCGCGGGCGTCGTCGAGGGCGAGGGTGATGGCCACCACGGCCGCCGAGCGTCCGTCATGCACCAGGTCCTGCACCAAACGATCGAGAGCTGCCCGGACGAGGAAGATGATCGGCTCGATCGACGGGACGCTGGGGGAGAGTTCGGTGGCCACCGCGCGTGGGGCATCGAGGCGGGCCAGAACCGGGCGTCGCTCGTCCTCGCCACGCGCCAGGTGCCACGCCGCGACGCCGGCGCTCCCCCACCGCCGCTCCACGTCTTCCGGGGGGAGCGTGGCAAAGGCGCCGACCGTGCGCAGTCCCAGCGCCTGCAACGTCTCGCGCAGTTCCTCGTCCATCGGCACCAGGCCTAACGGGGCCGGGGCGAGGTAGGTGGCGCATCCGTTCGGTGGGACGATGACGATCCCGTCCTCCATGGGAGCGCCCTCGTCACTTGCGGGATGTCGCCGGCGCCCCGTCCCGGTCGTCGCCCACGTGGCGGCGCGGGCCGCGACGCACGAGTCGGCGATCCCCACGCGCGCGCCGGGATGCCAGCGCCGGGCCAGCGCCAGGAGGCGCCGGGCCAGCGCGCGTTCGCCGCCTAACGCCTCGAGCCCGCTGGCGCCCACCCACCACGTCCCCGGGGTCCCCGCCACCGGCGTGACTTGCGGGCTCGCCTGCACGAAGGTCGCCGTGGCCCGCGTCACCGCCCGCGCCACCGTGTCTTCGTCCCAGTGCGCCACGCGAAGCGTCGCGCACCGCGAGCGCGCCTCGGCGATCGTCATGCCGGCGCGGATGCGGAGCGCCCCCGCCGCGGCGGTCGCCGAGCGTACGCGCTGGCCATCGAGGAGGGCGATGGGAACGCCGTCCCAGTGAGCGGCGGGAGACGGGAGGCGGGAGACGAGAGACGCGTTAGGCGCGGTGCCGTGGTTCGGGACGCTGCGGCTTGCGCCGGGCATCGGGTGGGGGAGCAGGGAGGGGACGTGGGGGGATGGGCGTGTCACGTTTCCCGCTCCCCACGCCATAGCGGGGGCCGAGGAGGAACTCGTCGCGGGCGATGGCCGGTTCGGCACAGCGGCGTTTGTGTGCGAGGGTGGCGCCGCTGGCGCCGCTGGCAACGTTGGCGCTGTGCGTCGGGGCATCACCACATCCTCCACCCCCATCGGGAGGAGGAGCTGTTCGTCGGACCCCGGGGGCATCAGGAGCCGCGCGTTCCCCTCGGCGATTGCGTGTTGCCACACCGCGCCGATCGGGAACCTGGGAATGCGCACACATGCGACGCGCCACTTCGATTGCACAGCCAACCTCCACCATGTGATGCGTTCCGCCCTTCTCTACCGTCACCTGCAACACGAGCGGCGTGCGGAGCGATCCGCGGCGCTTCGCCGGCGTCTCGTCCTCGCGTGCCCCGGCGAGGCGCCGTCCTAACGATTCCCATCGCTGCGCGTCCGTTTCTCGCGCGTCCTCCCCTCGCCCGTTCGAGGGCCGGGGAGGATCGGTCCTCTCCCGCGAGCGTTCCTCGTGTCCCGGCGGGGTGGGGCGTGCCTCCCCTTCCCGGCGGCGCACGCGCAGGCGCACCGCTCCGCCCACCACCCCACCCACCACCCCACCCATCACCCCTGCGTCGGGCGATCGTCGTCGTCCGTCGCGAGGAGGTCTCTCGCCTTGGCCGTCGTCGTCGCCCTCATCACGCAGCACCACGAAGGCGGCGTTGCTTTCGCGGGCTAGTCGCGTGAGGCGGACCGCGACGCCGCGGGGAAGTCCGCTGCCGCCGTCGAGCACCACCAGTCCGAAGGCGCCGCTGCGCAGCAGGACGTCGGCGCACCACGGGCCGTGTGCCCCGGGGGGCGGGCGCACGATCCAGAGGCGCTCGGTCGTCGCCAGCGCGGCCCAGTCGGCCGGCGCCAGGGTGCGCCCGGCGTCGATGTAGGCAACCCATCGTTTGTCGGCGAGCGCCTGGGCGACGACCTCCCGCACCAGCGTCGTCTTCCCGCTCCCGCGGCCGCCGACGATCTCCGTCAGCCGCCCCAGGGGGAGCCCACCGTCGGAGAGCACCGCATCGAGCGCCGCGATCCCTGTGGGGATCCCGCCCCCGGGGAGCGGGGGAGGCGCGATGACGGCCGCGAGTTGTTCGCGGAGGGCGGTCAGGGACATGGGGACGGAAGACGGGAAGACGGGAAGACGGGAAGACGAGAAGACGAGAAGACGAGAAGACGAGAAGACGAGAAGACGAGAAGACGAGAGACCCGGCGTGCGTGCCTAACGACTTCTGCGGAGGGCGAACGGGAGGTGTTCCGCCCGCCATTGAAAATACCGAACAAAAACCGAACATTCAGGGGACAACCAAACCCCCGCGAAGGGCGCGGGATCACGGCGACGGACTCGTTAGGTCAGGGGCGAGGAGGCGAGGCGCGGGCCGGATCGCCTGACAATGACTTGCGATAGCAGACGATGCGCTCCGCCTCGGCGAAGCCGAGGGCACGATGCGCGGACTGGCTGGCCGTGTTGTCCAGTGGCGTGTCCGAGGCGAATTCGCGGCACCCGAGCTCGCGCGCCCACTGCTCGCCCGCCGCCACCAAGGCCCGGCCGATCCCGCGTCGCCGCCACTCGGGCGCGACGTACCATCCCTCGAGATAACCCACGCGGTCGGTCTCGCATCCTTCCGCATAACTACGGATGGTGAGCTCGGCGAATCCGATCACGTCACCCGCCGCCTCGGCCACCAGGCAGGCCACCGGGTCGCCCGGGGACCAGAAGAAGCGCTCGATCTCCATGGCGTGCTCCTCGGCCCCCCCTTCAGGCCAGAGGGCGGCGCGCAGGGTGCACCACGCCGCGGCGTCGGTGCGCACGACGTGGCGCACGACAGGACGAACGATGGGATGAGCAACGGGATGAACGACTGGACGGATCATGCGTGCGACGCGCCGTCGACCGGCGGCGTCCCTCCTTCTCCGGGGATCTCGATGATCCCGATGATGTTGCCGAACGGATCCTGCACCGACGCGACCCGGATGCCACCTCCCACCTCGCGCACGGCTCCCGAGACGATACCACCGATGGATAGCAGGTGTGCCAGGGCCTCGTCCACCTGGCGCACGCGCCAGTAGGCGGTGGTCCCCCCTCTCCCGGGCGCGCCGGCGGTGCGATCGGGGTCGAGTCCCAGCTCCGTTCCGCCGAGGTCGAAGCCGACATAGAACGGCGCATCGAAGTATGGGGCGATCCCGGTGGCCTTGGCGTACCAGTCCTTGGCGGCGGCGATGTCCGGGACGTGCAGAATGGCGGTGCGCAGGGTCTGGAACATGGCGGAGCGGGAGACGGGAGACGGGAGTTGCAGCTGTCGGATGCCCTTTCCCTACATGCTGCCTGGGTCATCGGCCGAGGGGCCGTAGATCCCGGGGAGCGGGATGTCCTGCAGGCGGAGGTAGACCGAGAACTGTCCGCGATGGTGCACGAGGTGATTGAGGACCCAGGTGCGCACGAGGTCGATACGCGACATGGTGAAGATCGTTGCCCCGCCCATGAGCATGGTCCATGGGCGCTGGAAGTCGTCGTCGGACATTCCGGCCAGCACGGGCCGGCTCTCGGCCACATGCGTGTCGAACAGGGCGAGCAATTCGTCGACCGAGGCGAAGGTCGGGGGGACGTAGGGCGGGCCGTCGACCGGGGCGATATCGAGCTCCGCTAGTTGCAACGACGCCCCGCCCCAGGACGGGATCTCGGCCAGGTGTGAGGCCAGGCGCCCCAGCGTCATCGACTTCTCGTGCGGCTTCCACTCCGTGGCGGTGAAGGGGGTGCGGGCGAGGAGCCGGCGGGTGATGGCGGTCTCGCGGTCAAACTCGGCGGTGACGGCGGCGGCGATGGACATGCTCGTAGTGGTCGGGGGGCGGTTGTACAACGTGGACAAACGAGGTACAGCGATCCTGCTCTCGTCAGAGACCGAGGTCGATCTGCGGGGCGGGGGGGGGGGCGAAGGGAGCGGGCGAGCGGGTGGTGATGGCCAGGCGGTCGTCGGCCTGGTAGGGGGGCGCACTCTCCATCACCGGGAGGGTCCGGTTGCGGCTGGCGGGGATCGTCGCCCCGTCCCACGCCGAGCCGGCGCGGGCCGGTCCGGAGGGCGTGTCGTGCCGGTCGGCGGCGCTGGTGTGGGCACTGGTGTTGCCGCGAGCGCCGTTCCCGGCATCGGCGGGGCCTTCGAAGGCGCGTTCCTCTGGGGAACCGTAGCGGATCCCGGCCTTGCGGCAGGCGCGCTTGAGGAACTGGCGCAGCCCGTCGCGATAGCGGTCGGTGATCTGAAAGTGGTTGCCGTACGCCTTGCGATAGCGCGGGGCGAGGTCGGGAAACTCCTCGTCGAGCCACGGGAGGTAGCGCCGGCGCGAGGTGACGCGCAGCCGCAACGCGCAGGCGTTGATGTGCGACGCGCCGGCGGCCGCGACCTGCCTGACGAGTGCCTCGAGGGCATCGGGGCGATCGGTGATGCCGGGGAGGACGGGCATGATGTTGATCCCCACGTCGATCCCGGCGTCGTGCAGGCGACGGAGGGCGCGCAGGCGTGCCTCGGGCGTGGGGGCGCGCGGCTCGATGCGACGCGCGAGGTCGCGATCGAGGGTGATGAGCGAGAGGTGGATGGTGAGGCGCGAGCGCTGGGCGATGCGGGCCAGGAGGTCTACATCACGGGTGATGAGCGGGCTCTTGGTGATGATCACCAGGCGCAACCGCTTGAGCTCGGCCAGGACCTCGAGGAGCTGGCGGGTGATGTGGAAGTGCCGCTCGGCCGGTTGATAGGGATCGGTGGCGGTCCCGATGACGATCGGTTCCGCGTGCCGCACAGCGCCTAACGACTTGCGGCTTCCCTGCAGCGTGCGGCGCAGCACTTGGGCGGCGTTGCGCTTGACGAAGATCCGCCGCTCGAAGGCGAGCCACGGCGGGAGTTCCTCGAGTTCCTCGCCCGGGGAGGCGAGCGACGGGATCGATGCGGCGAACGAAGACGGCGTGAGGGACGAAGATGGTGCGAGGGACGGGAGCGCGGCATCATCGGCGAGCATGACGGTGCCTTCGCTCCCGGCCCCCAGGTCCGCACCGACGCCGTCTCCCGTCTCCCGTCGCCCGTCTCCCGTCTCCAGGGCCGCCCGCTCCATGACGAAGCGATGGGCGTAGCGCGCATAACAGTACGCGCAGCCAAAGGCACAGCCGATGTAGGGGTTGATGGACCAGAACGGCATCCCCGTGGTCTCGGGGCTGTTGAGGACGCCGGTAGCCGTGGTGCCGTAGTACCGGATGTCCTTTTGCGCGCCCACCACCGGATGCCGGGGGGGCGGGGAGAGCAGTTCGGAGAGGGAGAGTGCCTGTTGCATCGCGCCACCGTGTGCCGTGGGGGACTAGCCCCGGGGCGATGACAGATACCGAAGAAAGACCGAAAACGCAAGAACGGAGACGGGCGACGGGAGACGGGAGACGGGAGAGAGAGCGGCAACTCGTTGGCGGGGCGGCGCTTGGAACCTGCTGGTTCATGTGGCGCCGCGCGAGGACGACCGTGGGGTGGGACGAACCGCCGCGCGGGCGGAATTGGTTGGGAGCGTGAACGGATGGCAGGGCCGCCGGTACGCGCGGTCCTCCCGGGCGAATGCCTAACGATTTGTGGATACCGAGAAAGGAAATGCGGGGAAGCATTCGCTTCCCCGCACTCGTCTTCCCGTCTTCCCGTCTTCCCTTACTGCAGGACCGCCTTGTGCTTCTCGAACCACCCCGTCAGCGTCGTCAGCTTCGCCGCCTCATGGCTGGGGTACCGCCGGATCCCGTGCGGTTCCCCGGGGACGCGCACCAGCACCGACTCCACGCCGCGCATCTTGAGCGCCTTGTAGTACTGCTCGCTCTCCGACATCGGCGTGCGGAAGT
>CAZLLP010000207.1:0-8520 GCA_964560345.1 uncultured Gemmatimonadaceae bacterium
CCCCGGGACCGATCCGGCGGCGGCGGGCGCGACGACGCCGGTCCGGCTGCGCGACGTGCGCTCGGCCAGGGCCTCGCGCCTGTCTTCCGGCATCGCCGAGTTGGACTTCGTGTTAGGCGGCGGCATCGTGCCCGGCTCGATGGTGCTGGTGGGCGGCGAACCGGGGATCGGCAAGTCCACGCTGCTGTTGCAGGTGGCGGGGTCGCTCACCGCCAGCGGAACCGACGTGCTGTACGTCTCGGGCGAGGAGTCGCCGCTGCAGGTCAAGCTGCGCGCTGAGCGGCTGGGCCAGGCCGAAGAGGTGCAGCTCCTCTGTGAGACATCGCTGGAGCAGATCCTCGAGGTGGCCGCGCAGGCGCGCCCCGCGGTGATGGTGGTCGACTCGATCCAGACGACCGCCACCGAGGAGCTGGAGGGGGCCCCCGGCAACGTGGGACAGGTGCGCGAGTGTGCCGCGCGGCTCATGCGGTATGCCAAGTCGGCTGGTGCGACCGTGATCGTGGTGGGGCACGTGACCAAGGGGGGCGGGATCGCCGGCCCCAAGACGTTGGAGCACATCGTCGATACCGTCCTGTACTTCGAGGGCGAGGGGACGGGCGATCATCGCATCCTGCGCGCGACGAAGAATCGTTTCGGCTCGGTCGACGAGATCGGCGTCTTTCGCATGACCGAGGACGGACTCGTGGGCGTCGGGAATCCCTCGGCGCTCTTTCTCGGCGATCGTGAGGGGCGCGCTTCGGGGAGTGCCATCACCGCGCTGCTCGAGGGGACGCGTCCCGTCCTGGTGGAGGTGCAGGCGCTGGCCGCCAAGGCCGGATTCGGGACGCCGCAGCGCGTGGCGACCGGTTTCGACGGACGCCGACTCGCGTTGCTGCTGGCGGTGCTCGACAAGCGGGCCGGCCTCTCGTTTGCCCCGCTCGACGTCTTCCTCAACGTGGTCGGCGGGCTACGCATGCAGGAACCGGCCGGCGACCTTGCCGTAGCGGCGGCGCTGGCGTCGAGCGTCTACGACCAGGCGCTTCCGTCGGACGCCGTCTTCATCGGTGAGGTGGGGCTGGGGGGCGAGGTGCGCCCCGTCTCGCAAACCGAGCGCCGACTGGCCGAAGCGGCGCAGTTGGGGTTTCGCACCGTGTATCTCTCCGAGCGCGCGCTGCCGCGCCGCACGCCCGACGGGATCCGCGTGGTGGGCGTCGGCGCGTTAGGCAACCTGTTCCGGGACTTGTTTCGCTAATGCATCACGACGATCACCTCGACGATCACGATCACGATCACGACGCGACCGGCGATTCGCACGACGGCCACGAGGTGTCGCGCGCCCCAGGGCATCTCCCGCGCGAAACGACACCGCCTGAGCTGCGCCCGGCCGAGTCGGTCGTGCGTGATGTGGGCGTGATTGTCGTGGCGGCGGGGAGCGGCACGCGCACCGGGAGCACGGAGCTGAAGCAGTTTCGATGGGTGGCCGGCAAGCCGATGCTGCTGCACAGCATTCAGGCCTTTCACCGTCGCGCCGACGTCGCGCAGGTGGTCGCCGTTCTTCCGCGCTCCGTCGCCGGCGACCCGCCGCCCTGGATCTTCCAGTGCGACGTGGACCGCCTGCTGGTGTCCGTCGGGGGGCGTGAGCGCGGCGACAGCGTGTGGAGCGGCATCGAGGACCTCGACGACGAGGTCGAGATCGTGGTGGTGCACGATGCGGCGCGTCCGCTGGTGACCGACGCGACGATCGAGGCGGTCATTCGGCAGGCGCGCCGCGGGACCGGGGCGATCGCCGCGCTCCCCGTCGTCGACACGCTCAAGGAAGTGGACGACGACGGACGCATCGTGCGCACCGTCGACCGGGCCAAACTGTGGCGTGCGCAAACGCCGCAGGCCTTCCCGCGCGACATGCTCGAGCGCGCGCACCTCGAGGCACGGCGTGCGGGGCTGTCGGCCACCGACGACGCGGCGCTCTGCGAGCGGCTGGGCTTCCCGGTGGTCGTGGTGCGCGGTAGCGAACGCGCCATGAAGGTCACCGAGGAGGGGGACTTCTCGCGCGCCGACGCCATCGCCAACGTCCCCGAATGAGCACCGCGTCGCTCTCGGTCCCGTTCTGGTCGCCCCCCGAGGTCGAGGCCTCGCTCAGGGCGACGATCGATCACCTGCAGAATGGCGGCGTGCTCGCCTATCCGACCGAGACCGTCTACGGATTCGGTACGGCGGTCGATCACGATGCGGTTGAGACGCTCGTCCGCCTCAAGCATCGTCCCCCCGCCAAACCCTTTCTCCTGCTCATCGCCGGGAGCGACATGCTGGCCCGGCTTGACCTCGCCCTAACGAGGGCGGCGTCGTCGCTGGCGGCGCGGCACTGGCCTGGTCCGCTCACCCTCGTGCTGACGGGGGGAGACCGTCGTGTACCGCCACGCTTGCGTGGCCCTGAAGGGGGAGTGGCGGTGCGTTGGACGTCGCACCCCGGGCTTCAGCGCCTGCTGCACGCCTACGGCGATCCGATCACCTCCACCAGCGCCAATCGCCCGCGGCAACCCCCTGCAATGACGGCCGGGGAGATCGTGCAGCAGTGGCAGCCGGACATCGCGAGGGGGACAATCCGCGTCCTCGACGGCGGGCGACTCGTGGACTCGCCGCCATCCACCGTCGTGGATTGCACCGGGAGCCGCCCGCGCGTCATCCGGCCGGGGGCGATCCCTTCGGCGGTCCTTCGAGAGACGGTCCCCGACCTGGTCGGAGACCTCTAGCTCCTCCGTTCGGGTGAATGCGCCGCGGGTCGGCGCCGAGTAGCTTGGAATGTTCGCGTTTTCTCGACCCCATCGATTGCCGCCTTCGTGAAGATCCTCTTCGTCTGTACGGGCAATACCTGTCGCTCCCCGCTCGCCGAAGTCATCGCGCGACGCGAGGCGATCGGGCGCGGGCGTGAGGACATCGACATCGCGAGTGCTGGAACGAGTGCCTGGGATGGCGCCCCCGCGTCCGACGGTTCGCTCCTGGTCGCGCTCGAACGGCATCTCGATCTGGGCGGACACGCGGCGCGGCAGCTCACGGGAGATCTCGTCTCGGAGTCCGACCTGATCCTCACGATGGGGCCGCATCACCTCGAGCGCGTGCTGGCGTTAGGCGGAGAAGGGAAGGCACACCTGCTCACGACGTTTGGACGCCCGGAGGGCGAGGCGGTCGGCATCGCCGATCCATTCGGCGGCGATCTCGACACGTATCGAACGACGTTCGACGAGCTGCAACGCGAGATCCGGCGCGTCTTCGACGCCCTGACGCCCGAACCGGCGTGACCGTGCGCTTCCCCGGGCGGCTGGTCCTCCTCGGCCACCCGGTGTCGCACTCGCTCTCGCCCGCCTTCCAGAACGCGGCGTTGCGCCAGGCGGGACTGCCGCTGGTCTACGAAGCGCTGGATGTTGCGCCTGACGATCTCCCCGCGACGCTCGACGCGCTCGTCTCCCAGCGCGCCGCCGGCAACGTGACCATTCCGCACAAGGACACGGTGGCGCGCGCCTGCACCGTGCGCACCGCCATCGCCGAACGGGCGGGAGCGGTGAACACGTTCTGGGTCGACGACCAGGGGCGGCTGGTGGGTGACAACACCGACGTTGCCGGCTTCGAGGCGCTCGCCGAAACCGTGGGTGTCGTGCGTGCGGGCGCCGTCGTCGCGTGCATCGGCAGCGGCGGGGCCGCAGCCGCGGTGTGCGCGGCGGTGGAACGCTGGCCCGGCGCCGTCGTGCGACTCTTCGGACGGTCGGTCGAGCGCAGCGCGGCGCTTGCCGCGCGATTCGCCCCCTGTGTGCAGCTGGCCGGGTCCGAACTCGAAGCTCTGTCGGCTGCCACCGTCGTTGTCAACGCGACCCCCATCGGGATGCGCGACGATGACCTCCCAGCTCCCATCGCCGCGCTGCCGCGTGACGCTCGCGTGATGGACCTGGTGTATCGTCCCGGCGAGACGCGATGGGTCCGGGAGGCGCGAACGGCTGGGCATCGAGCGGCGGACGGCTGCGAGATGTTGCTACAGCAGGGGGCAGCGGCGTTCGAACGATGGTTCCATCGCCCGCCCGATGTCGAGGTGATGCGCGCGGCCCTCGCGCGCGCGGCGCGGCGCTAGCGGCCGGACCCTTCCCATGGGAGGGAAACGATGCGGCCCTGGTTGCAGGTGGCGGCGCGCGAGGCGCTGCAGCAGGTCGAGTCGCTCCTCCTTCCGCTCATGTGCGTGGCGTGCGAGGGGCTCATGCCGCCGGGGCGAACGACCCTCGCCTGCGATACCTGCTGGGGGCGCGTCGCGCCGCTGTCGCATCCCCGGTGCGAGCGTTGTGGACATCCGTCGACCGCGGACAGTTGTCGCTGGTGCCCACTGCTACCGCCGTACGTCCGCGCCGCGCGCTCGTGGTGCTGGGTACCGGGGGGCGTGGCCGAGCGCCTGGTTTACGCCCTCAAGTACGACGGTTGGCGCGCGATCGCACCGGAGATGGCCGAGCGCATGGCGCGACTCGACTGGCCCGACGACGTGCGAGAAGAGCGGGCGGCGTTGATCCCGGTCCCGCTCGCTGTCGAACGAGCGCGTGAGCGTGGCTTCAACCAGAGCCGTGTGTTGGCCGACGCGCTCGCGACGCGTTTCGGCATACCGGTCTGGGACGATGTCATCGAACGCCCGAGGCGAACCACCTCCCAAACGCGATTGACACCGGAACAGCGTTTGCACAACGTGGCCGGCGCCTTCCGGGTCGTCGCAGGGGCGCCGACGAAATTGTGCGGCGCCCATGTCATGTTGGTCGATGACGTGGTCACCACCGCCGCGACCCTGAACGAGTGCGCCGCCACGTTGTGGGACGCTGGGGCGCGGATCGTCAGCTACGTCACCTTCGGCCGGGCCCGTTCAGCGGGCGACCAGCCGCTTTCACGAGGATGAGCGCAACATGGGCATTCGGGTTGGCATCAACGGCTTCGGCCGCATCGGTCGTCAGGTCATTCGCGCCGCCAAGGAACAGGGCGCGGCTATCGACTTCGTCGCGGTCAACGACCTGACCGACACCAAGACGCTGGCGCACCTCTTCAAGTACGACTCGGTCCATCGCACGTACAAGGGAACCGTCGAGTCGACGGCCGACTCGATCACGATCGATGGCGACACGATCAAGGTCTACGCCCAGAAGGATCCGGCGGCGCTGCCGTGGAAGGACCTCGGCGTCGACATCGTCCTCGAGTCGACCGGGCGCTTCACCAACGCCCCGGACGCCAGGAAGCACATCGACGGCGGCGCCAAGAAGGTCATCATCTCGGCGCCGGCCAAGGGCGAGGACATCACCATCGTGATGGGCGTGAACCACGAGAAGTACGACGCCGCGTCGCACCACATCATGTCCAACGCCTCCTGCACCACGAACTGCCTGGTGCCGCTGGTGAAGGTCATTCGCGACAACTTCGGCTTCAAGCACGGCTCGATGGTGACGATCCACTCGTACACCAACGACCAGAACATCCTCGACCTGCCGCACAAGGACCTGCGCCGCGCCCGTGCCGCCGCGCTCTCCATCATTCCGACGACGACCGGTGCGGCCAAGGCCACCTCGCTCGTGATCCCGGAAGTGAAGGGGAAGATCGACGGCATCGCCATTCGCGTCCCGACCCCCGACGTCTCGCTCACCGAGCTGACGGTCGAGGTGGAGAAGGCGACGACGATCGCCGAAGTGAACGCGGCGTTCCTCGCCGCCTCCGAGGGTTCGCTCAAGGGGATCCTGGCGTACACCGAGGTCGAACTCGTCTCGTCGGACTACATCGGCAACGCGTACTCCTCCATCCTCGACGCCAAGAACACCAACGTCATCGACGGCACGATGGTGAAGGTTTCCGGCTGGTACGACAACGAGTGGGGCTACGCCAGCCGCTGCGTGGACCTCATCCAGTACGTGGGAGCGAAGCTCTAGGCAGACGGGAGACGGGGGGACGGGACACGGGAGTGCCGGCGCGCGCTGCGCGCCGGCCAACGCTCGGCTCCGCTCACCCGCTCCACCCGCTCGCCTCGCAGTGGAATCGCGCGCGGCTCCGCCGCGCGCACTCGTCTTCCCGTCTTCTCGTCTTCTCGTCCTCCCATGATAAAAAAGACCATCCGCGACCTCACCGACGCCCAGCTCAAGGGACGCCGAGTGCTGGTTCGCGTCGACTTCAATGTCCCGCTCGACGATGCCGGCAACGTCACCGACGACACTCGCATCGTGGCGGCCCTTCCCACGCTCGAGTACCTCGCGCAGCGTGGCGCGCGGGTGGTGCTCCTCTCGCACCTGGGGCGCCCCAAGGGTGGTCCGGATCCGAAGTACTCGTTGGCCCCCGTCGCCAAGCGGCTCGCCGAACGTACGGCGTGCCCCGTGCGCTTCCACGGATCGTCAGCCGACGAGGCGGCGGTCGCCGCGACGAATGCGTTAGGCGATGGCGAAATCCTCCTCCTCGAGAACACCCGCTTTCACAAGGGCGAGGAGAAGAACGACGAGGCGCTCAGCCAGGCGTTCGCCGCGTTAGGCGACCTGTACGTCAACGACGCCTTCGGATCCGCGCATCGCGCGCACTCGTCCACCGCGGGGGTCACCGCCTTCCTCAAGCCAGCAGTTGCCGGCTTCCTGATGGAGAAGGAACTGGACTACCTCGGCACAGCGATCGCCGAACCCAAGCGCCCGTTTGTCGCGATCCTCGGCGGCGCCAAGGTGTCAGGGAAGATCGACGTGATCGAGGCGCTGCTCCCCAAGGTCGACGGCCTGCTCGTCGGCGGCGCCATGGCCTGCACCTTCTTCAAGGCGATGGGGCTGGAGACGGGGAAGTCGCTCGTCGAACCCGATCGTGTTGAACTCGCCGAGTCGCTGCTCGATCGCGCCGGCTACCGCCTGACGCTTCCGCATGACGCGGTGGTCTCCACCGCGATGGACAATCCGGCCGGCGCACACGCCACCAAGCGGGACGAAATCCCCGCCGACGAGGCGATGTTCGATATCGGGCCGGACACGATGAAGTCGTACGCGCGCGCCATCACGTCGGCCAAGACGATTCTCTGGAACGGCCCCATGGGGGTCTTCGAGAACCCGCCGTTCAACGAGGGGACGCTGGCCATCGCCAAGGCGATGGCCGAGGCCACCAAGGCCGGCGCGACGACGATCGTGGGAGGCGGTGATTCGGCGGCGGCCGTTGCCGAAGCCGGGTTGGAATCGGCGATGAGCCACGTCTCCACCGGTGGCGGCGCGTCGTTGGAGTTCCTCGAGGGGAAGAAGCTCCCCGGGGTTGAAGCGCTGGACGACAAGTGAGGCCCATGCAACGCCCTGTCTTTGCCGCCAACTGGAAAATGAACCACGGCCCGAGCGACGCTCGGGCCTTCATGCGCTCGTTCCTCGCGCACTACGCACGCCGCACCGATCGGCAGGTGATGTTCTTTCCGCCGGCGGTGACGCTCACAACCGTCCTGGACATGCTCAAAGAGCGCCAGGACATCCTCGTGGGAGTGCAAAACATCCACTGGGAGGACAAGGGGGCGTTCACCGGCGAGTTATCGGCGGGGATGGCGCGCGATGCCGGGGCAACGGTCGCGCTGGTCGGGCATTCCGAGCGCCGCCATGTGTTCGGCGAAACGGACGAGCAAACGGGGAAGAAGGTCGCCGCGGCGGTGCGTGCGGGACTGACCCCGATGCTCTGCGTCGGCGAGACGCTCGACGAGCGGGAGCAGGGGATCACGGCGCGGGTCGTCCTGCGGCAGCTTCGGGCGGGGATCGCCGAGATTGATCTCCATCACGTGGCGGCCATGCTCGTCGCCTACGAGCCGGTTTGGGCGATCGGGACCGGACGCACCGCCACGCCAGAGGACGCCGGGGCGATTCACGTCCTCATTCGGCAGGAGCTGGTCGGGATGCTGGGAGAGCGCGGCAATGCGATCCCGATTCTGTATGGCGGGAGCGCGAATCGCGGCAATGCCTCCGCATTGCTTGCGGCCTCGGAAGTGGACGGGTTGCTCGTGGGCGGGGCGTCGCTTGACGCCGAGGGATGGTCGTCGATCGTGCGCACTTGATTCATGCGCGTAAGTGGTTCAATATTCCGTGCTTAGCACGAACGAGCCTCTTTCAGCGCCGGGCGCATGTACACCTTCCTTCTCATCATTCTCGTCCTCGTCAGCCTCGCCGTCATTGCGGCGGTTCTCCTCCAGTCGGGGAAGGGGGGCGGCCTCGCCGCGTCGTTCGGCGGCGCATCGTCTTCGTCTGACTCGCTCATCGGGACGCGTCAGGCCGGAAACCTCCTCACGCGCGTGAGCTGGTGGGTCGGCGGTGTCTTCCTGCTGCTCGCGTTCATCTTGCAGCTGATGTCGGTGCGCACGCGCGTCCCCAAGTCGATCCTCGACACGCCGCTCACGCAGACACCTGCCACGGCCCCGGCCACACCGCAGACTAACGCGCAAGCGCCTGCTGCCGCTCCTGTCGTCCCGCTCGAGAAGGCGCCCGCCACACCGGCGCCCCAGCCCAAGAAGCCGTAGTCCTCAATCACGACGTGACCTCTCGCGCTGAC
>CAZLLP010000208.1:0-8445 GCA_964560345.1 uncultured Gemmatimonadaceae bacterium
GCGTTCGAAGGGCCGGGGAACCTGCATACGTCAACAGCCGACAGCGCAACCCGCAAGGCCACCTACGACACGCTCAGTGAAGAGGCCAGCGCGAAGCGTTTGACCTGGCACTAACGGCGACGAAGTCGCCACTCCCGTCTCCCGTCTCCCGTCTCCCGTCTCCCGACTTATTTCGTAGAGGGCACCACGATCTTCCCCTCAATGATGTCCCGTCGGAGCGCCTCAACCCTCGCATGCACCGAGTCCGGGATGAGCGCCTTGTTGTTCGCGTCATAGATGTAATCCACCCCCTTCTCCTTCAGCCCCAGCTGAAAGATCCCCCCCTTGAACGTCCCGCTCTTCACCTGCTCGATCGTGTCGAACACCGCCGCGTCCACCCCCTTCACCATTGAGGTGAGGATGAACCCCGGCGCCTCGCTGAACTGATCGGCATCCACGCCGATCGCCAGCTTCCCGCGCCGCCTAACGGCTTCGAAAACGCCGAGCCCTGTGGAGCCCGAGGCGTGGAAGATCACGTTCACGCCCGACTGGATCTGCGACAGCCCCAGCTCCTGCCCGCGCCCCGGGTTGCGGAACGCTTCGGGGGTGACGCCGGCGTACTGGGCGATCACTTCGCAGTCCGGGCAGACCGCCTTGACCCCGGCCTTGTAGCCCATCTCGAACTTGTGGATGAGGGGGAAGTCCATCCCCCCCACGAAGCCGACCTTCTTGGACTTCCCCACCAGCGCCGCCAGCGCGCCGACCAGGAACGACCCTTCCTCCTCGCGGAACTTGAGCGCCGCGAGATTGGCCGGCGGCTGCACCGCATTGCCCGCGGAGTCGATCGCGACCGCGTAGTCGACCCCCGCGAAGCGCGTGTTCGGGTACTCCTTCGCGAGCTGCGTGAGGTCGTCGGAGAAGATGAAGCCGACGCCGATCACCAGGTCCATCCCCTCGGCCGCCAGCAGGCGCAGCCCGGCTTCGCGGTCCGACCCTTCCCCCGGTTCAATGAAGCGCACGCGCGCCCCCAGCTCCTTCTGGGCCCGGGCGGCGCCGAGATAGGCGCCATCATTGAACGACTTGTCGCCCCGCCCGCCGAGGTCGAAGACGATGCCGACGTCGAGTCCCTCGCCAGTCGGCCGCTCTTCGGCGCCGGAGGGGCGGACGAAGAGGAGCGCGATGTGCGTGGCGAGGAGGGCGGCGAGGACGAGGACGAGCTTTCGCATGAGGGGCGGAAAGGTCGTCGGGGGGTGGGGTGGGGGGGAAGGGGGACCGGGCGCGTGATGATGCCGACACCCGCGACCCGTCAGCGCAGTGCGCGTCCCCCGACGTGGGAGCAGCGAACGATGTCTTGCTTGACTCCGGGCTGTCCGGAGGACCTTAGATAAGGAAAGGGCCGGACTCCCCATCGCGAGCGCGCCCGACATGAACCCGCGCGCCCCCGGCGTGGCGCGACGCACGCGACCTGACGCCACGCGAGCAGAAAATGCTTGACTCCGGGCTGTCCGGAGGGCCCTACAGATATTGATGCGCGTGATCCCCCGATTCGGGGAGACGGTGCGCGCGCGGCGATGGCGTGTGCGCGCGTCGGGCGAAATCGGACGCCCCCCACGTGAAGCGTGCACCCGTCAGCGCGAGAGTCGGCGCGGGCGCCGCGGATCGGTGCGTCGGCTCAGCGGAATCGTGCGCGCGGTGTGTCGCGCTGTGCGCCGGTTGAGGAGAAGCATCCGCCGACTGCGCGGCGCCGAGAGTCGACTGAGACGAATCCGACGCGGCGTGTGTGCCCCGGTGCGTCGAGCGGGATGAATCGGCCGCCGAGTGTGCAGCACTGAGCGTCGATTGAGCCAAATCCGCCGCGGAGTGCGCGGTGCTGCGAGTCGGTTGAGATGAATTCGCCGCCGAGTGTGCGGCTGCGCGAGGCGGCTGAGTGGGACATGCCGCGGAGTGCGCGGCATCGCGCGTCGACTGGGGTGAACCAGCCGTCGAGTGTGCGGATCTGCGCGTCGGATGATGCGAACTCACCGCGCAGTGTGCCGCTCCGAGCGTCGAATGAGACGAATCGTCCGCGCGCTGTGTAGCTCCGCGCGTCGAGCAGGGTGAATTCGCCGCGTAGTGCGCGGCTCCGAGCGTCGAGTGCGTCGGACAATCTGCGGAGTGTGCGGCTCCGAGAGTCGAGTGCGTCGGACCAACCGCGGAGTGTTCGGCTCTGACCGTCGATTGAGTTGAATGCGACGCCGCGTGTGTGCCTCCGCGCGTCGAGTGCGCCTGACAATCCGCGCACCGTGCAGCTCCGGACGTCGAGTGGGATGAACAATCCGCGGCGTGTGCAGCTCCGCGCGCCGACTGGGATGGAACATCCGCGCAGTGTGCACCGCCGAGCGTGGTGAGTGATGCACAAACAGCGGCGTGCGCCATATCCGGCGCGCCATGTGAGCGAACAACCGCGTGCAGTGCGCAATGAGCAACGCGAATTGAAAGACCAGTCGTCGGTGGCGGACGCAGCACCGGCGACCATTTCACTCTGCGTCCAACCTTATAGAGGAGGATAGACCCATGAGAGCAGTCGACAAGAACCGCCTGCAGGTGCTCCGTCGCGTGCGCGACTTCCTCAAGCCGATGGCCGAGGATCCCAAGCTCAGCGGCGTCTTCGCCGAGTTGGAGGTGGTGATCGCGCGGGCCACCGCGGAGGGGGAGCGCCAGGAGCGGCTCGATCGGCAGGCCCGCTCGGCCACCGTCAGCGTCAACGCGCTGGCGCAGGAGCTGCGCGACGACCTGCTGCACCCGCTGTCGCGGCTTGTGAGCAAGGTGGCGCGCGGGACGCAGGTGGAGGGGAGGCCCATCGAGGTCGCGCTCGCCCTCCCGCGCCAGCGCGATCACGAGGGACTCATCGCGGCCGCCAACGCCATCCATGTACTGGCCAAGCCGTACGAGGCGAAGCTGGTCGCGTCCGGGCTGCCGAAGGAGCTGTTAGGCGAGTTGCAGAGCGTGAGTGCCGCGCTCAAGACCGCGATCGACGCGCGGGCGCAGGACTATATCAACCGATCGCATGCCTCGGCGCAGGTGCAGGCCGAGGGGCGCAATGCGGGTGAGCTGCTGCGGCTCACCAACGCGCTGATGCGCAAGCAGGTGCGTGCGAACCCGGCGTTGCGGAAGGCGTGGGAGCAGGCGAAGCGGATGGGGTGGGGGAGTGCGCCGGTGGAGGTGGTGGGGGTTGGGGATGGGAAGGGGGAGGTGGGGAGGGCGGCGTAGCGCTGCCGAGAGGTAGGAGGTAGGAGGGCTAGGCTTGGGGACCCCGGGGGGGAGGGGCTGCGGACTCTCTCCTTCGGGGGGCTGGGCACTTGTGCGGGTGGTCGGATCGACTCGGGTTCAGAGGGTCTTCAAGGGGTCAGAGTTCTTGAAGCCGACCAGCTGAGGGGCCGACGGGTTTTGCGGATGTTTGCGCGGTGAGAAACGGGGAAGATCGTTCCGCGCGCGATGGCGACGCCGATCGCCGGGTTCATCCCCTAGGCGCAGACCGGCTTGCCGGTCCGAGCCACCCCTCGGATCAATGAAGCGGACGCGGGTGCCCAGCTCCTTCTGGGCCCGGGCGGCGCCGAGGTGGGCGCCATCATTGACGGAGTTGTCACCCCGGCCGCCGGGGGCGAAGGCGATGCCGACGTCGAGTCCTTCGCCGGTCGGCTGCGCCTCGGCGCCGGAGGGGCGAAGGAAGAGGAGGGCGATGTGAGTAGCGAGGAGGGCGGCGAGGACGAGCTTTCGCAGGAGGGCCGGAAACGCCGTCGGGGGTGGGTGGGGGGGAAGGGGGGGATTCGTGGGGCCACGGGGGAGGTGGCAGAGGCTCGCACGGGCGTCCGCGCCGAACCCGCGAGGCGGAGTCAGATTCTCCAGTGACCCCGGCAGGGATAACCAATTAAACCGATCGCATGGCCCTAACGGCGAGGGGTAGATGTGTGTTGGGAATGCAACACCGTGGCTGTAGTCGGCACGGCGGCGTTATCGTGCGAAGACGATGAGATCGCGTCGGTCATCGTCCTCTTGGCTGGCGATTGGGCGGATCGGTCAAGGCGCGTTAGGCCTCACACACGCAGCGTTGGGAGGTTTACCGTGAAGACATGGGTCCTTGGTTCCCTCGGGACGATTGCCGTTGGGACTGTGATGTGGCTACTGACCGAGCTCTTGTTCCCCAACCTATTCGGCTCGCTTCGGCCAAAGCCACCGATAACTCCGCCGGCACCAAAGGTTGTGCGCGTCGACTGCTCGGCAAACCCACCGACGGTCCGGCCCGGTGGCTCAACCGAGGTTCTAGTAAGGGTCACACGCGCAGGTGAGCCTGTAGAAGGTGCGAGCGTGGCACTGTCCGTAGGTGGCGGCAGGTTCGGTGATGGCGGTCGAGAGGTCACCGGTTCCACATACTCTGGTGGGGTGTCCCGAGCAATCTGGACTGCGCCATCACCTAGCGCCGGCGCCTATGTGTTCCCAGCCGTTGTCAGCCTCAACGGCGTTCGGACGGCGGAGGGTGAACTCGAGGGAACGTACAGAACGGAATGCAACATCCTGGTACAGTAGCGACTGTGACGAGTAACCCTGTCTTGCAGCGCACATTCGTCAGCAAGCCGTCGACTGCTGAAGGCAAACGTTAGATCGCTCTTTACGACACTATGGCTAAGCGTGGCGATGCATACCAGCAAGCCGTGGCGGAGGTTGCCAGCGCCCTGGATCCAAGTGCCCGTGTTGACGTCAGCGTGTGGATTGAAAGCCCGGATGGCCGCCGTGATCTGGATGTTGCTGTACGCCGTTCGTCCGAGGATCCGGCACCCCTTGTTCTCATCGAATGTAAAGATTGGGGGCGCCCTATTGGCATCGGCGCTATCGATGCTCTGGAGTCGAAACGTCGTGATCTCGGCGTTTCGCTAGCGATGATCTGCAGCAACTCAGGATTCACGGTCGCTGCAATCCGTAAAGCAGCTCGCGTTGGGATTCCGGTCTTATCGGCGCTGATCGAGGGCGACTCGCGGATCCGGATCGAGGTAGAGGAAGAGATATTTACGAAACGCATTAACATCGCACGGCTGGACAGCACTTGGCAGTTCCTCGTACCCAATGCCCAGGAACTCTTTGGGCCTGGCACAACCGCCCGAGATCTTCTCGTCGATGACAGACTCGCCGGCGCTTGGGTCCGCGACAAAGCGATCACCTTTGCCGCGACGAGTGCAGAATCCAGGCAAGTCGTGGTGAAGTATTCGTTTAAGGAACCCGTTCTTCTCCATGTTCGAGAGATCGTTGTGCCTGCGAAGGGTGTGGATCTGACGATGAACGTCACGATTCAGTGGTGCTCGCAAGTTGTGCAAATCGGAGCATCGTCTGGAATGTACGACTATCTCCGCGAGCGAGTAGTCTTCGGCCCGGGGGCCGGCCAGTACCTCCTCAAGAATGTTGACTTCAACAAGTGGTCCCCGCTTGCTCACGTTCCACCTGAACTCCTGACGCCGCCAACGCCACGCGAGAGAGAGATGGTGGTATGCCTCGCAATTGTCACTGGGATGGATGTGTATGACGACGCTCCGGCGCCCACTCTCGACTTATTGGTGGACAGGCGTGAAATCACCGAGACTAGATTGGATTGACATGCTGGTGTGTTCCGCGTGTGAGCCACCTAACAGCGCGCTGCAACAAACGCGTTGGCTGCGGCGCGCCGCTGAGCGCGAGCGTTAGGGGGGCGACGACTCTCAATGAGCAATCTACCAGAACTCCTTCGGCACCTGTCGCCTGGAACGAGCGCCCACGCCATTGTCACGGCGCTCCTATCGCGCCCGGAAGCTGAATGGCCATCGGCTATTCAAGCACTTGCTAGACCAGCCGCAGTAACACATCAAGCTCCAGAGACTTCAGATGTGGATCGAGCGAATTAACGTTGTCGGCCTGCGCTCATTCGGCCAAGTGACACAGTCGGCAGACTTTTCACCTAAGCTCACCATCGTATATGCCGACAACAGCCAAGGGAAAACGAGTCTCGCCGAGTCGATCGAATTCCTTCTAACGGGCACGATTTCACGAAAGACTTTCACCGGGAGCGCCGCTCGGGAATTCGCGGAGTCGCTTCGGAACGCACATCTACCGACGACGGTAGAGCCCTACGCGCAAATGATCCTGAGCGACCCGGGCCAGCCAACGCGGACCATTACCCGTCGCCTTCTCTCCGATTTCGCGGCGAGCCGCGAGTGCACGAGCGCGCTGGACATCGACGGCCAAGCTGCCCAGGACGTGACTGCCGTGCTCCCGCTTTCGGAACCCCCGCCGCAGACTCCGATACTACTTCAGCATTCATTGCGATACGTCCTATCGGCCAAGCCTCAGGACCGAACAGCCTATTTCAAAGCCATTCTCGACGCGACAGACCTCGATCGACTGCATGAGGTTCTTGTTGCGCAAGCACGCAGTATTGCGGACCCGTCGACGCCGTTGCTTGCCCGAGCCGAGATCACGCTCGACTTGGGTCGATTGGTCCAATCAGGCGATCTGACTGCCGCCACAATACGGGCGGCGATACGCGCGAAGCTTCGCGAACATCTTAGCCTCGACGCTGATATTATCGAATCGAGCGTGGACGCCGAGGCCACGCGCCTGCTTGCCGCCCACGAGGAGGAGCAATTCCCCTTCGCCGACGTGCAGATGTCGGCGAGCACTCAACCCAGCCTTCCGCGGAATTCCCTGGATCGCCTAGGGACTGCCTTCGCGGTGAACGCGACGGCAGCTGTCGCGGATTTCGCGCTGATGCAAGTCTTCGACGGCTTCTTGCGTCTACCCGGGCTGGACACGCAATCAGGGATTGATTGTCCGCTGTGTCTAACTGAGGGGGCCGTCACACCAGCTAGGATAGCAGACATTCGGGCAGCACTGACGTCTAGCGAGGAACTTCGCGCGGTGCGCTTGATTATCGATACAGAGCGAGCCGCGCTACTTGGCTGGCTGGAGGCAGTTGAACGGTTCCAAGCATCTATCACTCCGCGAATCTTGCGGTCCGACGGTGCCCAGTCGTCGGCGCGAGTCAATCGTGCGCTATTGGCGCTGCTATTCGAAGACGAGTGGGCCATTCAGCGTCAGGCGTGGCGTGATGCCTTGGATGCGCTTTCGGTCGGGCTCCAGCGCTTGTCTGATGATCGGACCAGCTGCCGAGCAGCGCTTGAGGATTCCGCCGCAACTTCTACGGATGCGTCTACGGTAGCATGCGAACGACTTGATCGGACGGTCGAGGTCATGTTCGCGGCAGCCGAATCCTATCGGGCCGCACTGACTCCGCTCGATGCTGAGATTCGGCGCCGGCTCACGGCGAATAGCGCTCTTCGTATTCCCCGAGAACTCCTGGCATTGATTCCATCAGCGGAGGAGCTAGCGCACGACTATAACCGTCGTGCAGCCGCGACGGCCGCGAGAACCATGCTTCACTCCGCGGCATCGGATATCGCGGAAGCCACAAAAACGGTACTAGACGCGAAATTCGCCGCCCTTACTGGCGAGATTTCGTATTGGTGGAACCGTATGCGACCAAGCGAGCCAGCTACGTTCGCTGGTCTTCAGCGGGCGGGAACAGGCCGGCGCTTTCTTGATCTCAAGGCCGGACTCCTTGGCAGCCCGACCAGCAATCCGGAGCAACGCGACGCCGTCGCTGTCTTCAGCGATTCCCAACTGAACTGCCTCGGGCTCGCAGCATTTCTCGCAAGGGTGTGCCGAGAAGACTCTCCCTACGTCATACTCGACGATCCGATTCAGGCCAGCGACGAAGAGCATCGTTTTACATTCGTGCACCAAGTGCCAGATGAACTGATGCGACGGGGCAAGCAGGTGATCATACTGACGCATGATCAACGCCTCGCTCGGGATATGCACGATCGATACGAGCATCTACTTCCGGCCTATCTACACATTCGACTCGATGACCCGGCGCAAGGCTCGACGATTGGTCAGACGCGCGATGCCCTCCAAGTTCAACTAGAACGTTCGCTTCCTCTGGCGAACCGTGCCGATCCCGATGCGCGTAAGCGAGCCGCGCAGATCCAACGCACGGCCGCCGAGCGACTGTGTAAGAAGATTCTCGTGGCTGATCGCCGCCGGAACGGCGATGCGCTTGCACTGCTATCCGACTACGACGGATTCGTGCTTGGCACACTCATTCCGCTCGTATCTCCGCTCTTAGCCGCCGACCCGTCGCACGCTGGCAAGCTTCGCGCGGCAGCCAACAACTTGAATCCGGGAAGTCACGATGATGGAGTTCCTTCAACGTCCGCGCTACGTCAGTCACACGGCGATTTGAAGCAGCTGGCGCAAACGTACTTGTAAACGCTGCTGCGCACCGTAGCGAGAACGACTCAAGCCATAGGTTGTGGCGCCGCCCCCTAACGATGGTGTAACCGGACGAGGGAACCTGCTCCACTTTGGTTGACACTTCCACCTAACTGAACTCGGAGGTGTCCC
>CAZLLP010000209.1:0-8439 GCA_964560345.1 uncultured Gemmatimonadaceae bacterium
GGAGGGGGTTAGGCGGTGGAGCGCTGGTGGCGTGGGCCATGGACACGGGGGAGCGGGGGGCCGGCGAGGGGGATGCGGAGATCCCCCCGGGGCGGGCGATGGTCACCGGGGCGCTGCGCATGCCGACCGACTACTTCCTCGACGTCGTCACCTCGGTGCGCGCCGACGAGATCACGAATGTCCCCTCGATTGGTGCAGTCGACTGGTACCCGCTGGTGCCGGCGATTGCCCCTGTGACCGGCACGAGCCGGAGGAACTGACATGAAGCGCATTCGCCTTTCGCGCCTGGCGCTGGCCGCCGCGCTCCCCGCCTTGCTGCTGACGGCAGTAACGGCATCGTCCGCCGGCGCGCAGGCCAAGACCGACGAGGCCTTCGCCAAGGCCTTCTTCGATCCGCAACTCGTGCTCAAGCACGCCAACGCCATCGGTCTCACGCCGCAGCAGCGCAAGGCGATCCTGGACGAGCTCAAGACGGCGCAGGTGGCGCTGGTCCCGCTGCAGGTGGACATGGCCGAGCCGGCCATCGAGCTGCAAGGGATCATCGAAGCCCCGCGCGTCGACGAGGCCAAGGCGATGGCGCGCATCGACCAGGTGCTCAAGATCGAGAACGAGGTCAAGAAGCGGCAGGCGATCTTCGTGATCCGCGTGAAGAACATCCTGACCGTCGAGCAGCAGGCCAAGCTGCGCGCCATTCGCGACGGAGACGTGAAGGACAACGATGCGAACGGCGCCGGCGATCCGCTGGCACTCCTCACGCGCTCCGGCAGCGGCGAGGGGAGCAGCGCCCCGTATCCCACGACACACTAACCCGGGAGAGACGTCATGATCCCTGCTACCATCACCCGCCTCGCGCCGCGACTTGGCGCACTCGCCCTCCTGGCGATGCTCGGCGCCTGCCAGGATTCGACGGCCCCAGCAACGGGGGCGTTCAACGCCAATCGTGTCGTGGCCGGCGTGGCCGCGGTGGAGAAGGTCGCCGCGTCGAGCGCGCTCGGTTCGTTGCAGCAGGTCACGCGCTTTGGTGGTGACGCGGCGTTGAGCGCCGCGCGCCTCGCGCCTGACACGTGGAGCCCGGGGCTCGCCGGCGCCGTCAGCCGCATTTCCGGGAGCGCGGTCGATGCCGGGACGTTCCTCATCCCGGTCATGCGCGCCAGCGCCCTGGGGAAGGTCTTCACGTACGATGCGACGCTCAAGCGATACGTCCCATCGACGCGCACCGGGGCACCGGCCAATGGTGTGCGCTTCGTGCTCTACGACGAGGGGGCAAACAACGAGCCGATCACGTCACGCGAGATCGGCTATGCCGACCTCACCGACGAGAAGCGCGCCACGGCCGGTGTCGCGGGGATCAAGCTGGTCGTGGTGATCGACGGCGTGACACGACTGTCATACGCCTTCGACGTCTCGGTTCCCGGCGGCGCGCCCAACCTCAACGTGCAAGGCTTCGTGGTGGACGGGGAGGATCGCCTCAACTTCACGATTGGCGCCAGCAGCGCCCTGCTGGGGAGCGGGCCGGCGACGGTGCAGGCGACGATCGAGGCGCCGCGCCAGGGGTTCGAGGTGAAGGCCACACTCAAGGGGGCCCCGAACGACCGCCGCAATGGCGAGATCGACCTGGTGATCACCTCGGCGAGCGACGAGCTGGTGGTCGATGCGTCGACGGTGAACGGTGTGCTGGACGCGACGTTCACGGTGAACGGGACGCTGTTTGCACGAGCCAAGGGGAGCGTGGAGTCCCCGGTGATCACCGGGGAGAATGGGCGCGCGCTGACGCCAGACGAGCTGCGGGCGTTGCAGAAGGTGGTGGATATGGCGGATGCCGTCTTCTCGCTCGTCGATGACCTCGTGGAGCCGGCGGGGAGGATCCTGCTGTTGGCGCTTGGGGTGGGCGTATAGGCTGGTGCGGGGCGCAGGACGCGCGTGCCTAACGCCCCGCCAGCACCTTGAACTCCCCGGTGTTGCGCTGCTCTCCCACCTGCTGGCGCCACATCGCGTAGTACAGCCCACGCTCGGCGATGAGCGTGTCGTGCTGTCCCTGCTCCACGATGCGCCCGCGCTCCAGCACGTAGATGCGATCGGCATGCATCACCGTCGACAGGCGATGCGCGATGAGGATGGTCACCGCGTCCTCGCGCGCCGAGACCTCGCGCACCGTCTGTGAGATCTCCTCCTCGGTGAGCGAGTCGAGCGCCGAGGTGGCTTCGTCGAAGACGAGCAGGTGCGGGTGGCGCAGGAGGGCGCGGGCGATCGAGAGGCGTTGCTTCTCGCCACCCGAGACCTTCACGCCACCTTCGCCGATGAGCGTGTCGAGCCCCTTGTCGGCGCGCGCCAAGAGGTTCTGCGCCGCGGCGCGGCGGAGGACGTCGAGGCACTCCTCGTCGCTCGCCTGCGGGCGCACGAAGAGGAGGTTCTCGCGGATGGTCCCCGAGAAGAGCTGCGTGTCCTGCGTGACCAGCCCCATGCGCTCGCGGAAGCGATCGAGGTCGATGCGCGTGGAGTCGTGTCCGTTGTACAGGATGGCCCCTTCGCGTGGCGCGTAAAGTCCCACGAGGAGCTTGACCAACGTCGTCTTGCCTGAGCCGGACGGCCCGACGAAGGCGATCGTCTCGCCGCGCTTGACGCCGAACGAGATCTCCTGCAACGCCGGCGTGGTGGCCGACTGGTGCATGAAGGAGACGTGATCGAAGCGCAGCTCGTGCAGCTGGTCGATCTCGACCGGGTTGGCCGGCTTGGGGTCGAGCGGCATCTCCATCACCTTCGAGAAGTTGGCCATCGAGGCCTCGGTCTCGCGGTAGATGTTGATCACGTTCCCCAGCTCCTGCAGCGGGCCGAAGATGAAGAACGAATAGATGAGGAGCGAGAAGAACTGACCCACCGTGATCTGCCGGTCGAAGATCAGGTAGAGCATCAGGAAGAGGATGCAGGTGCGCAGGAAGTTCACCGACGTCCCCTGGATGAAGCTCAGCGACCGCAGGTAGCGCACCTTCTTGAGCTCGAGCTTGAGGATCTTCTGCGTCACGCCGTTGAGGCGCGACACCTCCTGCTCGGTGAGCCCCAGGCTCTTGACCAACTCGATGTTGCGCAACGACTCGGTGGTGCTCCCCGCCAGCGCGGTCGTCTCGGCGACGATGACCTTCTGGATGGTCTTGATGCGCTTGGAGAGAATCGAGCTGAGCGTCCCGAGCAGCGGGACGGTGATAAGGAAGGCCGGAGCGATGCTCCAGTGGACCTTGAAGGCGTAGATCATCACGAAGATCACGCCGACGATGGTCGTGAAGACAACGTTGACGAGCGCCGTCACGAAGCGCTCGGTGTCGCTGCGCGCCTTTTGCAGCTTCCCCAGCGTCTCGCCGCTGCGCTGGTCCTCGAAGGTGGAGTACGGGAGGCCGAGCGAGTGGCGGATCCCGTCGGAGTACATCTGGGCCCCCAGGCGCTGCACGATCACGTTGACGCAGTAGTCCTGGAAGTTCTTGGCCACGCGCGAGACGAAGGCCACGCCGACCGCCGCCAGGAGCAAGAGCGAGACGCCGCGGAAGAACTGGGCCCGGGTGTACGACTCGTACTTGGTGGCGTACGAGTCGATGATGTGGCGGAAGATGAGCGGGTCGAGCAGCGAGAAGACCTGGTTGATCGCCGCCAGCAGGAGGGCGAGCAGGACCAGCTTCCAGTACTGCTTGAGGTAGCCGAAGAGGATGTGCATGGAGCGGTTGAGGGGGATATATCGAATAGTATCGATATAGAAGGCCGGGCGCCTCGGTCAAATGTCCGAGGGTCGCACGTGTTACCAGCCGCCTCCCCCGCCGCCTCCCGAACTGCCGCCGCCGCTTGAGCTGGAGCCGCCGGAGCTGCTGGACGACGGCTTCGAGACGCCCGCAGCAACGGAGCTGGCCGCGGCAACCCACATCCCGCTCGACCCGCCGCCGGAGAAGCCACCGCCGCCGCCAAAGCCCGACCAGGAGGAACCGCCCGAGACCCCGCTGCCCGACGAGGACCACGACGAACTCGAGGAGCTGGTGCGCACCATCGTCGACGAGTGCACCGCGCCGAACGCCTTGAACCAGGCATCCATCTGCGACGCCAGGCCGAAGGCGATGAACCAGGGGAACCACTCGTCCTTGAGTCGGGGCTCAGGGCGCTTGAGCTCATCCTGGAAGTAGCGGCGCGCCGCCGCCATCGCGCGACGCATCTGCATGCGCTCGGGGCCGTGTCGCCACATGGCCATCGCGAGCACACTCCGCGCCATGGCGAGGGCGATCAGCGCCATTCCCAGCAGGACGAGCACCCCTACACGCTGAAAGCCGGTGAGCAGGAGCGTGAGCAGCGCCGTCGTGAGCACCGCGAGCGGGATGAGGAACCAGAGCGTGGCAGCGCCCGCGCCATCCACGCGATTGCGCCAGACACGAGCGGCTGGGAGCATCACGCCGCCGTACAGGATCATCGCGCCGATGGCACCGGGAATCCCCACGATGAGGTCGAACGGGCGCGAGGTAGCACCATAGATCAGCGTGGCGATACCGAGCACGGCAAGTACGGCGGTGGGGATGGCCGAGGGAGCGGCGATCGGCGCATCGTCCGGCGCGAGGCGATCGACGATCGACTTGAGCGGCGACTCGATCTTGCTCGACGGGTTGAAGCCGGACTTGCTGTAGTGCGAGCGGATCTCGTCCGACGTCACCTTGGTGCGTCCACCGAAGAACAGCCCGTCCACGAGCGCCATTTCGTAGTCGCGAAGCGCCGTGCGCTTGACGAGCAGCTCCAGGTGCAACGTGTTGGTCGTGAAGATCCAGATCTTCTTCGTCTCCACTCGGCTCTTGATCTTCTTTTCCTGCTCGAGCCGCGCGAGCACCGCCGTCACTTCGGCGGCGCCGGTACTCTCGTCCCACGCGGCGCCGACGACTTCAGGGCGATGGCGGAAGACGACCTCCTGCAACCACTCCTCGTTGACGACGTCGCGGCTGGGGAGCGAGGCAAAGCGCCCGATGCTCGCTTCACGCCGAAAGAACCAGCCGAGGAGCACGAGCAATCCGGCGACAAAGCCCCCGGCGATCGCGAAACGTGCCGTCGGGTCGGCGCCATAGACCACACCACCCGGTCGCCCGCTCCCGGTGTACGTGAGCGGAATGTTGACCACGTAGCCGTAGTACGGTTCGAGGCGCAGCGGCCCAAACTCTCCGGTGAAGTCGGAGGGAGCCTTCCACACCGGGTCGAGCGTCAGCTTGAGCGTGTACTCCTCAATGGGGCCCTGGTGATCGGTGAAGGCAAAGTCGTGGTCCAGCCGAAAGCCATCACCCTCTTGCAGGAGGATGTTCGAGTAGCGGAACGCCAGGCGATACGTGCGCTCATCGCCGTTGAAAGGGGGATCCTCGGGAAGACGACTACGCCAGCGCAGGTGTCGCGAGTCGCCCCATCCGTATCCATCGACGACGTCGAGATCGTCTTCGGTCATCGGGATCTCGCGCCCGGTGGCGGAGTCGAGTCGCACCATGCGGTCGAAGCCGAACTGCTGCGGCGAGGACCACGAAAAGGTGCGCTCCCCTCCGTTCCAGTCACCGGTAAAGACGATCACCTGCGTCTCCGTGACTTGCAGCCTCCCTTCGCGATCGAGGGTGGCCTCGACATGCATGCGCCGCCAGTGCAGCTCGCGGTCCTGCGCCGCAAGCGGCGTCGGGAGGGAGGCGGCGAGTGACGTCAGCGCCAGCGTGAGGAGCAGCGCCAGGCGAGGTGCCTTTCGGCCGGCCATTCGAACGCTCAGCATGCGAAGCATGGGATGACGTGGAGAGATGCCGCGCCCAGTGCGCACCGGCGCGCGCGAGTGAGTCGCTTCGCGCCGCGCCCAAACTACCGCCCCCCCATACGCCCCGCACCCCCGGGTGGTGTCGCCAAGCTGTGTCGTAGCCCAGATTCGCCGAGGCTGGACTACAGGCAAGCGACTCTCGAGGCCCCAGCTTCCCTTCGGGTGCTCGCTTCGCTCGCAACTGCTCGTCGTCTCGAGTTCCAATCTCCCGTCTCCCGTCTCCCGTCTCCCGTCTCCCGTCTCCCGTCTCCCGTCTCCCAGTTTCATGTCGCCTTCCCGCCGCACCTTCGTCGCCCAGATGGGGGCCTCCCTGGCCGCGGTCTCCGCCGCCGCCGCATCGCTCGCCGCCGAGCCTAGTGATGCGCAGCCTGGTGGCTCCGAGCGGCTGCTGGTCGAGAACCCGCTGCACCCCACCCCGGCTCCCGTCGGCGTCGACCGCCTGCCGCTGGCCTGGTACAAGGCGCAGTCGAAGCATTTGCGCGAACGGGCGCGCGAACGCGGCGTCGACGCCATCCTGCTGCAGAGCGACGTGAACCTCGTCTACTTCACCGGCTGCTTTCGCGGCAGCGGCGAGCGCACCACGTGGGCGTTGATGCCCACGAATGAGAGCGATACGGTCTACTGGTTCTCCCCGGCCATCGACCGCGACCTCATCACCTCGTGGTGGTGCACGGAGAACGACTACTACTTCTGCTATCCGCACGCCGAGGGGGGCTTTCCCAACCGCGGGGAGCTGGCGCGCGGCAAGCGCGTCGACCTGTGGGAGTGGGTGTTAGGCAAGCTGGCGGCGCGCGGCATGGGCGAGAAGGTCATCGGGCTCGATCGCGAGCTCACGCCGTCAGCACAGCGCACCTTCGACCGTTTGCTCCCCAAGGGGCGCAACGTCGACATCGGCGACATCTGCCTCGACATGCAGATCATCAAGACGCCGGAGGAGATCGCGCTCACGCAGCGGGCGTATCGCTACTTCGACAAGGTGCACGCCTTTGCCCGCGACTACATCCTCGAGCACGGGACATCGACGACCGACTACCAGATTGGCCAGGCGCTGTCGTCGTACGGGATCAACCTGATGATGAAGGACGTGGTGCGCGACGGGAAACCGCACAGCGCCGTCGGGATGGAGGTGACCGGGAACTACGTGCGCACCGGCGTCGCCACCGCGTATCCGCATCCCAACCAGTTCTTCCACGCCCGCGTCACGCGCGGACAGCCGCTCTACGTGAACTGCGACATCCTGCTCGGCGGATACGGTGGCGAGGGGTATCGCAACTACATCCTGTTGCCGTCGACGCCGCAGCACGACCGCATGTGGAACGTGGTGCGCGACACGGTGCAGATCATCGTCGAGGAGACCAAGCCGGGGGCGATATGCTCGGAGATCGCCTACAAGGTGCACCAGTACCAGATCAAACAAGGGATGCAGGACTTCATCTACCACCGCCCGGGGCACGGACAGGGGCAGAACTTCGTCGGGCACCAGCCGCCGTTCCTGGCGTTAGGCGACGACACGGTGGTGCGGGAGGGGATGACGTTCTCGGTGGAACCCGGGCTCTACGACGAGAAGAGCGGGATCGGGATCAACCCGAGCGACCGGCTGGTGGTGCTCAAAGACCGAGGGGTGCTCATGTCGCGCATCCCGTTCTCGCGGGAGTGGAGCTATTTGAAAGTCTGAGGACGGGAAGACGAGAAGACGAGAAGACGAGAGCACGACCCTTGGGGGTGAGACTCGGCGGGGGGAGTCGATCCAAGGAGTGAGGGGATTTGTGGCGATGGGTGATGTCATCTGGCGCGAAACTGTCCCATCTTCCGTTCTACGTGCCGATTGTGATGCGCCGTGACGCGCTGCGGTCGGAGCAGGACAGTCGGTAGCGACCAGGCAGAGACTCCGCGCGCAATGGAACGCCCAGGTAGCGGTCGCAGCATCCCGAGGTTCGCGCTCATCGTCGAGCGTGCCGAAGGCGCGACCACGGTGGTCGCGGTGGTGGCCACGATCGCCAACACGTGGAGCGGCATCGACGACGCCCTCGCCCCGATCATCGGGAAGCGCGGCGTGGCCGCGCTCTACCAGCGGAGTGTATACGTGACCTCCGCCGCGCACCCGGCGCTCGTGTCGCTCCGGTCGGAGGCGCAAGCGGCCATGGATCTCGACGCGCTCACCTCCGCACTTGCCCAACTAGACCTTGCTGGCGCCGCCATGACCGGCGATGCGCTGCTCCAGACATTCGCCGACCTGCTGGCGAGCCTCGTGGGTCCCGGGCTCGCCGATCGTCTGCTCACGCCAGTCTTGTCACACCTTCCAGCGGGAATTCCCGTGCAGGACTCCGAACCATGACAGCGAAAGTCACAATCAAGCGCATTCCCACGGGTGTTCCTGGGCTGGACGAGGTGCTTGGAGGCGGGCTGCCGGAGTTCTCGTTCAACCTCATCGCCGGCCCCCCGGGATGCGGCAAGACGACGCTGGCGCACCAGATGATGTTCGCCATGGCGACGCCCGAACACCCGGCGCTCTACCTCACCGTGCTCGGCGAACCGCCGCTCAAGATGCTGCGCTACCAGCAGCAGTTCGACTTCTTCGACGCCGCGGCCGTCAAAGATGCCGTTCTCTTCGTCAACCTGGCCGACGAGACCGCGGCCGGCCACCC
>CAZLLP010000210.1:0-8391 GCA_964560345.1 uncultured Gemmatimonadaceae bacterium
CGCTGTCGGCATGCCCTTCGTCGTGCACCGTCGAGAATTGGGCGGCGATGTTTCGCACCGCCTCGATGCTGAGTTCGGGCGACAGGATGGAGTCGAGATCGGCGTAGGCAATCACCCGCGCGGGAGCCGAAACGGGCGCCCCGTGCGCAAAGCGCAGCGTCACACGCGTCGAGTCGCCCCGCACCAGCGGGCGACGCAATCCGTCGAGCAGCGCGTGCAGGCCATCGGGCGAGAGTCGTAACGCCTTCCCCGCCCTGACTGCGATGCTGACCACCGACGCCCGATTGCCTAACGCCCCGGCCGGGGCACCGTCGGTCGGCAGGAGGTGCTCCCGGCTGTTGTAGAGCCCAGCCCGCTCGGCCAGTTCGACCTCGACCCCCACGATCGAGTCGTCGACGGCGCCGAGGTTGCGCACAATGCCGTAGAGCGCGGCCGATTCGTTGCCCACCGGAATCACGACGACCATGCGCTCCAGCGGGAGCGACGAGTCTCCCGAACCGCACGCCGACGACATCGCACCCGTCGTGCCTAACAAGGCGAGTGCGATCAGCCGTCGCGCGCGGGCCCTGCTGCACGCAACGTCCGGGTGAAGGTGGTACGAGCCT
Organism: uncultured Gemmatimonadaceae bacterium; assembly: GCA_964560345.1. Taxonomy (GTDB): domain Bacteria; phylum Gemmatimonadota; class Gemmatimonadetes; order Gemmatimonadales; family Gemmatimonadaceae; genus SCN-70-22. Next base: position 606 of record CAZLLP010000210.1, read on the forward strand.
CTAGTCGCCGGGCGAATGCGGCGACCGATCGCAACGAAGCACGCGCTGGCCACGGAGGTGGCACGCATGTGGAACTCCCAACCGTGAGATGGCTGCGGCCTCCCGCATTCGCGGGTGACGGCATGGCCACGTAGAAAGCGCTACGCGGTCAGGAGTTGCGGAGGGCCGTTCGCGAACGGGAGGAGGAAGTCGACGCGACCGGCCGGGCGGCGATCACCGCGCGCGATCTCGGGGGCCGACGAATCGGCGCACACCACCTCGGCGAAGCGCACGGAGGGCGAGACCTGCGCCAGCACGGGCGCTGCGCAGCAATGGCCAACACAATCGCACGGCGCATCGGCTGGCGGTGTCTTCCCGCGCGGGTCGGCAGCCTCCTGCGCGTGGTGGTGCGCCCCCGTATGATCGGCGGTCGGCGCATCCTGCAGCGCCATGGCTTGCGCTGCCGCCGTCCCATGCGCGCCGGAGCTGCAGCAGCGAAACGCCCCGCCAATCGACGGCGCGCCGAGGGCAAAGACGAGGAGCAGCCCCGTCCGGGCAACGCGTGAGATGAAGTGGCGGATGGCGCTTCGCATGGACACTCGATACTCGCCGGGATCGCGCGTCGGTGTCAAGGGAGGGGCGCCCCTGAGGAGGGTGACCGAGCGCCGCGATTCCCATTGCGCCGCCCCTTGTAGTCAACCCGACACGGGCGGATCGTTGAGCCTCGCGCCATCGCACCTTCCCTTCCCCGTACGCGCCATGTCCCCCACCCGCCGCGAAGCGCTCGCCCAACTCGCCGCACTCGCCCTCATACCGAGCCTCGACTGGCAGGCCGTCAGCAGCAATCCGCTCGACGGCACGAGCGCCGCGTTCCAGGCAGGGCGGCGACGTGGACGGTGGTCGTCAGTGGAGGTCACGCAGCAGGCGCTGGAGCGTTGCCGCGCCGACGGGATGACGTGGCGCGCGATCGACGCGCTCTCGGACACGGCGCTCGCCGAGGCGCGCGCCTCGGATGCACGTCGGCGCGCCGGGCGGCTGCGTGGCCCGATGGACGGCGTCCCCGTGTTCGGGAAGTCGATCTATGACATGAAGGGACTCCCGACCACCGCGTCGAGCGCCGAGTGGGCTCGGCTGTTTCCTGAGCCACTGCAGCGCGACGCACTCGAACTCGCGCGGCTGCGCGCGGCAGGTGCAATCGTCCTCGGCAAGACGGCTGCCGATGATTTTGCCTATCGAGGAAACGGAACAAGCAGCCACACGGGGCAAGTGCTCAATCCCTACGATCGTACGGGGACTCTCACGCCGGGTGGGTCGAGCGCGGGCTCCGCGGTCGCCGTCGCCGCCGGGATGGCCTTCGCCGCCCTTGGCACCGACGACGGTGGCTCCAATCGCATCCCGGCGCAGTTCACGGGCATCGTCGGGATGAAGCCGACCTTTGGACTCGTGCCGCGGACGGGGGTCATCCCCACCTGGCCGATCCTCGACACGCACGGCCCGCTCGCACGCACGGTGGCCGACGCGGCGCTCATGCTCGCGGTGATCGCGGGCGCCGATGCATCCGACCCGTTGGCGCTGACGTCGGCATGGAACGGCGCGCCACTGGCGGCGCTGCGCGACGATTCGCTCGCCGGCGTCAGGCTCGGGCTGGCCGAGCCTAACGTCGCGCGCTCGCAGATGAGCGCCGAGGCGTTGGCCGTGTGGGAGCGCGCCCTGAGCGACCTGCGGCTGGCGGGAGCGGTGGTGGAGTCGTTCACACCGACGGTGACTCGCCTGACCTTCCGCGACGCCTTCGCCGAGTCGGCGCGTGCGCGCGGCGACGTGGCGGTCGATGCCAACGCGCCCGCGCCGACAGCGAACGCGCTGCTGCACTACTTCGCCGGGCGCACCGACGATCCGCGCGGCGCGATCCGGCGCGGATACGCGGCCTTCCAGTCGTTCTACGACGTCCTCCCCAAGACGTACGAAGCGTGCGTCCCCCTGCTCGACCAGCCGATGGAGCGCGACCCCGCCACACTCTCTTTTGCGCGCTCGCGTGCCGAGGTGGTGGCGACGCTTGCGGCGGCGATGCGAAAGGCCGGCGTCGCGGCGATGGTCTATCCGACGATGCCCTTCCCCGCACCGCGCGCCGTGGACAAGTGGCCGGACATTCGCACCACGCTGAGCTACGGCAACTGGCTCGGGCTGCCTGAGGTGTCGGTCCCGGCGGGATACGGAGCCGATGGGATGCCGGCGCTCAACCTTTCGATCGTTGGGCTGCCAGGCGAGGACGCGCGCGTGCTGGCGTGGGCGCACGCGTACGAGCGGCAGTCGAAGCGGTTCGTGAAGCCAGCGGGAGCGCGCTGAACGGGGGGCGGTGCGCGTTCGCGTCGCGCCGCCTCCACCTCGCCACTCCACCAGTCATCCTTACGCGTTTCCCCCTAAGCGTTTCCTGCACGTTCATCGTGCATGCGCTGACGTCGCCCGTCGCACCGCGTGTCTGGTGTGATCGCTAGCCCGCGACGTTCCGCCTCGCTGTCAGAGGGGTGTCGTAGCGTCCTCAAACCGTCATGGTGGCGGTTTCATGGTGGGGTGGCGAGGCGGAGGGGATGGGGCGCACAGCAACGGGTGGTCCGGGCGCGGGCACGCGCGTCGAGTCGCTGGAAAGCGTTCGCGGACTCGCGGCTTTCCTCGTCGTACTCTATCACGTTCCGGGGTGGAATCGCGCGCTGTACGAGGTGGCGATCATCCGCAACGGTTACTTGATGGTCGAGCTGTTCTTCGTGCTGTCCGGATTCGTCATCTTCCGGACGTACTCCACACGGTTGCACACGCTCGGCGACCTAGCTCGCTTCCAGTTCCTGCGGTTCGGGCGGCTGTACCCCGTGCACGTACTCATGTTGCTCGCCTACGTCGCGCTCGAGGCTCTCAAGCTGCTCGCCGCCAGGCGCTTCGGATTGCACGCGGCCACGTCCGCGGCCTTCGCCGACAACGACGGCTGGGCGTTTCTCCAGCACCTCACCCTGCTGCAAGCCATTGGCCCGCTTGGGCGCGCAGAGACGTTCAACATCCCGGCGTGGTCGATCAGCGTGGAGTTCTACACCTACCTGCTGTTTGGCGTCTTGCGGTTGGTGGTCAAGGAGCGTCGCGTGCTGATCGCGACGGGGCTGCTCCTCTCGCTGATCTCGCTGGTGATGCTGGCGACGGGGAACACCGCTGGGTGGCAGTACCTCATGCGAGGTGTTGCGGGCTTCTTCCTCGGCTGCGGCATTTCGTTCCTCGCCGAGACGCGTCGCATCTCGATTCCGCGAGGGGGCGCGCTCGCAGCGACAGCCGCACTCGTGACTTTCCTCTCATTCAAGTCGCCGCACAGGGGCGACGTCGCCATCTTCGGATTCGCGGCGTTACTTGTGCTGAGCCTTGTGGCTGACGGCGGCACGTCGCGTGGTCTTCTCGCCGCGCGCCCCTTTCGCTGGCTGGGAGAGATCTCCTACTCGCTCTACATGACGCACGCGATCGTCCTCTGGGTCGCCAATCAGACGATCCGGGTCGCATTGCAGGCGCCACAGTCGTTGGTCGAGGGAGTCATGACGCCGCAACTCTCCCTGGTTTCGACAGTCGCCGCGACGCTGATCTCCCTGCTCCTGAGTCTCGTCGTTGCACAGGCGATGAGCGTGTGGTTTGAGCGCCCGTGGCGCCAGCGCTCTCGGCGCGTTGTCGGACTTGAACCAGAATCGCCGCGGGGGGCGGCCGCCGATGAGAAAGCAGCGCCCGAGCTTGGGTAGCGGCACCAGCACGATCCGCTGGAGCGTGACGGCGAGCGGTCGCTGACACGCTTGCCAGCGCTCTCGCCGGCAGGCACGTTTGCCCGCCTCCCTTCCCTATTCCCGCGACCACATGCGCTCCCTGGCCTCCCGCTGCTCGCTCGCTCTCCTGGCACTAACCGCCTGCCGCGGAACCGAGACGCCACCAGCCTCCAGCAGCGCAGCGGCGGCGAAGAGCGACCTGCGTCCCGCCGTTGTCGCGACGGCCGATTCGGCGATGATCGCCAGCGCCTCGCCGTTTGCCACGGAGGCTGGACTCGCCGTGCTAAAGCAGGGTGGCAACGCGGTCGATGCCGCCGTCGCCGTCGCGATGACGCTCGCCGTCACCTACCCCTCTGCGGGAAACCTCGGCGGCGGCGGTTTCATGGTCGCGCGCATCAACGGGACCAACGTCGCGCTCGACTTCCGCGAGTCGGCCCCGGCAGCCGCAACGCGCGACATGTATCTGGACTCCAACGGCCGACCGACCGATCGCTCGGTGACCGGGGCGCTCGCGGCCGGCGTTCCGGGGTCGGTCGCGGGGCTCTACGAAGCGCACAAGAAGTACGGGACGCGCCCGTGGCGCGAGCTGCTGCAGACGGCGATCACGCTGGCCGATTCGGGCTTCGCGATCGATAGCGCTTTCCGTGACGACGACGAAGGGACGGCCCAGCGCATGTCGCTCGACTCCACGAGCACGGCGCTCTTCCTCGAGAACGGAAAGTTCCGCCCGATTGGCTCCACCTGGCGTGCCCCCGGGTTGGCGAACGCCCTGCGGCGCATCGCCGAGCGTGGGCGTGACGGCTTCTACACCGGCGAGACCGCTGACCTGATCGTCGCCAGCATGAAGTCGGGCGGCGGCATCATCAGCAAGGACGACCTCAAGCGCTATCAGCCCATCTGGCGCACCCCGGTGGAGTTCGACTATCGCGGGCATCGCGTCGTCTCCATGCCTCCCGTCTCGTCAGGCGGGCTGACCCTCGCCCTGATCCTTGGCATTGTCGAGGGAAAGGACCTCGCCTCGCTCGGCTGGCGCACGCCGCGGGCAATCCACGTGTTGGCCGAAGCGGAGCGCCGGGCCTTTGCGCGGCGCAACACGTTGCTCGGCGACCCCGCTTTCGTGAAGATCCCCACCGCCTCCTTCCTGAGCCACGACACCGCTGCCGCGTTAGGCGCCGAGATCGGGGAGAAGTCGTCGGGGAGCCCGCCAGTGGCGGCGCCGAAGGAGAAGAAGCACACCACGCACTTCTCCGTGGTCGACGCCAAGGGGAACGCGGTCGCCATCACCACGACGATCAACAACAGCTACGGGGCCGCCTTCACCGTTCCCGGTGCGCAGTTCCTGCTCAACGACGAGATGGATGACTTCACCACCGCCGTCGGCGCAGTGAACCAGATGGGACTCGTGCAAGGCGAGGCCAACGCCATCGCCCCGGGGAAGCGGATGCTCTCGAGCATGACGCCGACCATCGTGCTCGACTCGGTGGGGGCGCCGGTACTGGTGACCGGCGCCGCGGGTGGCGCCTACATCATAACCGGGGTGGCACACCTGATCGTGAGTGTCATCGACTACGGCAAGCCGTTAGGCGAGGCGATGGCGGCGCCGCAGTTCCATCATCAGGACGTCCCCGACTCGCTGCTGGTGGAACGCGGCGCATGGGCCGACACGGCCGCGAGGATGATGGCGCCGTTAGGCCATGCGGTGAAGGTGTCGCCGTGGGGATCGCTGGCGTGGGTGCAGAGCATCATGCGACGCGGCAAGGGCTGGGAGGGCGTGAGCGAGCCGCGGGGGACGGGGTTGGCGAAGGGGTACTGACTGGGATTTCGCTGCAGACGTCACGTCACCAACTCCCCACCCCACGTCGCCGGATCGACATCGGCGATCGTCTGCGTCAGCGTCCACGAGTGCCCCGCGATGTCGCGCACCACAGCCTGCCGCTCGCCATATGGCATATCAGCGGGCTCGCTGACGCCCTCGCCGCCGCTGGCGATGGCACGCGCATAGACCGCATCCACGTCGGGCACACGCACCATCAGCGTCGCCGGCGGTCGCCCGCCCGTGGGCGGCACCTTGGCCGCGTCCCACGCCGCGACGACGACGGCACCAGCGCCGAGGGTGAGCTGCGTACGATGTCCGGGTATGCGCAGGCGCTCGCGGCAGCCTAACACGTCGCGCAGCCACGCGACGGCACGGTCCAACTCCGGATAGCTGCGCACGGGGATCACCGGCGAATCGGGGATCGACCGATTGTGTGGCAGCCTCGTCGCGGCCTCGCGCCCGGGAACGCTCACGAAGCGCAGGGTGTTGCCGTCGGGATCATCGACGTAGAACTCGCGCGTCCCCCACGTCTGGTCGATCGGCCCCTCGTGCACCATGGTCGGGGCCTCGGGATTGCCGGGCGTCACCAGCCCGCGCGCGCGCACGTCGCGAAAGACGGCGTCGACATCGTCGCACTCGACCGCGATCGCCTGGCCAAACTCGCCATCGCCGCCATGGCTCGAGAGGTACACGCGATCTCCTTCCCGCTCGATCACGGTGAAGGCGGGGTCCTCGAGCGACTCGTCGCCGTCGGCGTGCGTGAAGCCGAGGATGTTGGTGTAGAAGGCCAGCGAGGTGGCCATGTGGCGACAGCGGATCGTGGGGACGATGGGCATGGCGATCCTCGTTTACGGTTGCTTGTACGAGACCCTTGGTCCCGTCAGCGGCAAGACATCGTTGACAAGCGTCACCAGGAACCGCCCCGGCTCCTCGATCATCGGGAGGTGCCCGCTGCGCTCGAACGTCACCAGCTTCTTGCTCGGCGCCTTGAGCTGCTGGAAGTACGCGCGCGCTGGCTTGTAGGCGGTGAGCAGGTCCCAGCGCCCCTGGATGATCACCACGGGCACCTTCACGGCGGGGACGCGCGTGCGGAAGTCGAAGGCCTGGAGTTCGGTCAGCAGCTTGCCCCCAGCCCAGCTTCCGTTGCGGCTGTTGGCCTTGATGTCTTCGGGCGTGTACTCCGGCCCCCAATCGCCGATGTCGAACATCAGCTCCTGCGTCGGCACGCCGTACCACAGGCCGTTGTACAGCGTCCCCCACTTCCGCGCGAGCATCGCCTTCCGCAAGTCGAACTTCCCGTCAGCCGCAGGATACGGCGCGATGCTGTCGAGTTCTCGCAGCGCCTGCTGGTTGCCCGCCGCCAGCGCTCGCTCGCGTGCGCCAATCCAGATGTCGTGCTCCGCAACGGTACTCACCACCTGCCCGATCCCCACGTAGACGTGCATCAGGTCGGGGCGGCGGCTGGCGAGCGTGAGCCCCACCATGCTCCCCCACGAGTGCCCCATGACCACGATCTTCGGTTGCCCGAATCGGCGACGCAGCAGTTCCGACAACTCCGCGGCGTCCTGCACGATGCGGTCGAGCGACAGCGTGGGAGCGATGGTCGCCGAGTCGTGCGTAATCGCGTTCTTGCCCACCCCGCGCTGGTCCCACTGCACGACGGTGAAGTAGTCCTCGATGGGGCGCTGCCAGAGCCAGCGCTGCGGCATCTCCGGGCTCCCCGGCCCGCCATGAATGAAGAGCAGCACCGGATTGTTGCGGTTCTGCCCCCGAATCGAGATCCACTGCTTGACGCCCCCCAACTCCACCTGCTCGAGCGACTCGATCCCCTCTGGGGTGCGGACCTTCTGCAGGTCTCGCAGGCGCCCGGTGATGTACTCGCGCTCGGGAACGGGCTTGCCGGACTGCGCACTCGCGTCGGCATACGGCAGCAACACGGCACACGTCAGCGCCAGCCGCAACAGCAGACGATTGATCATGATTCACCGGTGTCCGTGTTCGTCCGTCATCTCCATCACACTCATCGGCCGCGATCCTGCCCACTTGGCATCGGGATCTTCCATGTCGAGCCGGTCGATGCCACCGGCGAATCGCGCCTGCAGCACCTCGTACTGCTTCTGCTTGTCAGCATCGGGATGCTGCCAGTCGTGGAGGTAGTAGACCTTGTGGATCCCCGCCTGCAGCATCTCCTTGGTGCAGCCGAAGCACG
>CAZLLP010000211.1:0-8333 GCA_964560345.1 uncultured Gemmatimonadaceae bacterium
GGGGTGGCGCTCTACTCGACCTTCCTGCAGCGCGCCTACGACAACGTGATCCACGACGTCGCGTTGCAGGGGCTCCCGGTGGTCTTCGGGATGGATCGCGCTGGCCTTGTTGGCGAAGATGGCGAGACGCACATGGGGTTGTACGACATCGCCTACATGCTGGCGGTCCCCAATATGACGGTGACCGCCCCCAAGGACGGGACCGAGATGCTCGGACTGCTGCGCGCCGGACTCGATCAGGTGCGTGGGCCGTTCTGCATTCGCTACCCTCGCGACGCCTCGCCCGACCTGGTCCCGCCGATGGCCGAGATTCCGGCGACGCCGCACGCCACGTGGGAGGTGCTCAAGCGCGGAACCGACGGCGTGGCCATCCTGGCGGTCGGCACGATGGTGAAGGAAGCGCTGGCGGCCGCCAAGGCGTTAGGCACGGAAGGGATCGACGTCACGGTCGTGAACTGTCGCTACCTCAAGCCGCACGACGAGGACACCTTGGCGGCGCTGCTCGCCAGCCACAAGTCGCTGCTGGTGGTGGAAGAGGGGACGGTGGTCAACGGCTTCGGGGCGTACCTCGCGCGCATCGTCGAGCAGCAGGAGCCCGGCGTGCGCGTGATTGCGCACGGTGTCCCCGATCGCATCATCGTCGCCGCGTCGCGCACGCGGCAATTGGCGCTGTGCGGCATCGACGCCGACGGCATTGCCGCGCGCGTGCGGGCGCTGCACGAGAGCGAGGCGCTCGCCGGGTGATGCGACTTGGCGTCGTCGGGCACCGCGGGTACGACGACCTCCTCCCGCTCCTTGGCACCCTGCAGCGTCTGGCCCCGACGCTGGATGTCACGCTCGTCCCCGAGCCCGAGCTGGCGGCGATGGTGCCGGGCGTCCCGGTGCTGCACGACCTCGGCTCGATCGACGCGCTCATCTCGTTAGGTGGTGACGGCACGCTCCTGCGCGCGGCCCGCATGCTGGGGGGACGCGAAGTCCCCATCCTCGGGATCAACCTCGGACGACTCGGCTTCCTCACGGCCTGCGGCCCGGAAGAGATCGAGGTTGCGCTTCGGCGCTTCGTGACGGGCGACTACGTGTCCGACGCCCGCATGGCGCTGGAGGCGGTGGTCTCCAACGGCGTCGGGCCGGAGTGGTCCTGGCATGCGCTCAACGACGTCGTGTTGCGTCAGGGGGGCAAGGCGCGCGTCATGCGCCTCCACGTCGAGGTGAATGGCGAGGAGATCGCCGAGTACGCCGCCGACGGGGTGGTGATCGCGACGCCGACCGGGTCCACGGCCTACTCGCTCTCCGCTGGCGGACCGGTGGTCGATCCGGCGCTCGAATCGATCGTGCTCACGCCGATTTCGGCGCACTCGTTGTCGATTCGCCCGCTCGTCCTCCCGCCGTCGGCGGTCATCACGATGCGCGTGGAAGATGATGACAGCGATCAATTGGTAACGATCGACGGGCAGATCGGCGGCAGCTTCGGGAGCAACCATCGGCTGACGGTGCGGCGCGCTGGGCGCGTCGTTCTCCTCGTGCGATTCCCGGAGATGACCTTCTTCTCGCGCATGCGACGCAAGCTGGGCTGGAGCGCGGGCGGCGACCCGAAGTAGCGCATGCTCACCGAACTGCGCATCCGCAACGTCGCCATCCTCGAATCGGTGGCGCTCCCGCTGCGCCCCGGCTTCAACGTCCTCTCGGGCGAAACCGGCGCCGGCAAGTCGATCATCGTCGAAGCGCTCGGCCTCTTGTTAGGCGAGCGGGGGAGCGCCGATCTCGTGCGCGCCGGCGCCGACAAGGCGAGTGTCGAGGGGGTGTTCGACTCCAGCTCGCGCCCCGACGTCTTGCGCACGCTCGATGAACGCGGCGTCGAACTGGAAGACGGCGTCGTCGTCCTGCGTCGCGAGATCAGCACCGCCGGCCGGAGCCGCGCCTGGATCAACGGCTCGACCGTCACCACCGCCACGCTCGCCGAGATCGGGCGCGCGCTGGTGAACATCCACGGGCAGCACGAATCGCAGACGCTCCTCAATCCCGAGGTGCAGCGCGCCGTGCTCGATGCCTTTGGCGGCGCCACGCCGCTCGCTGCGCGCGTCGCCGATGCCTACGACGCCGTGACCAGGGTGCGCGAGCAGATCGCCTCGCTGGCGTCGCGCCGCGCCGCCGCCGAGAAGCGCGCCGACTACCTGCGCCACGTGGTGAAGGAACTCGAGGAGGCCAAGCTGGTGGTGGGCGAGGAGGCTCGGCTCGAGGAGGAGGTTCGCCGCCTCTCGCACGTGGCCGAGCTGCGCACGCACGCCGCGCACCTGCGCGAGGCGATCGACGGCGAAGACGAGTCGGCGCTTCGACTGCTCGGCGCGGCCCAGCGCGCGTTAGGCGCGGCCGCCCGACTCGATCCGTCGCTGGAAAAGCTGCAGGAGATGCTCGACGCCGCCTTCGTGCAGCTCGAGGAGCTCTCTCGTGAGGTGCAAGACTACGAAGGGGCGCTCGACACCGACCCGGGGCGCTTGATTGAGCTCGAGCGTCGCCGCGACGTCGTGTTCCGCCTCACGCGAAAGTATGGCGGGAGCGTCGAGACGGCGCTGCAGCAACTGCGCGAGTCCCGCGAGGAGCTCGACCTCGTGGATACCGCGGCGCTCGACCTCGGTCAGCTCAGTCAGCGCGAGGCCGAACTCGCGGGCGTGCTGGCGCGCGAGTCACAGGCGCTGAGCGCGGCGCGCGCAAAGGCGGCCAAGGCGCTGCAGCGCGACGTCGATGCCGTCTTCCCCGACCTGGGGTTGTCCGACGGGCACCTGACCGTGGCGTTGGCCGCACGCGCCGACGCGGGACGCAGCGGGGCGGAGGACGTCGAGTATCGTGTCGCCCTCAACGTAGGGCACGAAGCGCGCGCGCTCGCGCGCGTTGCGTCTGGCGGCGAACTCGCCCGCGTGATGCTCGCGCTCAAGACGATCCTCGCCCGACTCGACGGCGTCCCCACGCTCGTCTTCGACGAGGTCGATGCCGGGATCGGCGGTCGCGTGGGTCTCTGCGTGGGCGACACCATGCGCCGCGTCGCCGAGCATCACCAGGTCTTCGCCATCACGCATCTTCCGCAGATCGCCGCGCGTGCCCATCACCACATCGTGGTGAGCAAGGGGGCGCGAGGGGGCGTCACCACCGCCGACCTGCGCGTCGTCGATGGCGAGACGCGCGTGGCCGAGGTGGCGCGCATGCTCGGCGGCGATCCCGAGAGCGACGCGAGCCGGGCGCACGCGCGCGAACTGCTCGAAGTGGCGGCGGCGGAGCCTGTGCGACGCAAGAGGGCCAGACGGGAGACGGGAGACGGGAGACGGGAGTGAGGGGCGCCTTTGGCGCCCCTCCTTGCATTCGGGCGCCGGAGTTGAGCTGCGCCTCGCCGTCGCTGTTGCGTCCTGCCTAACGCACCGAACGCCTCGGCGGGCGGGCGGGGCGGTTTTCCGGGGTGCCGAACAGGCGCGAGTACAGGCGCACGCCGATCGCCTGCGTGAAGGTCTTCATCGTGTTCCCGCTCCCGCTCATCGACTGCCCTACCATGTAGCTCACTTCGAGCGGGAGCTTCGAGCGCCCGCGGTAGTAGGCCGACATCGCCGAGTAGGTGACGCCGGCGATCAGGCGCTGCTCGGTGCGCTCCGTGCCGGCGTTGAGGATCGAGGCGTCGATCGTGACCTGCTCCCCCGCGAGGTTCGTGACCGGGAAGCTCCCGGTGTACGAGTCCTCTCCCTTCTGCGCCACACTGTACGTCGCGCTCAACATGAGCGCATCGGTGAGCGTCACGCGCGGCGAGAACTCGGCGACGAAGTAGTCGCCAAGGTCGCGGGAAACGAACTGCTTGCGATACAGCGGCGGCAGCGGCGCGTTGGGGACGTCGGGGATGCGCAGGTACTGCTCATCGGCCTGCTGCACGCCGTAGCGCGCGACGACTGACGCCCAGAAGCGACGGCCAAAAAGGAAGTCGGCGAAGACGCGCCCTTCGATGTCGTTGGTGCGGTCTCCCGTCCCCACGTCGGCAAAATCGTCTGGGGAGTGGAGCTGTCCTGTTCCCAATCGGTAGGCACCGCCGATCGCCAGGCGGAAGCGGAAGCCATTCCAGTCCACGCGCTGCGGGATGCGCGCGCCGAGTCCGTCGTACAGGAGGAACTTCCCCCCGAACTCGACATCGCCGATATGCGAACGCTCGACGGTCTCGATCGGAACGCCAACGATGCCGAAGGCGGAGTCGGAGACGATCGTGTTGAAGTCGGTGAGCCCCATCAGCGGCGCGCCCACCGGACTCGTGTTGATCCACGCGGTGCGACCGCTCGGAGCGCCGAGGAAGGAGGCAAAGTCGCTGGAGAGCGTAGTGAGTCTCGCGGCAATGTCCTTCTGCAGCGACGAGCCTTCCACCGGCGCGTAGCGCGCCCCCTCGCCGGTCTTGGTGCCGTACACGCTGGTCACGGCATTGGCGACCGCGGCACCGGTGACGGCGAGCTGCTGCGCCCGGGCGCGATCGGCGTTGATGGCCGAGCAGGCGGGCGCGGTGCTCCCCGCGCACGCGGCCAGTTGCTGCTGGAGCTGCGTGACCGCCTCGCCGATCTGCGTGAAGAGCGTGAGGTTCTGCGCCCGCGCCCCGACCTTGGTGAGCGCCGGGTTGATCCCCATCGTCCCTTCGTTGCGCCCCGGGTTGGGATTGAGGTAGACCTCGTTGCGCGTCTTCACGTACGGCACCAGCACGCCTAACGTGAACCGGCGCGTGAGCCCGTACTCGAGCGAGATGGGCGTGGTGACCGCGGAGTAGTCGAAGTCGACGCGCAGCTTCCCCAGCGAGCTGGCAATCGCGCTCTTGCCGGCCAGCGTCTGCAACGACGGCGTGAGCGCGCGCAGCGGCTCGAAGCGCGACGGTCCAAGCGAGTCGACGTCGAAGTCCACGCCGAGTCGCTCTGGCGTCCCCTTCGAGCGGCCGCTCAGTCCGTCGGAAAAGCGCTCGTTGGCTCGCCCCCAGGTGGGCTGGAGCGAGAGCCGGAACAGCCCCTTGGGGACCACCGTGGCGTCGTCGGACGGGCCGAGGGCGCGCTGCGCGCCGGCTCCGCCCGGGGCGAGCGAGAGCAGGGCGATTGCCGCACCGAAGACCGTCAACCAGGGCGCGGCGCCGCCGGTCGGCTGGTGGCGTCGTTTGAGGTGTAGGGTCGACAAGGTAAGTTGTGAGTCCGTCAGAAGGCGGTCCCCGCCCGTCCTCCGCCATCGCGGCGGTGTGGAGCGGGAACCGGGTCATCGAAAGTAATCCAGCCGTGAACGATACACCGATCCCTCCCATCCCGTGGCAGCTCACCGGCAACCACTGGATCGCGTTGCCCTGCATCCACCCGGTCGATGGTTCGTTGCACGCCGTCGGGACGTTGCACCGCGGGGCCCGCGCCGCCGTGGAGTTTGCCGGCGGCGAGGACTTCGCCTCAGGGCGCGAAGCGGCGCTCGCGCGCCCGGTACTCACGATCGACGGGGTCGCCGTCGACTGGTCTGATACCACGCTCGCGTGGGAGCGTGCCCTCAGTTGGCTTCCGACCTTCACCGCCACCGTCGGGAACATCGTGGTCCGCGCCACGATCTTTGCCCCGTACGGCCGCGACGCCGACACCGCGGGGGCGGTCTACGCTTTCACCTTCGAGAACCGGTCGCAGCAGGGGATCAAGGTCTCGGTCGGGCTGGAGGGGCACCTGGGCCACCGGCAGCTGCGGGTCAAGACGGCGCGTCCGTTCATCGACGAGCACGCCGTGCGTCGCGGCGCCACCGATGCGGTCATCCTCACCGGAAATGGCGTCCCCTCTCTCGTCGCCTTGGCCATCGGCGCCGATGGCGCCGCCACCATCGACGTCCCTAACGAGCAGTCGTACGCGATTCGCCGCGAGATCCGCGTCCCCCCCACGGGGATCGCCGAAGCGGCATTCTTTCTCGCGGTAGGCCCCGAGGGCGACGGTGCCGAAGCAACCGTCGCGGTCATGCGGCGGCGCGGGTGGCGCTATCTCCTGAGCGCCACCCGCGACGCCCTGCGCGCCCTCGAGCAGACCACCGGGCACGACGGGATCGACGCGATCATCAACCGCAACCTGCTGTTCGCCTACTTCTACGGCGTGGGGCGGGCGCTCGACGATGCGCACTTCTACCTCGTGCGCTCCCGCGTCCCGTGGCACTCGCGCGGCGTGACCGTGCGCGAATGGGAAGCGCTGATGTGGACCATCCCAGCGGTGCAGCTGGCGGACGCACCCCTGGCGCGCGAGCTCATTCTGCGGGCGTGCGAACTGCACGGCTACTCGCCGGGAACCGGTGTTCGCTATCTCGACGGGACGCTGTTCGAACCGGGCTTTTCGCTCGAAGGGGCCGGGGCGTACGCGATTGCCATCGATCGCTACATCCGTGAAACCGGCGACGACCAAATCGTCGAGGAACCGGTCATCGCCGATACGCTGTACGGGTCGCACGAGGATATCAGCGCCCGTCGCCACGAGTCGATCCCGCTCTACACGACCGAAGTCACGCCGGCGGGGCGACCGGCCGCTTTCCCGTACACGCTGCACGGCAACGCGGTCGCCGCGCAGGCGCTCGACGTCTTCCGTCGCACGCTCGACGAAGAGACCTCTCGAGGTATTGAAGATCCCGATGCGGTGCGCGCCGCGCTCCAACGTCACTTTGCCGGCGAGCGCGATGGCAAGGCGATCCTGATGTCGGCGGTGAACCTGACGGGCGAAGCGGTCGCGGACGATGAGCCCGCGGCGTCGGTCGTCTGGCTCCCGCTCTACGAGACGCTCGACCGCCGCGACTCGGCCTATCGACGCACTGTGCGCACCATTGACCTGCAGCCGCGCGTCCTGGCGCAGCAGATCGCACGGCTTCTTGGGCCCGACGCCAAGGACGTGATGCAGTGGCTGCGACGCGCCCCGCTCGATCACGGGCTGGCCGCCGAGCAGGTCGACGTCGATGGCAAGGCAACCGCGAACGGGGGAGACGCCTCGCTCGCCGGGCTCCTCGCCTACACGCTCTGGTACGCCGTTCACGCGCTCGGCGTCGCCCCATGAGCCGCGAGGCCGTCGAACAGCTCTTCACCATGGCATATGGGCATCGCCCGGCGGTCGTCACCTCCGCGCCCGGGCGGGTGAACCTGATTGGCGAGCACACCGACTACAACGGGGGTGAGGTGCTCCCGATCGCCATCGCGCAGCGCACGTGGGTGGCGATGTCGGCGGCAAAGGGTCCGGCGTCACGCGCGGTCTCGCGCGAGCGCGGGGAGATCGGCGAGTGGACGTCGTCGTACACCAAGGCGACGGGCACGTGGTGGGATTACGTCGTCGGTTCGCTGCTCGAGGCGGAGTCGTTAGGCTCGCGCACGCGTGCGCACGAGGTGGCGGTCGTGAGCGATGTCCCCATGGGAGCGGGGCTCTCATCGTCGGCCGCGCTCGAGGTGGCGTCGATCCTCGCCGCCCTGGCACTCGATGGCATCGCGGTGCATCGCGATGGAGAAGCGGGAACCGGTGTCTCGATGCGGCAGGTCGCGCTGGCCGCGCATCGCGCCGAGAGCGGCTTTGTCGGCGTGGCCTGCGGGATCATGGACCAGTTCGCGAGCGCCCTCTGCCAGCGTGGGCACGCGTTGCACCTGCACTGCGACACCGGTGACGCCGAGGCCGTCCCCTTCAACCGCGGCGTCCTGATCGTCGACACCACGTCGCCGCGCGCGCTGCTCGACTCGGCCTTCAACACACGCCGCGCCGAATGCACCGCCGCCCTCGCGATGCTGCGACGGTTTGAGCCGGAACTGCGCGCGCTGGCGCAGGCGACGCCTGCGTTGCTCGAGCGCGCGTCGCTCCCCGAGCCTGAGGATCGGCGCGCGCGGCACGTGGTGAGCGAGACGCGACGCGTGCGCGAGTTCGTCGCCCTGTGCTCGGCGGGCGACGCCGACGATCGACTCGGGCACCTGTTGAACGCGTCGCATCGCTCGCTCAAGCTGGACTACGAATGCTCGTCTCCGGAACTGGACTGGGTGGTGGAGCACTGCGTCGCTCGCGTCGGCATCGATGGGGCGCGACTCACGGGCGCCGGGTGGGGGGGCTGCGCGATCGTCGTCGGCGACGTGAGGATGCTGCGCGAGTTCGCCGGGGAAATGGCGGCGTCCTTCGAGCTCGCCTGGATGCGCGCGCCGCGCATCTGGCTCACGTCACCGCAGGACGGAGCGCGCATCGAGCGGTAGGCGAGGCGGGTAAACCGCTGGCGTCGCCTTGTTCGTCTGGCGGCGCGGCGGCTATACTACGCGCGTTGCGGGAATAGCTCAGTTGGTAGAGCACAACCTTGCCAAGGTTGGGGTCGCGGGT
>CAZLLP010000212.1:0-8226 GCA_964560345.1 uncultured Gemmatimonadaceae bacterium
CCGTCTCCCGTCCCCAATCCCCCCCAATCGGCCAGCACCCCCCCTACTCCCGCCCAGCTCAATCCCGCCCGCCACCTGCCGAGATTGCCATCCCCGGCACTCTCCCCCCTCCCAACGAGTTAGTAGGTCAGTCAGCCCATTCCTGTCCGGTCAGCTCCAGTATGTTGCAGCACATAGAACGTCAGGCCCGGCGTGTCCTCGCGCTCCCCAGCGCGACCGCCGAGCATCCGCTTCCATCACCCGCGACCTCCGCCCCTCTCACGGAGACCAGCGTGCATAAACCCAAGGTCGTCATCATCGGCGGTGGCTTTGCCGGCATCGCCGCCGCTCGTGCCCTCAAGGGGAACGAGGTCGAGGTCGTGGTCATCGATCGCACCAACCACCACCTCTTCCAGCCCCTCCTCTACCAGGTGGCCACCGCCACCCTGGCCCCGTCGGACATCGCCGTCCCCATTCGCTGGATCCTTCGCAAGCACGACAACGTGCGGGTGATGATGGGCGAGGTGACGGGGATCGACGTCGAAGCGCGGCGGGTGGTCCTGGACAACGGGACCCGCGTCGAGCCGTACGACTTCCTGATCGTCGCCGCCGGGGCGCGCCACGCGTACTTCGGCCACGACGAGTGGGAGGCCAACGCCCCCGGACTCAAGTCGCTCGACGACGCGCTGGAGATTCGCCATCGCTTTCTGCAGGCCTTTGAACAGGCCGAGCGGTGTGAGGATCCGGCGGAACGCGAAGCGTTGCAGACGATCGTGATCATCGGCGGCGGCCCCACCGGGGTCGAACTCGCCGGGCTCATGGCGACGATTGCCCGTGATGTCATGCACGACGACTTCCGCTGCATCGACACGCGCCAGACCAAAGTGATCCTGCTCGAAGGGGGGAACCGCATCCTCCCGGCCTTCCCCGAGAACCTGTCGGCCGAGGCGTTGCACGATGTGGCCGAACTGGGCGTCGACATCCGCCTCAATTCGATCGTCACGCGCATCGAGGACGGCGCAGTGTATGTGGGCGACGAGCGCATCCCCACGCGCTCGGTCTTCTGGGCGGCCGGCAATGCCGCCTCGCCGTTAGGCAAGCTGCTCGGCGCTCCGCTCGACAAGGTCGGCCGCGTCGAAGTCGGTCCCGACCTCTCCATCCCCGGCCATCCGGAGGTTTTTGTCGCGGGCGATCTCGCCGCGGTGAAGCGCGACGATGGCCGCCTCGTCCCCGGCGTTGCACCTGCAGCCAACCAGATGGGGGGCTTCGCGGCCAAGAACATCCTGCGCACGGTGCGCCACCAGGAGCGCGCCGCCTTCCGCTACTTCAACAAGGGCGACCTCGCCACCATCGGCCGTCATCGCGCGGTCGCCGACTTCGGCGCCATCGACTTCACCGGCGTCCCTGCGTGGCTGCTCTGGCTCTTCGTCCACATCATGTATCTCGTGGGCTTCCGCAACCGCGTGACGGTGCTGATCCAGTGGGCGTGGGCGTACTTCGCCTATCAGCGCGGTTCGCGACTGATCACCGGTGGGGCGTTCCGCGGGCGACGGGGAGCGGGAGGGGAAGAGAAGCGCGCGGTGAAAGCGGCGTGATATAGACGGGAGACGGGAGACGGGAGACGGGAGGGCAAACGGCGCCGCGAGGCGCCGTTTGCGTTCACCTCGTGCGCCGTGCACTTTCGCGCTCCTACCACCCACAGCCGCAACCCAATGCACCGTCGCCACGCCGCACTCCGCGTCGCCCTCCTCCTCGCCCTCGTCGCGCCCGGCATCGCCGGCGCCCAGTGGACCAACCGCTACCCCAAGAACAGCGGCTACGCCCACCACGTCTATCTCGAGGGGTACGAGCTCCCCATCATGACGCCGGGGGTGCTCGACTTCGCGCAGTCGAGCGCCGGTGACGTCGTCATCGCCTCACGCGGATGGTTGTGGCGCCTGGACCTCGAGAGCGGGCGCGCCACGCGCCTGACGAGCGGCGCGGGGGTCGACTCGCGTCCGGCATGGTCGCCCGACGGGAAGTCGCTCGCCTTCATTCGCGACGACTCGCGCACCCTCACCGTCATCCTGCGCGACCAGGCCAGCGGGCGCGAAGTCGAAGTCGACAAGGGGATGGCGATGGATCCCGTCTTCACCGCCGACGGGCGCGCCCTCATCTACGCCAACGTTACCAGCGGCGGTGACCTCGACCTCTATCGCTATGACATCGCCGGCGGCGCCAATACGCGCCTGACGAGTGATGCCGGCGTCGAGCTGCGCCCGCTCGTTGCTCCTGACGGCCAGCGACTCGTCTACACCGCCAAGACGCGCGGCGGCGACTTCGTGCGGCTGCGCTCCCTCGCCGACGGCAAGGAGAGCGCGCTGCTCAGCGGCAACATCGTCTCGCAGACGCGCCCCGCGCTCTCCCCCGACGGCAAGCTCCTCGCCTACAACTGGCCCGCCACCGACGGCTGGGAGCTGCGCCTCATCTCCACCGAGCGCCCCGGCGTCTCCACCTTGCTGGCCGCGCGCCCCGGCGCGCACCCCATCGCCCCGGCGTGGAGCAGCGATGGGCGCTGGGTCTACTTCTCCGAAGGCGACAGCCGCCAGGTGCCACGACTCTATCGCATCCCCGCCATCGGCGGGCGCGCCGAAGCCGTGGCGGTGCGCGCCTGGGATTACGGCGCGCCGATGGGGAAGGTGGTGATCGACACGCGCTGCCCGAGCTGCGACGCGACCGCCGTCAGCCGCAATGCGGCCCGTCTTGCGGTCACCGACGCCAACGGCCACCCGCTCATCCCCGGCGAAGGACTCTCACGCTTTGATGGGCAGAACGGGCGCGTCTACTTCTACACCCCCGGCACCATCACCCTCGACGTCCCCGCCGGCCCGGTCACCGTGCGCGCCGTGCGTGGTCTCGCCACCCGCGAGGTCTCGGCCACCGTCACCGTGCGCCCCGGCGAGGTGAGCACCGCCTCGCTCGAGCTCACCCCGCTCTGGCAGGCGCGCGCCGCCGGTTTCTACTCCGCCGATCACCACTTCCACCTCAACTACGGCGGTCCACTCGAGTTGCAGCCGGCCGACCTCCTCCCGCTCATGGCGGGCGAGGATCTCGACGTCGCCACGCCGATGATCGCCAACCTCCACAACCGCTTCGAGGACCAGCCGCTCTTCGACTGGCGCTCGTTAGGCTCGGCGCCGCTCATCCACTGGGCGCAGGAAGTGCGCTCGCACTTTCTCGGTCACGTCGGGCTGCTCGGCACCACCAGCATGTTCTGGCCGTGGGTCTGGGGGCCGGGATACGAAGTGTACGGGCGCGATGACCGCACCAACGCCGAGCCCATCGCCTTCGGGCGCGCGCAGGGCGGGGCAGGGTACTACGTCCACCCGGTGAGCGGGACGCGCAATCCGTTCAGCGAGGCGGGGATGAATGGCCTCCCGGTCGAACTCATCGCCGATGGCGTGCACGGCAACATCGACCTCCTCGAGATCATCTGCCTCTGGTCCAACTCCATCGGCACCACGGAACTCTGGTATCGCCTCCTCAACGCCGGCTTTCCGGTGGCGCCGAGCGGCGGGACCGACGTCATGCTCGACTTTCAGCGCACCATGGCCGTCGGCAGCACTCGCGTCTACGTGCGTCCCAACGGCCCCTTCAACTGGCCCAACTACTTCGCCGCGCTCAAGGCGGGACGCTCGTTCGTCACCAACGGCCCAATGGTGCAACTGACGGTCGACGGGATGCTCCCCGGCGACGTGATCCCCGCGTCGCGCGAACTCCCCTTCGCGCTCTCCGTCGCCTCGGCCGTCCCGGTCGACAGCGTGGCGATTGTCGTCAACGGCAAGACCGTCTGGAGCGGCCCGGCGCCCGACGCGTCAGGCAAGGCGAGCTACACCGGCAAGGTGCGCGTTCCCGCCGGCGGCTGGGTCGCCGCGCGCGTCATCGGCCCCAACACCACCGCCTGGCCGGCCATGGGGGAATACACGTTCGCCCACTCGGCTCCCGTCTGGATCGGGAAGAAGGGGAGCACCGATCCCGTCGCGCGAAAGGGCGCCGCCGCCGACCTGCTGCGCGCGTTAGGCGTGAACGAGAAGCGTCTCGACGCGGGATACGCCGGGTCTGAAATACCGAGGCTCAAGGCATACTTCGCCGAGGCGAGGGCGACGCTGGAAGCGATGGCGAAGTAGCCTGGCGAGACGCGCAAGCGCATAACGCCGAGGATCGGGGTGACGCTGCCCTGATCCTCGGCGTTTTCTCACGATGCCTGCGCGCTCTCGCTCTCGGCCGAGTTCGGCATAGCGCCTTTGGCACGCAGCACGTCGGTCAAAGGTGCAATACGAAGGTTGTCCCTCGGCCCAATAGCTCGGGCCTCTCGACGCTGGCACCTTCTCCCTCAACGCATCACACGGGGGAACCCATGTTACGAGACCAGGACGACATGGCGCGCCGAGACGAGGAGAGTGTCCCTCGACACCGGCGCGGGTACGGCTTTCTCGAGTCGCAAGGCGCCTACGGGATCGGGTGGATCGCGTCGATGGAGATGGGGCGCCAGGCGCGCGGTGGCTTGAGCTGGGCCGAGTCGGCGATGGCCAATGGCGTATCGCAGTACGAGGTCGATGCCGCTCGCCAGCGCCGTCACGTCACCGAACGCGTGCTCGACGAGGGGGAGCGCCTGCGTCGCACGGGATAGGCGAGCGGTCTAGAGCAGCGACTGCAACCGCTCCACCAGCTCGCCGCCCCTAAGCGGTTTCTGCAGAAAGAGCGCCCCGGAGGGGAGCGACTCCAGGAAGTGCGCCTCTCCGGGATATCCCGAGACCAGGATGACGGCGAGCTGCGGGTTGCGCTCACGCAGTCGACGGGCCAGTTCGAGCCCGCCGAGCTTGGGCATCACCGTATCGCTCACGAGCGCGGCGATCGGCTCTCCGCTGTTGGCGATCGCCAGCGCCTCGACGCCGTTGGAGGCTTCCAGCACGCGGTAGCCCGCGCGCGTGAGGATGCTGACCTCGAGCGCTCGTACGGTGCGATCGTCTTCCACCACCAGCACCAGTTCGCCCTTGCCCTGCGAGAGCGACGGCACCGAGTCCGGCGTGGGGCGCGCGGCGGGCGACACGACCGGCAGGTGCACCGTGAAGGCCGACCCCTCGCCCTCGACGCTCTCGACCGTGAGGAAGCCGCCGGCCTGTCGCACGATCCCGTAGCTCGTCGCGAGCCCCAGTCCTGTCCCTTCGCCCACCCCCTTGGTGGTGAAGAAGGGTTCGAAGATGTGGGAGCGAATCGAATCGGGAATGCCGGTGCCGCTGTCGCGCACGGTGATCGTGACAAAGCGCCCCGGGGGGACGTCGTCCGGCGCGTTTGCCGGCGCGTCCGTTTCGCCCACCTCGACATCGATGTGCCCGCGATCGACGATCGCGTCGCGCGCGTTGATGATGAGGTTCATCAGCACCTGCTCCACCTGCCCCGGATCGGCTTCGACGAAGTAGTCGGCCGAGGGCGGCTTGATGCGAAACTCGATCGATTCGGGGAGAAGGCGCGCCGCCATGCGCGCGGTGCGTTCCACCGAGTCCGCGACGAGGTAGATGCGCGGGGCAATGACCTGTCGCCGTGCGAACGCCAGCAATTGGCGGGTGAGGTCGGCGGCGCGATCGGTGGCCAACAGGATCTCGTCCAACGCCTCGCGCACAGCCCCCGTCGTCGCCTCCAGCGTCATCTGCGCGTTGGAACCGATGACGGTGAGGATGTTGTTCAGGTCGTGCGCCACGCCCCCCGCCAGCCGCCCGACGCTCTCCATCTTTTGGGATTCGCGCAGCGACGCCTCCAGGCGGTCGCGTTCGGTGATGTCGCGCGCGTTGACGATAATGCGGAGGTTCCCGCGGGCATCCACCGTGCGCGACGTCACCGCCTCGAGCCGGATCCAGTTGCCGTCCTTCTTGCGAAAGCGAAGCTGGATCGGCGGCGGCTGTTCCCCCGCGTCGATGCGCGCCATGCGCCGGATGATCGCGCCGCGATCGTCCGGGTGGATGGAGGCCATGATCGGTTGCCCGAGCAGCTCATCCTGCCATCCAAGGATGCGTGCGGCTGACGGGCTCGAATAGCGAATCACCAGGTCGGCATCGAGGATCGTGACGATGTCGCTGGACTGCCCGATCATGCGCTGGATCTCCGACTCCTTTTCCTGCAGCGCCAACGCCGACTCCTCGCGCTGGTCGGCCAGCCCCATCGCCGCCATCGTCGACCCGATGGCCGTGATCCAGAAGAGGTCGAACAGCGTGAGCCAGGTGATCGAATACCCCGGGCGCCGGTCGATCGCCGAGAGCGACCAGTAGACGAGGTAGTGCACCTGCATCAGGCCATACCCCACCAGCGCGCCGCTCAGGAAGCGCGCGGGGCGTTCCTGCGGGGCACGCCCGCGCCAGACGAGCACCCCGCAGGCGATGAACGACGCCGAGGCGATCGACGCGCGGTAAATGGCGCGCAGCAGGCGGAACTCGCCAGCGTTGACGACCAGCGCGACGGTGAGGCCGAGCGCGACGCTCGCGGCCAGCGCCAGCTGCAACGTGCGGTGGTCCACCTGGCGACGACGGGCGAAGCCGAGCGCCCCGATCACCAGCATCGCCGCCGCGATGGTATTGGCCACCTGCGTGGCGATCGACAGCACCAGGCGAATCGGCGAGCCACCCACCGCCAGCACCCCGAGGGCAAAGGCCGCGGCCCCCACGAGATAGTACGCCGCCTGCGCAAACCACGCGGTGGCCCAGTGGCGGTAATGCGCGTGCGCGGTCGGTGAGGCAAACCACCGAAGCACTCCCGCCAACATGGCGGCCATCGCCCCCGACAACATGAGGGCGATGAGATTCAGCGTCGCGTCGAATTGCATGGCGCCCAGGTGATGGTTCGCCGGGGGAATGTAGCGCCGTCATCCGAATGCTGTGCACCTCTGAGGCGACTGCTTCGGGAAGACGAGAAGACGAGAAGACGGGAAGACGAGATGGAAGACCAAACCAGAAGACGCGCGAGCAACCGAAATGCATCACACGACAACAAAACGGGGCAGCGCCCCGGCGCTGCCCCACTCGTCTTCCCGTCTTCCCGTCTTCCCGTCTTCTAGATCGGCTCGAACCGCGCCTGGAAGAATCGCAGGTACCTCGGCTCGTACACCATCCGCAGTCCCTTCGCCTGCTCCCGCGCGTCGAACACCATCTTCACGCTCTCGGCCACCACGTCCATGTGCGCCTGCGTGTACACGCGACGCGGAATCGTCAGGCGCGTCAGCTCCAACTTGGGATAGTGGTGATCCCCCGTCTTGGGATCGCGCCCCGCGCTGGCAATCCCGCGCTCCATCGAGCGGATCCCCGAGTCGAGATACAACTCCGCCGCCAGCACCTGCGCGGGGAACTCCACCTGCTTGAGGTGCGGATAGAAGCGGCGCGCATCCAGGAAGACCGCGTGCCCGCCCACCGGCTGCACGATTGGGATCTCCCAATCGGTGAGCAGTTCCCCCAGGTAGCGCACCTGCCCGATGCGCGACCTGATGTAGTCGTCCTGCACGCTCTCCTCGATCCCGATCGCCATCGCTTCCATGTCGCGACCGGCCAGCCCGCCGTACGTGTGCAGCCCCTCGTACAGCACCACCAGGTTGCGCAGCTCCTCGAACAGGGCGAAGTCATTCACCGCCAGCCAGCCACCGATGTTCACCAGCGAATCCTTCTTGGCGCTCATCCACGCCCCGTCGGTGTAGCCGCAGAACTCGCGCAGGATCTCGGCCACGCTCTTGTTGGCGTAACCCTCCTCGCGTTCCTGGATGAAGAAGGCGTTCTCCACCATGCGCGTGGCGTCGAGGAAGATGCGGATGCCGTGCTGGTCGCACAGCCCGCGCAGCGCCTTGATGTTCGCCATGCTCACCGGCTGCCCGCCGGCCATGTTCACCGTCCCGGCAACCGAGAGGTAGGCGATGTTGGCTGCCCCCTCGCGGGCGATGATCGTCGCCACCTTGGTCAGGTCGACGTTCCCCTTGAACGGATGCGGCGACGACGGGTCGTGCGCCTCGTCGATGATGACGTCGGTGAAGATCCCGCCGGCCAGCTCCTGGTGCGCGCGCGTGGTGGTGAAGTACATGTTCCCCGGGACCCACTGCCCCGGCTTGATGGCCACCTTGCTGATCAGGTGCTCGGCGCCGCGCCCTTGATGGGTCGGCACGATGTACTGATAGCCATAGAAGCGCTGGATCGCCGCTTCGAGGTGGTAGTAGTTGCGGCTCCCGGCGTAGGCCTC
>CAZLLP010000213.1:0-8224 GCA_964560345.1 uncultured Gemmatimonadaceae bacterium
GCCCGTCCCTTGGGGCGAATCTCGAGGTGCAGGTGGGCGTCCATGTCGGGGTCGGCGCGCCCGACCGCGCCGATCACCTGTCCCTTCCCGACCTTGTCGCCCTTGCGCACGTCGGAGCGCGACAGCGACCCATACACGGAGTAGTCGCCGCCGCCGTGCTGCACGATCACGGTGAGCCCGTAGGTCCCGATCGGATCGGCCACCATCACTTCCCCAGCTGCGATCGACTTCACCGCCGCCCCCTGCGTGGCGCGGATCCCGATCCCGTTCCAGCGAATGGCGGTGTTGTTCGGGTTGATCACCCGTCCGAATCGATAGATGATGTCGCCCTCCACCGGCCAGTCGAGCTTTCCGAAGTCGGCGGTCTTGAGCGTGCTGGTGGTCGGTGCCGGCGCGTTGGGACGCGCCTCGTTGCGACGACGTGTTTCCTCGAGGGAGGCGAGCAACTGCGTCAGGCGCTGCTCGTCGCGCTGGATGCGCGCCAGGCGATCCTGAATCTGCTGCTGCGACTCCTTCACCTGCGCCAGGTTGCGCGTGCGCACCCCTTCGAGCGACCGCAGGCGCTGCTCCTCGAGCAGCTTCTCCTCGCGATTGCGTTGCAGCTCCTCCTGCAGCTTGATCAGGAGCGCGCGCTGCGCCTCGATCTCGCGATAGAGCTCTTCCACGCGCCGCACCACCGCGCGGTCGTTGAGCGCGAGTTCGTGCAGGTACTTGTAGCGACCCACCAGTTCCCCGAAGGTGCGCGCCGACAGCAGCGCCTCGGTGGTGTACATCGGCCCGCGCTTGTAGATGTCGACCACGCGACGCTTGAGCGTGCCCCGTCGGTTCTCGACCTCATGCTCGGCACGCTGCAGCGACGAGGTCGTCGAGTCGACGTCGGCGCTGATGGTGAGGAGCTGCGCGTCCAGCGAGCGCACGAGGCGCGCGGTGGTCTCGGCCTGCCGGTGCAGGTTCTGCGCTTCTTCGGCCAGGTCGTGCGCGCGCCCCTGCAGCTCCGTCAATCGCGACTGCAGGTTGGCCCGTTCCCGGCGAATGGCGTCCAGCTCCTCGCGCTGCTGCCGCAGGCGTTGCTCCGCGTTCTGTGCGTGCCCCATCGACGGGATCGCCACCAGCAGCGCCACCGCCAGCAGCAAGGGCCACCCGCGACGCGTCACCAGCCACCCACGACCGGCGTGCGACGTCACAACACGCGACGAATCTGGCGCCCGACCGAGAGCGCGCTCCCCACCACGCCGATTACCGCCCCGCCTAACAAGCCGAGCAGGGCGAGGCGTGTGTCGAAGAACTCGGTGCGGATGAAGTAGCGGGAGATGAGCGTCGACGCCAACCAGGTGAGCCCCAGCGCCATGGCCCCGCCCAGCACCCCCTTCACGAACCCCTCGATGAGGAACGGACGCTGGATGAAGCCATCGGTCGCCCCCACCAGGCGCATGATCGAGATCTCGCGGCTCCGCGCCATCACCGCCATGCGGATGGTCGCGCCGATCACGATGATCGACACCGCGGCAAAGGCCAGCCCGAGGATGATCCCCGCCGCCGTCGCCACGTTGCGGATGCTGTACAGCTTCTTCACCCACTCTTCGCCAAAGCGCACGTCGTTGACCATCGGGAGCAGCTTCACGCGCTCGGCCACCTGCTGCACGGTGGACGGATCGCGAAAACCGTCCCGCATCCGGATGTCGATCGATGCCGGAAGGAAGCCGGCTTCGAACACGTCCTTGAACTCGCCGAGCTCCTTGCGGGCGCGCTCCAGCGCCTGCTCGGGGCTCACGTACTCCACGCGCGCCACTTCCTTGTACGCGCCGATGTCTCCCATCGCCACGGCGATCGCCTCGGCGGCGGTCGAGTCGGCGATGAAGGCGCGAATCTCCACGCGCGACTCGATCGACGTCAGCGTGTTGCGGATGTTGAGTGCCACCAGCGAGAACAGGCCGAAGGCAAACAACGAAAAGGCGATGGTCGTGATGCTCAGGATGCTGAGCACCGGCGCGCGCTTGAAGCCCAGCAATGCCTCGCGGACCGCCAGCTTCATCGGAAGGTCCTCACGGCGTCAGCTCCGGGGCACGGCGCTTTTCCTCGGCGCTGTCGAACACGACCTGGCCACGATTGATCTCCAGCACGCGCAGGTCGGCGCGCTTGACCAGTTCGAGGTTGTGCGTCGCCATCACCACCGCCGTACCCGCCGCGTTGATGTCGCGCAGCAACTGGAAGACGCCGCGCGTGGCACGATCGTCGAGGTTTCCGGTGGGTTCGTCCGCCACGAGGACGAACGGGTCGTTGGCCAGCGCGCGCGCAATGGCGACGCGCTGCTGCTCGCCGCCGCTCAGTTCCCGCGGATAGTTGGTCGACTTCGACGCGAGCCCCACCTGCGTGAGCAACCGGCTCACCTTGGGATGGATCTTCTCCTGCGGGGTGCCGATCACGTCGAGGGCAAAGGCCACGTTCTGCTCGACGGTGCGGTCCTCGAGCAGGCGATAGTCCTGGAAGACCACCCCCAGCTTGCGGCGCAGGAGCGAGATCTCCTTGCGCGAGACCCCCTTGGAGCGCGTCCCGCTCACCCAGACGTCGCCCTTGGTGGGGAGTTCGTCGAAGTAGATCAGCTTGAGGATCGTGCTCTTGCCCGCGCCACTAGGCCCCGTGAGGAAGACGAACTCTCCCTTGTTCACGAGGAACGAGACGTCGTTGAGGGCGACGCCGGTGCGCGGATACTCTTTGGAGACGGAGGCGAATCGGATCACGGGGCCATAAGCTAGCAACCGTGAGAAAGGACGACCGAGAGGGGGGCGAGGTCAGTCCTTCGCGCGAATCTGTTTTGTATGGCTGAGGCTGCAACCCGCGCGCCTCGTCAGGCGGCGACGCGCGGCGCGCGTGCGGGAGCGTCGCGCCCGGCTCGTCAGGCGGTGCGCACGGGAGGGCGGGGTCGCTCGCGCTCGGGGTGCACGAGGCGAATGATCTCCGAAACCGCGATCCCAGCCATGTCTCGCACCGCCACACCGCCGCGCGGCAGGTTGGGATCGAGCGCAACGGTGGCCAGCTCCTGGCGGCGCGGCCCCTCGACCCACACCAGGTCCCCCTCGTTGATCAGTCGTGCCGCGGCATCGTCGGGGCGCAGGCGCACCAGCGGGCCGCGGTCGGCTTCGCCGCGCCGTGTGGCCCAGAACCCCACGACCTGCAGCGGCGGACTCGAGGCGAGGCTCACGGCGCGCCCGCCGGGCTACAGGGCAAAGGCGAGCGAGACGTAGCCGTCGTCGCGCCGCATGACGAGGCGACGTGCCGACAGGTGATCGAGCACCCGCGACGCCGTTTCGGCGGGGGCGCCAAGCTCGACCTCGAGTTCCTGCGCCTGGACGCGACCGTGCGCGTTGACCACCTGCCACGCCTGCCGTGCGCCGTCGTCGAGCGTGCCGACCAGGCGCAGGCCTCCGTCCTCCCCCTCGACGATCACCGCCAGGTTGTAGCGCTCGAGCACCGCTTCGATCGCCTCGAGGTGTCCGTCGTGCACCCCGCGGATGAGGAAGTAGCGTTGCGGCTGGCCGGCCGCATTCTGGTAGTAGTCGAGCAGCTTGCCCACCACTTCATCGGCGCAGGAGAAGTCGAGCATCTTCACCTGGGCAAAGTCGATGACCGTGACGTTAGGCTCGGGGAGTTCGGCGAGGGCGGCTTCGATGGCCTGGCGCACGGCGACACCCGTGGGGCGCGTGACCAGGTTCGTGTACAGGTCGCACACCGTCTTGCGAAGGACGGAGCTGACGGAAATGTGGTAGATCACCGCTGGGGTACCCGTTCCGGAATCGTGATCTGGACTTGTGCCCCCGGAAGGGGAGACAGGTGTTCGCGCATCGGGAGGTCGTCGTCCCAGGGGGGGACGAGCGAGATGCGCGCCGTGCCGCTTCGCACGGAGAGTTTCCCGTCCCACCGCCCCACGTACCGACGGACCCCGGCGAGCCCCTGGCCGCGCCCCGGATCACGGAATCGACTCACGCCACGAATCACCGCTTCTTCGAGCGCCATGCCGTCGTCCCACCGATCGCTCAGCTTTCGTCCCGGCGCGCTTTCGAGCGAGCGACGGAAGCCGATCCCGGCATCACAGACGGCGATGACCACCACGCGTCGACCGAGCCGCTGGCGATAGCGGTACGTCTGCACCGCCACCCACCCCATGGTCTGCGCGTGTTCCACGATGTTCTGGCAAACTTCGGAAAGCGTCATGGCAAAGCGCATCGTCGCCATCGGGTCGAGGTTCAACTCGTTGACGAGGATCTGCTGTGCCTTGGATTGAATGCGTTCGACGACTTCGTGCACGTCGTCGCTCTTGGCCACCGGGGTGATCTCGAGCAGTACGTTGCTTTCGGCCGCCTGCGCGCGCGCGCGCGGGACGTGGCCGTGCATCTCGAAGAGTTCCTCGGCGTACCGATAGAAGCCGGCGCGCTGCCAGTAGCTGGCGGTTTCTTCGGTCTCGGGCCCCGTGAAGGCGGCCTGCGTCCCGCGTGACTGCGCGAGCGTCAGGAGCGCGGTGAGCCCGTACGGCGAGGCCCATCGCGTGTGACGCGCATCGATCAACACCTTCTGGTCGACGGCCACCGGTGCCAACTGCTCCAGCACCTGTTCGAACGTGTGGTCGTCGAGCGAGGGAGGGACGGTGATGACGGTGGTCACGAGGGAATCAGTTCGCCGCGTAGATGGTGCGAAAGGCCGCGAGCACCGCGGTAGGTCACGTTTCGAGCGGCGGCTTTCACCGCGGCGTGTAACGCGTTCGTGAACGTATCACCCGCGAGCAGTCGCGAGAAGAGTGTGGCGCCAAAGACGTCGCCGCACCCCGTCGGGTCCCCCGCGCTCCCCTTGACATCGGCACGTTCTGCAGGCACCAACGCCGTCCGAATCGCCCCCAGAACAGATGTTCCGGCCCCGCGGCGTGACAAATCCCCCAATTGTTCGAATCCTGGTGCGGTGAAGTACACCACGCCCCGCGCGCCGAGCGTGACGACCAACGCTGACACTTGCTGCGCCAGTGCTGTCGCCGCCAGCGCCATCGAGTCGGGGGCCATCATCGCCAGCTCGTCCTCGTTCATCTGGATCACGTCCGCACACGCCATCCACTGCGCCGCGTTAGGCAGCGGCTGCAACGTGCGCAGTCCGTCGGGTTGCACGGCCAGCACCAACGAGTGCATGTCGAAGTAGATCGGCCCGCTGAAGTGCGCGCGGATGAGCTGCATCGTCTCCAGCTCCAGCTCGAAGCCGGAGATCAGGTTGACGTAGAGCGCATCCAGGTCGCGCAGCAACGGCTTGAGTCCGAGCCACGGCCACGGCGGGACGCCGCCGGTCAGCACCTCGCTTCGGCGTTCGTCGGAGTGATAGCGCAGCTCGACGCGGTTGTTGGGATACGGCACGGCGATCGGTGCCGCGTCGTCGGCCACGCGGCGCAGCGTGCGCAGGAAGTCGCGCGCCTGCGCGTGCAGGTCCTCGCCCACGCGCGCCAGCGGCACAATCTCCCAATCGTTAGGGAGTGCGGCATCGAGCGCCGACAGGGCGTAGGTGATCCCGCCCCACTCTTCCACGGGGGCCGTGCGCGGGTCGCGTCCGTGGATCACGTCCCAGACGAAGCTCCCGATCACGCCCAGCCGTTTGATGCGTCGTTCGCCTTCCACGAGAGGAGCGTTGGTTGCGCGCGTCTTCGGTGCTGCCGCGGCGACGCCCAGCTCTCCACTCGCGGCGCGCAGCTCATCGCTCGAAGCGAACGCTTTCGCACGTGCATCGCGTAGGTCACCGCTCACGGCTGGCAGTTCCACGCGTGCAGCGCGCGGGTCACCGCCCACGGCTGGCAGTTCCGCACTCGCGGCGCGCAGGTCACGACTCACGGCTGGCAGTTTCGCAGTCGCGGCGCGCAGGTCACCGCTCACGGCTGACAGTTCCGCGCGTGACGCGCGGAGGTCACCACTCAAGGCGGGCAGTTCCGCAGTCGCGGCGCGCAGCTCACTACTCACGGCTGACAGTTCCGCGCGTGACGCGCGCAAGTCACCACTCAACGCGGGCAGTTCCGCAGTCGCGGCGCGCAGGTCACCGCTCACGGCTGACAGTTCCGCACGTGACGCGCGGAGGTCACCACTCAAAGCGGGCAGTTCCGCAGTCGCGGCGCGCAGCTCACTACTCACGGCTGACAGTTCCGCGCGTGACGCGCGCTGTTCACCACTCGAAGCTGGCAGTTCCGCACTCGAGGTGCACGGTTCCGCACTCGAGGTGCGCGGTTCCGCACTCGAGGAGCGTGGTTCCGCACTCGAGGCGAATGGTTCCGCACTGCAGGCGCGTGGTGCACCACTCGACGTCCACGGTTCACCATTCGAGGCGAGCAGTACACCCTGGCGGGCGCGAGCTATCGCGATTGCTTCACGCGGCTCCACGGCCGCACTCGACAAGTTGTCGCCAGCGTCGCACGCGCTCGCCGCGCGCCCCTCGCCCCTCACACCGCGCCCAGTGCCTGCTGCTTGAAGCTCGCGACCGCTCCCACCACGCCGGCGTTCCCGGGGAGCGACCCCGGCACGATGCGGCATGCGTCGACCGCCGCGGCAAAGGCGCGCTTGCGCACCTCGCGACGGAGCGGATCGAACAGCGTCGCCCCCGCCTGCGTCACGCCGCCGGCAATGACCACCACGTCGGGATTGAACACGTTGAGGAGGTTCGCAATCCCCGCGCCCAGGAAGCGCGCCGTCTCGCGCACCACCTCGAGCGCCGTCTCGTCCCCCTTCTTGGCCGCATCGTACACGATCGCCGCTGTCAGCCGCTCCAACTCGCCGTCGACCATCGTGTACATCGTCGACTCGTGATCGCCTTGCAGCTGCTCGCGCGCCCGCTCGGCGATCGACGGCCCCGAGGCATAGGCCTCCAGGCAGCCGTAGTTGCCGCACTTGCAGCGGCGCCCCGTCACGTCGATCGTCGTGTGGCCGATCTCGCCGGCAATGTCGCTCGACCCGTGATAGAGCCGCCCCTCGAGGATCAACCCGCCGCCGATCCCCGTCCCGATCGTCACGCCGACCACGTTGCGCCCGCCCTTGGCGGCGCCCATCCACCACTCGCCTAACGTGGCGCAGTTGGCGTCGTTGTCGAGCTTGACCGGAAGCCCCACCCGCTCGGCGATCACGTCACGCAGCGGGAAGTTCTGCCACCCGAGGTTGGGGGTCGTGAGGATCACGCCGCGCTCACGATCGAGCGGCCCGGGGGCGCCAACACCGACGCCGAGGAAGTCCTCGCGCTTGGCCCCCGTCTCGGCGATCGTCTCCTTCAAGGCCCCTTCGATCATCCGCACCATGCGGTCGACGACCGCGTCGGCCCCCTGATCCGATCGCGTGGGCTCGGAGTTCATCGCGTAGTCCTTGCTCCCATCCTCGGCACACGCACCCACCACGATGTTGGTGCCACCGAGATCGACGCCGATGATGTACTTGGGACGCTTGGGCTTGGGCATCTTGAGAGCGGAAGACGGGAAGACGGGAAGACGGGAAGACGAGAAATCCCGTGCGCTACGGGACTACGTGCAGCTTTCGCAGCGCGAAATATGTCCCCAACACGAGAATCATGACAGCGAAACTCTGCTTGATCCGGTGCTGGGGAACGTGGCGCACCATCCGAGTCCCGCCGAGGGCGCCGATCGCGGCCACCCCGGTAAAGCTCCCCACCAGTCCCCAGTTGATCGGGACCTGGCCGATATAGCCCACGAAACCGCTGAGCGCGTTCATCGTGATGATCAGGAGCGAACTCCCCACCGCCTGCCGCACCGGGAGGCGCGCCAGGAGGACCAGGGCAGGGACGATGACGAAGCCGCCCCCCGCCCCGATCAGCGAGGTGAGCGCCCCCACGCCAAGCCCCTGCAGCGCGAGCGGGAACGTGAAGTGCGCGTCTCCCGCGTCAGGCTCCGACGCCGTGCCCCTCGCGCCGCGTCCCGTGCGCAATGAATCGCGCAGCATCATGACGGCCGCGGTCACCGCAAAGACGCCGAACAGCCCGAGTTGCACCTGCTCGGGCACGTGCCGAGACAGTCGCGCCGTCACGAACGCCCCAGCCATCGCGACCAGGCCAAAGGGGAGGGCCACGCGCAGGTGTACGGTCCCCTGGCGCCAGTGCGACAGGAAGCCGACGGCGGCACTCATCCCCACCACGGCGAGGCTCATGGCCATCGCCGGCCTACCCGGGCCGAGGAAGACGTAGAGGAAGACCCGGACGGCCAAGACACACC
>CAZLLP010000214.1:0-5314 GCA_964560345.1 uncultured Gemmatimonadaceae bacterium
GCCGCGACCGGCCCTGTGGGGGTGGGGTGGGCACAGGGGGTCCGCGGGGGCGGGGTGGGGGCCGGGGCACGTCCCCAGAGACATCGGGGGGGACGTGTTGCGTTGCACGCTGACCTACAACACGGGAGCGGCGTTAAGCATGTCGCTGGGCGACTACTCCCGGTGGGGCTTCGCGATCATGGCGACGATCGTCCTCGTCGTCCTCTGGCGCAGCCTGGCGACCGCCGATGCCCGTGATGCCTGGCAGGGGGCGGCCATCGGGCTCGTCTCCGGCGGGGCACTCGGCAACCTGGTCGACCGGCTGCGGCACGTGCACGGCGTGGTCGACTTCATCGACATCGGCCTGGGCGACGTGCGCTTCTGGACGTTCAACGTGGCCGACATGGGGGTGACCTTCGGCGCCATCATGCTGATCATCGCCATGCTCAAGACGCCGGCCAACGCCTCTCCTTCCGAATCGATCCTATGATCGTCCTCGTGCACGCGGCGCTCGCCGCCTCGGCCTGCCTCGTGGCGCCCGTTGCAACCGGCGGCGCGGGTGCCAGGAGCAATCCGACAGCCGCAACGTCGACCATCCCCGACACCGCCTATCGCCGCCTGTTCGAGGGCGGCATGACGATGGAGGCGTTCCTCTCGGCCGCCAAGTCACGCAAGGAGCAGTGGGCCGCCAACTATGCCCGCGGCGCCGTGGCCGATGCCTCGCTCGCCAAGGCACGCTCGGCCCCCGGGCCGTGGAAGCTCCTGGTGGTGGCGGTCGACGGCTGCTCCGACTCGGTGAACACCGTCCCCTACATCGCGCGCCTCGCCGAGCAGGTGATGGGGGTGGAGCTGCGCATCGTCGACAACGCGGTGGGGCGCGCCGTCATGGACGCACACCGCACCCCCGACGGCCGCGGCGCCACGCCGACCGTGATCCTCCTCGACGCCACCTTCCAGGAACGCGGCTGCTTCGTCGAACGCCCCGCCGAGCTGCGCGACTGGATCCTGGGCAACAAGGGAAAGAAGGCCGACAACGAGATCTTCGACCACAAGATGTCGTGGTACGACGACGACAAGGGGAGCAAGACGGTCGCCGAAATCGCCGAGATGATCGAGGCGGCCGGGAAGGGACAGGTGAAGTGCTAGCCTAACGCCTACGCGCGGCCGGCACGAACAACGGGGGTGAAGCGCTCAGCGCCTCACCCCCTTCGCTTACCAGGCGCTTCCCAAAAGCATGACACGGAGGTTCACGGAGGATTCACGGAGGTTCACGGGGGACAGCAGCGCCGCGCGCCACCAGCGGCCTTCGATCCAGACGTCCTCCGTGAACCCCCGTGTTACCCCCGTGAACCTCCGTGTCGAGCTTTTCCCCAGCGTAGTCGCCCCAAGCTGGGGTCTACCGCCCATCCCCCGCCCGCGACACCGGCGCGAAGAAGTTCACCCCGCGCACGTTTTCGTCGATCGCCAGCGACCGCTGCAATGAGGGGAACGCGCGCGCCTCGCAGGAGATGCGCTCGCAGGTGCGGCAGGTAATTCCCACGGGCATGGCCGCGTCGATGTTGGTGAGGTCGACGCCGTCGGCGTAGACCACGCGACGGGCCGAGGCAAGGTCGCAGCCGAGGGCGACCGCGTACATGACGGCGGGGGTGCGGAAGTCGCCCGAGTGGCGCCGCACCGTGCGCGCCACCGAGAAGAACGCCGTGCCGTCGGGGAGTCGCGACAGTTGCGTGCGGAACATCCCCGGCTGGAGGAAGGCGGCGTGCACGCTCCACAGCGGGCAGAGCCCGGAGAAGCGCGGGAAGCGCATCCCGGCAGGTGCAAACTTCTTCGAGATGTTGCCGGCGATGTCGACCCGCACCATGTGGAAGGCGACTCCTTCGCTCCCCGGCTTGTGCAGGTTGGTCAGGCGGTGGCACACCTGCTCGAACGACGCCCGAAAGCGGTGCCCTAACAACTCGATGTCGTAGCGCAGCTGCTCGGCGGCCTCGAAGAAGTCGTCGTACGGCATCAGCACCGCCGAGGCGAAGTACGAGGCCAGGGCGACGCGCGCGAGGGCGCGGCTTTCGTCGGTGGTGAGGTACTGGTCGGCGGCGATGCGGTTGAGCGTCTCGCTGCACTCCAGGAGCCCGATCTGGTGCGCGAGCTGGAAGTTGCGGGAGCCGCGGCGCAGGACCTCGGAAAGCGACAGCTCGCGGCGCGGGACGTCGTAACGGCGCACCGCCCCGCGCATCTCGGCCACCGTGCGAATCGTCACGCGCACGCCGTGGCGCGTTTGCAGGTGACGGGAGAGGGAGCCGAACAGGTTCTCCCGATCGATCGTCGCCTCGCGCCAGAGACGCGCCGCCTCCGATTCCAGCTCGGGGAAGTAGTTCTTGTTGCGCTCGAGCAGGTCGGAGACCTGCTCGCTCGACAGGCGAACGCGCCCGATGGCCGCCAGGTCCTGCGACATGTCCTCGCTCCCGCCGTCCTGCGTGTCGGCCAGGCGCTGGGCCATGGAGTCGAGCGAGGTGCGGCTGGCGGTGTAGGCGTGGTGCAGGCGCACGACCGCGCGGGCGAGTTCGGGGGCCGACTCGGAGAGTTCGCGCACCTCGCGCGGCGTCACCGGATGGTCTTCGAAGAGCGGGTCGGCGAAGACCTCGGCCAGGTCCGAGGCGAGCGGGGCGTCGGTGCCGGCGGCGAGGTCGCGGAGCTCCAGTCCCAGCACCTGCGCCAGCTTGAGCAGCAACGCCGTGGTCAGCGAGCGACGGTCGTGCTCGAGCAGGTTGAGGTAGCTGGCCGAGATCCCGAGTCGTTCGGCGAGTGCCGCCTGACTCAGGTTCTGCTCCAAACGGGCCGCCCGGATCCGGCGCCCCAGTCGCAATCGATCGCTCATGCGCGGGCCTCGCTTTACCGACTTTTCAGTTTACTGAAAACGTTACCATTTACTCTAATCGCGACCCGGGTCGGCTGGAAAGCGCTGATTCGTTCCGGTGACCCAGTTTGTCGGGAGCCCGTCAACAGACGTAGACGTCTCAAGAATCGCACGGCCAGGCCGACAATTAGAGCACCGTAACCCTCGAAAGACGCCGCCTCACATGCCTGTCCCGATCGGCTCGACCGTGCGTGAGCTGGAGCTGGCGACCCTGTCCGACGACGCCTGTCGGGCCATGATCCAGTCCATGAGCCACGGCGCCATGCTGCACGATGCCGACGGGCGCGTGGTCGCCAGCAATGCCAGCGCGGCGCGCATCATGGGGGTCTCGGCCGAGGAGCTGGCAGGGACCGATCCGTATTCGATCTGCTGGAACGCGGTCAGCGAGGACGGCGCCCCGATGCCTCCCGAGGATCACCCGGTCCTCGTCACCCTCCGCACCGGCGTCCCGTTCAACCAGGTGGTGCTCGGCTTCCCGCGCGCCGGCGGACGGCGCGTCTGGATCTCGCTCAACACGCGTCCGATCCTGGCCGACGATGGGGTCACCGTCAGCGCGGTCGTCTGCACCTTCAGCGACTTCACCACCCGACGCGAGGAAGTGGCGGAGCTCGAGCGGCAGGCGCTGGTGGCCAAGCGGACCAACGATGCGGTGATCATCGCCGACGGGCACGGACGCATCGAGTGGGTCAACGCGGCCTTCGTCGCGCTCACCGGCTACGGGCTCGACGCCGCCGTCGGGAAGACGCCGGGGGAGATCCTGCAGGGACCGGAGAGCGACCCCGAGACGATCGCCGAGATGTCCAAGGCGCTGCGTGCCGGGCACGGATGGCATGGCGAGATCCTGAACTACCGCGCCGACGGCAGCGCCTTCTGGATCGAGCAGACCATCTCGCCGGCGCACGACGGGAGCGGGCGCATCACGCACTTTGTCAGCATCGCGCGCGACATCAGCGGACGCCGGCAGGAGGCGCGCCGCATGTTCCAGCTCTCGGCCGCCGTTGGCGCGAGCGTAGATGGCGTGGCGCTCATCGATTCGTTCCAGGACTTCCGCTTCGTCAACGACGCCTTTGCCCGCATGATGGGGCATGCCAGCGGCGAAGCGCTGCTGGGCAAGTCGTGGCGCACGATGTACGACCGCGAGGCGATCCGCTTCTTTGATACCGAGGTCGTCACGCACCTCTACATGAACGACCGCTGGCGGGGCGAGATCACCGCCAAGCGGCGCGACGGGACGACCTTTCCGCAGGAGCTGTCGGTCACGCTCCTCTCCGGCGGCGGGATGGTGCTGGTGGTGCGCGACATCTCCGACCGCAAGGAGGCCGAGGCCGAGCAGGCGAGACTGACAGCGATCCTCGAGGCCACGCCCGACCTCATCGCCATCGCCACGATCGACGGCGACGTCCCCTACCTCAACGCAGCGGGGCGGCGCATGATCGGGGTAGGGAACGACGTGCACCTGACGCTGCAGTCGATGTTTCCCGATTGGGCGCTGCAGGAAGTCGAGTCGGTCGGCGTCCCCTTCGCGGTGGAATACGGCGCCTGGAATGGCGAGACGGCACTGCGCACCCTCGACGGTCGCGAGATCCCGGTGTCGCAGGTGATCATCGCGCACAAGAACGCGCACGGCGAGGTGGAGCACCTCTCGACCATCATGCGCGACATCACCGAGCGCAAGGAAGCCGAGGATGCGCTGCGCAAGATGTCGCTGTGCGACCAGCTCACCGGGTTGTACAACCGGCGCGGCTTCTTCATGCTGGCGCAGCAGCACCTCAACGTCGCGCGCACCAATCCCGGGCACGCCATCCTGCTCTACTTCGACCTCAACGACTTCAAGCCGATCAACGACACCTTTGGCCACGCCACGGGCGACGAGGCGCTCAAGGAGGTCGCCGCGATCCTCAACGAGACGTTCCGCGACTCCGACCTGTGCGGACGGCTTGGCGGGGATGAGTTCGTCGCGCTGGCGGTGAACTGCCTCGATCCCACGGGGCAGGTCCTCGTCAAGCGGTTGGACGAACGGCTCGCGGCACACAACGCGCGCGAAGGGCGCAAGTTCGCGCTGTCGGTGGGGCGTGGGCTGGCGCGATTCGATCCGCACAACCCCAAGAGCCTGCAGCAACTCCTCGACGAAGCCGACGCTCGGCTCTACGAGGACAAGCGCTCGCGCAAGGCGACGGCGCGTTAGGCGCCGGTCGGCGCGATGTCGGGTGTGGACACCGGCGCCGCGACCGTCTTGGCGCCTCGCCTCACCTTGCGCACCAGCAGCGCCGGCAGGATGACCATCGCGGCCAGCGTTCCGGCGAGCGTTCCGCCGGCGGTGGCCAGGGCGATCGCACCAAAGAGCGTATCGGTCTTCCCCCCGAACGCCAGCGGGGGGAACGAGGCCAGCGACGCCCGCGTCCCCCGCCCGGACACCCCCGACCC
>CAZLLP010000214.1:5324-8223 GCA_964560345.1 uncultured Gemmatimonadaceae bacterium
AGCTGGCGGTTGACCGTCCCGGCGCGGCGACGCTGCAGCGCGGCGTCGATCATCAGGATCGCCTGGTGCACCGCCAGCCCGACCACGAGGATGACCCCCACCGCCGCCTCGCGCGTGAAGGCGGCGCCGGCAATCCAGAACGCCGCAATCACCCCGCCTAACGCCACCGGCAGCGAGAGGAAGACCATCGCCGCCCCCCACACCGAGTCGAAGACGATCGCCACGGTGAGCAGGACGAGCGTGATCCCGATGGCGAAGACGAGCCAGAGCCCCTTCTCGCTCTCGTCAGGCTCGAAGAAGCCGAACCCGGCATCGGCGGCCGAGTACCCTGGTGGTACGGAAATGGACTTCATGAAGGCGTCGTGCGTGCGCTGCGCCAGCTTGTTGGGGCCGCGGAACTCGTAGGCGACGATGCGCACGTACTGCTGGTCCTCGCGCGAGATCGCACTCAAGGCCTCGCGTTCGTCCACCGCCGAGAGTGCCCCGATCGTGATCGGCGATCCGCCGGGGCTTGGGACGATCGCGTCGCGCAACTCGTCGAGCGACCGGTCGCGCGCCCCCTTGGCCTTCACCGTCACCGGGATCTCGTCACCGCCGATCTCGAGCAGCTGACGGCCGACGGGGCCGCGCACCTCGCGCGACACCGCCTGCGAGAAGGCCGCGGCCGTGATCCCGTAACGTTCGAGCGCGGCGCGGTCGGGTTCGATGGTGACGGCGTACGCCTTTCCCGTGGAGAAGAACGACGACGAGTTGATGTCGACATCGCGCACGCGCGGGATGCGCTCCAGCCGCTCCTTGAGGTCCATCGCCAGCCGCTCCACACCGCTGAACGAGTAACCGAGCACCTTGATGCGGAAGGTGGCCGAGGAGACCCCTCCCATGCCTGACGAGAAGCCCGGCCCCTGCCCGCGCACCGAGATCGACGCCCCGCCGATGAACACCGCCCGCTGCGTGAGCGCCTCCTCCAGCTCCTGCGGGATCGCCGAATACTCGGCGTCGCGCCGGAACAGCACGCGCATCCCGGCGCCAAAGCCGCCGTACGTCTGCGACGTGACCTGCTCCACCCCGGGGCGCCCGACCACCTGCGCTTCGAGTTCGCGCATCGCCGCATCGAGCGAGGCGGGGTCGGAGCCGCGCGGGAAGTTGATGAAGGCCTGCAGCGTGGTGCGCTGCTCACCAAAGCCGCTGAACGACAGGCGCGGCACCTTCTTGATGAACCCCCACGTCAGTACGCCTAACGTGGCGACGGTGAGGGTGAGCGTGACCCAGCGCCAGCGCATCACCGCGATCACCATCCGTGCGTAGGCGCGACGCGAGCGCGGAAAGGCCGCCTCGTGCACGCGGTGCCCGCGAGCGAGCGCCGGGATCATCACCACCGACGCAATCAGCGACCACCCCAACGCGATGGTGAAGGCGCTGGCGAAGGGGACGAACGCGGCGCGGGCATTCCCCTGCAGGTAGAGGAAAGGGAAGAGCACCACCGCGGTGGTGAGCGTGGCCCCCGTCACCGCCGGGGCAATCGCGCGCGCCACGCGGGCGCGGTCGTCGGGCGTGTCGGGGACGGTGCCTAACCGGTCCATCACGATCAGCCCGTCTTGTACGAGAATCCCGACTCCCATCGCCAGCCCGGCGAGGGTGAGCAGGTTGGCCGGGATGTCGAAGATGTAGAGCAGGAGCGCGGTGCCGGCCACCGAGACCGACGCCGAGAGCATCACGAGCGCCGTCCCGCGCCAGTCGCGCAGGAGGGCGAGCAGGACGACGAGGACGAGCCCGAAGGCGATGGAGCCACGGATGAGCAGGTCGCGCAACTGCTTGGCCAGTTCGACCGAGTCGTCATAGACGACCTGCAGCTTGACCGCCGTCGGCAGTCGCCGCTCGATATCGTGCAGCGCCTCCTTCACCGCCGCCGCCGTCTGGATCGCGTCGGCCCCGGCCAGGCGCGACACGCTGATGGCGATGGCCGGCTGCCCGTTGATGCGGAAGAAGAAGCCGCGCGTGTCTTCCTCGGGGCGCACCGACGCTAGCGACCCTAACGCGAACGGCTCCCCCCCGCGCCCGATAATCGGGAGGTTGGACAGGTCCTCCACCGCCTGCGGCTGGTCGCGCAGCACCACCGGACGCTCGGTGGTGCCACGCTGCTCCTTCCCCAGCGCCTGCACCACCCGCGCCCCGGTGAGCGCATCGCCTAACGCCTGCGGCGAGATCCCGAGCTGGCGGAGCAGGGCAGGGTCATACGTGACCGATACGCCCGGCTCCGTCCCCCCCTGCACGCCGATGTTGCCGACCCCCGGCACCGCGCTCAACCGCGGCTCCACCTGCTCGTCGGCGATCTTCTGAAGCGTTCCCGCCGTGTAGGGGCCGGAGATGGTGAGCGTGAGGAGGTCCTCTTCCGACAACTCCTCGGGGACGTAGTTGGAGACGCGCGGCGACGTGACGCCCGGCGGAAAGTCCTTGCGCAGCAGCTCGATACGCTCGAGGATCGACAACCGCGCAATCTGGACGTCGGCGTTAGGCTCGAGCTCCACCATGATGCGCGACCCGTTCTCCGACGACTCCGACCGCGTCTTGCGCACCCCCCGCACCGACTGGATCGCCGCCTCGATGGGCGACGACACATACATCTCGAGCAGCTCCGACGACGCCCCCGTCCAGGTGGACGAGATGGAGAGGCGCGGCAGCTCGATGGTGGTGCGCGTGGCGAGGGGGAGGCGGGTGAACGAAACCAAACCCGCCAACAGAAGCGTGACGGCGGCGGCCCAGACCACGGCCGGGCGGGATACCGCGGCTTTGATCATGGCGCAGTACGGACGGGAGACGGGAGACGGGAGTCGGGAGTGCGGCGCCTTTGGCGCCGCGGTGCGCGGGGCTCAGAGATGCGCATTGCCCCCCCTGTCGGCGC
>CAZLLP010000215.1:0-8220 GCA_964560345.1 uncultured Gemmatimonadaceae bacterium
TCGCCTCGGCGCGCGGGGGGCGCGGGTTCTGGATCATCGACTCGAGCATCTGCGTCGCCGTGATCACCGGGCGACCAAGCTGCCCCGCGAGCCGGATGATCCGCTTCTGCACCAGCGGCACTTCCTCGAACGGAAGCTCCACCCCCAGGTCACCGCGGGCGACCATGACCGCATCGGCCGATCGCAGGATCTCTTCGATGTACGTGAGCGCGGTGTCCTTCTCGATCTTGGCGACGATCAGCATTCCGCGCGGGATCATCGAGCGCAGCTGCGCGATGTCGTCGGCGCGGCGCACGAAGCTCAGCGCGATGTAGTCGAGCTCCTGCGCGGCGGCGAATTCGACGTCGGCGCGGTCCTTGTCGGTGATCGACGGCGCCGACACGGCGACGCCCGGGAGGTTGAGCCCCTTGTGACGCTTGATCACCCCGCCGTACACCACGCGTGCCTTGACGCGCGGCTTGTTGACCTCGAGCACCACCAGTTCGATCAGCCCGTCATCGACCAGGATGCGGTCGCCCGCCTTCACGTCGTCGGCGATGTGATCATAGGTGACCGGGAGGTCGTCCCCCGACGCCAGCTCCTCGTAGCAGAGGACGATGTCCTCCCCCGTCGTGACCGTGATGGGGGCGGCCAGCTCTCCCATGCGGATGCGCGGCCCCTGCAGGTCGCCGAGGATCGCGACCGGGCGTCCCCGCTCGCTGGCCATCTGCCGCACGAGCGCGATCGTGCGCGCGTGCTGCTCGTGGGTCCCATGCGAGAAGTTGATGCGGGCGACGTTCAACCCGGCGTCCATGAGCGCGCCGATGGTCTCGGCCGTGGACGTGGCCGGGCCGAGCGTGCACACGACCTTGGTGCGCGAGATGCGGATGTTGGAGGACAAGGTGGATCGGGAGCGAGGGGGAGTTGGTGGAGCTGGTGTAAACGTTACCTATAGAATAAGCTCGACCCACTCCCCTCCTCGCAAGGCACCCCGGCCGGCGTCGCCACTCCCTCCTGGTTACGCCGCAGGGAAGATCCGTAGGATCGCCGTCAGCTTTGGACCAGCGACTTCCCGAGCGCGGCCGCCTTGCGTTCGAGCCCCTGGATGAGCGTGTCGAACGACTTCTGGAACGACGCCAACCCATCGGCGAGGAGCTTGTCCGTGACGTCGCG
The DNA here is from genome assembly GCA_964560345.1 of uncultured Gemmatimonadaceae bacterium. GTDB lineage: Bacteria > Gemmatimonadota > Gemmatimonadetes > Gemmatimonadales > Gemmatimonadaceae > SCN-70-22. The sequence goes on from CAZLLP010000215.1 coordinate 1,153, forward strand.
CATGGAGATACCAGCTTGCTCGAGGTCGTGGAAGAGCTGCTCCGAGGCGGTCCACTCCGTGTCCACCGTCCGGGCCGTCTCGCCATGATCCCGGAAGGCGTCGACCGTCGCCGGCGGCATGGTGTTGACCGTGTGCGGCCCGATCAGCGTCTCCACGTAGAGGACGTCGCGATAGGCCGGGTTCTTGGCGCTGGTGCTGGCCCACAGCGGGCGCTGCACGCGCGCGCCGGCAGCCGCGAGCTTCTCCCAGCGTTCGCCGGAGAACTTCTGCGTGAACAGGCGATAGGCCAGCCGCGCGTTGGCCACCGCCGCCCGCCCGCGCAGCGCGAGGATCCCGTCGCGCACCCCGTCGTTGGCGCTGGCGGCGACCGCCTCGATGCGCTTGTCGACTTCCGAATCGACACGGCTCACGAAGAACGACGCCACCGACGCCAGGCGATCGATCGGCTTGCCAGCGGCGAGCCGGTCCTCGAGTCCGCCCAGGTAGGCGTCGATCACGCGCGCGTGGGCGTCGATCGAGAAGAGGAGCGTCACGTTGACGTTGATGCCGTCGGCGATGAGGCGGCGCACCGCGATCGCCCCTTCGGCCGTCCCGGGGACCTTCACCATCACGTTGGGGCGATCGACCGTGGCCCACAGACGATGCGCCTCTTCCACCGTCGCTGCTGCATCGTTGGCCACGCCCGGGGAGACTTCGATCGAGACGTAGCCGTCCACGCCCTTCGTCTCGCGATAGACATCGGCAAAGATGTCGCAGGCGGCGCGCACGTCATCGGTCTCGACGAGTTCAAAGAGCTGCCACGGCGTGAGCTCACCGGTGAGCGCTTCGATCTGCTCGTCGTATTCCTTTCCTTCGGCGAGCGCCTTCTCGAAGATCGTCGGGTTCGACGTCATCCCCATGAGGGCGTCGTCCTTGATGAGGCGAACGAGCGCACCATTGCGGAGCATGGCGCGATCGATGTAGTCGAGCCACACCGACTGGCCGGCGTCATAGAGTTGGCGAAGACGATTCATCTTGAACTGAGACGGGAGACGGGAGATGGGAGACGGGAGGTGGAACGAGCGGCAATCTAGCAGTCTCGCGTCTCTCCCATCGACTCCGGCGCCACCCGAACGAATGGGGGGGAACCCCTGAAAGTCGAAGGGCCCGGCGCGGTTCCGCCGGGCCCTTCTGCAGTCGTGACGCGCGTGGTGCGATTACTTCGCCGACCACTCCACCGAGTGCTCGAGCGTTCCCCAGGCAAAACGGAGCTCACCCTTGGCGCCGGCGTTGGACGGGATGAGCTGGATCACCAGCGCCTCGGCCGGCGACGACAGCGTCTTTTCCTTCAGCGGGATACGGACGAGGTCCTGCGTCTGGTCGTACTCGGTCCCCCACTCGCCGGTCTTCTTGTTGACGATGAGCTTCCACGCCCCCTTGGTCGTCTCGGCGAAGAGCGTGTACGAGCCCTTCGGGACGGTCTGGCCGCCGATCACGAGGTCGACGTCGGTGGTGAATGCGGTCGCTTCGTTGGCGCCCAGGCGCCAGACCTTCCCCAAGTCGTCGGCGAGGGCGCCGGCGACCGCGCGGCCGCGCGCGACCGGGACGCCGTAGTCGATCACGAGCTTGAACGGCTTGGGAGCGGGCTGTCCCTGCACGCGCGGCGCAGACAGCGTGACCACCGACGTGGCGCGACCGCTGGCGGCGGCCTTGAGGTTGCTCTGCGCGGCGAGCGGAGCGGCGGCGGCGACCGTGAAGGCCAGCGCCGGAGCGAGGGTGCGAAGACGGGTCGTGAGCATGCGGAGTGATTTCGAGTGTAGGATTCCGGGGGGAGCGCGGTGCAATCTCACCGCCTCACGCGCGAGCGCGCAACCGACCGTGCGATGCACTCGCCCAATCGCGCGCGACCCTTTCCCCGACGTGGAGCAAACGTGACAGGTGTACACCACTCGATGCGTCTTCGGTTCCATGTCGTGCCCTTCCCGTTGATGCCGACACGATGACGGCGCGCGCTGCCGCCGCCATGGCGGCCGATGCTCGCCAGCGCCTGCAGGCGATCGCCGATCCCGCCGTGAAGGCCGGGGCGGAGCGCTACTTCAGGGGAGCCGTGCCATTCATCGGGGTCAAGTCGCCGCGCGTGCGCGACGTGGCCCGCGCGCTCTACGCCGACTACGGCGACCTGGACGCGCAAGCGATCGTCGACGGGGCACTCGCCCTGCTGCGCGCGCCGCACCAGGAGGAGAAGCAGCTGGCGGTGTTGCTGCTGGAACGCCTCAAGCGGCGATGGCCTCCCACGCTCCTGTCGCAGGTCGAACAGGTGTTCGACGAGAGCGTGCACGACTGGGCCACCTGCGATGCGATTGCCGGCCGCGTGTTGCACCCGCTCATGGGGCGCGACGCGAAGGCCATCGCGCGCGTCGCGACGTGGAGTCGTGCCCGTCACACGTGGCGACAGCGCGCCGCGGCGGTCGCCTTCGTGAAGAGCGCGCGCACCGGGGCGCACAACGACGTGATCCTCGCCATCTGCTCGCGCATCGTGAAGAATCCGGACCGCTTCGTGCAACTCGGGATGGGGTGGCTGCTGCGCGAGCTATACCTCGCCGACGCACACGTCACGCTCGACTTCCTGCGACGGCATGGTGCGTCCATTCGCCGCGAGGCCTTGCGCTACGCGATCGAGAAGATGCCCAAGCGCGTGCAGGCACAGGTGCTGGCCGAGCATGCGGAGGCGACGAGGTAGCGTCGGCGCGTGTTGGCCCTCGCGCGATGGAGCGCGCGCTTGCCCTCGCGCGATGGAGCGCGCGCTTGCCCTCGCGCGATGGATGGCGCAACGTTGCCGCGGCCGGGCGCTCGTCGGTGCGAAGCGCCATCGCTGAGTGCCCGCGTGCCGATACCCGCTTCCCTCGGAGCCCTGCATGAACCGCGTGTCCCGTCGTGTGCGCGCGATGGTCACGGCCATCGCCGTCACCACCGTCGCCACCATTCCCATTCCCACTCCGCTGCTGGCGCAGGCGTCAAAGTCGGCCGCCAAGCCCGACCCGCGCCTGGAGAAGCTCAAGGCCGAAGCGCTCACCAAGGTCGACGCGCGCGCCACGATGATCCAGCAGATCATCGACCAGGTCTTTTCCTTCGGCGAGCTGGGGATGCAGGAGTTCGAGACGTCGAAGTACCTCAGCGGGCTGCTCGAGCAGAACGGCTTCACGGTCGAACGCGGCACGGCGGGGATGCCGACGGCGTGGCTGGCCAAGTGGGGCTCGGGCAAGCCGGTCATCTCGTTAGGCTCGGACATCGACGGGATCCCGCAGGCCAACCAGAAGCCGGCCTTCGCCTATCGCGACCCGATGATCGCCATGGCCCCCGGGCACGGTGAGGGGCACAACTCCGGCCAGGCGGTGAACATCGCCGCGGCGCTCGTCGTAAAGGAGATCATGGAGCGCGAGAAGATCCCCGGCACGCTCGTCCTCTGGCCCGGCGTGGCCGAGGAGCAGCTGGCGGGGAAGGCGCACCTCGTGCGCGCCGGCGTCTTCAAGGACGTGGACGTCACGCTTTTCACCCACGTCGGCGACGAGCTCGCCGTCGGCTGGGGGCGTTCCGGGTCGCAGGCGATGGTCTCGGTCCTCTTCAAGTTCCGCGGCCAGACCGCCCACTCGGCCGGGGCCCCGTGGCGCGGCAAGTCGGCGCTCGACGCGGTCATGCTCATGGCGCAGGGGTGGGAGTACAAGCGCGAGCACCTCGAAACGCAGCAGCGCTCGCACTACATCATCCGTGACGGCGGTGACCAGCCTAACGTCGTCCCGCAGACGGCGAGCATCTGGTTCTTCATCCGCGAGCGTGACTACGACCGCGTGATGCGCAACTTCGATGCGGCCAAGCGCATCGCCCAGGGAGCGGCGATGATGACGGACACCAGGCTCGACACGGTGCAGGTCATCGGTTCCGCGTGGGACGTGCACTTCAACAAGGCGGTGGCCGAAGCGGCGCAGGCCAACATCAGGCGTGTCGGGCTCCCCAAGTGGGACGACAACGACATCCTCCTCGCCAAGTCGCTGCAGAAAGAGATGGGCGCACCCGACAGCGGGTTGGTGACGAAGGTCTCCGACATCGGCTCGCCCCCCCCGGATGCGGTGGTGTATGGCGGATCGGACGACATCGGCGACGTCTCGTGGAACGTCCCGACGATCACGCTGTCATATCCGTCCAATATTCCGGGGACGCCGGGACACAACTGGGCCGACGCGATCGCGATGGCTACCCCCATCGCGCACAAGGGGGCGGTGGCCGGGGCCAAGGTTCAGGCGCTCACGCTGCTCGACCTGCTGCTCACGCCCAAGGTCGTGGCAGACGCGTGGGACTACTTCCGCACGGTGCAGACCAAGGAGAAGAAGTACCAGAGTTTCCTTGGCCCTAACGACGGACCGCCGACGTTCCTCAACGAGGAGATCATGGCCAAGTGGCGGCCGCTGATGAAGCCGTTCTACTTCGACCAGACGAAGTACAAGACGTACCTGGAGCAGTTGGGGTACAAGTATCCGACGTTGAAGCCGGCGGTGCAGTAGGCGGGGGTATGGATGAATGCGAAGGGGCGCCGCGATGCGGCGCCCCTTCGTGTGTTTGCCCCTCGCCGTCACGTGGGAATCGCCCACGCGAGCGCCATCACGTCTTCGCCCCCGTCGGCTTCACGTTCGCATTCAGGCGGAAGAGGTTCTTCGGGTCGTACCTGTTCTTGACCGCGACGAGACGATCGTGATTGCGGCGGAAGTTCGCCACCACCGACGACTGCGCCAACTCAGGCTCGAGATCGTTGGTGTAGAAGCCGCTCGTGTGCTTCTCGAGGGACGGCCAGTACTTCCTGAGCCAGGCGATGTGCTCGGAGGCATCGTCGCCGAACTTCCATCCGACCACGCTGAGGAGGTTGGCGAAGATGTCGCGCTGCGAGAAGGCGGTCTCGCCGGAGGGGACGCGGGCGATGGCGCCGCCGCTCATCTGCGAGAAGACCATCGTCATGCGCCGCGGATCGCCCTGGAAGCCGCCGACGATGGCGTCGATGAGCGCCGGCGACATGGCGGGGATGAAGCCGCTCTTGAGGTACGTCCCCTGCGCGCGCGGATCGGAGGTGTCGCCTGAGCGCTGCAGCGCGACGTACGACATCGGCCGGATGGAATCGGCGAGCGGGGTCCCGAGCTTGCGGAACGGGGCGATGGCCCTGTCGGCGTTCGCGGCCGGTCCCGAGTAGCAGACGCTGAAGACGAAGGCGCCCGGCTGGTTGCCCGGGGGCTGCATCATCGCGAAGCCGACGTCGAGCTCCTCAGGCATCGTGCGCCCGTAATCGGCCCAGAGCGCGAGCGCCTCGCGCGCCTTGGCGATCGGGTAGACGATGTCGCCGGCGAAGACGGTGCGCTGCATGGGGTGAAGCCGGAACTCGAACGAGGTGACGACGCCGAAGTTGCCACCGCCACCGCGGATCCCCCAGAACAGGTCGGGATTCTCCTTGGCGCTGGCGTTGTGAAAGGATCCGTCGGCGGTGACGACCTGCGCAGAGACGAGGTTGTCGATGGACAGGCCGAACCGGCGCGCCACGCGCCCGAACCCACCGCCCGTCACGAGCCCGCCGGCCCCGGTGTGCGAGACGGTGCCTAACGGGGTGACCAGCTCGTAGGGGGCGGTCTCGTGATCGACGGCACCGAGGAGCGTCCCCCCTGTCACCCAGGCCCGCTTGGCCACCGGGTCGACGCGGACGTCACGAAAGCGCGACAAGTCGATCATCATCCCCTTGTCGCACGTCGACTGCCCCGACCAGCTGTGCCCCCCGCACTTCACCGCGAGGAGGAGCCCGCCATTCTCGCGCGCGAAGTTCACGGCGGTGCGGATGTCGGCGACCCCCGTCGGCTGCACGATGAGCGCGGGGAACTTGTTGAACGACGGGCTCAGGACGCGCCGCGCATCGTCGTAGTCGGCCGCGTCGCGAAGCAGAATCCGGCCGCGAAGCTGCGCCCCCAGATCGGCCAGCGCCTTCGACCCCAGGACGACGCGCGCGCCGTCGCCCGTGATCGCCTCGACGTCGTCGAGGCGCGGCGGAGCGATGCGAAATGACGTCGCGAAGGCCTCGCGCGGGCGAACGGAGGCGATCGCGGTCGCAGTTGCTGCGGTGCGGAGGAAGGATCGACGCTTCACGGTAGCCTCCCGGAGGACGTTGACGGAGGAGACCGAGAGCGCTTCCTCCACGGCCACCCCCTCGTGCAAGGCGCTCGCGAACCTATGAATGCGTTGCATGCGCGTCAATGCGCCTGTCGGCCCCGCCTGTCGGCCCCCCGTGTCGCAGCGCTCGCGCGCGTCGGCCGATGGCGATGCCCGCCGCTATTCCCGGACCGGGGGCTTCAACTTCGGAGCGCGCACCGGCGTGGGCGGAGCGAACCTGACCGCGGGTGTGAAGCGCGCCAACACGCGCGGGGCGTCGTCCGTATCGGAAACGGGTCCCGGCGAGCCGGGCCTCGCGTGTCGACGCGCGGCTGCCGCTCGCCCCATGCCGTCCCCGTTCGGGCCGGGCATGTCGCCCCGCCCCGCCCACTCTTCACCACATCGCCATGTCCCGCTGGTCCTCCATCTTCGCCCTCGCCGCCTTGGTCGCCGCCCCGGCGGCGCTCAGTGCCCAGAAGGCCCCCAAGCCCGACCCGCGTCTCGAGAAGCTCAAGGCCGAAGCCATCGCCAAGGTCGATGCACGCGCCAAGCTCGTGCAGGAGATCATCGACCAGGTGTACTCCTTTGGCGAACTCGGGATGCAGGAATTCGAGACGTCCAAGTACCTCACCGGACTCCTGGAACAGAACGGCTTCACGGTCGAGCGCGGGGTCGCGGGGATGCCGACGGCCTTCGTCGCCACGTGGGGCTCGGGCAAGCCGGTCATCGCGTTAGGCTCGGACATCGACGGCATTCCGCAGTCCAACCAGAAGCCGGCCTTCGGCTTCTTCGAACCGCTCGTCGCCGGCGCGCCGGGGCACGGTGAGGGGCACAATTCCGGGCAGGCGGTCAACATCGCCGCGGCGCTGGTGGTGAAGGAGATCATGGAGCGCGAGAAGCTCCCCGGAACGCTC
>CAZLLP010000216.1:0-8061 GCA_964560345.1 uncultured Gemmatimonadaceae bacterium
AAGAACAGGGAGCGACGATCGCCACGGTCCTCGCGCGTCCTCGCTTCGCCTTCCTGGTCACCGGGCAGACCGTCTCGCAGCTCGGCGACAAGCTCCATCACATGGCGCTCATCGCGCTCGTCGGGGCCGGGGCGGCGACCAATGCGGGAGGACTGGAGCTGGCCAAGCTCTCGGTCGTCTTCACCGCCCCGGTGGTCTTGTTCGGGCCGGTGGCGGGGGCGCTGGTCGATCGCTGGAACAAGCGCACGGTCATGATCGCCTGCGACGCGATGCGCTCGCTGCTTGTCGCAATGATCCCGGCACTCTTTGCGGCGACCGGCCGACTGTGGCCCGTCTACATCGTAGCGTTTATCGTCTTCCTGCTCGGTGTCTTCTTCAACGCCGCAAAGATGGCCCTCATCCCGGAACTCGTTCCGCGCGCGCAGCTCCTCCCCGCCAACGCGGCGCTCACCTTCGTGGGGCGCTTCGCGACGGTCGGGGGGATTGTGGGCGGCGGGGTGATCATCGGGATGTCGTTCTGGCGCCAGTTCGGGTGGAGCGATTACGCGGCCGGCTTCTATCTCGACGCGGCCTCGTATCTCATCTCGGTCCTCACGTTGCTGGCGATCGTGCTGGTCGGGCGCAACCGCGAGGATTTTGCCCCGTCGCCAGCCGCACCGCCCGCGGGGATGCAGGTGAAACGCTCCCTTCGGACCGTCGTAGGAGACGTGGTGCGTACGCTGTCGGTCGTTCGGCACGACCGGGCCATGCGTTTCGTCTTCGGCTCGCTGGTGGCGCTCTCCCTCTTTGCGAGCACGGTGTACGTCGCCATGACCTACTCGGTGCAGACGGTGATGGGGCGCGGAACCAAGGGAGTGGGGTATCTGGGGGGAATTCTCGGGGCCGGAATGATCGTCGGGTCGCTCCTGGTGGGGACCGTCGGCAGCACGTGGGACAAGCGACGGACGATCCTGCTCGGGAACGCGATCATCGGGGCCCTGATGATGGTGGGTGGGGTGTTCTTCTCGTTCGAGATGTTTGCCCCGGTGGCATTCATTGGCGGGGCGCTGCTGGCTCCCGTGATGGTGTCGCAGGACACGCTGTTGCACGAAGGGGCGCCGCCGACGGCGCGCGCGCTGATTTTTTCCACGAAGGACCTCATCCTCGCCGGCGTCTTCATGGTGTCGGCGCTCCTGGTTGGGGGGACGATCTACCTGCTTGGGCTGTTTGGAGTCGACGAACCGTATCGCCTGGCATTATCGGGCGTGGGGCTCATCATCCTCGTCACCGGCGTCGCGGGGCAGCTCTCGCTGATGGCCGAACGACGGCGGGCCTCGCAGGGGTAAGGCGAAGAGCGACCGACTGACCTTCACCGACTGACGTTCCCCCCTTTTTCCATATACCGCATGCGGATCATCCAGGTCTCACCCTATAGCTGGGACGCCCCCGGGGGCGTGCAGATCCACATTCGGCAACTCACCAAGCACCTGCAGGAGCGGGGTCACGAGGTGCTGGTGTTGGCGCCGGGCGAGGTCCCGGGGTGGCACGGACACGTGCGTATCGTCGGGCGCACCTTCACGACCTGGTCCAACGGCTCCACCGCGCAGATTTCGCTGTCGCCGCGTACGATGCGGACGCTGGCGCGCGCGATGCGCGACTTTGCTCCCGACGTGGTGCACGTCCATGAACCCTTCGCGCCGGGGCTTGGCCTCAAGGCCACCTGGTCGGCGCCGGCGCCGGTGGTCGGCACGTTTCACTCGTACTATCCGCGTGAGTCACCGGAAGGGCGACTCTACACGGCGATTGCACCCTTGCTGCGCCCGACGTGGCAGCGCGTGCACCAGCGCATCGCGGTGAGCCAGGCGGCGCGACACTCAGCCAAGGGGCGCATGGGCAAGGGGGACGTGAAGATCCTGCCTAACGGCGTCGAGGTCGATCGGTTCGCCAACGCCACGCCCGCCCGCGATGTCCCCGCCGGGCGCAAGCTGCTCTTCGTCGGGCGCCTCGATCCGCGCAAGGGACTCCCCTTCGCCATCAAGGCGTTCATCAAGCTCGCCCCCCGCTATCCCGACCTCAGCCTCATCGTGGTGGGCGACGGGCCGCAACGCGACGCGGTGCACGAGGTCCCTGCCGAGTTGCGCGGGCGCGTGCACATGAAGGGGAAGGTGTCGTACGAGGCGCTTCCGACGTACCATCGCGCCTCGGATATCTTCGTTTCCCCCGCCACCGGCGCCGAATCGTTTGGGATCGTGCTGGTCGAGGCGATGGCGGCGGGACTGCCGGTGGTGGCGAGCAACATCCCCGGCTATCGCGATGTGTCACGCGACGGGCGCGAGTCGCTCCTGGTGACGCCGTCCAACGCCGATGCGCTCGCCGATGGCATCGCGCACCTCCTCGACCATCCGGACGAACGCGCGCGCCTGGGTGCAAACGGCGCGCTGCGGGCGCAGGCCTACGCGTGGGACAGCATCATCGACGAGCTGGAGCTCGTGTACGAGCGGCTGGCAGGGGTCAGGCGGCGGGAGCTGGTGCTGGCAGGCGCGTAGGAACCGGAGGCGGGAAGACGAGTCAGGGCTGCAACGAATCCTTCAGGAGTCGTTGCAGCCTTTTTGTCATGGCGTCCCAGCTCCACTCGTTATGCACCCACTCGGCGCCGGCGTGGCCCATGGCGGCGGCGCGGGGACGGTCGAGCAGGAGCGGGGCGATGGCGTCGGCGATGGCGCTCGGCGAATCGGGATCGACCACCACGCCGGTCACGCCGTCCTGCACCGCTTCGGGGGCACCGCCGGAGTTGCCGACGACGACCGGTCGCCCCACCGCCTGTCCCTGCAGGAAGACCGCGCCTAACGCCTCGATGTCCAGCCCACCCAGGCGCGAACGGCACGGCATGGCAAAGACGTCGCCGGCGCGGAAGTACGACGGCAGTTCGGCATAGGGGACGGCGCCGGCAAAGACGACGCGGTCGCTGACGCCGGTGGCGTGGGCAAGCCGCTTGAGCGCCCCGTCATAGGGGCCGCCGCCCACGATCAACAGCCGCACGCCAGGGACAGCCTGCGAGAGGCGCGGGAGGGCACGGATCAGCATGTCTTGCCCCTTGCGCGCCACCAGGCGCGAGACGCAGCACACCACCGGCGCATCGCCTAACGCGTGTCGTTCGCGCACGAAGGTGTCGGATACGCCGGGATGAAAGGCCGCGGTGTCGATCCCCGACGGAAGCAGGTGCATGGCATGGCCAAAGGCGGGCTCCAGCTTCTTGCGCGCCCAGTCGCTCACCGCCGTCAGCATCGAGGCGTGACGTCCCACGTGTCCCAGCAGGCCCGGGACGAGCGCCCCGGTGAGCTCGAGCCCGTGCGAGAAGCCGCCATAACGGATGTCCAGCTTGCGGCTGACGGCTGGCCCCATGTGCCCCAGCGGCCACAGGGCGCCAAAGAGCACCACGTCCGGACGACGCTGCCGCAGCACCGCGTGCAGCTGGCGGCGAACCCCGGGGGTGGGGAGCATCATCTCGGTGTCGAGGCGGATGACCTCCTGCGGATAGCCGCGATCGAACTCCGAAGCCCCGCGATACGTCGACGAGAAGATCGTCACCTCCCCCGACGGGAAGCGACGGAAGAGCTGCGCCACGTAGTCGTTGATCCCGCCCACGCGCGGCAGGAAATCGTTGGTCACGACGAAGACGTGCACGCCGGTGGTCAGCAGGCCAGGTTGGCGTTCACGTAGGCCGCGTCGTCGGTCACTTCGCGCTCGATGGCCGCCATCAACCAGGCGGGAAACTCGCACGTGATCCCCGCGGCCGGCAGTTCGATCTCGGCCAGCACCAACTCGCGATCGGTGAACTCGTCGATCTCCCAGTGCAGGGCCCCGTCAGCCACCACGTGCCGGCGCTTGGTGACGCGCTTCCCCTCGGTGAGCGGCCAGAGCGCATCGAAGACCTCGCGCGTGCACTCCTCCTCGACCTCGGTGCGCACCAACCCCGTCCCCAGCTTCACCGTGCGATAATAGCGCTCCCCCTCGCCCATGCGCACACGACGCACCCGCTCGATGAGCCGCTCACCCGGGAGGTACCCCTGCTCGATCTCCTTGATGGTCGCCTCGGGCATGACGGTCGGGAGGCCGCGCAGCAGGTACTTCCGCTCGATCTCCAGCCCGCTGCGCGCGCGCAGGTCGAGCGCCGAGGCAATCTCCTCCACGCCGTCAAAGAGCGGCGCCGCCGCGTCGCCCGTCCATTCGCGCTGCACGTCCTCGAAGGTGTGCGTCGCGCGTTGCTGGATATGCGAGATGATCGCCAGCATCCCCGGGCGTGGGCTGCGCTTGCGCGGACGCGGCGCCGTCCCTCCCTCGGGGGCGATCGCCTCCGCCGCCAGCTGCTTCGCTTCCTCGCGCGCCGCGCGCTCGACCGCATCGGCGACGACCTGTTGCCAGGCATGCGCGTCGTGGAAGTCGCCTAACGCATCCTGCAGCCGCTTGAGCCGCGACAGGACGTCGCTCCCGCCCGGGACGTGCGGCACGACCGGCTCGAGCAGGTAGCGCAGGCGCTTCCCGGCAATGCGCGCGCGGTGCGCCGCTTCCACGTCGTGCACGGTGCGCACCGTCTCCAACCGGCGGCGCAGCGCCGACGCATGCGAGCGAACCAGCACGGCCAGCGCGGCGGCAAACGTCGTGACCCGCGCCCCATCGTGCACGTGCATGCGCAACGTGAAATGCGGGAGGCGCTCCTCCAACGACTCACGCGCACGCTCGAAGTCGCGCGTCACCTCGGCCATGACCTCGGCGTCAGCGGCGGTCTTCTGCGCGTCGATGCGCTTGAGGAGCCACGCCGCGCCCACCCGCTGGCGATCAGTGAGCGTGGCCTTCTCTTCCGTGAGCCACGCGGCAAAGACCTCGGCGTCACGACTGTGGTTCGTCGCCCCGGCCAGCCGCCGCAACCACTTCTGCGCCCGTTTAGGTGCCGACCGTCCCAGCGTGGTGCCATGGGCGCGCAGCCACGAGCGCAACCGGCGCACCGCCACGCGAAAGTCGTGCAGCGCCTCCGAGTCGCCGGGTTGCGTCAGGCGTTCGCGATGCGCCGCCGCATCGGACAGGAGCGCGAGCGCCACCAGGCGCACGGCGCGCTCCTCATCGTCGTCGAGGATCGAGGCGGGAAACGAGGCCACGCGCTACTCGGCGAGGATGCGCAACTGCGCCGGGGTCAGGAGCCAGTGCAAGCGCCCCTTGCGCGCGGCCGGCTTCATCGCGAACTCGATCAGCGCCGCCCCTCCCTTCTTGAACGTGACGGCCGAGTCGTCGACGCCGGCCAGGCACCAGCTCACCAGGCGCCCGACGTGCGGCTCGTGACCGACCACCGCCACTGTTGCATCTGGCGACTGCTTCGCCAGCCAGGTCATCAGCTCGCGCGGATGCCGATCGGGGGCGAGCGCTTCCACCGTCTCGATCGCCCGGGCCCCGTACTCCGTGGCCAGGATGCGCGCCGTCTGCTGCGCGCGCACGAGCGGCGAAGCGGCGAGCAGGTCGATCTGCGGAACCGCACGACGCAGCCCTTCGGCGTTGCGCCGCATGCGACGCTTGCCAAACGACGTGAGCGGACGCTCGTCGTCGCTGGCCCCGGTCGCGGCATACGCGTCGCGATCTTCGGCGATGGCGTGTCGAATCACGAGCAGGTGCATGGACAGTCTCCCGGAGTCGGCGTGACGAACGACGGGAAATGTAGCCGTGCGGTGTAACGCGCCAGTTCCGCGCCCGGCGCTACGGCTTGGCGGGAGCGGGGGGCTTGCGCGTGAGGATGACGAAGTCGCCGCGCTCGGCGAACTCCTTGGCCTTCGCGCTCGCCACATCGTCCACCGGGATGGCGGTGAGCACCACCGTGCGAAGCGACGGGCGGCGGCGCTTCACGCGCGACGCCGTGCCGAGTCCGTAGTCGGAATGGAAGGCGCCATCCACGTGGAAGACCAGCGCCCCCTTGGGCGCCTTGTCCAGCGCGGCCACGATCGACTCGGCCATCGTCTCGTCCTTGATGCACTGCGCTTCGTAGAAGCGATTGGTCATGCTGCGCATCATGGCCGAATCGGCGGCGCTCGGCGGGCCGCCGCCAGCGCTGTGTCCCTTCATCTGGTCGGCAAAGCGCGTGTAGTACCGGTCGTCGCGCGGGCAGCTGATCTCGCGCCCTACTTCGGCGCGCTCGGCGGCCGGGAGCGAGTCGAGCGCTGCGAGGCCTTTGCGGCTGACGGCGCTGGCATGGCGGCGCGGCACGTTGGACGCCACCACCGGCCAGCCACGCGCCCGCGCCAGTTCGACCATCCCCCGGTAGTCGGTCGTGTAGCGCTCCCACGGACGCGACTTGGCGAGGAAGTCGGCCTCGCTCAGCTTGCCGGCGAGATAGTCGTTCAGCACCCCCTGCGCGTCGCGCTCGAACATCTCGAGCGAGAGCACGACGGGACGTGTCCCGCTTCCCAGTGCCGCCAGCACCGACAGCTCGGCGCGATGCGTGGCGGGATCGTCGTGCTGCTCGCCAAAAAAGACCACGTCGGCGCGCGCCGCCTGCTTGAGCACCCCCTCGAGCCCCACGTCCTTTCCGGAGGCGGAGGCGACATACCGACTCTCCGGCGCCGGCGATGGCGCGACGGTCGGGCTCCCGCCCCGCGCGCAGGCGCCCAGGGCGAGCATCGAGGTCAGAAGGAGCGCGTGGGGGGTGCGAGCAGTGATCACAACGTGTGGGACTGGGGTGGACGAGGCCTCCCGTGCGGGAGGCGTGCGAGTCTGGCCTGCGGACGCCGCGCGGTCAATCGGGCGACATGGAAGCGACGAACACGGCCGATTTGGCGTGCGGAACTCCGAGGGGTCAGTGCTGGCCGCGAAGGAGTGCGGTGATGGCGACGCCGGCGGCGACCAACGCCACGCGCCGCAGGAGGGATCCTACGCGGCGCTCGTGGCGCTGCGAGACCAGGATAGCGCCGGCCAGATAGAGAAAATTGCCGGCGGCGAACGGAAGGAGGAACTCGCCAAAGCGTCGCGCATCGACCCCGATGCTGAGGGCGATCACCGCCCCGAGCAAGGCCAGGACGCCCGTGGCGGCGTTGATGAGAATGGCGCGCCGCGGGGTCATCCCGCCGTCGACACAGATGGCGAATGTCCCCAGCTCGCGCGGGAGTTCGTGCAGCGCGATCGCGGCGCCGGCAAAGACGCCCAACGACGGATCGGCGAGGAAGGCGGTGGCGACCAGCGCCCCGTCGATCGTGTTGTGCAGCGCGTCGCTGGCAATGCCGAGCGGCATCAGGTGGCTGCGATGCCCCAGCGGGCCGTGCTCCCCCTCCCCCTTCCTCTTGTTCGACGGCTCCATCATGTGGATGGTCCGCTCCATGGCGGCCAGCGCACCAATCCCGACCGCCACCAGGAGCGCCACCCGCAGCGGGGGAGCGCTTGCCAACGATTCGGGGATCAGATGGAAGACCGCCGCTCCGAACAGGGCGCCGGCCGCGATCATGATCAGCCGCGGAATCAGTCGGGCCGTGAGCGCTGGTCGGCTGGCCAGGAACCAGGTGGCGAGCAGCGGGATGGCGCTGGCCACGAAGACGGCGAGCAGCGACGCCCCCCAGATCGAGATCGTCCCGCTCATCCCACGCACCGCGCGCAGCGCCCGTACAGCACCACCTCATGGCCGTCGACCGAAAAACCGTTCGGCGCCAGCGCGGCCAGATCGCCCGGGCATCCCTCGACTTCGAAGACCCCGCCGCAGGCGCGGCAGTGGAAATGGTGATGGTGATGCAGGTGCGCCAGCTCGTACCTCGGCGTCTCGCCGGGAAGGGTTACGACGGCGACTTCCCCGGCTTCAATCAGCGCCTTGAGGGCGCGATAGACCGTCGCCAACCCGATTCCCGGCGCCCGGCGCGCCGCATCGGCGGGAATGTCCTGCGCCCGCATGGGGACGTGCGTCGCCTCGAGGGCGCCTTTGACGGCGGCGCGCTGGCTGGTTTGGCGCTCGAGGGACATGCAGATAATGATAATGCATTCTCAGTAGGGCAGAAGACGGGAAGACGGGCAGACGAGACACCGATCCTGTAGCGCGACACTCGAGCGCTTCCCCGAGAG
>CAZLLP010000217.1:0-7912 GCA_964560345.1 uncultured Gemmatimonadaceae bacterium
TCCCGTCGTCCCGTCGTCCCGTCGTCCCGTCGTCCCGTCGTCCCGTCGTCCCGTCTTCCGCTTCTAGACGATGACTTCCTGCAGCTTCGCCAGGAACGTCTGGGGCGAGAAGGGTTTCTGGAGGAAGGCGGCGCCTTCCTGCAGGACGTCGTGATGCCGCAGCGCCCCCGCGGTGTAGCCCGACACGTGCAACACGCGAATGCCGGGGCGTTCGCGGCGGAGCACGCGGGAGAGTTCGCCTCCGCCCATCCCCGGCATGATCACGTCGGTGACCAGGATGTCGATCTCCGAGCCGTGCGCCCGTGCGAGGGCGAGCGCTTCTTCGCCGTTGCTCGCCTGCATCACCAGGAAGCCGGCGCGCTCCAGCACGCGCTTCATCATCAGGCGTACCGTCGGCTCGTCCTCGGCCAGGAGCACCGTCTTTTGCCCGCCGCGATTGCTGGCCAGGTGCGCCGGCATCTTGGGGGTGGGGAGCGACGTGGCGGGGAAGTAGATGCTCAGCGCCACCCCGGCCGGCGTCGGTTCGAGCACCACCGCGCCGCCGCTCTGGCGCACGAAGCCGTACATCGTGGCCAGCGCGAGCCCCGAGCCTAACGACGGGATCTCCGCCCCGGCAAACGGCTCCAGCAGCGAGGCGCCGCCCAGGGTGGTGAGCTGCACTCCCGAGTGCCGCATGGTGAGCGTGACGTAGTCGCCCGGCGATACCTGGTCAGGGAGGGCGGCGCGCGGCTCGGTGAGCTTCTCGCGCCGCACATCCATCGCAAAGGCGCCGGTCTCGCCGATCACCTCTGCCGCATGCGTCGCCAGGTGCAAGAGCATCTGCTCCAGCTCCTCGACGTCGACATGGGCAATCCCCGGTCCGTCGCCGAAGGTGAAATCGACCTTGGCCGTGGCGGCGAACGTGTTGCGGATGTCCCCTTCCACGCGACGCACCAGCGCATGCACGTCAATGGCGCGCGGCGCGAGCACCTGCTGCCGCGACAACGCCAGCAACTGCCGGGTGAGCTCGGCCCCGCGCCGGGCGGAGCGCCGGATCTCTTCGGCGTCGCCTCGCACGGGATTGGCGGGCTCCACCTGGTCGATCAGCATTTCCACCGACGTGAGGATCGTCGTCAGGAGGTTGTTGAAGTCGTGCGCCACGCTCCCGGCAAGGCGACTCACCGCATCCATCGCCTGCGCCTGGCGGAGCTGCGCCTCCATGCGCTTGCGCTCCGTGATGTCGGTCTGCGACCCCCACGCTTCGACGAGCAGGCCGTCGCGCACGATCCCCACCAGCGAGTTGAGGAAGATGCGGCGCGTGCCATCGATCGTGCGCTCCACCGACTCGAACCCTTCCAGTCGGTATCCGCCGCGCACGAAGGCGCTCAGGAAGTCCTGATTCTGCGGATCGCCCTCCAGCAGGAGCTGTCCCACCCGCGCGCCGACGAGCTGGCGCGACTCGGTGAGGCCGTACATGCGCGCGAGTGCATCGTTGCATTCCACCATGACACCGTCGGTGAGAATGCGACGCACCTGCTCCTCGATCGGCAGCGCCACGGGAATCGGCGGTGTCGCCACCGCGTGCCAAATTCCCTCGCTGGTGAGAGCGAGAAACGAGTGATACTTGTCGTCAGGGGATGCACTCACCCCGACCGGTGTTGCCGGCGAGTTGGGAAGATGCTCTTGTTCGCCGGCCGAAGTGGGCGGGGAGCCTGTCGGCACGGAAAGAGACGGCTGGGAAGGAAGAGAGGTGTCGGTGTGCCGTCCACGCCGAACCCCGAAGGCGACGCAAAGATTGGGTTTGGAGAACAAAAGCGGAAGACCCCCTCGTGTTTCTAATCTCCGCCCTGCTACCACCAGTATTGCACTTGCTCGCCATAGAGCGCGCGCATGGTGCGCCGCGTCACCGATTTTCCGCTCGCCTTGAACGACTTGAAACGGCGCAGCACGCCCTGATAGCGACGCTCGCCCATCGCCAGCGGATAGTGGGGCATGTCGATCAGGGCACGCTCCACTCGCCGGACGCTCTTGGTGCTTAGTCTCCAATCGGCCGGCGTGAGCGCGTCCAGGTGCGCGACGCCATAGCCATTGAGACGCCCCGATCCGTCCACGTATGCGTCCATGTAGCTGCGCACCAGCGCCGGGATCGACGCAAAGACCGGCGGGCGCCCGTGCAAGCCGTAGTCGCGCGACCGCGCCACCGTCCCCCACTTCCCGTCGTGCCGGTAGAGGAAGAGGACGTGATCGAGTCCGTCGTCCGACTCGATGTCGAGCACCGTGGGCGGGTAACCGTGATGCTCGAGGATTGCCGCGGTGAACAGCACCGCCTCGAGACAATGCGCATTTCCCGCCGCCACCGCGCCACGAAAGCTCCGCAGCGTGTGTTCCCAGTTGTACGGGAGCGTGCGCAGGTAGCGCTGCACCTGTCGCGGCGTGCGCAACGACTCGATGAGACGCCGCTCGGCCGCGGTGTAGGCGCTGAGTGGCGGCGTGCGCACCGGCGCGCGACGTATCGCTTCCAGGTCGGGTTGACGTGACATGACCGAAAGAATAAGCAGCACACTCGGCGGCGCCGATGCCTTGACGCCGCCAGTTCCTCAGTCGATTGTCGCGGCATGACGCCTTCGACTTCCCGCCGAGTGCCCGCGCCCCTCGCGCTGGTCGCCGCCCCGCTCCTCCTCGCGGTCCTCATGCCCCTCTCGTCCACCCACGCGCAGGGTGCGCCGCTCCCCCTGGTGGGGCGCTCGATGGTCACCACCACGCTCGGCATCGTCGCCTCCAGTTCGCCGCTGGCAGCCAAGGCCGGGACGCAGATGCTGGAGATGGGAGGGAATGCGATCGATGCAGCGATTGCCGCCAACGCGGTCATTGCGCTCACCGAGCCGTCGGGCGACGGGATTGGCGGCGACCTCTTTGCGATCGTGTACGAGGCCAAGACGGGGAAGCTGCATGGACTCAATGCCGCCGGGTGGGCCCCCAAGGGGCTCGATGCGGCGATGCTGCGCGCCAAGGGACACACCAGCATGCCGCGCGGCATTCACACGGTGACCGTGCCTGGCGCGGTCTCCGGATGGCAGGCGCTGCGCGATCGCTTTGGAACGTTAGGCTTCCCGACGCTGCTGGCGCCAGCCATCTACTACGCCGAACATGGCTTCCCGGTCACCGAGCAGGTGGCCCGCATGTGGGGGAGCGCGGTCACCAAGCTCTCGGCCAACCCATACACCAAGGCCACCTTCCTGCTCGACGGGACGCGGGCGCCAAAGGAAGGCGACGTGTTCCGAAATCCCGACCTTGGCAAGACGCTGCGGCGCATTGCCGAAAAGGGGCGCGACGGCTTCTACACCGGGCCCGTGGCCGAGGCGATCGTGCGCGTGTCGAAGGAGGAGGGGGGGACCATGGCCATCGACGACCTCCGCGAGCTGCAACCGGACTGGGTCGCCCCCATCAGCACGACGTATCGTGGCTGGACCGTGACGGAACTTCCCGCCCCCACGCAGGGGATCGCAGCGCTGATGATGCTCAACCTGATGGAGCAGTTCCCCATGAAGGAGTGGGGCTTCCACAGCACCAGGGCGCTGCACACGATGATCGAGGCCAAGAAGCTGGCCTATGCCGACATGCTCAAGTACACCGCCGATCCGCACTTCACCACCGTTCCCGTGAAGGCGATGCTCGACAAGGGGCGCGCGGCCGAGCGCGCCAAGGCGATCGATCCGGCCAAGGCGGCGTGCCGAGTGCCGCCGGCGCAGTACGCGTCGGTGAGCGGGCTGCAGGGGAGTGAGACGATCTACCTCACCGTCGTCGACAAGGAGGGGAACATCGTCTCGCTCATCCAGTCTATCTATTCCGAGTTTGGCTCGGGCTTCACCGCGCCGGGGACCGGGGTGTTGCTGCACAATCGCGGCTCGCTCTTCTCGCTCGACTCCACCGCAGTGAATGTGCTCGCGCCGCGCAAGCGTCCGCTGCACACCATCATCCCGGCCTTCATGGAAAAGGACGGCGTGCGCATCGGCTTCGGGATCATGGGGGGGTGGAACCAGTCGCAGGCGCACGCGCAGTTCGTCGCCAACATCGCCGACTACGGGATGACCATCCAGCAGGCGCTGGAGGCGGGGCGCTTTTCCAAGTCGTCGTTTGACGGGTGCGACGTGAATGTCGAGACGCTGATCCCCGCCAGCGTGCGCGCCGAACTCAAGGCGATGGGGCACGACGTGGACGAAGTCGGGCCACGCTCGAGTGTCTTTGGCTGGGGTCAGGCGGTGATGCGCACGCCGAACGGCGTCAACTTTGGTGCGAGCGAACCGCGCCACGATGGGCAAGCGATTCCGCAGGGGACGCCGGCGACGCCGGCGCCTAACAAGAAGTAGCCCGGGGTCAGAGCTGGGGTCAGAGCTGGGGTCAGAGCACGTTCACTCAGAGCACGTTCACTTTGGGCGCTGACCCGCCCACTTGTAGACGACCCCGCCCCGCATCACGAACACCACGCGCCGCACCGC
The DNA here is from genome assembly GCA_964560345.1 of uncultured Gemmatimonadaceae bacterium. Lineage (GTDB taxonomy): Bacteria > Gemmatimonadota > Gemmatimonadetes > Gemmatimonadales > Gemmatimonadaceae > SCN-70-22. The sequence continues at coordinate 4,476 of CAZLLP010000217.1, forward strand.
GGTCGGGTCGGTGCGCGGGTCGCCGTCGAGGGCGATGATGTCCGCTTCGTAGCCCTGCGCCAGCGCCCCGATGCGGTCGCCCATCCCCATCGCCTCGGCGGCCAGCGATTGCGCCGAGACCAGCGCCGCCATCGGCGATTGCCCGCAGTGCTCGATGCGGCCGAGGAATTCCTCGGCGTTGCGCCCGTGGGCGCCGGCGGTGGCATCGGTCGAGAAGACGACCTTGGCTCCCGGCGTCGTCATCGCGAAGCGGCAGACCTCGAAGTCGAGCGGGAGGTCGCGCCCCATCGTCGCCATCCCCTCCTCGGTGTAGTTCCCGACGCCCAGGTAGCGTGCCTTGTTTGCCAGGTAGTTCTGCACCACGAGCCCGACCTGCGGGCTGAGGGAGGCGCCGGCGCGCGCCGCGGTCGCGATTTCCTCGCGCGTGGCGTAGGTCATGTGCTCCACCTGGTTGCACCCGGCGAGGGCGGCCACCGCCACCTGCGAGCGATAGGCGTGCACCATGGTCCGCATGCCTAACGCCGTGGCTTCACCACACAGCACGGCGAGCTGCGCCTGCGTGAGCGTGGGGCGCGCGCCCACGCGCTGCGAGGTGGAGGCGAAGATCTTCACCAGGTCGGCCCCCTGCGCCTTGTGTGCGCGCACCATCGCGCGGAGTTCGTCATCGGTGCCGGTGCTGTCTCCCTTGCCGACGATGGGCGCGAGCGAGGTGAGCACGCGCGGTCCGGGAAAGCCGTGATCGCGGATCTGGTCGCGCAGCGGTCGCTCGATCGGGTCGCCAACGGTCTGTACGGTGGTGAAGCCTCCCATCAGCGTCTCCCACCCGGCAAGCGCGATGCCGAGCGCCGCGTCGATAGGGGGCTCGCTGTCGGTGGCGATGCGTCCGTGGCGATCGAAGTGCGAGTCGAGGTGCACGTGCGTGTCGATCCACCCCGGCATCACGGTATAGCCGCGCAGGTCGATCGTGGTCGCTGTGCGTACGCCGGGCGCCGTCGCGCCGTCGAGCGACGTGATGCGGCCGCGCACGATGGCGATTCGCGGGGCGTCGACGACGGCTCCGCGCCCGTCGAAGGCGAGATTGGTGAGGAGGACCATCGGCTGCGATGACGGCGCGGGGGGCGGAACGGGCGACACCTGCGCGGGCGCGGCGCCGAACGGCGCGGCGACGAGCAGCGCCAGCGCTATCGCGCGCCGGGTGACGGAGCGGAGCGCCGCCGGAGTTGGCGCGGCGTGCGGAACCTTCGTCGGGTGCGACGGCCGCGGAGCACACGAACGTCGAAGCGCAACACGCGGGAGAAACGAAGGGAGCATGGTCGCACGAAGGCTGTGGAATGTTGGCCGGCGCTCGCGCCGTACCGCGCAGGCAACGTTAGCGCCTCGGGACCTTGCGGCAAACGACGGGCGCTCGTCAGTTCAACGCGTCACGCGCCGTCGCACCCACCCGTGGCGCCCCCTCCGATGCACCCCGCCATGACTCCTCGTCGCGCTCTCGCCACGCTCGTCCTTTCAATCACGTTCGCGCCGCTCGCCCTCGTCGCGCAGCAGACGCCGTCAGCCACCGGCGCGAGTCGTGCCGCTCCTGCCCCCGCGCGGAGTGCCGGCGCGATCTCTGCCGGCGCACGAATCTCCCCGCACGCGGCGGCCGCCTTTGTCCCCGAGCGATTGGCGCGCATCGACCACTGGATCGCGTCGCTCGTTGCCGAGCAGAAGATCCCTGGCGCCGTCGTCATGTTGGTGAAGGACGGCCAGGTGGCGTACCACAAGGCCTGGGGGGTGCGCGAACTGGGGAAGTCCGAGGCGCTGCGCACCGACGACATCTTCCGCATCGCGTCGCAAACCAAGGCCATCACCTCGCTGGCGGTGATGATGTTGTGGGAGGAGGGGCGCTTCCAACTCGACGACCCTGTCAGCCAGTACCTCCCCGCCTTCGCCAAGCCGACCGTCCTCACGAAGTTCAATCCCGCCGACTCGTCGTACGAATCGCGCCCGGCCAAGGAGGAGATCACGATTCGGCAGCTCCTGACGCACACGTCGGGGCTCGACTACGCCGACATCGGGAGCGACAACTTCAGGGCGATCTACGCCAAGGCCGGCATCACGGCGTTGGGGCGTGAGGGGGACGTGCTCGCCGAGCGTATTGATCGCCTGGGCAAGCTCCCGCTGCACAGCGATCCGGCGACGGAGTGGCGCTACTCGCTCGGCATCGACGTGCTCGGGCGGTTGGTCGAAGTCTGGTCGGGGGTGCCGTTCGACACCTTCCTGCGCACGCGCATCTTCGATCCACTTGGGATGAAGGACACCTGGTTCGAGCTGCCAGCCGACAGGCGCAACCGGCTGGTCGCGCTGCACCAGATGAAGGGCGACAAGCTGGTCGCCGCGCACGATCCCGACGGGGGGCTCACGCACCCCGACTTTCCGATTCGCAAGGTGACGTACTTCTCGGGCGGTGGCGGACTCGTGTCGACGACCACGGACTATGCGCGCTTCCTGCAGCTCTTCCTCAACGGCGGAGAACTGGACGGCGTGCGTCTGCTCGGGCGCAAGACGGTCGAACTGATGCTCACCAACCAGGTCTACTCGATGGTTCCCAAGTTCGGGCTGGGCTTCGGGCTGGAGACGGTCGACAACGACTCGCGCACCCCGATGTCGGTGGGGTCGTTCGAGTGGGGGGGCGCGTTCAACACGACGTACTGGGCCGATCCCAAGGAGCAGCTCGTCGCGCTCATCTTCACCAACACCTTTGGCGGTCCGGTGGGGCTCGGCGATCCGTTCAAGACGCTGGTGTATTCGGCGTTGCGGTAGGGGACGCGGAGGACACGGGTCACGCGCACGGTGAATCGTGCGCGCGAGGTCGTCGTCGGGCACTGTACCGGTCACGTTGGCGAGAAACACGTCGCCGTGCCGCGCTGCAACGCGAGCGCGCGCCGCCGCCCGGTCATCGTCTGGCGCTGCATCGCGAACGTTCGCCCCAACCACCAAGTCGTTCGCCACCGAACTTCGAGCGTGGGCCACGACTCCGTGTGCGTCGGGCGGTGCCACGCGAGCGCTCGCGTCGGCCGACTCGACGTCACGGGCGCACATGCTCGCGTCTCGCGCGCACACGGTCGCGTTTCGCACGTACACGGTCGCGTCACACGCGTACACGGTCGCGTCACACGCGTACACGGTCGCGTCACGCGCGACCTTATCGATGTCGCGGGCGTAACCACGTCCGTCTCGACCGTCCCTCTCGCCGTCGCGGGCGAACCTCCTCGCGTCACGCACGACCTTTCTCGCGTTCCGCGCGACCGTGCTCGCGTCACCCGCGATCCGCGGAGCGTCACGCGCGACACTGGTCGCGTCACCCGCGATCGGGGGAGCGTCACGCGCGACACTGGTCGCTTCACGCGCGACACTGGTCGCTTCACGCGCGACACTGGTCGCTTCACGCGCGACAC
>CAZLLP010000218.1:0-7862 GCA_964560345.1 uncultured Gemmatimonadaceae bacterium
GAAGGGGCCGACCCGCTCACGCTGGCCGGCGTCAACGACATCAACCTCGTGGAGCTGCAACGCGTCACGGGGGCGCGTGTGGCCATGCGGGGTGATACGCTGACCATTTCCGGGACTGCCGACACGGTGGATCGTGCGGTGGCGGTCGCCACGCGCATGATCGACACCGCTCGGCAGCGCGGGGCGCTCGATTCCGACGACGTCCTGCGCATGACGCTCGATGCTTCGCGCGACGGGGACGATGCGGACTTCCGCATCGCCCTCCCCGGCGTTCGTCGCATCATCCAGCCCAAGACGCCGGGGCAGGGGGCATACCTCAAGGCCATCGCCGACAACGACATCGTCATCGGGATTGGGCCGGCCGGAACGGGGAAGACCTACCTTGCCGTTGCCGCCGCCGTCGACGCGTTGTCGCGCAAGCGGGTCAAGCGGATCATCCTCGCGCGTCCCGCGGTCGAGGCGGGCGAAAGCCTCGGCTTTCTCCCGGGCGACTTGCAGGCCAAGGTCGATCCGTACCTGCGGCCGCTGTACGACGCGCTCGAGGACATGATGCCGATGGAGCGCATGCAGAAGGCGCTCGAGACGCGCGTCATCGAGATCGCCCCGCTGGCGTACATGCGCGGGCGCACGCTCAACGATGCCTTCGTGATCCTCGACGAGTCGCAGAACGCCACCAACGCGCAGATGAAGATGTTCCTCACGCGCCTGGGGGCAAACTCCAAGACGGTCATCACGGGCGACAAGACGCAGATCGACCTGCCCAAACGGGAGGAGTCGGGACTGCTGCAGATCGAGCGCATCCTGTCGCACATCGACGGGATCGCGATTCACTACCTGACCGACGTGGACGTGGTGCGGCATCGCCTGGTGCGGGAGATCATCCGGGCGTACGCCGAAGACCTGGGCGCCTGAGCCTCATGGACGACGACCCTTCCCCTGCATCTCGCCCGCGACATCCGGGGCTCGACATCCGCGTGTCGAGCACCGTCGGACGACTCCCGCTCTCTCGGGAGCGCGTCGCGGCGATTGCCGGTGCGGTGCTGCACGGTGAAAAGACGCGTCGCGCGCTGCTGACGATCACCTTTGTCAGCGACCGGGAGATGGCGCGGCTCAACCAGCGTCACCTGGCGCATCGCGGCACGACTGACATCATCACGTTCCAGCATGCCGTCGTCGCCCCCGGGGCGCCGGTCGTCGGGGACGTCTACATCTCGACAGCGCTGGCGCGTGTGCATGCGGCGGACGCCGGCTGCTCGTGGCGGGAAGAGGTCGCGCGCCTTGTGGTGCACGGCGTGCTGCACACGCTCGGTTGGGAGCATCCGGAAGGCGACGAGCGATTGCGCGCGCCGATGTGGCGGCGGCAGGAACGATGGGTGAACCGATTGCGCAGCGAGGGGGCGTGGTAACGCTCCTGGCTTGGGGTATGGCGCTGCTGGCCTCGACGGTGGCGGCGCTCTGCGCGGCCGCTGACGGCGCCATGCTCGCGCTCGATCCCGACGCGCCGCTCGCTCCCGACCTGCGCGCGCTGCACGAGCGGCGCGAGCGGACGCATCGTGCGGTCGCCTTCGCGCGTGTGATGGCGCAACTGACGGGCGGCGTCAGCGTGGCAATCGCCCTGGACCTGGCGGCGCGCTCGCGTCGAGATGCGCTCTTCATTGGACTGCTGGCGGCGCTGCTCCTCGTCGGGCTCACCGAGTCGTTGGCTCGCAGCACGGGGAGCGTGGGGGGTGAGCGCACGGCGCGCCGACTGTATGGCTTCATTCGCGCCGTCGAACAACTCCTCACGCCTATCGCCGCCCTGGGCGGATGGATCGACGCCACGCTGCATCGCCTGCTCCCGCCCCCGAACGATTCGGAGGAGGAACGCGAGGCGACGGCCGAGCAGTTCATGCAGGTGGTGGCCGCCGAGGCCGAGGTCTCCAAGGAGGAGCGGGGACTCCTCAACAGCGTCTTTCGGCTTGGCGACACCGAGGTGCACGAGCTGATGGTTCCGCGTGTGGACATGGTGGGGCTCGACCGCGACACGCCCTGGTCCGAAGTCGTGGATCGTGTGCGCAGTTCAGAGCACGCGCGCATCCCGGTCTATCGCGAGACGATCGACGACGTGATCGGGATCCTGTTTGCCAAGGATCTGCTCCCCGCGATTCTCGCCGACGAAGTGCCTGACGACTGGACGGCGTTGCTGCGTGCGCCGGTGTTCATCCCGGGGGCCAAGAAGGCCGATGCCCAGTTGCGCGACTTCCAGTCGAGCGGGATGCACATCGCCATCGTGGCGGACGAGTTTGGCGGGACCGCGGGACTCATCACCATCGAGGACGTGCTCGAGGAGATTGTCGGGGACATTCGCGACGAGAACGACGAGGAGGAACCGCCGATCGAGCGCGACGGCGACCTGCGCTTCTGGATGTCGGCACGCCTCACGCTCGACGAAGTATCGGAGGTGACGGGCGTCGACCTGCGCCACGAGCAGGTGTCCACGTTAGGCGGGCTGGTGTACGAGGTGCTGGGACGCGTGCCGCGGGCGGGGGAGGAGCTCACGCTCCCCGGCTTCCGGGTGGTCGTCGAGCGCGTCGTGCGCCGCCGGGTGCAACGCGTCTATCTCGAGCGTCTGGTGACGGAGCGCGAGCCGGCCGAGTGGCGCAGCGACGAGGACGACGAATGAGCAACGCTGCCTTGCTCATTCTCACGATCGCCATCGTGGCCTGTCTCACCGCCGCGGCCACGGCGGTGCGCTCGGTGAGCCGCATCTGGCTGCGCCACTGGGTGGAGCGTCGCTTGAGCGGGGCGCAGACGGCTGCCCTCTACCTCGAGCGGCCGCAGCGTTTGCTCCTGGCGGCATCGACCGGTGTGGCGATGGCGGTGTTCGTGGCGGGGACGTTCATTGCCACGGCGGTGGAGGGGGGCGTCTTTGCCCATGCGCGTGCCATCGTCGCCTACGCGCTGGCGTTGCTCCTGCTGGGACAGCTGATTCCGCGCGCGATCGCCAAGCGGTGGGCGAGCGCGATGATTCCGCTCCTCATCCCCCTGTTGCGCCTGGTGGAGTTCGTGTTCATGCCACTGCTGTTGCTCGCGCGCCGGCTCACGGGCGAGGCACGGCGCGAGGCGTCGGAGGAGCACCACACCGACGCCGAGGCGCTCGAAGAGCTGTTGCGCGAAGGCGAACTCGAGGGGGTGGGCGAGCACACCGAGATCGCGATCATCGAAGGGGTGGTGCAGTTCGGCGAGAAGACGCTGGGCGAGGTGATGACGCCTCGCAAGGATGTCTTCGCCTTGAGCGTGCGGACGCCGGGCGCCGAGGTGGCGCGGCAGGTGGCGCAAACGCGCTATAGCCGCGTCCCCATGTATGGCGATTCACTGGATGACGTGAAGGGGATGTTGCACGCCTTCGACCTGCTGGAGATGGAGGGAGACCAGCTTCCGCCGTTGCGCCCCGTCATCTTCGCGACGGCCCAGATGCCGTGCAACGACTTCCTGTTCAGGATGATCCGCGGTCGGTCGCACCTGGCGGTCGTGCGCGATGACGCCGGGCAAACGGTGGGGATCGTGACGCTCGAGGATTTGCTGGAGGAGCTGGTGGGGGACATTCGCGATGAGCACGACGAACCGGTGGCGCCGGCGCCGTCGGTTCCGCTGACCGACCACGCGCGCGAGCCGCGCGCCTGACGACCCGATACTCGCCACTCGCCCACCCGCCCCGCTCGTGACCTCCGTCGCGCCCACCCCCAAACTCACTCCTGCGCTCGAGCGACTGCTCGCCGACTTCGACGCGCGCAAGCCGGCCGCGTTGGCGCGTGCCGTCAGCATGGTCGAGAACCAGCGCGACGGCTTCGATGCGCTGCTCGCGGTGCTGCATCCCCGCATTGGCCGCGGGCGCCGCATCGGGATCACAGGTCCGCCCGGGGCGGGCTAGAGCACGCTCACCACGCAGGTCACCCGCGCCTACCGCGAGGCGGGACCGACGGTGGGGATCGTCGCGGTGGATCCGACGTCGCCGTTCACGGGCGGCGCGCTCCTGGGCGACCGGATCCGCATGGAGGAGGTCGCCCTCGATCCCGGCGTCTTCATCCGGTCGTTGGCCACACGCGGCTCGTTAGGTGGCTTGTCGTCGTCGACGCGCGTGGTGGCCGACGTGCTCGATGCCTTCGGCTTCGATCGCATCCTGATGGAGACGGTCGGCGTGGGGCAGAGCGAATTGGACATCGCGCGGGCGGCGGAGAGCACGCTGGTCGTCCTCGTCCCCGAATCGGGCGACTCGATCCAGACGCTCAAGGCCGGGCTGATGGAGATCGCCGACCTGTTCGCCGTGAACAAGGCCGACCGGCCGGGGGCCGATCGCGTGCGCAACGACATCGAGCTGATGCTGGGGATGCGCTCGGGGCTGGCGATGCGCAACGTCCCCGCGCACCACGGCGTCGATCTGGCGACGATCAACAACCCCGGCAAGGCGGCGCGCGAGGCGGCCAAGGGTGACCAGCAGGAGCTGTGGGTTCCGCCGGTGCTGCGAACGGTGGCCGCCAAGGGGGAAGGGATCGCCGAGCTGATGGACGCGCTCGACCGGCACTTCCGCTATCTTGGGGCGAGCGGGGAACTGACCAAGCGGCGCCGTGCGCGCTGGCGGGAGCAGATCCTGGAAGTGGCGGAGCAACGGCTCCGTCGCCGGGTGTGGGGCGACGCGGAGATCCAGCAGTTCATCGAGGCGTCGCTGCCGGGAGTGGAAGCGGGGACGAGCACGCCGTTTGGCATCGCCGACGAGCTGTTGCGTCGCGGTGCAGAACTCCTAACGAGCCGCTGATAGCCGAGGAACGCGTTGATGCTCGACGAGCCGCCGACGCGCGAGTAGCAGACCGCGATACCCGCGCTGCCCATCGGTGGCGCATGAGCTCAATCACGAGGACGGTCACATGACGTCGATGCGCGACCTGTCGGAAACGGTACGCGAGCAGCAGGAGGAACTCGATCGCCTGCGCACCGAAGTGGAACGGTGGCGCTCGCGTTACGAGAAGGGCGAGAAGCGCGAGATCGCCTTCATGAACTCGGAGAAGGAAGTCGACCCGGTGTACACGGTGCTCGACGTCCTCCCGGGCGATCCGCTGACGCTCCCGCTCCCGGGCGACTTCCCGTACACGCGCGGCATTCATCCGACCGGCTATCGCGGGCGGCTGTGGACGATGCGCCAGTTCGCGGGGTTCGGGACGGCGAAGGAGACCAACCAGCGCTTCAAGTTCCTCCTCGAGCACGGGCAGACGGGGCTCTCGACCGCCTTCGATTTCCCGACGTTGATGGGATACGACTCCGATCATCCGCGCTCGGAAGGCGAGGTGGGCAAAACCGGTGTCGCGATCTCGTCGCTGGCCGACATGGAGACGCTGTTTGCCGGGATCCCGCTCGACCAGGTGTCGACGTCGATGACGATCAACGGCCCGGCGGTGATCATCTTCTGCTTCTACGTGGCCGCCGCGGAAAAACAGGGCGTGCGCCCCGAGCAGATCATGGGGACGGTGCAGAACGACATCCTCAAGGAGTACATGGCGCAGCACGCGTGGGTCTATCCCATCGAGCCCGCGTTGCGCCTGATCGTGGACCTGTTCGAGTGGGGGGCGACGCACACCCCCAAGTGGAACACCGTCTCCATCAGCGGCTACCACATCCGCGAAGCCGGGGCCACCGCGGCGCAGGAACTCGCCTTCACCCTGGCGAACGGCTTCACGTATGTGGAGCGCGGGATGGCGCGCGGACTCGACGTCGACACCTTCGCGCCACGCCTCTCGTTCTTCTTCGACATCCATAACGACTTCTTCGAGGAGATCGCCAAGCTGCGCGCCGCGCGCCGCATCTGGGCCAAGCGCCTCAAGCACCAGTACGGGGCGAAGGATCCGCGCTCGTGGATGCTGCGCTTCCACAGCCAGACGGCGGGCGTCACGCTCACCGCGCAGCAACCGATGAACAACATCGTGCGCGTCGCCTACCAGGCGATGGCGGCGGTGCTGGGCGGCACCCAGTCGCTGCACACCAACTCGATGGACGAGACGCTGGCCCTCCCGACCGAGGAGGCGGTGCAGGTGGCGCTCCGCACGCAGCAGGTACTGGCGTACGAAACCGGGGTGCCTAACGTCAGCGATCCCCTGGGCGGCTCGTTCTACGTCGAGGCCCTCACCGACCAGCTCGAGCAGGAGGCCGAGGCGATCTTTGCCGAGATCGAGAGCCAAGGCGGCGTCGTGAAGGGGATCGAGCAGGGGTGGTTCCAGCGCAAGATCGCCGAGAGCGCGATGCGCCAGCAGTGGGAAATCGAGCAGCGGCGCCGCCTCGTGGTCGGCGTCAACGAGTTTGTCACGCAAGAGCCGGAACTGTCGATCCCGGTGCTCAAGGTCGGGCAGGAAGCCGACGACACGCAGCGCGCGCGCCTGGCCGAGCTGCGCGCCACGCGCGACAGCGCGCTGGTGGCGACGCGCCTCGACGCCCTGCGCGAGGCCGCGCGTTCCAACACGAACATGATCCCCTACATCCTCGATTGCGCCCGCGCGTACTGCACGTTGTACGAGATTCGCGCGGCGATGGAAGAGGTGTTCGGGGCGTATCGGGAGCCGGTGTTCTTTTGAGAAGACGGGAAGACGGGAAGACGGGTGAATGGTGGGCTTCGTACTTCGATGGGCAGTACCTGCTCGAGTACGAACCCATCTTCACGCTGGAGAAGGACCGACAGGAAGTCGCGCGCCTCATGGAGGTGCTGGAACTCCCCGTCGGGGCGCGCGTGCTGGATGTCCCGTGCGGACAGGGGCGGCACGCGCATCTGCTCGCCGAGGCCGGCTACGACGTCGATGGGCTCGACTACTCGCAGCACCTGCTCGACAAGGCGAAGGATCGCGGGACGGGGAAGACGTTGCGCTATACGCGCGGCGACATGCGCAAGCTCCCGGCGCGTTGGACCGGGCGATTCGATGCGGTGCTCAATCTCTTCACATCGTTTGGCTTCTTCACCGACCCTAACGACGATGCGCGCGTGATCGGCGAGTTTGCCCGCGTCCTCAAGCCGGGCGGCGTGCTGGTGTGGCACGGGGGGAGCCGCGACGGGGTGATGGCGCGCTTCCTGTCCAAGGACTGGTGGATGTCGAACGACGGGACGATGGTGGCGCACGAGCGGACGTTCGATGCGCTCTCCGGCGTCCTGACGATCCGGTCGACCTTTCGCGGTCCCAAGGTGAGCGGGGAGCGCGAGCACCGGATACGCCTGTACACGGCGACGCGGATCGCCGAGTTGTGTGCGGCGGAGGGGCTGATCGTGGAACAGGCGTTCGAGGCGTTCACGGAGCGCCCGCTCCGACGCCGGTCGAGCGAAATGCTGTTGGTGGCGCGTAAGGAATGAACCGGCGGTGCACGCCCTGCCGGGGGTGCGCGGCGGCGGCTAGCTTTGGGAGGTTGCGCGCCATCCGATCCCTTCACGCGCCCGCGCCTCGCGCGGCGTTCCCGACATGTCCCGACCCATTCGCGTCCTGATTGCCAAGCCCGGCCTCGACGGTCACGATCGAGGCGCCAAGGTGGTCGCTGCCTCGCTGCGCGACGCCGGCATGGAAGTGATCTACACCGGCCTTCACCAGACCCCCGAGATGATCGCCACGGCGGCGATCCAGGAGGATGTCGACGTGGTGGGGCTGTCGATCCTGAGCGGCGCGCACATGACGCTCTTCCCGCGCGTCCGTCAGCTGCTCGTCGATGCGGGGCGCGACGACATCCTGATCACGGGCGGGGGGATCATCCCCAAGGAAGACATGGCCTCGCTGCGGGCCCTGGGGATCGGTGACCTCTTTGGCCCCGGGACCCCGACGTCTGCGCTGGTGGAGTACAGCCCGGGGTGGTTCAAAGGTCAC
>CAZLLP010000219.1:0-7835 GCA_964560345.1 uncultured Gemmatimonadaceae bacterium
GAGGTGGTCGGGGCGGCGGTTCTGGAACTGTGGGTAGTAGGCGTGCTCCCAGCCGCCGAGACCGAGGAGGATGTCGGCCGGCTTCTTCCCGTCCATGATCGGGTTGTCCTGGTTAGGCGACGACACGATCGACAGCTTGCCGCCATCGTTCAGCAGCCACGCCCAGCCGGAGCCGAAGCGGCCGACGCCGGCGGCCTGGAACTGCGTCTTGAAGCTCGCGAAGTCACCGAAGGCGGCGTTGATGGCCGCGGCGAGCGCCCCGGTCGGCTCCCCGCCGGCGTTGGGGCCCATCAGGTTCCAGAACAGCGTGTGATTCCAGTGGCCGCCGCCGTTGTTGCGCACCGCGGTGCGAATGTCATCGGGGACGCCGGCCAGGTTGCCTAACAACTCCTCAAGCGGCTTGTCCTGCAACCCCGCATGCTTGTCGAGCGCGGCGTTGAGATTGGTGACGTAGGCCTGATGATGCTTGCCGTGGTGGATCTGCATCGTCTGCGCGTCGATGTGCGGCTCGAGCGCGTCGAAGGCGTAGGGCAGGGCGGCCAGGGTATGTGCCATATCGTTCGTTCTCCCGGATGGTCAGAAGGGACGGATCACGTGGGGAAGTAAATCGAAGGGGAGGGGAGAGTGAAGCACCTGGCGCGCGGATCGCACCCCTCTTCCCCCAACATTGCGGCCAGCGAGCCCTTGCCCACGCTGGACGCTGCTTCCAGACTCCCGAGCCATGCACACCGGCTCGCCATCGCTCGATACCATCGCGCTCGTCACCCACACGCACTGGGATCGCGAGTGGTACCGCACGGCAGAGGAGTTCCGGCTGGGATTGGTACGGCTGGTGGATGAAGTGCTCGACGGGGCCGCGGGCGGGCATTTCCTGCTCGACGGGCAGGGGATTGTCCTGCTCGACTACCTCGACAGCCGCCCCGATCGCGCCGACGACCTGGCGCAGGCCATCGCCGCGGGACGTCTCGATGCGGGACCATGGTTCGTCCTGGGCGACAACCTCATCCCATCGGGCGAGGCGCTCGTGCGCAACCTGCTGGCCGGGCGAGAGGTGCTGGCGCGCTTTGGAGGAACGGCGCCGCGCGTGCTCTATTGTCCCGACGCCTTCGGACATCCTGCCGTGCTCCCGCAGATCGCCGCCGGCTTCGCCTTTCCGCTGTGCATCATCTGGCGCGGCTTTGGCGGTGCGCCGTGGCCCGCCGGTGACACGCTGCGGTGGCGTGGCGCCGACGGGAGTTCGGTGCTCACGTACCACCTCCCGCCTGATGGCTACGAGGTGGGGTCGAACCTTCCCGCGGCACCTGACGAGGCGCGCCGGCGCTGGGAACAGCTGCGCGCGGTTCTCGCGCCGCGTGCAACGTTAGGCATCGGCCTGCTCCCGAACGGCGCCGATCACCACGCGGTGCAGCCCAACCGGGCGGCCGCATTCGAGGCGTTGGCCGCGGCGGCCTCGCCCACGCACGTCCCCGTCAGCCGGCTGCAGGACTTTGCCGATGCGCTGCAGGAGCGCGCGGCGAGCGCATCGCTCCCGACGGTGCGCGGCGAGCTGCGGCACTCGCCGGACTACGCGTGGTCGTTGCAGGGGACATTCGGCTCCCGCGCCGCGCAAAAGCGGCGCAACGCGCGGGCCGAGCGACTCCTGGTGCACGACGTGGAACCGTGGCTCGCGCTCGCGAGCGCTCGCGACGGTATCTCGCGACAGCACGAAGTCGCCACCCTCTGGAAAACGTTGCTCGCCTGCCACCCGCACGACACGCTCTGCGGCTGCTCGATCGATGCCGTCGCGAAGGCGATGGATCACCGGCTGGGAACGGTCGAACGCGCCGGGATGCTGGCGGCGCAGCGTGCGCGGCTGGCAATGCTTGGGCACGACCCGGTCGCGGCGCGCGACGACGAGGCGGCGTGGCGGTCGGTCGTCGTGATCCGAAACTCGCTCCCGCACGCGCGTGGTGGCATCTGCGAGTTGGAGGTGGACGAGTCACTCGGAAACGTCCCTGTCGGACCCGGTTCGGCTGGATGTGCGCTGCCGCCCCTGCGCGCGCGCTCGCTGCGAATTGGCGACGGTTCCATGGCTGTTCAGGAGCTATCGCGCGCGTTGGTGCACGCTCGAGAGGAGTCTCCGCGACACTATCCGCGCAACGCGCTGGTGATGCGCCGTCGTGTGATCGCCTGGGTTCCACCCATCGCTGGACTCGGATTGCGCGTCCTACCGCTCGAGGTCGGGCGATCGCGCGCGAGTGCGGCGCCCAACCCGGTCGAGTGCACGGCGGACGCGCTCGAAAACGGCCGCTGCCGCGTCTGGGTTGATGCCGAGCGGCGTCTATGCCTGACGAGTGCCGATGGTCGATCGTGCATCGATGTCCTGGCGCTCGAGGTCGAAGGTGACCGCGGCGACCTGTATACGCCGTCACCGATTCCGGGGACTCGGCGACACGGCGCGATCGCGCGACACCGCTGCACGGTGCGCGGCCCGTTGCGCGGCGAACTGCGACTCACGCTCAAGGCGGTCATTCCCGCACGGACGCTCACCAGCGCCACCGGCCTCACCATTCGCCACAAGGCCTCGCCGATCACCCTGACCGTCGACGTGCGGCTCGATGCGGATGCCGACGCGGTGGTGTTCGCCGTCCACGGAACCCATGCGGCCGAGGACTGTCGCGTGCGGCTCGTGCTGCGCACCGGGGTGCAGTCGCCCCGCGTGCTCGCCGACGCGGCGTTTGGTCCGGTGGAGCGGGAGATTGCGGCTGACGGTCACGTCCCGTCGGCTGGCACCGCCCGGGAGCTCCCCCTGCCCACGGCGCCGCTGCATCGCTACGTCTCCCTCTACGACGACACGCGGGGCATCACCGTCATGAGCGATGGACTCGCCGAGTACGAGGCGCGCACCGATGGCGACGTGCTGGTCACTCTGGTGCGATCGGTGGGTGAGCTCTCGCGTCACGATCTTCCGGAACGGCCGGGGCACGCCGGGTGGCCCGTGGCGACCCCTGGGGCGCAGTGTGCGGGAGCATACGAGGCGCGAGTCGCCTTGCTGTCGCACGGTCCGCTCGCCGATGCCACGCGCGCGCAGGTGGAAGCGTCGGCGCAAGCGTTCCTGCTCCCGCTCGTTGGTGAGAGCTGGCGTTCGGCGATCGCTCCGCCCACCCAACTGCCGGGACTCACGCTCCACGGCGAGGGGCTGGCCTTCCTCGCGTGCAAGCCCGGCGAAGCGGACGGCGTGGTGGTGGTGCGCTGCGTCAACCTGCTCGATCGCGCCGTCGACGGGAGCTGGGCGCTCGGCGGCCTTCGCGTGGCGCGCCTCGCCCGTCTCGACGAAACGCCGCTCGGCATCCTCCCGGTGCGCAACGGGGAGGTGCGGTTTGTCGCCCCTCCCCGTGCTACCGTGACGATCCTGCTGGGCGCCTAACGCCCCATCATCTTGCCGAGCATGCCGCCGATGTCGTCGACCACCGAGCCGTCGTTGTCGCGGTCGATGAGGTTCATCAGCGACCCGAGCGCGCCGCCCCCCTGACCGGACATCGCCGACCGCTCGGCCCCGAGCATCGAGGCAAGGCCGCCAGCGTCGAGACCATTCGTTCGCTTGGCCTGCCCTAGCGCCCCCATGACGATGGGCGCGAGCATGCTCAGCAACTGCCCGCTCTTCGCGGCGTCGAGGCCGGTCGCGGCGCCGATTCCACCTGCCACCGACGACTGCTTCCCTCCGAGGATGTGCCCGAGGATGCCCGCACCGGCGCCGCCGCCGCCCGAACCGAGCAGCGCCGGAAGGTCGTTGAGCACGCTGCCATCGTGGTCGCGGTCGAGAGCGCCGGCCAGCGACGCCGCGCCGTCGGGGGACTGCGCGTTACGCGCCAGTGCGCCCACGAGTGCGGGGAGCGCGGCGCCGACCGCCTTTTGTGTCGTGGCATCGTCGGTGCCGAGTTGCTGACTCATCTGCCGCATCGTGTCACCACCGAGCTGCTGCAGGAGACCGTCGAGTAGGGACGCCATGGATGGACCTCTGGAGAAGGGCGCCGAGACGGCGCGTAGCGAAAGCGTGTGCGATGACGGTGCGGAACGCGTGCGGGACGAGCGCCCGTGCCGTCGGTCCGTCAGGTGCACCCATAGGTGGCAGCGCGAGCCTCACCAAGAACGCGGGGAAGGGGACGCGGCGCAAGAGACGACCCCAAGTCTGGAAACGAGACGCGGCGCTCGTTAGGTCCGCTCGCCCAGCGATGGCACGCCGTCCCCTGCCAGGCGGTCACGCAGTGCATCGCCGAGCACGGTACACGCGAGGACCGTCCCGATCAGCGCCAGTCCCGGGGCGAGTGCGACCCACGGCGCGGTCACGATCAGCTCGCGTCCCCCGGCAATCATGTTCCCCCAACTCGGCGTGGGCGGCTGAACGCCCAGTCCGAGAAAGGCCAGCCCGCTCTCCAGCAGCATGGCGTTGCCAACGCCCAGGGTGAGCGCGACGATCGCCGGCCCCAGCGCATTGGGGAGGACGTGTCGCCAGAGCGTGCGCCACTCGCCGACGCCGAGCGCCCGCGCCCCTTCTACGAACGGACGCGACGACAGCGCGCGCACTTCGGCCCGGACCAGTCGCGCGACCGACATCCAGCCGGTCAGGGCGAGCACGACCACCACGGTCGAGACTCCTGGACGCCAGAGCGCGGCACAGAGCAGGAGGAGGATGAGGCGCGGGATGGCGAGCAGGGCATCGCCCACCGCCATGGCCACCCGATCCACCACGCCACGCTGCCACCCACTCACCGCGCCGACGAGGACGCCGACCGCGGTGGCCAGCAACGATCCGCCGATGCCCACCGCGAGCGAGATACGCGCCGCCAGGAGCATGCGCACGAGGACGTCGCGTCCGAACCGGTCGGTGCCTAACGGGTGCAGCGCCCCCGACGCGTCGCGCCCCATGGGGGCCACGAGGCGCGCGCCGAGCACGTCGTCGATCGCCAGGGGGTCGACGCCGGCCAGCGGTGGGACCACGAGTGCGAGCACGGCGAGCAGCAGGATCGCCGCGAGCGCGAGACGAGCGGCGCGCGTCATGGTCGGATGCTCGTGAGTCGGCAGGCGATCATCGCCGCCTCGGGTCCAGCAGGTGCAACGCGACGTCGGCCAGCGTGTTGGAGACGATCACCAATGTCGCATACACGAGCGTGGCTCCCATCACGACCGGGAAATCTCGCGCGGCGATGGCTGACAGGAGCGCGCGCCCCATGCCCGGCCAGGCGAAGATCCCTTCAACAAAAACCGACCCCGCCACGACCCCCGGGAGGGCGAGGGCAAACAGCACCACCAGCGGCACGCGTGCATTGGCGAGGACGTGGCGCCCCATCACCGCTCGCTCCTGTACCCCCTTGGCGCGCGCGGTGCGCACCCACTCGCTGGCCATGAGGTCGAGGGCCGCCCCACGCGCGTAGCGTGCAATCCCGGCCGCCCCGATCGCCGCGAGCACCGTCACGGGGAGGATCGCGTGACGGCACACTTCGACGAAGGCGCGCCATCCAGTGGCGGTCGATGCCGGGCTGCGCACGCCAAAGGCCGGAAGCCGCAACCAGGCCGGAAAGTCCCACCACGCCGCGCCGGCGGTGAAGAGCGCGACCAGCGCGAGCGCGAGCCAGAACGAGGGGGCGGCGAAGATCGTGATGCCGATCGCGGTGAGAAGGCGATCGGGCCAGCGTCCGCGCCGCGCTGCCTGATACAACCCGACGACGACTCCCAGTCCGAACGTGAGGACCAGCGACGTCAGTCCCAAGCCGAGCGAGACCGGGAGCGCGCGCAGCAGGACGTCTCGCACCGGTTCGCGCAAGGCGAAAGATTCGCCCAGATCGCCGCTCACCACGCCGCCGACCCAGCGTGCATATTGCTCGGCGAGCGAGGCATCGAGGCCGAGCGTGCGCCGAAGGCGTGCCACCTCGTCGGGCGATGCCGAGGGGGACACGAGCAATTCCGCCGCATCCCCGGGCGCGAGGTGGGCGAGGAGGAACGTGAGCGAGACGACGAGCCAGAGCAGGAGCAACGACTCGACGCTGCGATTGATGAGCGCGCGCACGACGTCATAATGCCCCTCGGCCCCGCCACGTCAACGTCTCGCGCGAATCGTTGCGCGGCGCCACGCGTCGTCGCCGCGTGCCGGTCGGCGCGCGCACGGCCGCCGCGCGCGCTGGCGCTCGTCGTCGCACGGCTCGTCGTCGCACTGCTCGTCGTCGCGGGATGCGCCTGCACGCCTGCCTCGGATGTGCCGCCACGCGGTGGAACCGTTGTGGTGGCGTCGGGGGCCGATCTCGAATCGGCCAATCCGCTCGTGACGGTGCACCCCATGGCGCGGCAGGTGCAACGCTTCGCCTTGTTCGTCACGCTCGCCCGCTACGACTCCGCCCTGCGGCCGGTGCCGTACTATGCACGCCAGTGGCGGTGGTCGGCGGACCGCCGCGCGGTCACGTTCGCCCTCGAGCCGTCGCTCCGCTGGCATGACGGCCGCGCGACCACCGCGCGCGACGTGGCCTTCACGCTCGAAGCGGCGCGCGACCCGGCGACCGCGTCGCCGCGCGGCGCCGACCTGGCGTGGCTCGATCGCATCGAGGTCGTGGACGACACCACCGTGACGCTGCACGCCCGCCAGTCGCTGGCCGATCTTCCCGCGATCCTCTGCGAGCTTCCCATTGTCCCGGCGCACCGCCTCGCGTCGGTGGCGCGTGCCGACTTTCGCCGCGACGCCTTTGCGACCGCGCCGTTAGGCAACGGCCCGTTCCGCTTTCGCGAGCGGCGTGCGGGGCAGCGCTGGATCTTCGATCGCAACGACGAGTTTCCCGCCAGCATGGGGGGGCCGCCTCGAATCGGTCGACTGATCGTCGCCGTCGTCGATGAACCGACCACCAAGTTTGCCGGATTGGTGAGCGGCGACGTCGACCTGGCGGGGATCAGCCCGACCATGGCGCCGCTCGTCGAGCGGGACCCGACCTTGGCGATCCTCTCCTATCCTGCCACGTTCTCGTACGCGCTCGTCTTCAACGCGTCGCGCCCCCCGTTTGACGATGTTCGCGTGCGCCGCGCCGTGAGCGCCGCCATCGACCGCGGCCGTATCGTGCGCGTGGCACTCGCCGGGTACGCGACGCCAGCCGGTGGCGCGGTGCCGCCGTCGCATCCCTTTGCGGCTGACGGGCGAAGCGATGCCGACGTCGGCGCGCGCGACGACCGTGCCGCCGAACGCGCCCTCGACCAAGCGGGGTGGACACGCGGTCCGGATGACGTGCGTCGCCGCGATGGCGAATCGCTGCGCTTCACCGTCATCACCGTGGGGAGCGGCGACAACGCGCTCGAGCAACTCGTGCAAGGCGACATGCGCCGCATCGGGATCGCCGTCGAGATCCGGCAGATGGAGCTGGGGGCGTTTCTCACCGAGGCACGCGCGCACCCCAAGCGATTCGACGCGCTGGTCACCGGCATCCCCGGCGATCTCTCCCTCGCGCACCTCGCGGGGATGTTTGACGGCGCCCAACGCGGCGGCGCGCTCGACTACGCCGGATTCCACGAGCCGGCGCTCGACGCCGCCTTCGCCGCTGCGCGCACCGCGTCGACGCCAGAGCAGGCGCGTGAAGCGTGGCGCGCCGTGCAGCAACTCCTCGCCGATCGGATGCCGGTCGCCTGGCTCTATCACGCACGAGGCGTGCAAGGGATGCGACGGCGCGTGCAGGGCGTCCGGATGGACCTGCGTGGTGAGCTCGCGACGCTCGCGCAGTGGTCGGTCGCGACGACCGAGACGTCGCGATGACGATCCTGTTGTCCCCCGATGCGGTGGTCGCGCGCGTCCCGATCGCCAGCGGCGCACTTTCGCCCCTCGCACA
>CAZLLP010000220.1:0-7822 GCA_964560345.1 uncultured Gemmatimonadaceae bacterium
GGCGACGAGGTCGGGCGCGTAATGGAGGGCGCCGACCTCGTGTTCGTGACGTGCGGCATGGGCGGCGGTACCGGCACGGGCGCCGCACCGGTGGTGGCCGAACTGGCGAAGGAAGCGGGGGCGCTCACGGTGGGGATCGTCACCAAGCCGTTCCTCTTCGAAGGGCGCAAGCGGATGCGTCAGGCCGACATGGGCATTGCCGAGATGCGCAAGCATGTCGACACGATGATCATCGTGCCTAACGAACGCCTGCTCGCCGTTGTCGGGAAGGGGATTCCCTTCCAGGACGCGCTCAAGAAGGCCGACGAGGTCCTGCTGCATGCCACGCAGGGCATCTCGACACTCATCTCCAAGACCGGCCTGGTGAACGTCGACTTTGCCGACGTGCGCACCGTCATGCAGAACGGCGGCTCGGCCCTCATGGGGACGGGGATCGGACGCGGCGAGAATCGCGCGATGGAAGCGGCGCAGCAGGCCATCTCCTCGCCGCTGCTCGACAACATCTCCATCAATGGCTCGAGCGGCGTGCTGCTCAACATCACCGGCGGCGGCGACCTGACGCTCGGCGAAGTGACGCAGATCTCCGAAATCGTCCACGACGCCGCGGGCGACGACGCCGAGATCATCTTCGGCGCCGTCTCGGAGCCGGCGATGCAGGGTGAGATCCGCGTCACGGTCATCGCGACCGGATTCGACAAGGCCATGGGGCAGGCGCCGACCACCTCGGTGAACATCCCTATGACGTTGACCAAGCCGACGCCGGTATCCTCACTGCCCATGGATCGTGTAGTAGGTGGGGCCGCGAGCACGTCGCAACCGGCGGCCGCAGCCCCGAACGTCATCCCGATCAACCAACGGCAGGGAACCGGGCTGCGTACCGTTCAGGGCGGGCAGACGACGCGCCCGGCGGTCCAGAACGATCCCAACCGTCGCTATGCGCCGCGACCCGCTGCGCAGGAAGACATGGATCCGATGGACATCCCGACCTTTATCCGGAGACAGATGGATTGAGCGGCTGGCGCGCTCGATTGGCGGTCTACACGGCGGTGGCGCTCCTGGCATGGGGCGCCATCGCCGTCGTGCGTCCGATCCCCGACAAGCGCGCCGGTGAAGTGATCAACGGAAGTCGCACCCCCACCTGGCGCGAGCGTGTCGACTCGCTGGGTCGCGGCGAGACGCTGACCGGACTCCTCTCGCGCGGCGGGCTCACGAGCGAAGAAGCGACGAGCGCACTCGACGCCGCCACGACCATCGACCCGCGACGGCTCCCCGTGGGCATGCGCGTCACCCTGGGCGGGCACGAGGGCGGAACGACGAGCAAGATCGTCTTCCAGTTGGCCATCGACCGGCTCTTGCACCTGACGAGGACCGACAGCGGTTGGGTGGGACGCGAAGAGCGCCTGCCGTGGAAGACCGACACGATCGTCGTGCGGGGGGAGATTGCCCGCACGCTGTACGACGCCTTCGACGAGGGGGCCACCGCGCTCCCCTCCGACGCGCGATCCGAACTGGCGTGGAATGTCGCCGACATCTACGAGTACCGACTCGACATGAGCCGCGACTTGCAGCCAGGCGACGAGTTCAAGGTGCTCTTCGAGCGTGAGCAGGGACCGCAGGGGGCGGTGCGCGTCGGGCGCGTGCTCGCCGCGTCCTACACATCGGGAGCCACGTCGCTCTCGGCCATCCGATTCGAATCGGGCGACGGCAAGGGGCGCTACTTCGACGCCGCGGGAAAGTCGCTGCAGGCGATGTTCCTGCGGGCCCCGCTCGAGTTCCGGCGCATCTCGTCGGTCTTCGGCATGCGCCGCCATCCGATCCTCGGTGTCTGGCGTGCGCATCGCGGTACCGATTATTCGGCCTCGTCCGGAACGCCGGTGCGCACCATCGGTGATGGTGTGGTGGTGCGCGCGGGGCGGATGAGCGGCTACGGCAATGTGGTCGACGTTAGGCACGCCAACGGCTTCGTCTCGCGCTACGGACACCTGCGCGGCTTCGCCAAGGGGGTGCGTGGCGGGACACGCGTGGGCATCGGCCAGACCATCGGCTTCGTCGGAATGACCGGATTGGCCACGGCGCCGCACCTGCATTTCGAGGTGCTTGTAGGCGGGGTGCAGCGCAATCCTCGCCAGGCGCTGGCCAGTACGGGTGGCTCTCCCCTCGCTCCGAGCGACGTGCCCCAGTTCGAGCGTGCGCGCGAGTCCTATCTGGCCCTGCTGCAGCGCGCGACCACGCAGGTCGCCGACTCCAACTGACGCGACTCACCCCACGCCCACAGCGTCCGCGGCACTCCGGGCGTAGATTCCCGACATGATCTCCTGGTTGATTGCCCTCGCCGCTGGCGCGGTCGGGGCGCTGGCAGCGTATGCGCAGGCGCGGGCGACCGGCCGCATGGGCGCGGCCGCCCTGCGTGCCGTGTCGGTGGCGAGCCTCGTGGCGCTCGCGCTCAACGCCGTCATCGGCGCACGGCGCGTCCCCGCGCCGCTCGTGGCGCTCGACGTGTCGTCATCGTGGGCTCGCGGACGCGGCGCCTCGTCCTTCGATTCCACGGCGCGTGCGGCTCGGGCCGCGGGAGGCGACTCGCTGTTCGTCTTCGGCGACTCGCTGCGGCTGGCGGGCGACTCGCTGGCGTTGAGCGACCGCTCGTCGCGCGCGCGCCCCGCGGCCGAGCGGGCGATGGCGGCCGGGCGTCCCCTCGTGCTGTTCACCGATGGGGAGATCGACGATCCCGAGGCGCTGCGCGCGCTCCCGGCCGGATCTCGCATCGAGCTTGGCGGTGGGGAATCGCGACTGGACGCCGCCGTGCTCGAAGTGCGCGCGCCGCGTGTGGCGGCGGCGGGCGATTCCGTCGAGGTCCGCGTGACCGTGGGGGCCGGTGGGGCAGGGTCGTCGGCCGGAACGCTGCGACTGGAACTCGGCGGACGTCCTGTAGCCACTCAGGCGTTCGAATCGCTCCCCGCGCTGGGCGAGCGCGCCGTGACGCTCAAGTTCATCGCGCCGGTGGGAACGGTGCCAACCGAGCTGCGCGCGACGATCGACGTGGCGAGCGACGCCGAGGCGGCGAACAACGCCGCGTCGGCCGTGATCGAACTGACGGCGGGGGCGGCGGCAGTGCTCGTCTCCACCTCGCCCGACCTGGATTCGCGCGAACTGGCAGCGCTCCTGCGCGGGACGGTCCTGCTCCCCACGCGCGCCTATTTTCGCGTGGCCCCCGGGCAGTGGCGCGAGGACGTGACGTTGCAGCCGGTGAGTGAGGAGGTGGTGCGGCGCGCGGTGCGCGAGGCGCCGGTCGTCGTGCTGCATGGTGACACCGCGCTCTTCGGGGCGCCGCGCGAGGTGACGCGCGGTTCGCTGGCGCTCATCGCGCCGCCCACGACCACGCAGGGCGAGTGGTTCGCGACGGGGGCGCCGCTCTCGCCGGTGAGTACCCCCCTCAGCGGGACGGCGTGGGACTCGCTCCCACCGCTCGACGTGAGCGCGACGGTTCCGCCTAACGCCGAGTTCGAGGTGTTGGAGACGCGGCGCTCTCGGCGGCTCGACGCGCGGGTGGCGATCGTGGGGTGGGAGCGGCCGCGCCGTGTGGTGGTGGCGGCGGCCTCGGGGTTCTGGCGCTGGCGCTTTCGCGGTGGTGTGGGGAGCGATGCGTTCACCGCCGTGTGGGGGAGCATCCTCGACTGGCTGGCCGGCGAGCGCGCCGATGTGCGGGCCGCATTTCCGGTGCAGGCCGCGGTGCGCGCCGGCGAGACCGTGCAGTGGCGACGCGGGGCGGCCGGCGACTCGGTGGTGAACGCGGTGATCGTTAGGCGCGGCGGTGCGCCGGTCGGCGACTCGCTGGTGCTGCGCTTTGGTGCCGGGAACAGCGTGACCCAGGTCGCAGCCCCCGCTCCTGGCGTCTACGACGTCCGGACTGCCGGTGGTGTGTCGCTGCTCGTGGTGAATCCCTCGGCCGAACTGCTGCCGCGTCGCCGGACTGTGCAAGCGGGGGCGATCGGGAATGGGGCGACGCTGGGTGAGGCGCCGCGGGCCCGCGACGTCTCGTGGCTCTTTGCGCTCGCGCTCGTCGCGCTGTGCGCCGAGTGGTTGCTGCGGCGCCGCATCGGGCTGCGATAGGGCAGCTGGGGGGCGGCGCGCCCCCCGCATTCTGCGGCCATCCTGGAGTGGCACCCGAGGAACTGGGCGATGCGCTAAGTTTGTCGCATGGCCAGGCTCTTCAAGCGCTCCGACGACCTCCCCAAGCGGTCGCTGTGGCAGCGCATCAAGGATATCGCTCTCACCGACGTCTCTGCGCTGGTGCGCAAGGGGTCCCGCGAGGGCTCGCTCGAGCAGATCGAGGAGCTGCTCCTCGAGGCGGACTTCGGCGTCGCCACGACGTTGCGGCTGGTGGAGGACGTCGACCGCCTCGCCCAACGCGGCAAGGTGAAGTCGCACGACGAGTTTCTCGAGGCGCTGCGCAATGGTGTCGAGACCGCGCTGCGCACCGGCAACGCCGATCCCGCGCTGCGCATGGCGCCGTCAAAGCCGACGGTGATCCTCGTGATCGGGGTGAACGGGGCGGGGAAGACGACCTTCATCGGCAAGTTGGCGGCGCGATTCCGCAACGAAGGTAAGAAGGTCATCGTCGCCGCCGGTGACACCTTTCGCGCCGGCGCGATCGACCAGCTCCGCGTGTGGGCCGAGCGTACCGGCGCCGAGTTCGTGGGGGGGAAGGCTGGTGGCGACCCGGCGGCCGTGGCGTTCGATGCGATCGATGCCGGCGTCACGCGCGGCACCGACGTGGTGATCGTCGACACCGCCGGTCGCCTGCACACCAGCGACAACCTGATGGAAGAGCTCAAGAAGGTCGCGCGTGTGATCAAGCGCCGAATGCCGGAGGCGCCGCACGAGACGCTGCTGGTGCTCGACGGGACCATCGGCCAGAACGCGGTGGTGCAGGCGCGCACCTTTTCCGAGGCGGTCCCGGTCACCGGGTTGGTGGTCACGAAGCTGGACGGGACCGCGCGTGGCGGGATCGTGGTGGCGGTGCACGAGGCGCTCGACGTCCCGGTGAAGTTCATCGGCGTGGGCGAGCAGCTGGCGGACCTCGAACCGTTCGACGCCGCGACGTTCGCGCAGGAGTTGCTGGAGGAGTAAGCGTTGGCGCCGGAGCGCGCCTTCCCGTTTCCTGCTGGAGCGCCCTGTGGCCGTTCGCCGCGACGACCGACTCGCCCGCCCCGCCCGCATCACGCTCGACATGCCCGTGCAGTTCCTCAAGGGTGTGGGGGAGCGTCGTGCGCAGTTGTTGCGCAAGCTGGGGATCGAGACGGCCAACGACCTCCTGCATCACATCCCGCACCGCTATGAGGACGCGAGCACCATCACCCCCATCGCGGCGGTGGCGCCGGGGATGGACGTGACCGTGATGGGTCGCGTGATCTCGAAGGGGATCATCCCCACGCGCAAGGGACTGCGGATCTTCCAGGCGGTGGTGAAGGACGCCAGCGGGATGCTGGAGATCTCGTGGCCCGGGCAGCCGTTCCTCGATCGCACGGTCAACAAGGATGATGTGCTGCTCCTCTCTGGCCCCGTGCGTTTCTATCACGGCCGGCAGCTGCAACCGCGTGAATTCGTCAACCTCGGCGCCGACGACTCGGGGAGCGCGCAGGGCCGGGTGTTGTCGGTGTACCCCGCGACCGAAGGAATCACCGCCAAGCAGTTGCGGGCCCTGATCGAATTGCACCTGAACGCCCTGCTGGCCCTGGTGACGGAGCACCTGCCACCCGCGGTGCAGGAGGGGGCCGGCGTCGTCGGGATCGCCGATGCGCTGCGCATGGTGCATCGCCCGACCTCGGTGGCTGAGGCCACGCAGGGGCGCGACCGGCTGGCCTTCGACGAACTGCTCTTCGTGCAGCTCCTGCACCGGCGTGCCAACGCCCTCGCTCGTGAGCCGCGCAAGGGGATCGTCTTCACCAACCGGCGCACGCTCACCTCGCAATTGCGCACCACACTTCCATTCGCCCTGACCGGGGCGCAGGTGCGCGCGCTCAAGGAGATCGCCGGCGACATGTGCTCGCCGCGCCGCATGCATCGCCTGTTGCAGGGAGACGTGGGAAGCGGGAAGACGGTCGTGGCGCTCTTTGCCGCGCTCCTGGCGGTGGAGAACGGCTACCAGGCGGCGCTGATGGCGCCGACCGAACTGCTCGCGGAGCAGCACCTGCGCACGCTCACCCGCCTGCTGGAGCCGTTAGGCATGCGCCCCGAGCTGGTGACCGGGAGCCTTGGCGCCGCCGAACGACGGCGCGTGGACGAGCGCCTGGCGTCGGAGGCGCCGCTGATTGCGGTCGGGACGCACGCGCTGGTCACCGAACGCACGCGCTTTGGCAAGTTAGGATTCGTGGCCATCGACGAGCAGCATCGCTTTGGCGTGGAGCAGCGGGCCGCCCTGAGTGCCAAGGGCGAGGGGCCGGATGCCCTCCTCATGAGCGCCACGCCGATCCCGCGCTCGCTGGCGCTCACGCTGTACGGTGATCTCGATGTGTCGATCCTCGACGAGCGGCCGCCGGGGCGCAAGCCGATCACCAGCGCATTGCGCCCGGAGGCGGCCCGCGAACGCGTGCTGCAGTTCGTTGACGCGCAGGTGGCCAAGGGGCGCCAGGCCTACATCGTCTATCCGGTCATCGAGGAGTCGGAGAAGACCGACCTCAAGGCCGCGACGACGATGCACGCCGAGCTCTCGGCAGGACCGTTCGCTCAGCGCCGCGTGGCGCTCCTGCACGGGCGACTCGCGACCGAGGAGCGCGACACGATCATGCGGGCCTTCCGCGACGGCGAGATCGACATCCTGGTGGCGACGACCGTGATCGAAGTCGGGATCGACGTCGCCAACGCGACCGTGATGCTCATCGAGCACCCGGAGCGCTTCGGCCTCTCGCAGTTGCACCAGTTGCGCGGGCGCGTGGGGCGCGGGGCGGAGGAATCGTTCTGCATCTTGTTAGGCGACGTGGGGCAGGAGGCGCACGAACGCCTCTCGCTCTTTACCGCCACCGAGGATGGCTTCGAGATCGCGCGCGCCGACCTGCGGCTGCGCGGAATGGGCGACCTCTTTGGCAAGGCGCAGAGCGGAGATGCCGCTTTCCGCGTGGCCGATCCGCTGCGCGATGAGGCGCTCAACGATCGTGCGCGCGCCGCCGCACAACGCCTGCTGGACGACGATCCGGAACTGCGTCGCGCCGAGCACACGGGGATCCGAACGGTCCTGACTTCACGCTACGCCCGCGCCCTGCAGCTCTTCCGCGTCGGCTAGCAGGCTCAACGTGCCCCTCGCTCGAGGGGCGTTTGGCTATTGCGCCTTGGGCGTGAGGCGGCGCTTGATGCGCTCCAACTCGGCCGTCGTGCGATCAACGACGTCGTTGAGGCGGCGGATTTCATCGTCACGCGCTTTCTCTCGCGCGTCGGCGGACGCTCGCACCGTGTGCAGGAGCGTCCGGGTGGAATCGAGCGACTCGACGACGCGACGCAGGATCACCGCCTCGGCGTTGCGCGGGAGCGACGTTCCACCGCCGAGGTAGGCGTCGTAGAGCGCCATCGATTCGCGGGGCGTGGCGTCGCGATTGGCCGGATCGGTCTTGAGCAGGGCGCGCCAGAAGTCGCTCTCGGCGCCATCGGGCGTTCCAGCGTGCTCCACGGAGAACTGCGTGAGGATCTTCTCCGCCTCGTCGAACCTGCCCACCTCGGCGGCGCGCAGCGCGGCACCCAGCGTGCCGGGCCATGGCGAGATGGGCGGGGCGGGGGCGATGACGACCGGCATTGGCGGTGCGGGGGTGGCCACCGGAGGACGCGTGCAGCCGGC
>CAZLLP010000221.1:0-7811 GCA_964560345.1 uncultured Gemmatimonadaceae bacterium
ACCCGCTCGCCCCGCGGCGCCCTCCGGCCACGCACACGCAAAGCAAACGGCGCCTCTCGGCGCCGTTTGCACTCCCGTCTCCCGTCTCCCGTCTCTCGTCTCTCGTCTACGAACGGGTTACTGCTTAATCACCCACACCTTGATCTCCGGCTTCACATCCGCATGCAGCTTGATCGGCACGCGGTAGACGCCGAGCGCCTTGATGGGCTCGTGCAGGTCGATCTGGCGCTTCTCGATCTTGTAGCCCTGCACTTCGAGCTGGTGGGCGATGTCCGCCGAGGTCACCGAGCCGAAGAGCTTGCCTTCCTCGCCAACGCGGGCCGAGAAGGTCAGGGAGATCTGTTCCACCGTCGCCGCGTACTCCTCGGCGGTCTGGCGGCGGGCCGCTTCGGCCGCTTCCAGTCGCGCCTTCTCCTGGGCGATGCGCTTCTTGTTTCCCTCGGTCGCCGCCACGGCCACGCCGCGCGGGAGGAGGTAGTTGCGGGCAAAGCCGGACGAGACCTTCACCAGGTCGCCGGGGTGCCCGAGGTTCTCGACAGCCTGTCGCAGGATGACTTCCATGGTCAGCTCCACTCGTTATGCGGCGGGGCGAGCACGCCCGCGCCAGTCGATCCACGTATCACCCAGTCCGAGCCCCAGCGAGAAAACGCTGACCACTGGCCAGGCGAGAAAAATCGCGATGAAAAAGAGCAGCCGCACGACGCCGCGCGGCGCAAGGAACCAGTCCAGCACCCCCAGTCCCCGCAACGCGTACAGCACGCCGAAGAAACCGATGAGGTTGAGCCCGAGCCCCCGCGCCTCCTGCAGCGTCGGGACGACGAGCAGCGTCACGCCCAGCACGAACCCCCACACCAACTGGTCGTTGAAGCGAAACTCCCCCAACGCCTTGAGCGGGGCCCCGATTCGGGTCCGACTCGCCCGATGATACAGCGACCACGCCAACCCCAGCAGCGCCAGCGATTCGATCGCCAGCAGCGCCGGGAACAGGCGCGCGGTGAAGGGAGGAACGGCGCGTAACTGCGCCTCGCCTTGCTCCACCATGACGGCTGCCGCCGGATACTTCTGCGTCAGCTCCTTCCACTCCGGCGAGGCCGTGCGCGCCGTCCATTCTGCCTCGGACGTCGCAAACCGCCGCGCCAGCTCATCGGTGATGTGCCGCGAAACCGTGGCGGGCGGAACCCGCATCGCCACGATGACCGTCAGCGCGACCGCAAAGGACATCGCCGTTGCCGACAACGCCCGGGTGAGGAAGGGGCGCCGGGGCGCCACCGCACTCACCACACCGAACGATGCGGCGAGCACCGTCCCCCACCCTCGCGCCAGTGCGTCAAACGGTCCCGCACCGGGCATCGAGGTCGACAGGATCCAGAAGGCCAACCCGAGCCAGATGAGGGCGAGCCAGAGTCGGCCTCCCGCCATCCACCCGAGCAGGGCGCACACCGCCATGGCCGGCGCGATGAGCACCATCGTCTGCTCGATGGGGACGAGCAGTCGCAGAATGGCCACGAGCGGCACCGCCAGCGCCAGCAGGAGCGCGAAGATGATCCGAACCCATCCTCGCTCCCGCGGCGCTGCCACGGTCACCGGCAGTGACGCCGGCGTCGTCGGTGGAGAAGTCACCGGGGCCGCTCGCCGCGCGTTAGGCGCTCTGGTGTCCGCGCTGGTACGGGATCAGCGCCAGGTAGCGCGCCCGCTTGATCGCGGTCGAGAGCTGCCGCTGGTGACGCGCGCACACGCCGCTCAAACGGCTCGGCAGGATCTTGCCATGGTCCGTGATGAAACGGCCCAGCGTGCGATCGTCCTTGAAGTCGACGTAGTGCACGCGCCCTTCACAGAAGGGACAGGTCTTGGTCTGGCGTCGCATGGCTTAGTCCTCGTCCTCGTCGTCTTCGTCGCGGCGGCGGGCCAGGGCGGCTTCTTCCTCGGAGATCGGCGGCGCGCCCAGCTCGTGCTCGTACAGGGTGATCAGGTAGCGGATGACGGAGTCATCGAGCTTGAGCGAACGCTCGAACTCGGGCAGCGTCTTGGGATCGACGGTGATGCGGGCCAGCACATAGTAGCCCGTCTCGCGGCGCCCGATCTTGTAGGCGAGCTGACGGCGGCCCCAGTGGTCAGCCGCAATTTCTGCGGTGGCTCCCAGCAGGGCGTGGTGCTTGGCGAGTTTTTCCTGGATGACGGCATCTTCGAGCGTCGAATCGAAGATGTATACCGCCTCGTACTTGCGAGACACGGTCGGCAATCCTCCCTTTGGTCGTGAACCGCCCCCCGTTGGTTGCCGTAAACGGGAGGAGGGGATGGGCGCCTACGACGGCGCCTGAGGCGCTTGAAAGGGCGCCAGCGAATTGTCCGCGGAACCTAGCGGGTTTCTCGTTGAATACCAAGGGGTTACATTCGCGCCATGTGCGGACGCTTTGGCCTCACCCGTCCCGAACGCCTCGACCTCGAACGCTTTGGCATTCGGGAGCTCCCTCCGCTCGCCCCCCGCTTCAACATCGCCCCGGGGAGCGACATCCTCGCCGTCCGCGAGCGCGAGGGGACGCGCCGCGCCGATCTCGTACGGTGGGGACTCATACCGGCCTGGGCCAAGGACCCCGACATCGGCGCCCGCATGGCCAACGCTCGGTCCGACACCGCCTTCGAAAAGCCCGCCTTCCGCAGCGCCATGAAGGGGCGTCGCTGCCTCATCCCGGCCGACGTCTTCTATGAATGGCAGGTCGTCCCCGGACAGACGCGCAAGCAGCCACACGCCATTCGCGTACCGGGGGGCGAGCCCTTCGCCATGGCCGGGCTCTGGGAATACTGGAAGGCGAAGGACGCGGACGGGGAGGGGATCGTCAGCACCGCCATCCTTACCACCGACGCCAACCTGCTGATGTCGCGCATCCACGACCGGATGCCGGTGATCATCGCCCCTGAGCACTACGACGCCTGGCTCGATCCCCACACGCCCGCCCCGGCGCTGCGCGACCTCATGCAGCCGTGCCCGAGTGAGTGGCTCGAGGCCTATCCGGTCTCGTTGCGCGTCAACAACCCGAAAGCAGACGACGCCAAGGTCCTCGAGCCCGTCGCGGAACGGGACTGAGTCAGCGAGTCAGTCGCAGAGCACCAGGCTCCCCCGCGCCGACAGCATCGCGCACGTCATCCGCACCACAACGTCGGGAAGATGCGCGGTGCCATCCCACGTGACGCGCCGGTAGCGCTCGTTGGCGGTGACGTCGAGCCAGGCGAATGATGGGTCGGGAGGGGTGACCTGTGACGGTGACACGTACGACGATCGCAGCGACCGGAAGGCGCTCGAGTTCTGCAGCCTGAAAAGCTCCGTGACGGCGGGCTCGTATGCGACGCCGCGGCTGACGTTCGCATTGAGGTTGCAGTCCGTGCCGATATCTTCGCCTCGGCACCAGCGGAACTCGAATTGCTTCGTGGCCGAGTCGACGCGCGTTTCCTCGCGCGACACGCGCCCGCCGGCCCAGGCCACCGAACCTGCAACGATGCTCGCCGATTCGCCCGGTGCGGGGACGCCCATTGTCTCGCGGTGGGCATCAGCGCAGCCCATGCTCGTGCCCAGCGCGACGGCGAGCGCGATCGCGCGTCGCGTTGATGGCGCGCGCGACGTCACGGCGGTGCCGACGAGGATTTGCGGCTGACGGGGGTGGGTGCGACGCATGGCATGACTCCAGGGCGCGAACTGGACGCGTGTGACCGGCTCCTCCCGGTACGACGCGCCAGCTCCCCGAAGCTAGCGCGTCCACGCCATCCTCCCTGCGACGCTGGGCCCAACCGTACGGTGCGCGACGCTAGACGTTGAAGCGGAAGAGCATGACGTCGCCGTCCTTCACGACGTATTCCTTTCCTTCGCTGCGCACCGCCCCCTTCTCGCGCGCCTCCTTCCACCCGCCCAGTCGCACGAAGTCGTCATACGACACCGTCTCGGCGCGAATGAAGCCGCGCTCGAAGTCGGTGTGGATCACCCCTGCGGCCTTGGGGGCGGTATCGCCCTGGTGGATCGTCCAGGCGCGCACCTCCTGCTCACCCGCCGTGAAGTAGGTCTGCAGGCCGAGCAGGTGATAACCGGCGCGAATGAGTCGATCGAGCCCCGCCGACTCCAGACCTAACGAGGCGAGGAATTCCTTGCGCTCCTCGGGCGGCAGTTCGCCCAGCTCCGCCTCGATCTTGGCGGAGAAGGGGACCACCTCGGCCTCCTCGGCGCTGTTGGCGATCGCCGCGCGCAGCGCCGTCAGGTGCTTCCCTTCGTCGCCGTGCAGTTCCGTCTCGGTCACGTTGGCCGCGTAGAGCACCGGCTTCGCCGTGAGCAGCGCGAGCGGCGCGAGCACCGCCTTCTGCTCCGGCGTCAGCTTCCCCTCCCAGAGCGCCTTCCCCTCCTTGAGGAGCTCGTTCGCCAGCTCCAGCACCGGGAGTTCGGCCTGCGCGTCCTTGTCTCCCGTGCGCGCGGCGCGCTGCACCTTGTCGAGGCGCTTTTCGACGACGCCCAGGTCGGAGAGCGCGAGCTCGAACTCGATCACCTCGCGATCACGCACCGGATCGACCCCGCCCATCACGTGCGTGATGTCGGCGTCCTCGAAGCAGCGCACCACGTGCACGATCGCGTCGGTCTCCCGGATGTTGGTGAGGAACTTGTTCCCGAGCCCTTCACCCTGTGACGCCCCCTTCACGAGCCCGGCGATGTCGACGAACTGCACCACCGCCGGCAGCGTGCGCTTGGGCTTCACCACCTCCGCGAGCGCCGGCAGCCGGTCATCGGGGACCTCGACCATCCCGACGTTGGGCTCGACGGTGCAGAACGGATAGTTGGAGGCCTGCGCGGCGGCGGAGGTGAGGGCGTTGAACAGCGTGCTCTTACCCACGTTTGGGAGTCCGACGATTCCAAGGCGGAGCATGTATTGGGACGGGAGACGGGAGACGGGAGACGGGAGTGCGCGGCCTATGGCCGCGCTGTGCGCTGAAATGTACCTGAATGGGAGGAAATGATGACGTGGCGCCGACGCGTCCGATTCACCATACGGCATGCATCCATTTCGAAGGCTCTCTGTGTGGCGAAAGGCGCACGAGCTTGCGCTGGTCAGCTACAGGGTCACCGAGTCGGTGTCGTATCGTCGCTATCCAGGTTTGGCCGATCAGCTACGCCGGGCGGTGTTCTCGATCCCCACGAACGTCGCGGAGGGTTCCGGCCGCGATACCGCCGTCCAATTTGCGCACTTCCTGGAGATTGCCATCGCGTCAGCTCGCGAGGTCGACTACCTGCTACTGCTCGCCGCTGACCTCGACGCCATCAGCCGCAGCGATCACGCCAAACTCGAGGCGAGAACCGACGAGGTGTGCCGCATGCTTGTCTCTCTGCGAGCCACCATCCGAAAGCGCGCGTTCCTGCGATCCGAACTGTCGAGGGGAGACAAACTGCCCAGGAAGGGCGAGAAGAAAGTCAGCGCGACAAAGTCGCGCTGACACTCCCGTCTCCCGTCTCCCGTCTCCCGTCTCCCGTCTCCCGTCCCTCACCCGCCTTCTGAGTCCGGCGGCGCCACCGTTCGCGAGTTGGTCGCATTCATCGCCCTCCCCACCCCCTCCCGCGCCCAGCACTCCACCGCCTCTCCCACCTTCGGCAGCTGCGCCGCGATCACGTCGCGCTCCGCCGGCGTGAAGTGGTCGAGGACGAAATCCGCCAGGTCGCCCGCCGGACGCGAGCCGTCGGCGGGGGCGATGCCGATGCGCAGGCGCGCGTAGTCGCGGGTGCCTAACGTGGACTCGATCGACTTGAGTCCGTTGTGCCCCCCGGCGCTCCCGGCGGCGCGCAGGCGCAGGGTGCCGATCGGGATCGCGACTTCGTCGACGAGCACCAGGAGGTTGTGCAATCCGGAGAACTCGAGGCGGCGCATGTAGGGGCGGATCGCGACGCCGCTCAGGTTCATGAACGTCTGCGGTTTGAGCAGGCGCACGCGTTCCCCCGCGACCTCCCCGTCGGCCACCAGTGCGTCCCCCTCGTGCCGCCAGGGGGCAAAACGCCAAACGTCGGCGAGGTGGTCGAGTGCCCACCAGCCGACGTTGTGACGCGTGCCATCGTACTTTCGCCCCGGATTGCCGAGGCCGACGATGATCTTCACCTACAGGAGCGTTGCAGCTCGGCCGACTACTTCTTGGCCTCGGCCTCTTCTTCAGCCTTCGCCTTGCGGATGAGCTCCGGCTCGGAGGCCGACCCTTCGGCCGTCGCCGCCGTCCCTTCATCGCTCGCCTTCGACGCGCTCACGGTCAGCACGGTGTCACCCTGGTCGGCCAGCACTTCGAGCCCGGCCGGGATGGTGAGGTCGCTGACGTGGATCGAGCCACCGACATTGACGTTGGTGACGTCGACTTCGATGCGGTTCGGGATGTTGGCGGGATCGACGCGGCACTCGAGTTCCGACATGACCTGCGTCAGGATGCCGGCGCTGAGTCGCACGCCGATCGACGTCCCGGTGATGACGAGCGGGATGTTGACGACCACGAGTTCGCCGGCGACCAGTTCCTGGAAGTCGACGTGGATGATGGCGCGCTTGACCGGGTGGCGCTGGATGTCGCGAATGAGCGTGCGCGACATGGTCCCGTCCACGGCGAGCTCGATGACGGTGGTCTCGGCGGAGACCTTGTCGAGCAGGCGGCTGAGTTCGCGAGCGTCTACCGAGAGGGCCTGCGGAGCGCGCGCGTGCCCGTAGATGACGGCGGGGACGCGGCCGTCACGGCGCAGCGAACGGGCGACGCCCTTGCCAACACCGGCGCGCGCGGAAGCGGAGAGAGATGCAGTAGCCATAAGGGCAGACGGGAGACGGGAGACGGGAGACGGGAGTGCTAATCAATCAAAGAGCGAACTGACGGACTGCTCGCTGTGGGTGAAGCGGATGGCCTTGGCCAGCAGCTCACCGACCGACAGCACCGTCAGGCGGTCGAACTTCTTGCTTTCATCGAGGCCGATCGAGTCGGTGACGACGATCTCCGCGATCGGTGCGTTCTTCAGGCGCTCCACGGCCGGGCCGGAAAGGAGCGCATGCGTCGCGCACACGTAGATGTCCTTGGCCCCTAACGCCTTGAGCGCGCGCGCGGCTTCGGTCACCGTTCCTGCCGTGTCGATCATGTCATCGGGGATGATGCAGTCCTTCCCCTCGACGTCACCGACCACGTTCACCACTTCGGACACATTTGCACTCGGGCGCCGCTTGTCGATGATGGCCAGGGTGGCATTCAACCGCTTGCCGAACCCTCGCGCCATCTTCGCCGAACCCACATCCGGCGCCACGATCACCAGGTCCTTCAACTGCTTCTTCTTGAAGTGATTCACCAAAACCGGCGCTGCGTACAGGTGATCGACAGGCTTGTCGAAGAACCCTTGCAGCTGGTGCTGGTGAAAATCCAAGCCGAGTACCCGATCGGCCCCCGCCTTCTCGATCATGTTCGCCATGAGCTTGGCGCCGATCGCGACGCGAGGCTGGTCCTTTCGGTCCTGCCGCGAGTATCCGTAGTACGGCATCACGCAGGTGATGCGCGCCGCCGACGCGCGCCGGGCGGCATCCATCAGGAGCAACAGCTCCATGATGTTGTCGGCCGGCGGGTTGGTCGGTTGGACGATGAACACATCCGCACCGCGGATATTCTCATCGATTCGCACGAAGATCTCGCCGTCCGCGAACTTCGTGGCCGTGACCCGTGCGAGGTCGACCCCGAGGTTGCGCGCGATCTCTTCAGCGAGCCCCCTGTTGGCGTTTCCCGAGATCAGCTTGAATCCGCGGAGTACGCCGGGCAGATGGTCCATTGCCGTAGAGCCTTTA
>CAZLLP010000222.1:0-7770 GCA_964560345.1 uncultured Gemmatimonadaceae bacterium
AAACCGGTGACGCAGGCAGGGGAACGTGCGTCTGTTCGAGGTGGGCGCGACCTTCGCTCTTCGGACGGGGCAGCGCCCGGGGGAAAAGGTGCGCGTCGGGATCCTCATCATGGGGCTCCGTCGCCCTGCGCACTTCACCGACGCATCCAAGGACGTGATCGATGCGTGGGATGCCAAGGCGTTAGGCGAGCGGGTGGCCGAGCTGGCGTATCCGGGCATGCGCATCACCCTCGAAGCGGGCGATGGCGCGCCGGTGCTCTGGCGCATCGCCGCCAAGGGAGGAGAGATCGGCACCATCGAGCTCGTCACGCTCGACAAGCCGGTCTGGGCCAGCGACGCCTTCGGCATCGAGATCACGCTCGGGCGCTTGCCCAATGCGCCGATCGCCGCCCCGGGAAGTCACGACTACAGCGCCGGCAATGCGGGGCGCGCGCCGGCCAAGGGACACGTCACGTACAAGGCGCTCCCCACCACCCCGCCGGCCGAGTTCGACCTCGCGCTGTTGGTCCCCGACGGCGTGACCGCGGCGCAGGTGGAGCATCTGCTGCGCAAGAGCGCGGGTGACCTGCTCGAACGGCTGGAACTCTTCGACGAGTTCCGGGGTCAAGGGATTCCCGCCGGACATCGATCGGTCGCATGGCGATTGACCTTCCGGGACGCCACGCGCACACTTCGCGACAAGGAAGTCGACGGCCGTCGGCAGAAGATCCTTCGCACCCTGGAGACCGAGCTCGGTGTCCGAACACGAACTGCCTGAGTCCGCCGCGTTCCGCCAGCTCGAGCAGATGGTACGCCATCTGGGTGAAGAGCTGGCGGGCTTTCGCCGTCGAGCGCTCGCCGCGGAATCCCGCGTCCGGTCGCTCGAGGCCGCCGTGCAGCACGGCGGCGACTCGGCGAGCCTCGAACGTCTGAAGACGCTCGAAGAAGAGAACGCCGACCTCAAGGCGCGCGTCGTCTTTGCCACGGAGCGCACGCGTCAGTTGTTGGCGCGCGTCCACTTCCTGCGACAGCAACAGGGGCGCCCGATTCCCGGCGCGCCGGCATCGAGCGGTGCCTCGAGCGGTGGGGCAGGGAGTGGGAGCCGGACATGAGCGACAAGAAGCACCTGGTGAAGGTCATGATCGTGGGCGAGGAGTACACGATTCGCTCGGACGCCTCGCCCGAGCACACGCGCGCGGTGGCGCAGTACGTCGATCAATCCATCAAGCGCGTGCTCAACACCGCGATGGTGATGGAGAATCACAAGGCGGCGATCCTGGCGGCGCTCCAGATCACCGACGAGCTCTTTCGCGCCCGTTCGACTGCCGCCTCGATGGATGAGGCGATGGACTCGCTCTCCAATGAGATTCGCCGCTGGCTCCCGCCGGCCAAACGAGGCGAATCGGGGGACCACGCGGCGATCTGACGGCGCGCCGGGCCTGCGGCGGACCCTACCCGCTCGGCTGATTGCCAATTGCGCAACGCGCGCGTAGCTTGACGGCGAGTGACCCGCTGAGGCGTAGGTTGAAGCTCCTGCACGACTTAGCGCCTCCCATCCCACGCCCTTCGTCGGCGCCGGATCGGAGGCTCGGCGTGGTGGAGCTCCATGCGCAATCGGCTGCGGTTTCCCTTCGACTTCGCGGCGCGTTGCTGCGGTGGAGCATAGATCGACATGAATTCGACGATTCTCGTCGCTGCGCTTGGCGTGCTCTGCGTTGTCGCCTCCGCAGCGTTTTTCTTTTTCGGACGCAACGCAGGACGGAACGCAGAACGCGAGACGCAACGCGCCGCGAAGTCCACCGCCGAAGAGCTCACCAAACGCATCATTGGCGACGCCGAGCGTGAAGCCGAGTCGACGCGCAAGAGCGCCGTCCTCGCCGGCAAGGAAGAGCTGATCAAGCTGCGCGAAGCGTGGGAGGTGGAAGCCCGCCATCGCCGCGAAGAAGTCGAACGCGAGGAACGCCGCGTCGACGACCGCGAGACGCAACTGGAGAAAAAGGTCGACCTGCTCGACCAGCGCGAACGCGATCTCGGACGTCGCGCCAGCGACCTCGGACGCAAGGAGAAGTCGGTCGCCGAGCGCGAGGCTGAGCTCGAGAAGCTCATTCTCGACGAGCGCCGCCGCCTCGAGACGCTGGCCGGCATGTCGGCCACCGAGGCCAAGGCCGAACTCATCGCCCGCCTCGAGCGTGAAGCCGAGGCCGACGCCGCCAACCGACTGCGCGAGATTCGCGAGTCGGCCAAGAAGAACGCCGAACGCGAAGCCAAGAAGATCGTGGCGCTCGCGGTGCAGCGCATCGCGTCCGAGCACACGAGCGAGATCTCGGTCTCGTCGGTGGCGCTCCCGAACGACGAAATGAAGGGGCGCATCATCGGGCGCGAGGGGCGAAACATTCGCGCCTTCGAACTGGCGACCGGAGTCGACGTCGTGATTGACGATACGCCCGACACCGTGGTCGTCTCCTGCTTCGACCCGATCCGCCGCGAGATCGCCCGCCTGTCGCTGGAGAAGCTCGTCACCGACGGGCGTATCCACCCGGGGCGCATCGAGGAGGTCGTCGCCAAGTCTCGCAAGGAAGTGGAGACGCAGATCGTCGAACTGGGCGAGCAGGCGGCGTACGAGACGGGGACGCACGGGCTGCATCCCGAGATCATCAAGCTCATCGGGCGCATGAAGTGGCGCACGAGCTACGGGCAGAACATCCTCGACCACTCCAAGGAAGTCGCGCACCTGGCGGGGATCATGGCCGCCGAGCTCGGGCTCGACGTCCCGATGGCCAAGCGCGGTGCGTTGCTGCACGACATCGGCAAGGTCCTCA
Organism: uncultured Gemmatimonadaceae bacterium; assembly: GCA_964560345.1. Lineage (GTDB taxonomy): Bacteria > Gemmatimonadota > Gemmatimonadetes > Gemmatimonadales > Gemmatimonadaceae > SCN-70-22. Next base: position 2,799 of record CAZLLP010000222.1, read on the forward strand.
CGCACGAGCATGAAGGGACGCACGTGCAACTGGGCGTGGAGGTCGCGACCAAGTACGGCGAGCACCCGCTGGTCATCAACGCCATCGCCGCGCACCACGACGACGTCCCGCACGAGAGCGAGATTTCGGTCCTCGTGCAGGCGGCCGACGCCATCTCGGGCTCGCGCCCTGGAGCGCGCCGCGAGGCCTTCGAGACCTACGTGAAGCGTCTTGAAGGGCTGGAGAAGATCGCCACCAGCTACAAGGGCGTGGAAAAGGTCTACGCCATCCAGGCGGGGCGCGAGTTGCGCGTGATGGTCACGCCGGACGGGGTGGACGACGCGCGCATGGCGGCGCTCGCCGACGAAATCGCACGTCGCATCGAGGCCGAGCTGCAGTATCCCGGGCAGATCAAGGTCGTGATCATTCGCGAGACGAGGGCAACCGATGTCGCTCGCTAACGTGGAGACCGTGGCGCAGCGCATCGACGGAACCGCCGTCGCACGCGCCGTGCGCGAGGACGTCGCGCGCGAGGTCGCCGAACTCAAGGCGATCGGGATCACGCCGGGGCTGACGGTGGTGATCGTCGGTGAGGATCCGGCGAGCCAGACGTACGTCGCGGCCAAGGAGAAGGCGAGCCGCGAGGCGGGGATGAACGGGGAGACGATTCGCCTCCCGGCCGACACCCCGCAGGGCGAGCTCGAGGCGCTGATCGATCGCCTCAACGCCGACGAGGCGGTGCACGGGATCCTGGTCCAGAGCCCGCTCCCCAAGCACATGGACGCCAACACCGTCGTGCGTCGCATCCTTCCGCACAAGGACGTGGACGGCTTTCACCCGGTGAACGTCGGCAAGCTGCTGATCGGCGAGAAGGACGGCTTTGCGCCGTGTACCCCCGCCGGGGTGCAGGAGCTGCTGGTGCGCTACGGCGTGGATACCAAGGGGAAGGAAGTGGTGATCGTCGGGCGCAGCAACATCGTCGGCAAGCCGATGGCGGCGCTGCTCGTGCAGCAGGGAGCGGGGGCCGATTGCACGGTCACCGTCTGCCATTCGCGCACGAAGGACCTGCGCTTCCACACGCGCCGCGCCGACATCGTCATCGCGGCGTTAGGCAAGCCGGAGATGATCACCGGCGACATGCTTCGCCCGGGTGCGGTAGTCATCGACGTGGGCATCTCGCGCGTCGATGACCCGACCCGCGCGCGCGGCTATCGCCTCGCCGGCGACGTGCATTACGAGAGCGCGTCCAAGGTGGCGTCGCTCATCACACCGGTCCCGGGTGGCGTGGGACCGATGACCATCGCCATGCTGCTCAAGAACACGGTGCGGGCGGCGAGACAGGCGCAGGCGTGAGCCCGGCGCGGCGCTCGCGAGGCGCGTCGACGCCTCCTCGCGAGGCGCCGGATCTCTTTGCGTGTGGAGACGGCGGTGACGACGGCGGGATGATGTCCGCGGCGGGGAGCTTCGCCGAAGCCGAGCCGCAACTCGCCCCGGGAGAAAGCCCGGCCGCCGCGATCTCGGTGGCGACGCTCACGCGCACGGTCAAAGATGTGCTCGAAGGGGCCTTCCCGCCGCTGTGGGTCCGTGGCGAAGTGAGCGACTTCAAGCAGCATCGCAACGGGCACTGGTACTTCTCGCTGCGTGATGAGGAGGCGTCGCTGCGCTGCGTCGTGTGGTCGCGCGACACGCGCCGCATTCCCGCGCCGCCTGACGAGGGGATGACCGTCGTCGCCCTTGGGCAGGTGTCGCTGTACGCCGCGCGCGGTGACCTGCAGTTTACCGTCCGGCAGATGGACGCCGTGGGCGACGGACTCTGGCGCAAGGCGTTCGAACTCACGCGCGCGCGCCTCGAGCGCGATGGATTGCTCGATCCGGCGCGCAAGAGGGCGCTCCCGTTCTTTCCGCGACGCATCGCCGTGATCACGAGCGCGGATGGTGCCGCGCTGCACGACATCATCTCGGTCACGCGGCGGCGCAATCCGCTGGTGGAGCTGGTGCTGATTCCCGCGGCGGTGCAGGGGGAAACGGCGCCGGCCTCGTTATGCGCCGCGCTCGACCGGCTGGCCGCGTGGGGCGGGGCTGACCTGGCGATCATCGGGCGCGGCGGCGGCTCGCGCGAGGACCTCTGGTCGTTCAACGACGAGACCCTCGCCCGCAAGGTCGCGGCCTGCCCCATCCCGATCATCTCGGCCGTGGGACACGAGGTCGACATTTCCATCTGCGACCTCGTGGCCGACTGGCGCGCGCCTACACCATCCGCGGCGGCCGAGCACGCGGTGCCGGTGCTGGCCGACCTGCAGCGCACCGTCGCCAATCTTGGCCGACAGCTGCAAAGTGGTGCGGCCGACGTGATCCGCCTGGGACGGCGCCGACTCGAACAGGCCGCACGACAGGGCGGGCAGGGGGCGCGCCGCCTCGTGGAGAACCGCCGGCTGCAACTCGGCCGCCTGAGCGGACAGCTGCACGCGCTCTCGCCGCTGGCGACGTTGTCGCGCGGCTATGTGGTGGCGACGACGCCCGAGGGCGCACTCGTGACCTCGACGCTGTCCATTGCACCGGGCGACGCGGTCCACTTGCGCCTGCGCGATGGCGCCGCGGTGACGCGCGTGGAATCGGTGCGCCCCATCGACGATCCAACCGACCGGCAGGAATGATGGCGACCTTTGAGCAGGCCCTCGAACGCCTCGAGGCGATTGTCGACGAAATGAACGGCGAGGAGATCCCCCTCGACCGCGCCCTCACGCTGTTCGAGGAGGGGATCACGCACCTGCGCACGGCGAGTGAGGAACTCGGGCGTGCCGAGGCGGCGGTCAAGGTGCTCACCGAGAAGGCCGATGGCGTGCTGGAGGCGGCCAACCTTGGTGGCTGACACGACGCAGGCGATGATGCAGGCCATCGCCGCCCAGCGCTCGGCCATCGACGCCGCGCTCGTTCGCCTGTGCGACGAAACGAGTGGGGCCTTCACCCCGCGCGTCTCCGAGGCGGTGCGTTACGCCTTGTTAGGGGAAGGAAAGCGGCTGCGCCGCTTCCTGGTGATGCACGGCTACCAGGCCTGTGGCGGCACCGGCGATGTCACCGCGCTGGCGGCCGCGGTCGAGGTGGTGCATGCCTACTCACTCGTGCACGACGATCTCCCGTGCATGGATGATGACGACATGCGACGCGGGCGTCCCACCGTGCACCGCGCCTTCGACGTCCCGGTGGCCACCGCAACCGGACTGGCGATGGTGCCGCTGGCGGCGTGGGCGGGCTACCGCGCCGCGATGTCGCTCGGCCTCGCGCCCGAGGAAGGCGGCGCGATCGTGCGCGAACTCATGAAGGCCGCCGGCGGTGGCGGGATGATCGGCGGGCAGCTCCTCGACCTCGAAGCCGAGGGGCGCGCGATGGGGCTCGAGGAGCTGGAGCGCATCCATCGCGGCAAGACCGGCGCGCTCATCGAAGTGTCGGTGCGCATGGGGGCGATGGCGGCGCGCGCCAACGCCGAGCAGGTGGCCGCGCTGGGACGCTACGGCGCGGCGATCGGTCTTGCGTTCCAGATTGCCGACGACGTCCTCGACGTGACGGCCACCACCGACGAGCTCGGGAAGACGGCTGGGCGCGACATCGCGCTGCACAAGAGCACGTATCCCGCGCTGCTGGAAATCGAGGGAGCACGCGCGCGCGCCTCGGCGTTGGTCGACGAAGCCCTCGGCGCGCTGCGCGGGGCGGGGATTGCGTCGCCGGCGCTCGAAGCGCTCGCCCGCTACGCCATCGAGCGGCGCTCGTAGCCAGCGCCGCTGCGCGCGCTGGAACTTCCCCCGACGACTGATTCCGCACACCTTCTGGTCATGTCTATCCTCGCTCGTGTGAATTCCCCCGCCGACCTCCGGCGCCTGACGCGCGATGAGCTGCGTACGCTGGCGGCGGAGATGCGCGCGCGCCTGATCGACGTCTGTTCACGCACGGGGGGACACATCGGGGCGGGGCTGGGCGTGGTGGAGCTGTCGATCGCGCTGCACTACGTATTCGAGACGCCGCGCGACCAGTTGGTCTGGGACGTCGGACACCAGGGGTACCCGCACAAGTTGCTCACCGGGCGCAACGACCGGATGGAGACGCTGCGGCAGGAGGGCGGGCTCTCGGGGTTCCTCAAGCGGTCGGAGAGCGAGTACGACGCCTTTGGCGCCGGCCACGCCGCGACCTCCATCTCTGCCGCGTTAGGAATTGCCGCCGGTCGTGACCTGCAGGGAGACGACTACAAGGTCGTCGCCATCATCGGCGACGGCTCGCTCACCAGTGGACTCGCCTACGAGGCGCTCAACAACGCCGGGCACAGCGACCGCGACGTGGTGGTGGTGCTCAACGACAACGAGATGTCGATCGCGCCCAACGTGGGCGCCATGTCGCGCTACCTCACGCAGGTACAACGCAACCCGCTGTACAACCGGGTGCGCGACAAGATCGGCGAGTTCGTGGAGACGCATGGCGCGCTCAATACCCTCGTGCGCAAGTGGGAGGAGAGCGTCAAGTCGTTCCTCACCCCCGGCGTGCTCTTCGAGGAGTTAGGGTTCCGCTACTTCGGTCCCATCGACGGGCATGACATCGACGTCCTGCTCGACACCTTCGAGCTGGTGCGCCAGCGCGGCGGCCCCCGCCTCGTGCACGTGGTCACGCAGAAGGGTCGCGGCCTCCCGGCCGGCCATCACGGGGAGAAGTGGCCCGCCCCCCCGCCGGGGCACGATCCGGCGACGGGAAAACAGCTCAAGGTCTCGACGGCCAACCCGGCCTACACGGCGGTGTTCGGCAAGGGATTGAGCGAGCTGATGTCCGAACGCGCCGACGTGGTCGCGATCACCGCGGCGATGCCGAGCGGCACCGGGACGGGCGTCGTGGCCAAGTCGCACCCCACGCGGTTCTTCGACGTCGGTATCGCCGAGGGACACGCGGTGACGTTCGCGGCGGGGATGGCGACGCGCGGACTGCGCCCGGTGGTGGCGATCTACTCCACCTTCCT
>CAZLLP010000223.1:0-7654 GCA_964560345.1 uncultured Gemmatimonadaceae bacterium
CGCGACCAACGGCTTCTGGTCGTCGCTCACCATGGCGACGACGCTCAAGCTGCCGATGCTCTTCTACGTCGAGGACAATCACCTCGGCATCTCGGTGAGCGGCGACATGCAGACGCCGGGGGGGAACATCGCCCGCAACCTGGCGTCGTTCTCCAACCTCTTCGTGCAGGACGGCGACGGAACCAACCCCGCCGACGCCGCCGCGAAGATCAAGGCGTGCGTCGATCACGTGCGCGCCGGGCACGGCCCCGCGCTCGTGCGCCTGACGGTCCCGCGCCTCTCGTCGCACTCGGGTCCCGACAACCAGAAGGGGTACCGCACCGATGCGGAGATCGCCGCCGACGCGGCGCGGGATCCGCTCCCGCGGCTGCGCGAGTTCCTCGTCCCGGCACACCTGAGCGACGACGACTGGGCGGCCGTCGAAGCGGAGGTTGCGCGAGACGTAGCGCACGGACTCGCCGAGGCCCGCAACCGCCCCGCCCCCGACGGGAGCACCGCGCGACGACACATCTACGCCGAATCCGATGCGCCTGCCGACGCGGCGATGGGGGGACTTACCGCGACCGAACGCGACGCACTGGGCGGAACGACCGAAGCACAGGAGGGGGGCGATACCCTCCGTTTCCAGGAGGCCATCCGTCGCACCCTGCGGCGCGAACTCGAGGTGAACCCCAAGCTCTTGGTCTTTGGCGAAGACGTCGGCCTCAAGGGGGGCGTCCACCTGGTCACCGAGGGGCTGCAGAAGCAGTTCGGCGTCGGCCGCGTCTTTGACACGTCGTTGTCCGAAGAGGGGATCATCGGGCGCTCGGTCGGCATGGCGATCGCCGGACTCGTCCCGGTCGCCGAGATCCAGTTCCGAAAGTACGCCGACCCGGCGACGGAACAACTCAACAACACCGGGACGCTGCGCTGGCGCACCGCCAACCGGTTCTGCGCCCCCATCGTGGTGCGCATGCCCGGCGGCTTTGGAAAGGACGTGGGCGACCCCTGGCACTCGCTGAGCGCCGAGGTGGTGTGGGCGCACGCGGTCGGGTGGCAGGTGGCGATTCCGTCCAACGCGGCCGACGCCGTCGGGCTGCTGCGCGCCGCGATGCGCTCGCCCAACCCGACGATCTTCTTCGAGCACCGCTCGCTCCTGATGACCAGCGACGGGAGCGCCCGCTATCCCGGCGACGACTTCCTCGTCCCGTTAGGCGTGGGCAAGACGCTGCGCGAGGGTGACGACATTACCGTCGTGACGTGGGGGGCGATGGTGCACCGCTGCACCGATGCGCTCGCCCAGACCGACGCCTCGGTGGAACTGATTGACCTGCGCTCGATCGCGCCGTGGGACAAGGCGCGCGTACTCGACTCAGTGCGCAAGACCGGACGCTGCCTGATTGTGCACGAGGACACCCGCACCGCCGGCTTCGGCGCAGAGATCGGCGCGGTGCTGGCGCAGGAGGCGTTCTGGTTCCTCGACGCGCCGGTCGAGCGGCTCTGCGTCGATGACGTACCGATGCCGTATCACCCCAACTTGCTGGAAGCGGTGCTGCCGTCATCGGCGCAGATCGCGGCCCGGATCGAGGCGTTGGTGCGCGCCTAACGCCCGACGGCGAGTTACGGCGGCGTCCCGCGCACCCCGCGACTTCTCGCGTCGTCGCTCCCCTGCTCCACCACCACCCGCCCCAGGAAGCGGCGGAACTCCGGCTTGGTCCCGAAGTGCAGCAGCATCCCCACTTCGGCCTGCGAGCATCGCATGCAGTTGAGGAGGCGGACGCGATCGGACTCGTGCAGCTCACCCCCCGAGCGAACGGCCACGACCACCTTGCCGTCGACGAGAAGGTCGGCCGCGTAGCTCCCGATCTTGCGCCCCTTGTAGAAGACGCCTAACGGCACATCCTGCTCGGCCTGCACCCCGCGCGACGCGAGTTCGAGAATGAGGGCACGCAGGTAGACGGCATCGGCGAAGCCATGCCCCAGCTCGCGATGCACGGCGAAGAAGGCGGCCAGCAGGCGCCCGGTGGTGTGCTCGTGCACGAGGCGCGTCTGCGTTGCGATGGACGGACGCTCGTCAGCGACAGCTAGGGCACGCTCGGCGTCGAGCGCGAGAACGGGGACGGTCATCGGGAATGCTCGCGGAAGGTGACGCGAACATGGTGCGCCCGAACGCCAGCGACGACCGTACCAAATTCGTGCGGATGGTACCGCGCGATTTCAGGACCGCGGCGTCAGATCGCCTTGAAGTGCTCGAACGGCTGGCGGCAGGCGTTGCAGCTATGCAGCGACTTGCAGGCGGTCGACCCGAAATCGCTGCGCGTGACCGTGTCCCGCGAGCCGCAAAAGGGGCAGGCCAGAGACGCCCCCCGGCGCATCAGCGGAACAAGCGGCGACTCCTCCGTGCGCCCTGGCGGTGCGATGCCGTACCGCCGGAGCTTCTCGCGCGCCTCTTCGCTCATCCAGTCGGTCGTCCACGCGGGCGAGAAGACGGTCCGCACCCGCGCCGTGAGCCCGCGTGCCGCGAGCGCCCCGCTCACGCAACGCTCGATCTCGTGCATCGCCGGACAGCCGGAGTAGGTTGGCGTGATGTCGACGACGACCTCGTTTCCCTCCAACCGCACGTCGCGCACGATCCCGAGTTCGACGACACTCAGCACCGGGACCTCAGGGTCCTTGACCTCGTCGAGCATCGCCCACAGCTCGTCGCGCGAGGGCCCCGCCTGCGCTACCACTTGGCCCCCGGGTGGCTGCGCGCCACGATCTGCATTTCGGCTAGCAGGTGGCCGAGGTGCTCGGTGTGCTTGCCAACACGTCCACCGCGCTGCATGAAGCCGTCCGCTGGCAGGGTGAGGGTGGCGGTGCTCACCACGTCCTTGACCTGCGCCAGCCACGCGTCGCGCACCGACGCCGGATCGACGGCCAGCCCCTGCGCGGCCAGGCGCTGCTCGACGTCGTCGCCCTGGAAGAGCTCGCCCGTGTAGCGCCACGCCTGGTCCAGCGCCCGTTGCACCCGGCGGTGACTCTCCTCCGTGCCGTCGCCGAGCTTGATGATCCACTCGCCGCTGTGACGCACGTGGTAACGCGTCTCCTTGAACGCCTTGGCGGAGATGCCGGCCAGTTCGGGGTGCTGACAACGCTGCAACTGCTCGAGCACGAAGAGCGCGTGGGTGGAAAAGAGGAACTGCCGCACGATCGTGTCGCCGAAGTCGCCGTTGGGTGTCTCGCACAGGAGCGCGTTGCGGAAGCCGACCGCCTCACGAAAGTAGGCCAGCGCATCCTGGTCGCGCCCCTCTCCCTCCACGTGCCCCGCGAGCTGCAACAGCAGGTTCGCCTGCCCGATCAGGTCGAGGGCGATGTTGCTGAGCGCGATGTCCTCCTCGAGGATCGGCCCATGCCCGCACCACTCGGACACCCGATGTCCGAGAATGAGCCGATCGTCGCCAAGGCGAAGGAGGTATGTGAAGAAGTCGTTCTTGTTCGCGTCGTCCACGAGCCGTTCCTCGTCTTCTCGTCTTCTCGTCTTCCCGTCTTCCCGTCTTCTGCGATGTCAGAAGACGCGCACGCCCCGCGGCGTCTTGTAGAACTGCGGATGCCGGTACGCCTTGTCATTGGCCGGGTCGAAGAACGGCCCGACGTCTTCGGGCGTCGAGGCCACGATCGTCACGCTCGGGACCACCCAAAGCGAGATGGCCTCGTTCCGGCGCGAATACACGTCGCGCGCGTTCTGCAACGCCTGCTCGGCGTCGACCGCGTGCACGCTGCCGGCGTGCTGGTGCGGAGCGCCGGCCTCTTCCTGCGTGAATACCTCCCACAGCGGCCACTGCGAGTCGCCCCCCTTGGGCGCGGTCGCGATCGTCGGGCTCGTCATCGTGCGTGTCCTCGTCCCCAGGTCGTCGTGTGACTCGTTAGGCCGCCACGGGGCGGCGTGTGTCTCGCTGCTTGGCGGCGTACGCCTCGGCCGCTTCCCGCACCCACGCGCCGTCGTCGTGCGCCTTGCGACGGGCCTCGAGGCGCTCGCGGTTGCACGGGCCATCGCCCTTGACCACTGCCCAGAACTCGGTCCAGTCGATGGCGCCAAACTCCCAGTTCCCGGTCGCCTCGTCGTAGCGCATGTCGGGATCGGGGAAGGTGAGGCCGATCGCCTGCGCCTGCGGCACCGTGAGGTTCACGAAGCGCTGGCGCAGCTCGTCGTTGGACTTGCGCTTCACCCCCCACTTCATGAGTTCGGCCGAGTTGGGCGAGTCCTTGTCGCTCGGCCCGAACATCATCAGCGACGGCCACCACCAGCGGTTGAGCGCGTCCCGCACCATCGCCTTCTGCTCCGGCGTCCACGCCGCCAGCGTGGCGCAGATCTCGTAGCCCTGGCGCTTGTGGAAGTTCTCTTCCTTGCAGATACGGATCATGGCGCGCGCATACGGCCCGTACGACGCCTTGGCCAGCATCGTCTGGTTCACGATCGCCGCGCCGTCCACCAGCCAGCCGATGATGCCGATGTCGGCCCACGACAGCGTCGGATAGTTGAAGATCGACGAGTACTTCGCCGTCCCGTTATGCAGCTGCTCGATCAACTCGCTGCGATCGATGCCGAGCGTCTCGGTGCCGCAGTAGATGTAGAGGCCGTGGCCGCCCTCGTCCTGCACCTTGGCGATCAGCGTCATCTTGCGGCGCAGCGAGGGCGCGCGCGTGATCCAGTTCCCTTCCGGGAGCATCCCGACGATCTCGGAGTGCGCGTGCTGCGACATCATGCGGATGAGCTGCTGCCGATACCGCGGCGGCATCCAATCCTTAGGTTCGATCACTCCGCCCTCGGCGATGCGCGCCTCGAAGGCGGCGATGCGCTCGGCGTCGTCGGTCGGCGTGGGCACGGTCTGCGTCATGAGGCGAGTCTCCGGCGGGTCGCTTGGGTCAGGCGGTCGCGGCACCAACGCCAGGTCACCCGGGGCGCGCCGCGACACACTACAAGTATCTCCGCATCTCCAACGGGCGCAAAGTCTTGCGTCGGCGAACCCTTCGTATTAGGACCGACAAGTCCTAACGCGATTCACGTCGTCGGTCAGTCGCGACGCCTGTCGTGACGGGCCCGACTAGCTTTCGCCGACGCCCGCCTCCTCCTGAGGTGGCGCCCGTCACTTCCGCATTCGCCGAACCATCGCCCCCGCCCCATGACCACCCCGTCTCCACTCGACGCCGGTACCGTACGACACGACGTCGAGCATGGCGTTGCCACGATCACCTTCGGCCATCCCAAGGGGAACTCGCTCCCCGGTGCCACGCTGCGCGAGTTGGCGGCCACGTTCGACGCCCTTGGCCCCCGCGACGATGTGCGCGTGATTGTCCTGCAGAGCGAAGGCACCGGCCCGTTCTGCGCCGGCGCTTCGTTCGACGAGCTGCGCAGCATCAGCGATGAGCACCAGGGGAAGGCGTTCTTCTCGGGTTTTGCGCACGTGATCCTGGCGATGCGCCGTTGCCCGCAGTTCGTCATCGCGCGCATTCATGGCAAGGCGGTGGGGGGCGGCGTCGGTCTTGCGGCCGCGGCGGACTACAGCGTCGCGGTGCGGAGCGCATCGGTGCGGCTGAGTGAACTGGCCGTCGGCATCGGACCGTTTGTCGTCGGCCCAGTCATCGAACACAAGATCGGGCACGGGCACTTCGTCGCGATGTCGGTCGACTACGACTGGCGAGACGCCGCGTGGGCCGAGCGCGCGGGCTTGTACGCACGAGTAGCCGAGTCTGTCGCCGAGGTGGATGACATCGTGAACGCGCTCGCCCGCAAGCTGGCCGGGGCGAACACGGCCGCGGTGCGAGAACTCAAGCGCGTCTTCGTCGAAGGGACCGAGCACTGGGAATCGCTGCTCTATGAGCGCGCCGCCATCTCGGGTTCTCTGATTCTCACGCCGGCCGCTCGAGAGGCGCTGGCGGCGCTGGCGCGGGGGTGAGTGGCACGCCGTAAGCCACACTCGGTGCGAGCTGGTCGGTGACCGTGCGGATCTGACGGACTTTGGCGCGCGAGAGGGCGCACGTCAGGTTGTACCGCGGCGCCGCAGCACCTCATCGGAGATCCGCGACGGCGAACCGACGAGGTGCAGCCCGACACCGGACGGCTGCCGCGGCGTACCAACGAGGTGCAGCGTCAAACTGTAGACCTGCCTATGCCAACCGACGACGCCTGGCGCGGGACCGGGCAACTGCCGCAGCGAACCGACGAACTGCAGACCGACACCGGACCCCTGCCGAGGCGAACCGGCGAGGTGCAGCGCTAAACCGGACCCCTGCCGAGGCGAACAGACGAGGCATCGCGAGGGACCAGACGACCGCCGCGACGAACCGGCGAGGTGCAGCGCGAAACCGGACAGCTGCCGACGCGAACCGGCGAGGTGCTGCGCGAAACCGGACAGCTCCCGACGCAAACCGACGAGGCGTAGCGCTTGACCGGGCAGCCGCCGACGCGAACCCTCGAGGGGCAGCGCTTAACCGGACTGTTTCCCACGCGAACCGACCAGGTGCAGCGCTTGACCGGACAGCGGCAGACGCGAACCGACGACGTGCCGCGCGGGACCGGACAACTGCCGCGGCCGACCGACGAGCTGCAGCGCGCCGCAATGCAACTGCCGAGGAAAATCGACGAGGGGCAGCGAGCAACAACGCGACGAGTGCCGAACATCGCCGACGTGCAACGCGCCGCGAGACAAGGGAAAAAAGCACCGACGACAGACCGCGCGCACCAGTGCGAGCATCGCGGCAGACGAGAAGACGAGTGAAAGCAGTGCATCTCGTCTTCCCGTCTTCCCGTCTTCCCGTCCTCTACGAGGTCGGTGGCGCGAACGACGCGTGCTGCTGGTCCAGCCAGCTCTGGTGGTACTTGGGATCCTCGATCGCCATCGCCGCCTTGGCCACCTTCAGCGGACGGAACGAGTCCATCATCACCGCCAGCTCGTTCGTGTACTTGGCACCGATCGACGCCTCAGTCCGGCCCGGGTGCGGCCCGTGCGGGAGGCCGTCGGGGTGGTGCGTGATCGAGCCGTACTCGATCCCCTTGCGGCTCATGAACTCGCTCGAGGCGTAGAACAGCACCTCATCGGAGTCGACGTTCGAGTGATTGTACGGCGCCGGGATCGCCTCGGGGTCGAAGTCGTACGGACGCGGGCAGAACGAGCAGATCACGAAGCCGTCGCCCAGGAACGTCTGGTGCACTGGCGGTGGCTGGTGAATGCGCCCGACGATCGGCTCGAAGTCGTGGATGTTGAAGATCCACGGATAGAAGTAGCCGTCCCATCCCACGACGTCAAACGGATGGTGGTCGAGCACCAGTTCGTTGAGCGCATCGTATTGCTTGACGAGGATCGGGAAGTCGCCCTTCTCGTCATGCGGCTGCAACGTCATCGGCCGCCGGATGTCGCGCTCGCAGAATGGCGCCCCTTCCACGAACTGCCCCACGTCGTTGAGGTAGCGTCGCGGAAAGCGCACGTGCCCCCGGCTTTCCATCACCAGGAACTTCTGCGGCGTCGCGGCGTCCAGGCGCCAGCGGTGCGTGATGTTGCGATGCAGCACGACATAGTCGCCAGCCCGATACGGCAGGTCGCCAAAGACCGACTCCAGCGTCCCCGTCCCCTCGGCTACATACACCACCTCCGCCCGCTGCCAGGTGCGATAGCAGTGCGTGTCCGTCACGTCGGGG
>CAZLLP010000224.1:0-7579 GCA_964560345.1 uncultured Gemmatimonadaceae bacterium
AGACGGGAGTGCGAGGGGCGCCTGCGGCGCCGCTCGCGGTGCTTCAGCGAGGCGAGGGTGTGCGCCAGGTCACGTGGACGGGAGCGTTGGCTGGCGCGCGGAGCGCGCCCGCACTCCCGTCTCCCGTCTCCCGTCTCCCGTCCCAAGATTTTTTCGCTGAATCCTAAAGTCCCGAACCGAAGGCTCCGATACACGCTCTTGGAGGGACGGCATACCGCCGGAACCCCAGAGGGGAACGGATTCCCCTACTTCAAGACCAAGGAGCAGTCCAGATGCGTATCAACACCAACGTCAGCGCGCTGCGCGCCCAGGGCAACCTTACCCGCGTCAACGAGCAGGTTTCTGCCTCGATGGCCAAGTTGTCCAGCGGCTTCCGCATCACTCGCGCGGCTGACGACGCCGCCGGCCTCGGGATCGCGAACGTCCTGCGTGCGGACATTCGCTCCATGGGACAGGCAGCGCGTAACTCCGAGCAGGCCAACTCGGTGCTGAACATCGCCGAAGGCGCGGCCGGCACGGTGCAGAAGATGCTCGAGCGCATGAAGGAACTGGCCTCGCAGGCCGCGTCGGACAACGTCGACTCGGCTGGCCGTTCGCGCATCACGACCGAGTATCAGGCGCTCCGAAACGAAATCGACCGTACGGTTTCGACGGTCAAGTTCCAGGGGAACACGCTCCTCAACGGTGCGTTCGGCGCGACGATCGACACCGCCTCCACGGCGCTGGCGACCACCACTGGCGTGTACGACATCAAGTTGACGGGCGCCGGGACCGGCGCGCTGACGCTCTCTTCGGGCGGTAGCGTGGCCACCCTGACCAACGGCTCGGTGTCGCAGACCCTCGGCGTGACGGCAGCCACCAAGCAGTCGCTCAACTTCTCCTCGCTCGGCGTCTCGATCGAGACCACCTCGGCGGTCGGTGCGGCCACGCTGGCCGGCAACATCACCATCGGCGCCGGCACGGGCACGTTCCTCGTCTCTTCGTCGGGCCAGTATAGCGGCAACGACAAGATCACGATCTCGGGCTCGCAGCTCAACCTGTCGTCCTCGAGCCTCACGGTCGCGACCGACCCGACGACCCTGGCCAACGCGCAGTCGGCGCTGAGCCAGATCGACGTGGCGATCACGGCGGTGAACACGGCCCTCGGTGTCATCGGTTCGCTCCAGAGCCGAATCGAAGTCGCCACGGAGAACGTCCGCACCACGATGCAGAACTTCAGTGCGGCGGAGTCCACCATCCGCGACCTCGACATGGCCTCGGAAATGACCACGTTCACGAAGAACCAGGTGCTCTCGCAGGCTGGTACCGCGATGCTGGCCCAGGCCAACGCCTCTGGCCAGAGCATCCTCTCCCTGCTCCGCGGCTAACACCAAGCAGCAGGCAGCGTAGGATCCCGGGGCCGGCGCTGTTGCCGGTCCCGGGTCTTCGCACAAAGACGGCAGGGACCTCATGGCCGACCCCATTGGCAGTTTCAGCGGACTCGCGAGCGGCGTACAGTGGCGCGACCTCGTCGATCAGCTGGTCAACATCGACAAGCAGCGCAAGCTCGACCCGATCACGACCCGGAAGTCGCAGGCCCAGAAGCGCAATGACGCCTGGACCTCGTACCAGACGCTGGCGCTCAAGTTTCGCGATGCCGCCAAGGCGCTCCGCAACAGCAGCGACTTCGGTGTCTTTCAGGTGTCCGGCGGTACCAGCGCCACCAGCGGCCGCACGCTCCTCACCGCGTCCGCCTCGGCAGGTGCAACGCCGGGGACCTTCGCAGTCGAGGTGCTCGATGTCGCCCGTGCCAACAAGCTCTCGGGGAATGTGGTCGCCAGCGCCTCGACCGCGCTCGGCCTCGCCGGCGAGTTCGCCGTCAACGGCCAGAAGGTCACCGTGGTCGCCACGGACACGCTCAGCAACGTCCGGGACAAGATCAACGCCCTCAACGCCGGCAGCACTCCGTCCGGCGTGACCGCCTCGGTGCTCAGCACCGGGAGCACGCAGCACCGCCTCGTCCTCTCCGCCGACCAGACTGGTGCGGCGGGGATCGAGCTCGTCGATGATTCGACCGGACTCCTGCAGTCGCTCGGCGTCGTCGACAGCAACAAGACGCTCAACGTCGCCAGCGATGGCGGCGTGCAGACCGCCAAGGTGTCGTCCACCACCGCCGCCATTGCCACGATGATGGGGGTGACCATGCCCCCGCCGAGCACCATTGAAGTGGGCGGGCGTGTCATTACCGTCGACCTCACCGTCGACTCGCTCTCGTCGATCGCCGCCAAGATCGCCGCCGCTGGCGGCAACGCCTCGGTCACCACCGAAACGTCAGGCGGCAAGTCCGGCTATCGCCTCGTCACCAGCGACACCGTCTCGGCCTCGACGCCGGGTGGGCAGCGCACGCTCGAGGTGCTCGGCTTCGTCAAGAACGGGCGCGGTGGCATCGGCCAGGTGGTGCAGAGCGAGAACGCCTACACCGACGCGTTAGGCGCGGCGGCCGCGGCCTCCACCCTGCTCACCGACCTGCGCGTCAACGGCAACCCGCTGGCGCTCGTCGCCGGCGACACCTTCAACGTGCAGGGGCAGCGCGGCGATGGCACGGCCGTCTCGCTCTCCTTCGCGGTCGGCGCCAGCGACACGATGCAGACGCTGCTGGACAAGATCAACGACGCCACCAGCGGCTTTGGTGCGGGGACGCGCACCGCCACCGCGTCGCTCAGCGGCGGGAAGATCGTCCTCACCGACAGCGCGACCGGTGACTCGCAGCTCGCGCTCTCGCTCTCCGCGACGCACGCGGGAGGGAGCATCGTGCCGCTGGGGCGCCAGCTCGTCTCGACCGTCGGGCGTCAGCGCGAAGTCGTCGCCGGGTCCGACGCCTCCGTCCGCGTGGACGGTGTGGTCGTCAAGCGCGCGAGCAACACCATCAGCGACGCGCTCAACGGCGTCACGCTCAACCTGCAGCAGGCCGAAGTGGGCTCCACGGTGTCGCTCAACGTGTCGCGCGACGACGCCGCCCTGGCCAGTAAGGTCAAGGCGGTCGCCGATGCGTACAACGCCCTGGTGAACTTCCGCACCGCGCAGCAGAAGGACGGACAGCCGCTCAAGGGAAGCAGCACGCTGCGCTCGACCATCGCGACGCTCACGTCGCAACTCCTGTCGAACGTGTCGGGGCTCAGCGGCAACTTCGTGCGCGCTGGTGCTGCGGGGCTCGCGCTGCAGTCCGATGGAACGCTCAAACTCGACGAAGCGTCGTTCAAGTCGGCGCTCGCCACCAACTTCACCGACGTCGTCGCCCTCTTCAATACGGCGGGGACGAGCACCAACAGCCAGCTCGGCTACTGGTCGTCGACCGACAAGACCGTCCCGGGGACATACGCCGTCAACATCACCGCTGCGGCAACAACGCCGGTCGTGACGGGGACGGGCTTCAGCGGGACCTATGTCGACGATGCCACCGCCGACACGCTGACCATCACCGATGCCATCAGCGGCGCCACGGGGAGCATCTCGCTCGCCAACGGCGACACCACCGACTCGATCGTCGCCAAGCTCAACTCGCTGTTTGCCACGTCGAAGATGGCGATCAGCGCATCGAAGAACGGCAACGACCTGGTGCTCACCGGCTCGCGCTTTGGCACCGCCTCCCAGATCACCGTCGCCTACACCGCCGGCGGGACCGATGGGTCGGCGCAGCTGGGCATCGCCGCCGGTACCTTCGCCGGGACCGATGTCGCGGGGACGATTGGCGGCGTGGCGGCCACGGGGAGCGGACAGGTGCTGACCTCGGCGCCGCCACTCGTCGGCGATCCGCTCGAAGGGCTCTCGATCTCGTACACCGGGACCGCCACCGGAGCCATCGGCGACATCTCGTTCACGCTCGGCGTGGGCGGGATGCTGTACAACGCCGCTGATGTCTTCGCGCGCCCCGACGGCACGATCTACGAGCAGCAACAGTCGCTCGAGAAGTCGATCAACGACATGACGACTCGTGCCGATACTGTCCAGCAGCAGATCGACCGCCGCCGTGCCGCACTGCTCAAGCAGTTCACGGAGATGGAGCGGGCGATCAGCCGGATCCAGTCGCAGGGCACCTCGCTGACGAGCTTCATCAACTCGCTGCAATCGTCCAACGGGTAGCCTGCGCCTTACACTCCCACGCTGGAAGTGAGGCTGCATGTCGTACGGCGCATTTGCCAAGCAGGCCGCGCGGTATCGTGAGGCGGAGGTGCTCTCCGCCTCCCCCGCGCAACTCGTCGTCATCATCTACGAACACCTGCTGATCAACCTGCGCCGGGCGCGCTTGCAGCTGGCCGACACCGAGGCGGCGGCGCGCTCCGATTCGCTCGAGCGCGCCCGCGCCGCGCTCACCGAACTCCTGGTCACCCTCGACCACCAGAAGGGAGGCGACCTCGCCGCGCGACTCGCCAGCATCTACACCTTCATGCTGGGCGAGCTCCTGATCATGGGCGTGAAGCCCAGTGCCGAGCGCCTCGATGCCATCATCCGACTCGCGGGTGAGCTGCACGAGGCCTTCGCGCAGGTGGCGCGCACCAACACCGACGCCCCGGCGGCCGTCGCCGCGTCCTGATGGCTGGCGTGGTGCAGGGAGCGGTCGAGCTCCAACAGCTCTTCGAGCGATTCGCTGCGCTCTCGGCGACCGCGCTCCGCGCCATCGACTCGGATGATGACGCGGCGCTCGGCGCAGCCCTCGACGCCCGCGACCTGCTTTCCGCGCGGACGGCACAGCTCTCCCGCATGCTCGGTGACACGCGCCGCGCCGCCAGCACCAAGGCGACGCGCGAGGCACTCGACCTCCTGCTACGCCCGGTCCGCCTGGCGGCCGCCGAAGCCGCCCGGCTCAACGGCGAGCTGGAACAGCGCGCGCAGACCGCCCGCCTGTCGATCGGCGAGCAGCTCGATCGCGTGCGGCACGATGACGCCGCGCGCACGGCCTACAGCGCTGTTGCCGGCAAGGCCGTGCGACAGCACCTCGATCGCACCCGTTAGGCAGGCGTGCGCCGCTCATGCCCCCGCGCTGGGAATCACCCTTCGATCCGCCGTCGCCGCGCGACGCCGCCCTCCTGGCCGAGGTGCTGGGCGCCCTGCGCGCGCAGCTGACGGAATCCGACGCTGACGGGACCCACGCCGATCCGCTGGCCGAGGCCCCGCTGCCGGAAGTGCAGGAGCTCATCAGCGCCGCGCTCTCCGAGCTGCACCGCGTGGCACCGCCCATGCAACAGGTGACGGGCGTCGCTCCCGTCCTCGGGAGTGGCGTGGTCCAGGAACTCCTGCGGCGGCGGCGGGAGGCCAGGGAACTGGTCACCGAGCCCCCGTCTCCCACGGTCGACGAACGCCTCTAGGTCACCGGAAGGACGCCCGCTGCGTCCCCATCGAAGGCCTTTCCGCGTCAGGCGACATTAAGTTCCTCCACAACACTGCCGATAACTCAAGGCAAGGAGGATGCCGATGAAGATCCAAGGCGGCAATGGCGGACCGCTTCGCCCCGATCGTGCCCGCGATGTCTCGACCCAACCGGTCGATGCGCGCGAACGCTCGAGCCAGCGGACCCCGTCACAAGTAGAGAAGTTCGATCGTGTCGAGATCTCGGATGCGGGGCGCGCCAAGGCCGCCCAGCTCGAGCCGACGACCCCAGGAACGGAACAACGTCTGGCCGAAGTCCGTCGCCGCGTCATCAGCGGGGCGTACGATGCCGACGCCGTCGTGGGCGAAGTCGCGCGCCGGATCATCGACCGCGGTGACGTCTAGCACTTTTCCCTGCAGGAGACCCGGACCATGAAGATCCTCGTCGTCGACGACTCGGCCACGATGCGGCGCATCCTCGTCAACTCGCTGCAACGCATCGGCTACAGCGAGTGCGTCGAAGCCGGCGATGGCCGCGAAGCCATCGACAAGTTCGATGGATCGATCCAGTTCGTCATTACCGACTGGAACATGCCCAACGTGTCCGGGCTCGATCTCACCCGCGCGCTCCGCGCCCATCCCGAGGGCAAGGCGGTCCCCATCCTCATGGTGACCACGCGCAGCGTGAAGGAAGACATCATCGCCGCCGTGCAGGCCGGTGTGAACAACTACATCGTCAAGCCATTCACGCCGCAGGTCTTGAAGGAAAAGATCGACGCCGTGTTGAGTGGTACCGCGGCGGCGGCCTGAGCATGAGCGCCAAGCAGCCCAGCGAGCTTCTGTACGATTCGGAAGCGACGCTCCGACTGGTCGACACCGCGATCCACGATATGGGGGATCTGGATGGTGAAGGCCCTCCATCCCTCGAACAGCGAGTGCGCGCGGCCATGACCCAGCCTCAGGGGACCTCCATCGGACTCGTCGGGCTCTCTGACCTCCTCGCGCGCGGCTACGCCGAGATCCTCGGCGTGCTCGACTCGCTGCGTCAGAGCCGGCACCTCCTCGAACGCGCGGCGGTCGAGAAGATCCAGCACACGCACGACAAGCTGCGCGAAGTCTCCAACGCGACCGAGACGGCGGCCACCGACATCCTCAATGGCCTCGACCGCGCCAACATGATGGTCGATGACCTGGATGCCTACGCCAGCGAACACGGGGAGCCTGACGACAAGGCGAGCACCATCCGCGGCTCGCTGCGCGACGAGCTGTTCGCCCTCATGGGGCACATGCAGTTCC
Source organism: uncultured Gemmatimonadaceae bacterium (assembly GCA_964560345.1). Taxonomy (GTDB): domain Bacteria; phylum Gemmatimonadota; class Gemmatimonadetes; order Gemmatimonadales; family Gemmatimonadaceae; genus SCN-70-22. Next base: position 6,640 of record CAZLLP010000224.1, read on the forward strand.
AGGACATCACCAGCCAGCAGCTCAACTACGCATCTGCCGTGCTCACCGAGATGGAGACGCGCCTGTCGAGCATCGCCAAGGTCTTCGATCCGGCGGTCTTCGGTGCCGTGAACCCCGAGGTCACGCCCTCCCTCCTCCCCACGGGGCCCGTCACCTTCGACCCCAACGCCTCGACGCAGAACCGCGCCGAACGCCAGGCGGTCGCCGACGAGATCATCGCCACCAAGGCCATCGCCTAGCGCGGGTCCCGGTGCAAGCGCTGGCGCCACTGCCCCCCTCGGGCGGTGGCGCTTTTTGCTGCTTAGGGTCGGGGTTCCTCCGGTCAAGAAGCGCCACCTCGCGGCCGACACTTCGAAGAGGCAGTCCGCGGGAACCCTCCCTCGCCGGATGTGCGCGTCCTTCCTCTCCACGACTCGCATCCCGTGCCGTCGCACTCGCTCAACGACCTCGCCGCGCGCCTGATCGCCCTCGAGGCAACCGACGACGATTACCACGAGATCCTCAACACCCTCCACGCCCTCCCCGAGGATGCGTCGCTCCCGGAAGGCGTGCGTGCACTGATGGGTGATGCACTCGTGCGTTGGAGTGGCACCGCGGTCGATGCGCGCGAACGCGTCGCCGTGGAACTGCAGCAGGTCGTGATCGCCGCCCAGAACCGCCTCGATCTCCGCGATCGCCTCGCGCTCGTCCTGGGGAACGAACCGGAGTCCGAGGCCGCGCCGCGTCCCGCGCCGTCGCCCAAGCCGCCGCGCATGCCGACGCCCATCGCGACCGTCGTGACGGTGGCCAACGTGTCGGCCGAGGTGATCGGGGCGTCCGGCGCCCCCGCCGCGCTCCTCCCGCCCGAATCGGACCTGTCGCTCCTCAACGACTTCATCGCCGAGAGTCGCGAGCTCCTCGAACAAGCCGAACCGGCGTTGCTCGGTCTCGAGATCGATCC
>CAZLLP010000225.1:0-7579 GCA_964560345.1 uncultured Gemmatimonadaceae bacterium
CGAGAAGACCATCCTGAAAACGAACCTCGAGGCCGCCCGCGAAGTCGCACGCCAGATCCGTCTCCGCGACATGGGGGGGATCATCGTCTGCGACTTCATCGACATGGAGACCAAGAGCAACCGCGACCGGGTGCTGCAGGAGATCCGAACCCACCTGGGACGGGATCGGGCGCGCACCAAGGCGTTCCCGGTGAGCGATCTCGGTCTGATCGAGATGACCCGCCAGCGGGTGCGTCAGAGCCACCTGCAGCAGATGACCGAGGCATGTCCGACCTGCAACGGGACCGGGCGCGTATTCACCCCGGAAACCATCGTCCGCCGGGTGGAACGTTCGGTCAAGCGGATGGCGGTGGAGGGGCGCCGGGAGCAGTTGGTGGTGAAGCTGCACCCCGAGGTCGCCCTGTACTTGCTGGACCAGGAGAAGGACTATCTCCGCAAGCTCGAAAAGGCCGCCGGCTTCGTGGTCGAGATGCGCGACGACCCGCTTTTACGGCCCGACGAGTTCAAGCTGGTGGTGAAGGGAGCAGGGCGCGACGTGACGCAGCAATACTCGGTCGCGTAGCGGGTTGACCGAACCCTATGTCACGACTAGCTTTTCGGGCTCGCATTCTTTTTTCCGTTTCGAGACCATGACCTACGCCATTATCCGCACCGGCGGCAAGCAGTATCGGGTTCAGCCCGGGTCGACGCTGCGCATCGCGACGCTCCCCGGCGATGCCGGTGCCTCGGTTGAATTCAACGAAGTGCTGCTCGGCTCCGACGGCTCGACCGTCCGTACCGGCGTCCCGTACCTTACCGGTGCCAAGGTGACCGGTGAGATCGTGAAGCATGGTCGCGGCGAAAAGATCGTCGTGTTCAAGTTCAAGCGCCGGAAGAACTACGCCCGCAAGCAGGGGCACCGGCAGGGATTCACGGAAGTCCGCATCAAGGACATCACGCTCGGCTGACGAGGGGACACCATGGCACATAAAAAGGGCGTCGGCTCATCCCGCAACGGGCGCGACAGCAATCCGAAGTACCGCGGCATCAAGAAGTACGGCGGCGAAGCCGTTCGTGCCGGCAACATCATTCTGCGCCAGTGCGGCACCCAGTGGCACCCTGGCCAGAACGTTGGCCTCGGCACCGACTACACCATCTACGCGCTGGTCGACGGCGTCGTGCGCTTCCACCACAAGGACAAGAAGCGCCAGCAGGTGAGCGTCGATCCGTTCCCGACCGAGACCGTCCCCGCGGCGTAACTCGCCGGCAGGACGTTCGGCTCGTACACGGTTGCGCCTCCGGATCTCCGGAGGCGTTTTCGTTCTAAGCCGGATCGACACGTTCGCTGCCGATCGGCGAGGCCCCCGATGCGCCGTAACCCGTGGGATGGTACTCTCGTAGAGGAAGCGAGGCGGGCGCTCCGATCCGCCGGTCGTTCACGTCCCTTACCGTGGCAGGATGACTCCATGGCCCTGTGGAACAAGCTGCGCACAGAACTCGATCGTGCCGGGCGGGTTGCGCAAGACGCCCTCGACGAGGGAAAGCTTCGGCTCGAGATCTTCCGCGCGCGCCAGACGGTGGACCGGGCGGCGCAGTCGTTAGGCTACGCGGTCTATCGCGCGCGCTCTGGCAAGGAGACGCCGGACGACCACGCGATGGTGCGCCTCGTCGAGGCGGTGCGCGCGCGCGAGGAGGAACTGGCCGCCCTCGAGGACCAGATGCGCACCCTCACGGGGCGCAACGCTCCGCCGGCCGACGCCCCACCCGCCGACGCGCCACCTGCCGACGCGGCAGCGCCGAGCGAGCGCGCCGCGGCGCCGCCGGGCGGCACCACCGACGGACCTGCTGTCACGCTGTAGGCGGCGAGCACGCGCGGCACAACACGGCCGTCACGCCACGAGGGGCGCATCGACATCCGATGCGCCCCTCGTGTACTTCGAACGGTGTCTCCTGCGCGCCCCGGTCGATCAGGGCTTCGCGCGATAGTCGGGAGGCAGCGTCCTGTAGCGCCGCATCAACTCGTCCTGGCGCGACGTGCCTTGCACCTCACGGCCGCGCACGAAGACCTTGTCGGCGTGCGTGTACAGCTCCAACGGATCGCCGCTCCAGATCACCAGCGTCGCATCGCGCCCTGGCTGCAGCGTCCCGACGCGGTCGGCGACGCCGTACATCTCGGCCGGCGTGAGCGTCACCGCGCGCAACGCCGCGTCCCACGGCATCCCGAACGAGACGGCAACCCCCGCCTCGTACTTCACGTTGCGGGCATTGAAGGCATCGGCGCCGCCGGCGATGATCACCCGGGCGCCGGCCTTCTGCAGCAGCGCCGCGTTCTCCTGGCGCGCCCCGAGGATGGCGAAGTCACGCGGGATGTTGTTGAGCGCCCCCACGAGGACGTACGCCTTGGCCGCGGCAATCTGGTCGGCGACCTTCCACCCTTCGGATGCCGACGTCAGCGCCACCTTGAGGTTGAATTCGCGGGCGATGTCGAGCGCGACCAGCAGGTCACTGGCACGATCGGCATCGATGGCCAGCGGGATCTCGCCGCGCAGCACCGGCTGCAGTGCCTCGAGGTCCACCGGACGCGCGGCCAGCGGACGCGACCCGTTGGCGTCGTACCGGTTTTTCCGCTTTGGCCAATCGCGCGCCTCGCTGAGCACGGCACGCATGCGCTGGTACACCTCGGCGCGCGAGGCGCCGCGATCGTTCCCCTTGGAGCCCAGATCGGCGAAGATCGCCGCCGGCCCCTTGAGCAGTACGTCGCCTAACGTGCCATCGCCGAGGGCGATGACGGCCCCCTGACCGCCGATGAGGCCTCCGCGCGGCACCAGGCCCGCGGTGGTGATGCCGTCGTTGCGGGTGACCTGCAGCAGGGGCGACGCGGGGTTGAAGCCATCCCACACGCGCAGCGACGGCACGATCCCGTCACCCTGGCCGCGCGCGGAAAGGTCGACCGTCTCTTCCACGGCGCCGATCTCGGTGAGGCCGAGCGACGTGGTGGCGTTGAAGATCCCGGGCGTGACCCATTTCCCGGTCGCGTCGATACGCCGCGCGTCGGCCGGGATCGAGACGTTGCTCCCGACGGCGACGATCTTCCCATCGCGTATCACGACCGTCCCGTTCTCGATCGGTGGTCCGCTCACCGGGAAGACCTTGGCGCCGGTGATGGCGATGGTCTGGGCCGGGAGTGCACTCGTCGCCAGCGCCAGTGCGATCGCCGCACCCGAGATCCACGAGGTGGTGCGTTGCATGGTCGTCATCTCAGCGCCCTCCCTCGGTCTCGGGGACAAAGCCCAGTTCGAAGTCGGTGCGCCACCGCGAGGCGGCGTTGAGGCGATCGAACATCAACGCTCCGTCGATCCAGACCTTCTCGGCCTTGGTGTAGATGCTGAAGGGCGTGCCGCTCCACAGGACGACGTCGGCATTCTTCCCCGGCTCGAGCGTCCCGATGCGGTCGTCGAGCGCCAGGGCCCACGCCGGGTTGACGGTCAGCCACTTGATCGCTTCGTCCTCGGTCACGGTGATGCCTAACGTGCGGGCCTCGGCGATCGACTTCGCGGCATCCTGGGTGAGGCGCTGCATGCCGCTGGCGTCGTCCGAGTGGACGATGGCGCGCGCGCCGGCCGCGTGCACCAGGGCGAGGTTGGCGCGCACGCCATCCATCGCCTCGATCTTGAAGCCCCCCCAGTCAGACCAGAGCGACGCCGAGATCCCCTTCTGCGCCAGGACGTCGGCGAGCTTGTAGGCCTCGACGCCGTGGTGGAACGAACGGATCTGGAAGCCGAACTCCTCGGCGACGTCAATCGCCCCCTGCATGTCGGCCGCGGTGTAGCAGTGCCATTGCACCAGGATGTTGCCGCGCAGGACGTCGGCGAGCGTCTCCATGTTCAGGTCGCGCGCCGGCGGCTCACCCTTGCGGTCGGCGAGCCAGCGATCCCACCGGCGCCGATACTGCTCCGCCTGCAGGTACTGCGCGCGCCACCCGGCCACGTTCCCCATGCGGGTGGACGGCCCGCGGTTGGCATACACGCGCTTGGGATTCTCGCCGCACGCGTGCTTGAGCCCGTACTTGGCCCCCGGGAACTTCATCCCGCGCACCGTGCGTGACGGCACCACCTTGAGAATCGTGCTGCGCCCGCCGATGAGGTTGGCCGAGCCCGGGAGCACCTGGACGGTCGTGACACCCGACGCCAGCGCGCGCGGCAACTGCGGATCCTGCGCGTACACCGAGTGCTCCGCCCACACGTTAGGCGTGGAGGGGTTGGTCATCTCGTTGCCGTCGCTCAGCGCGTCGACGCCCGGAGCCGGATACACCCCGAGGTGCGTGTGCGTGTCGATGATCCCCGGCGTGACAAACTTCCCGGTGCCGTCGATGACGGTGGCATCCGACGGGACGTCGAGGGTGGTCCCGACCGCCGCGATCTTGCCATCGCGCAGCAGGATCGACGCGCCGCGCAATGAAGGACCCGCGGCCGTCATGATCGTCGCATTGCGAATGACCGTCGTGCGCGCGGCAAACGGGCGATAGGTGCTCGGGAACGGATCGGCGTTGGGGATGCTCAAGGCACCGGCGCCGGCGACCACCTTGGGCGAACTGTCGGCAGCAGGCGGGGCAGGGCGAGGGGCGGGCGCCGTCGTGGGTTGCTGCGCCGCGCAGCCGATGGCGGTGGCCCCGAGCAAGAGCGGGATGAACGCTCGCATGTGGGTCGCTGGACTCCTGGTGGCGAAGGGGGTAATCGGGGGGCCGAAGCTACCCGAGGTACCAACCAGCGGCCAGATGGCTCGCCGGTCCCTTCACGCCACCCGCGGTTCCCGGCGCAGCCGTACGACTACCGATGCGCGGAGGCCGTCGCTTGCCGCACCAGCGGCACCACTTCGTCTGCAACGTCGGTGCAGATGGCATCGACACCAATCGTCCGCAGGTGCGTGATGGCTCCCGGCGCGTTCACCGTCCACGCGATCACGCGCCCCCCCGCCGCGTGTACCCGCTTCACCATCTCCTCGTCGATCATCTCCCAATGCTGCCAGTAGTCTCGCGCGGCGGCGATGCGGAGTGCGCGCTCCGGCTCGAGGACATAGCTCGTCGAGAGAATCCCGGTGGGGAGGTCGGGGGCGATGTCGCGCACGGTGCGCGAGACGCGATGATCGAAGCTGTGGACCGCCGCGCGCGCGCCGTGCAGGGTCAACTCCGAGACGACGCGGCTCTCGATGTCCCGCGCCTTCACCTCCACGTACATCGTGGCGCGCCCATCGACAAAGGCCAGCGCCTCGTCGAGGGTGGGGACGTCGCCGCCGCCAAAGGTCTCGCGTCGGAGTTCGGCAAAGGACAGCGACGAGATCCTGGCTCCCAGTGCACCCGCCGGGGACCCAGGCGTGGGCGCCAGGGTAGGGTCGTGATGCACCACGACGACCCCGTCTCGCGTGGCATGGACGTCGAGCTCGATGCCGTCGGCGCCGGCCTCGATGGCCGCGGCAAAGCCGGCCAGCGTGTTTTCCCGCGACTTGCGCGGCATACCGCGATGGGCGATGACTTCCACGGGAACGGGGCGTCAGGAACGTGGAACGGGGGCGACTCCAACCGGAAGCGCCCCCATCTTAACACTTTCCCCTGTCGGGCGTCTCACTGGGCGGATGCGGATGACCGCGGAAATTGTACCGGGCGTGGAAGCGCCGGACGGCGAGTTGATCGCGCGCTGGCGCGCGGGTGACGAGCGAGCTGCCACCCTCCTGGTGGATCGGCACGCTCCGTCAGTCGCACGATATGTGGCAAGTCTCGGCCTCCGCGATGCCGTGGATGAGGTGGTGCAGGATGCGTTCGTTCGGGCCTTCGGGTCGCTGGATGCCTTTCGCGGCGATAGCTCCCTGCGGACCTGGCTCTTCACCATCGCCCGGCGGCTCGTGCTCGACCGGCGACGCTCGCGGCGCCGGCAGAAGGAGACGGCGGAGCTGCAGGATGCGGACGTGGTGACCGAGTACGATGCCCTCGACGGCATGATCGCCGAGGAAGCGGAGCGGAAGATGCAGCGCGCCATTGGCCGCCTCACCGCAACGCAACGCGAGGTCTTCACGCTCCGGGTCAGCGATGGCCTGTCGTACAAGGAGATCGCCGAAGTGGTGGGAACGACCGAAGGCGCGGCCCGAGTGCATTATCACAACGCGCTGCGCCAGATCAAGGAGACGCTGCATGACTGATTGCCCAAACGTCGCAATGCGGGAGCTCCTGCCGGAGCTGCTGCAGGATGCCCTGTCCGACGCCGAACGCGCGCAGGTCGAGGGGCACCTCGCCACGTGCGAAGACTGCGCGGCAGAATTGGCGCTGCTGCGTTCCGCGCGGCAGGCGATGCGTGCCGTGCGCGTGCCGGCGCTCGATACGGCATCGATCGTCGCGGCGCTTCCCCGGCCGGCGGCCCGTCGTCCCGGGAGCCGCAGCACGGTGCGAACCGAAGGGCGTCGCTCCTCGAACCTTTTCCGCATTGCGGCGGCCGTGACCTTCGTCTCGCTTGGCGGGATGTCGCTGGCGATTGCCCGCTCGTACTTCGGGACGTCGCCGGTGGCGATCGTCGACACCGCGATCTCGGGCGAGTCGGCGCAGCAGACGGCGCTGCAGGCCGCGCCGCCATTGGCCAGCGCCGATACGCCGGTCACGCGCAACGCCACGACGCGCGGCATGTCCGTGCACACGGCGCTTGGCGACCTGAATGATGCTGAACTCGAATCCCTTCTCAGTGAGCTGGATCAGCTCGAAGCGGCTCCCCTGGCCGAGCCGGAGAGCACCCCGGGCGGCCGCGTGGTGGGGAACGCCACGACTGGTTCGTAGGAGAGACTGACCGATATGTCCCGATCGATGATCCGACTGATCGTCCCGTTCCTCACCCTCGTTGCGGCTGGCGAGCTGCAGGCGCAACGCGCGGTCGGCGGTCCGCCGCAGGGTCGCGACCGCGCGCAGCTCGAGGAACGCTTTCGCGAACGCTTTGGCGAGATTCTCAAGACGCGGCTCTCGCTTTCCGATGCACAGCTGTCCCAGATGACCGAGGTCAACAAGCGACTCGACGGGAAGCGCCGTGAGCTCTTTCTGGAAGAGCGCACCGTCCGCAAGGAGATGCGCGAGGTGCTGAAGGGGAGCGAGGACCAGGCGACGCAGGATCGCGTGGCGCAGCTCATGGACCGGGCGCTCCGCGTCCAGCGGTCGCGCCTCGACCTGATGGAGACCGAGCAGCGCGAACTCTCCGCGTTCCTCACCCCCGTGCAGCGGGCCAAGTACATGGGGCTGCAGGAACAGTTGCGGCGTCGCGCCGACGAGATGCGTCGACGCGCTGAGGGGGACACGCTCGGCGATTCGCTCGGTGGTCCTCCCGGGCGCGCTGGGCAGCGGCGCCCCTTCATACGTCGACCGGGCGCGTAGTATCAGGCGCAACGGTCCTTCGAAGGGCTGGAGGCGTTGAGGGTGCGCGTGGAGGGGGCGCGTGGAGGGGGCGCGTTGAGCCGTCGCGAGCGCCGTACTAGATTCCGGCACCGGCCCGGGTGGCGGAATTGGTAGACGCAGGGGACTCAAAATCCCCCGCCCTCTGGGGTATACGGGTTCGGGTCTCGTCCCGGGCACGGG
>CAZLLP010000226.1:0-7512 GCA_964560345.1 uncultured Gemmatimonadaceae bacterium
GCGCGCGGGGGGGCGCCCTGCGCGGGCGCGGCAGCCGGCGCGAGCACGCCGAGGCTGAGTGTGGTAAGGATGCGGCGAAGCGTCATGAGGGACCTCGGGAAGTCGTTAGGCGTCGGATTTCAGGATCGTTCCGCTCCACCAGGAGCGCGTTGTCACGCAGGACGCCGGGGGCGATTGCGCTCGACGAACCGCTGTGCAGCGCGACCTCCTTGGCTGTCCGCAACAGCGACGCAAACACCAGCGCGCCGTCTCGCACCGACACACCGGCTCTCGTCAGCGATTCCACGACCGGCTGGCATCGTTCGAGCGAACGCACCATGTCGGCGATGCTCATCGCGTGCGGGTCTCGCGATCGGTCACGCGGGCAGCCGGCTGCTCCAGGGGCATTGAGCGCCGGGAGCACCTTGCGAAGCACCGGCATCGTCAGGCGGTAGCCGTCGATGACCTTCGTGTCCTCGGCGCTCCTTACTTGTGCAGGCGCAACGCGCGCGATCACGAGCCCCGGGAGCACCGCGAGTAGTGCATGACGAATGCAGCGGTTCATGGCCGGGCCTCGCGGTGCAGCATCACGTCCGTGGCCAGGTATCCCAGCGCGTCACGCCGCAGGTAACGGATGAACGGTTGACGGATGTCCGCGCCGCACGACTCGTACGCCGCCAGGATGACGCGCTGGCCGATCGCGTAGACCGCAGCCGGACGCGTGAAGGGAGGGATGAACTCCAGTCGCACCGACGCCGTGTCGGTGGCGTGCCGGATGCTGCCGGCGCCCGAGCGTGACTCGAGTGTCTCGACGGCCCGCGTGACGCGGGTCGAACCTTCCGCGCTGGCGGCCGGGCCGATCATGGCCGCCACGCGGTGGGAGGTGGCGGGGTCCTGGTACGCCCACAACCCCTCCGCCGGTGCGATGGTTGCGGGGCGCGCGGACTCCGACCCGCACCTCGCGTCGATGGTCGCTACCTGGACGCCTAACGGCGCCGACGAGGACTCGTGAAGGGGAGGTCGATCGCACCCCACGATCAGCACGAGGATCGCGGCCGCCCGCATCCCGGACTCCTTTGCAGGAGCGAGCCGTGCGATGAGCGCTTTCGGCGTGCATCGGGGGGGCTGCATTACGGGCATCTCAACCTCGGCAGTCGGGCGGGTCGGTCAGACGGCCGAGAAAGTGCGAACGGTCCGTCGCCTCGCTGCGTCGAGGGGCGTTACCGCGTGGTAACGGCGCCTGTGGCCCCGGGTTGCGCGGCCCCGTGTGAGCCCGTAGCGTCTGCAGCGCCAACAGTTAGGCCCCCTCCTCATGATTCAGCTCGAGACCTTCGGACGCGTTCGGCTCAAGACCGAGAGTACCGCTGACGAAGGCGCACAGGCCGCACCGCAACCCAAACGCCTCGCGCTGCTCGCCTATCTGGCGTTGATGTCGGGCAAGGGACCGGTGCGGCGCGACGTGCTGCTGGCGCTCTTTTGGCCCGAACTTGGGGATGAAGAGGCGCGCCGGGCCCTGCGGCAGGCCCTTCATTACCTGCGTCGTCTGCTTGGCGAGCAGGTGCTCGTCGGGACGGCCGAGGACATTGCGGTCAGCGGCGAGGAGTTCCGGTGTGATGCCGTGGAATTCCAGCGACTCGTCGCGGCGGGGGAGCCCGGCCAGGCGCTTTCGTTATACCAGGACGAGTTCTTCGCCGGCTTTCACGTCGCAGAGGTCTCCGCCGAGTTCGAGGAATGGGTCGACAGAACTCGCGCCCGACTTCGTCGACAAGCCTGGGGGGCAGCATGGGCGGCCGCCGACAACGCCGAGTCGGCTGGCCAATCAGAGGAAGCGGCGTCGCTCGGCCGTCGCGCCTGCGAGATCGAGCCCGATCAGGAAGGTGGGTGGCGTCGCCTGATGCTCCTGCAGGAGCGGATTGGCGACCGGGCCGGCGCGCTCCGCACGTACGCGGAGTTGAGCGAACGACTGCGTCGCGAGTTCGACGCCGATCCGTCGGCTGAAACGGCCACGCTCGCGGCCCGACTGCGCGCCGCGCGCGTGCCTCCGCCGATCGCGCCAGAGGAATCGCCGCCGTCGGACGTTCCGCAGGATGTGGCACCTGCTGCTCCGTCAGATCCTGCGATGCCAGCCGCGGCTCCCACACCGCGCCGAGCGGCAGTCCCTCGCTGGATTCCCATCGCCGCCGGCGCGCTGTTGCTGCTGCTGTTCGCCTTCTTCGTGATCCGACGCGACCGGGACGAGCGGTCCGAACCGTCGCTCATCGACGCTGGCGCCATCTCACCGCGCGACCGATTGCTGGTCGCGGCATTCACCGATGCCGGCGGTGACACCGCGCTCGGCGTAGCCATCGCCGACGCGTTTCGGGCAGACTTCGCGCAGTCGCCTAACGTGCGCGTGATGACGCCTCGCCAGATGCAAGCCGCCCTGGAACGCATGGAGCGGTCGGCCGACCTGGCGTTGAACGATTCGCTGGCGCGCGAACTGGCGATGCGGGAGGGCGTCAAGGCATTCGTGGTGGGACGGCTCGCACGCATCGGCGGGCGATGGGACATCACGGTCGAGCTGGTGGGCGCCGAGTCCGGTGAGGTGCTCACGGCGGTGCGGGAGTCAGCCGCGGACTCGTCAGCGCTCATCGACGCGGTCGATCGCGCCAGTGAGCTGCTCCGGTTCCGGTTAGGCGAGTCGATGCGCGAACTGCGGTCGTTCCCGCCACTTGCCCAGGAGGTCACCGCCTCGTTGCCCGCGCTGCGCAGCTATGCCGAGGGGATGCGGTACCTGTACGGTGCCGACCGGTCGCGCAGCATCGAACACCTGACGAAGGCGATCGCGCTCGACAGCAACTTCGCCGCCGCCTATCTCTCGCTGGCGTTTGCCTATTCTGCGATCGGAGAGCCCGGGCGCGCCGAGGCAGCGCAAGCGCGCGCCATGGCGCACCTCAATCGGTTGCCGTTCCAGGACCGGCAGGTGCTGATCGGAAGCGATGCGTACAGTCGGGGCGACTACCCTCGAGCTATTCGGGCGTACAACGATTACGTCGCGCGCTACCCCACCCATGCGCCGGCGATCAACAACCTGGCACTCGCGTATCGGGACGCACGCCAATACGCCGTGGCGGAGAGTCTCTGGGCTCGCTCCATCGCCGTCGACTCGTCGATCATCGCGCTGTACTTCGGCTTGCATACCGCGCAATTGATGGGTGGGAGGTTCGCCGAAGGGCGACGGACCCTCGATCTGATCGGGCGTCGCTCCCCCGGCAACGGCACCCTGCTCCTCATGGAAGTTCAGCATGCCGCGGCGCAGCTCGATTGGGAGAGTGCCGAACGGTGGTCGGAAGCCAACATCGCCTCCAAGCAGGGCGACACCCTCCAACTCGTGGATGCGTTCGAGCAACTCGCCGGCATCGTCATGACGCAGGGACGGTTGCAGGAGTCCGAGCGATACTGGCGCACGCAGCTCGCGCTGGCTACCGCGAGTGGATCGTGGGGCCGACGGCTGTACGGCGCGTCGATGCTGGGGAGAATCAGACTCCACTTCCTTCAGGACACGGCCGCCGCCCTGGCCGTCGTCGACTCGGCGATCACGCGCATGCCGCTCGACAGCATGCTGAAGGGAGACCGCCCCTATGGTGAGCTGGCTCGCTTCTTCGCTGCGGCCGGCGCCACTGGGCGGGCGCGCACGATGATGAATGCCCTCAGGGCATCACGACCTGAGGGTCCCGCTCGCGACACGGAGCTTGCCTGGACCGAAGGGACGATTCTCCTGGCCGAGGGGCGTGCGCGCGAAGCGGAGCCGCTGCTGCGGCGCGCGACGGACACCAACTGGTGCACGCTCTGCGGACTCGCCGACTTGGCGCGCGTCGCCGATGCGCGGGGCGACGCCGAGGGCGCCATCAAGGCGTGGGAGCGCTACCTGGCGACGCCGTGGTACTTCCGGTACGAGATCGATGCCTACGAGCTCGGACCGGGTCTCATGCGACTGTCAGAGCTGTACGACGCCCGCGGCGACACGCCGCGGGCGGATGCCGCCCGCGCGCGGGTGCTCGCGCTGTGGGGGCGGGGAGATGCACGACTCCAACGCCTGCTTGCCGGCGCGCGGGCCAAGGTGAGGTCACGGAATCCGTAGGCGCGACCCCGCGGTTTCCTCGCTTGCGAACGCTGACTGGATGGATGACTGTAGCCGACGCGCGATTGCGCAATGCACGGGAGTAGCGCCAGTGTCCCCCTCCTACCGCGAGGCTCCAGATGCGTCTGTTGATCGGATCTCTTCTCCTGCTTACGAGCGGCGCCGCGCCGACGCTCCCCGTCCAGTCCACTCCCACCGAGGTCGTCAAGGCGTTTTACAGCGCCTGCAACGATGGCCAATACTCCAAAGCGGAGAAGCTGGCGACCAAGGAGTCGATCGACTACCTGAAGGCGACGTTCGCCCTGGCCGGGAGCCTCAAGGGGTACTGCGACCAGATCACCGAAGAAGGGACGCTGGTGCGGCTGGAGATTATCGGCGAGAAGGTGCGCGGTGAGGGGGCACGCGTGACGTACAACTTCCACTTCAAGGGCGGGCGCAGCGAACCGGGTGAAGAGTCGCTGGTGAAGACGGACGCAGGGTGGCGGTTGCAGGTGCTAGGGCAGGCGAAGTAGGGGGCGCGCTCCCCTTACGTGTCGATCGCCACGAGTGGACTTTCTCGACAGATCACCTCCTCCACTTCGTGGCTTATGCGGCGCCTGGGCAGCTCGCTCGTCTCGTCCTGGTCCATCATCCTCACCCTAGGACTCGGCATCGGGCTCGCCGCGGCCACCGGCGTCGTCGCGCGCGCGGTGGCATTCGACGGACTCCCCGTTCGAGACGGCGATCGCGTCCTGATGCTCTGGGGGGTGGATCGGGCGGGGAGCTTCTCGCACCTCCCGTTGCGCCCGACTGACGTCGCGTCGCTCACCGAACGCATGCGAGGGGTCGCCGACGTTGCAGCCGCGGACTACAACGGCGCGACCGCGTGGCCCTTCCATTCACCCTCCGGAAGCGGCGCGCCGCTGCGCCTTCGCGGCACGCTTGCCGGAGGGCGCTACTTCGACGTCCTCGGCGCAGTCCCTGTGCTCGGACGGGCGCTTCGCCTGGAGGATGACGTGATCGGCGCGGAGCGTGTGATGGTGTTGAGCCACGCGGCGTGGCGGCGGCACTTCGGAGGAGATCGGCGAGTCATCGGTCGCTCGCTCAAGTCGGTGATCTTTGGCGCGACGTATACGATCGTTGGCGTGATGCCTCCCGGACTCGATGTTCCGCGCGGGGTGGAGTTCTGGACGGCGTTCACTCCGAGCGCCGCGGTCGGTGGATCGCTCGAGCGAAGCCCGTGGGCGGTAGATGTGCTGGCGCGCATTGCACCGGGCGGTACGCCTGGGCGCGTCGAAGAAGTCCTCACGTCGTTCTATGCGTCGCTCGCCAACAAGGGGCAAGCGCAGTACGCGGGGGCGCGCGCGACCTCGCGCACGGTGGCAGCGCTGGTCACGGGCGACGTGCGCGCCGCGTTTGGTGTGCTCGCAGCGACCGCTGCGCTCGTGCTAGTGGTCACGTGCGGGAACGTCGGCGGGTTGTTGCTGCTGCAGGCGAGCGGGCGCCGACGCGAGTTGGCGCTGCGCGCGGCGTTAGGCGCGTCGCGTGCCGCGCTCTTGAGCACGCTGGCGGCGCGGCATGCAGTGTTGGCGCTCGCAGGCGGTGCAGTCGGACTGCTGGTCGCGATCTTCGCCGTCCGCACCTTCGCACGCCTGGCACCCCGCGAGCTCCCGCGCGTGGAAGATCTCGCGGTGGACTGGAGGCTCTTCGCGGCGCTGACCGTGGTCACCGCGCTCGTGGTGCTTGTCGTGGGCGTCGGATCCGCGTTATCCGCCACGCGCGTTGCACCTGCTGCCGTGCTGGGAGGGGCGCCCCTCGGCGCCGGGGGCACGCCGCGCGACGTGCGTGCGCGCCGGCTGCTGGTGGGGGGACAGGTGGCGCTGGCGCTGGTGGTCTTGTCGTCCGCATCGCTGGTGGGGCGAAGCCTCGCCAATCTCACGACGCTCGACCTGGGGATATCAGCTCCGGATCGTTTGGCATTCGTCGAGCTGATTCCTTCGGCCGGATGGGACGACGCGCCGGGGGCGACCGTCGATCCGGCGTCGCGCCGTGCGCGCTGGGACGCGCTGCAGGACGAGATCCTCACGCGGGTCGCGGCCATCCCGGGCGTGGTTGGTGTTACCCCCGTGGTGCACGAGGCCTACGCCGGCTCGGCGGGATGGGACGCGCGGTTGGAGGCTGTTGGAGCGTCGACGAACGACTCCACTCGCCGTCCCTACCTCAACATGGAGATCACCAACGAGGACTACCTGCGGGTCACTGGCGGCACCCTGGTGCGCGGGCGATGGATTACGCGTGGTGATCGGGAGGGAGGCGATCGGATCATCGTGCTGAGTGATGGCGCCGCGCGTTCGCTGTTCCCGGGCGAAGATCCGATCGGTCGACGCGTGCGACTGTGGGGCGAGGTGACGGCGACCGTAGTCGGACTCGTGCGCGATACGCGCTTTCGCGACCATCGTGAGGCACGCGCCACGTTCTATCTCCCGCATCGACAGTTCGACGGCGCGGCAGCATTCCTGGCGGTGCGCACCGATGTCGATCCGGCCGGTGTGGTGATGGCGATTCGTCAGGTCATGTCGAGCCTGGCGCCCGGACTCGTGGTGCAGGATCACGGGACGCTGCAGACGCGATTGGCGGAGCCGTTGGCGCGCCCTCGTCTCCTCGCCGCCGTGCTCGGAGGATTCGCGACGGTGGTCGTGCTGCTCGCGCTGGCCGGGGTCTACACCATCGTTGCCGGCAGCGTCGCGGCGCGCCGTCGGGAGTTCGGCGTGCGCTCGGCGCTTGGGGCGACGCCGCAGCGCATGCTCGGGTTGGTGATGGGCGAGGGCGGGCGCATCGCGGCGCTTGGGGCGAGCGTTGGAGTGCTGCTGTCGCTGTGGGGCGGGCGGCTGTTGGAGTCGCTGCTCTACGGCGTTGCGCCGACGGATCCGGCGACGCTTGGGGTGTCGACCGTGGCGGTGCTGCTCCTGTGCGCGATTGCCGTTGCGCCGTCGGCGTGGCGGGCGGCGGTGGTGGATCCGGCGAGGGAGTTGCGGGGGGAGTAGCGAGCGACGCGGGAAGGAACCAAGGAGTCGAAGAATCAAGGGAGAATCAAGGGGTCAGAGTCCTTGAACGGGGAATCAAGCGATCAAGGGGTCAGAGTCCTTGATCCGGTATCAAGGACTCTGACCCCTTGAAACTGGATCAAGGACTCTGACCCCTTGAACCACTGACCCCTTGAACCACGGATCAAGGACTCTGACCCCTTGAACCACTTGAAAGGGAATCAAGGACTCAGACCCCTTGAACACCGCTTAAACTCCCGCTCCCCGTCTCCTCCGCGACTCACGTTACAACCGTCGGCCCCTCCCGCCCCGTTCACTCCCTCAACCGCGACACTCTCCGACCCACCTCCACATACGCGCCCCCCTCATCTACCCAATGACCAAGCTTAC
>CAZLLP010000227.1:0-7488 GCA_964560345.1 uncultured Gemmatimonadaceae bacterium
GGGCCTGGGGTCAAGGTTGGGGTCGGGGCTGGGGTAAGAGCAGGGGCCGTGGCGCCCTAACGAAGCAGCAGCGCGGCGACGACCGCGACGGCCGCTACCCCGATCGCGGCGATCAGGATCCAGTTGGGCGTCCCTGACCCAGCGGGTGCCGGACCATTCGGGGGAAGCTCAACCGTCGATCCCTTCGCTGACGGCTGTGCCGCTCTACGCACGGCTCGATGCACCGGTTCACGCGCCGCATCGCGCGCCGCATCGCGCGCCGCATCGCGCTCCGGTTCGCCCTCCGCTTCGGTGCGTTCCGCCGAGCGCTGCAGGATCGCCTTGGCGTCGTCGGGCCCCATCTGCTGCCACATGCGCTCGCGCGACGCCGCCTTGCGTGCCGACAGCAGTTCGTCGATGAAGGCGGTCGCCGTCGCGAATCGATCCTCCGGATTCTTGGCCATCGCCTTCGCCAGCACCACCTCGATCGCCGGCGCCACCTCGGCACGCAGCGCGTGCAGGCTCGGCACCGGTTCGGTGAAGTGCGCCGCCACCACCTCGCGCGTCGTCTTCCTCACGAACGGGGCACACCCCGCCAGCATCTCGAACAGCACGCACCCTAACGCGTAAATGTCGGTGCGCCCGTCCACCGCCCCCGCGCTCGCCTGCTCGGGACTCATGTACGCCACCGTCCCCACCGCGATCCCGGCGCGCGTGAGCGAATTCCCCTTCGATCCCGAGTTCACCATCTTCGCGATCCCGAAGTCGGCGACCACCGCCGTCCCCGACGTCAGCAGGATGTTCTCCGGCTTGATGTCGCGGTGCACCACGTTGCGCTTGTGCGCGTAGTCCAGCGCCACCGCCACGTCGCGCGCAATCTGGATCGCCTCGTCCAGCGGGAGCTGTCCCTCGCGATCCATCCGGTCGCGCAGCGATTCCCCCTCCACTGCTGGCATCACGTAGTACAGCAACTCTCCCACATCGCCCGAGTCGAGCAGCGGGACGATGTGCGGATGGTTGAGCGTGGCCACGAAGGCGATCTCGCGCACGAAGCGCTCGTGCCCCATCGCCTCGGCCACCTCGGGGCGAAAGACCTTCACCGCCACGCGGCGCTGGTACTTGAGGTCCTTGGCCAGGAACACGGTCGCCGTCGAGCCCGTCGCGAGTTCGCGCTCGACCTCGTAGCGGCTCCCCAGCGCCTGGCTGAATCGTTCCAGTCGGGAGAGCATCGCCTAACGCCTCACCGCGGTCGATTCCAGCAGCGCCTCGCGCACCGCGCGCGCCTTCCCCGCGCGCTCGAGCGCCGCCCACATCCGTTCCACCGTCTCGGCGTCCACCAGCCCCGCCGGCGACCCCGCCTCGGTTCCTGACAGCTTCTCCGCCGCCCGGAAGGCATCGACCGCGGCGACTGCATCGGCCGTGTAGGTCGTGGCGTCGGGGCCGCGCGTGAGCGTCGCCTCACCCGACTTGTAGTAGCCCAGCGCGTGCAGCATCACCTTGAGCTGCCAGACGTCGTTGCCGGCGAACTGCTGCAGCGTGCGGAAACCCAACCTCTGCGAGATCGCGTCGTAGATGCGCCGCATCTCCGCCACCGGCTCCGGATGCTCGCACACCGAGATGTTGGCCGTCTGTCCGTCGGCGCGACGCGAACGCCCGGGGCGCGCGTCGGCCACCACCACCGCTGCCGACTGCTGGCGCCCCTTTCGCGCATCGCCCCCCTTGGCGTGCCCCGCGGCGATTGCTTCAATCAGCCGATCCGCCAGGTGGCGCGGGCTCCCCTCGCTCGCCTCGAAGGTCGCCGCCACCGCGTCCACCACTTCGGGGCCCACGAGCAGGTTCCCCTGTGTCACGTAGTTAGTCCCCGCCTTGTGCCCGGCCCACGGCGAGGTGCGCGTCCCGGTGTGCTGCGCGCTGCGCCCGTCCTTGCCGATCACCCCGATCTGCCGAGAGGCGGCGCCGGTGTCGGCGGCGAGCAGGCGGGTGAGCGCGTCCTGCGGGGACGATCCCTTGGCCAGCGCGTCGAGCAGCTCGGCGCCGTACTCGGTGCGCGTATTGGCCTGCGTGGCCACCGCGCCCACGCCGGCGCGCACCCATGGGACGCCATTCCCCACGCAGGGGACGCGCGTCGTGACCGCTACGCCCACTTCACCGGTGCGCGGATCGATCGCCGCGATCGAGAACGTGTGAAAGACGAGCGAATCGCGCCACTCGGCGGGCTGCTGGGCGCGGGCGCTGGCCGGCGCGCAAAGCGCGATCGTGACCACCCCGGCGGCTCCCCACACCACCCGCTTGGCGCGTACAACGCTCATCGCCTGCCGTCCCCTTGTCGCGGAGGGTGTGGATCACCGGAGCCGGGCCCTCCATCCCCCCGGTCCCTGCCTAACGAACCCCTCGGCGCGCGCCGCGCCCGTCACTCGTCGTCGTCCCCCACCCACCCACGCGGCCGCACATCCGTCCCCAGCCCGCCCATCAGCGCCAACCCGCGAATCCGCACCACCGGCGAATCGGGGCGCGCCACCCCCGGATTGTCGTCAAAGCCCCCCATGATCGCCACCCCGTCGGTCTCGAGGCGCACGCCAGGGGGGACGCGCACGTGCACCCCACCCATAATGGCGACGACCTTGATCTCTGTCACGTGGGAACTGAAGACCGCGTCGCGCAGGTCGAGCTCCATCCCGCCCATGATCGCCCAGACCTGCATGCGCGGCGGCACCACCCAGCGCCCCTTCCGCGACACCCCACCCATGATCGCCAGCAGCGTCCGCCCCCCCACCGACTCGCTCCCCTCGCTGCGCACCAGCGACGACCGGTTGGGGTCGAGCAGCGGAAGGTCGCTCGTGACGGCCGTCAGCTCATACCACTGCGTCGCCCGCAGCGCGGCCTGCACGCGGAATTCGTATTCCTCGATCGTGATGTGGTCCATGGCATAGTGATCCGCCAGGTCATGCACCACCTGCTCACGCTCGCGCTCCCCCACATACGTGGGGATCGACCGCGGATCCACCGGAATTGGCGACCGAGACTCCATCCTTGCCTCGTTACTCCACGACGCTGGAAAAGAAAAAGCGCGACACAGAGGTTCACGGAGGATACACAGAGGTTCACAGAGGAAAACGGAGGATACGCGTCGGAACTGGGAACTCACGCCATCGCTCGTCCGCGATGAGTCCCCTCCGTGAACCTCTGTGTTACCTCTGTGAACCTCCGTGTCATGCTTCAACGCCAGCAGGCCAAGCCCAAGCCTGCCGCAAGGCTCCGCGAGATCCTACGCCGCCGCCGCCGGGCGCGGTTTCACGTACTGGTCCAGCCCCAACCCCAGGAAGATGGTGAGGAAGACCGCCACCGCCGAAGTATAGAACGGAATCCCCACCCCCAGCCGGTCGAAGGCGAAGCCGGCCCAGAGCGGGACCGCGATGCGGGCCACGCCGCCGAAGGTCTGCTGCAGCCCCATGTACAGCCCGCGCTCGGACGGGTTGATCACCCGCGACAGGAGCGCCGTCACGCACGGGAAGGTGAACGCCGTCCCCAACGGGATCAGCGCCACCGCGATCGCCAGGAGGACGATGTTCGACGCCAGCGGCATCCCCAGGATGCCTAACGCCAGCAGGGTCACCCCCCAGCGCGACAGCCGCGCCTCGCCCAGCTTGTCCACCGCGCGCCCCAGCAGCAGCACGCGCGTAAAGACCGAGATCGCGCCGACGTACATGAAGAAGTAGCCGATGTTGCTCTCGTCCACCTGGAAGCGCGCCGCCAGGAACAACGGGAGCATCGCCGTCACCCCCTGGAACGAGCCCATCGCGATCGCATAGATCCAGATCAGCCGCGACGCCGCCTCGCCGGAGTGCGTGATCACTCGCCACACCGCCTCGCCCGACGTCTTGCGCTTGGTCCCGGCCGGGTGTGCGTCGTGCGCCTCGCGCGATTCCTTCAGGTAGCGTTGCACGAACCACATGTTCACCACGCACAGCAGCGCCGCCACGATCCCCGGCGCCGCGCGTCCCAGCGACCAGGTGGCGTTTCCAGGCGCGAGGTCCGCCTTGCCTAACGAAATGGCGACAGAGCCCAGCACCGGCCCCAGCGCGACCCCCAGGTTGGTGGCCGCCGAGAGCCAGCCGAGCGAGCGGGCGCGATCCTCGGGGGCCACGGCGTCGGCCACGTAGGCCTGGATCACCCCCACCGTTCCGCCGCCGGCCCCCTGCAGGATGCGCGACAGGAAGAGGACCAGGAGCGAGGTCGCAAAGCCGAAGACCAGGTAGGCCAGCGCCGACGCGCCTAACGCGATGAGCAGGGCGGGGCGCCTGCCGTGCTTGTCGCTGAAGCGCCCCCACGCCGGCGCGCTCAGGAGCTGCGCCACCGTGAACGAGCTCACCAGGATCGCCTGGATCATCCCGATCCCCAGGTGCACCGGCCCGAGCTGCAACCCGTTCTCCGCCAGCTCCTTGGCATAGAACGGGATGATCGGGATGATCATCAACAACCCGATCATGTCGATGAAGGCTGTCGCCATCAGGGCGAACAGCTTGGGCGGGATCTTCCGGACTTCCTGCGCAAGGATGAAGAGGAGGCCGGCCGCAATGGCCCCTCCCACCACGCGCACTACCGGATGCTGCAGCGACTGCCCGATCTCGATTTGTGCCAAGCGTTACTCGCTCACCTTGCCCAACGCAGACGGGGGGGTGGCCCGTCCGACCACGCCTGCCACGGCCACGATGGTGAGGATGTAGGGAATCATTTCGACAAACTGCGATGGAATGAGCTGGAGCCCTTGCAACTGGATCTGCAACGTCTCGGCGGCCGCGAACAGGACACACGCGATCGCCACCCGCTTGGGCTCCCACTTGCCGAAGATAACCGCCGCGAGGGCAATGAAGCCGCGTCCCGCCGTCATGCTATCGGTGAATTGATGCTGTTCGAGCGCCAGGTACGCCCCGCCGAGTGAGGCAAGTGCACCGGCGCCGAGCACCGCCACCCACCGCACCCCGTTCACCCCCACCCCAACGGAAGCCCCCCCATCAGGCCACCCCCCCACCGCCCGCAACCCCCACCCCAAGGGACCCCGGTCCAACCCCCACCCAACAAAGACCAACGAACACAACCCACACACAACACACCGGCCCGCGAGCGAAGCGAGCACTCCCGTCCCCCGTCTCCCGTCTCCCGACTGAAGGAAGTCAAATCCCGCCACGCGCGGCGAATTCGAAGACGAATCGAATGCCAAGCGAAGGAAGAACCGCGTGATTCCCACCGCCAGCAAGTTGATCGCGATCCCCACCACCACCTGATCCGCGCGATACCGAATGCACGCCACCGCATGGAGCAGCGCCGCCGCCACCCCGCCCGCGACCCCGCACAGGAGCCCCACCCACGGCGACCCCGAATAGTGCGTGCCGATCACCGCCGTGAAGGCGCCGGTCAGCATCCACCCCTCGAGCGTCAGCGCCACGATCCCCGCGCGCTCCGACAGCACGCCCCCGGATGCTGCAAACAGGTAGGGGATCGCGATGCGCAGCGTTTGCACCAGGAAGGCCAGGACGATCACCGGGCACCTCCGCGCACGCTCTTGAGCAGGCGCTGCACCTCGGGGACCGACGTCGCCACCGCGATGATCACCACCGCCGTCAGCACGTCGACCATCTGCTTGGGGACCACCGCGTTCACCGCCAGCCCCCCCTGCGACAGCGTCGCGAAGAGCAGCGCCGCGATCACCACCCCGAACGGATGGTTGCGCCCCACCAGCGCCACCGCGATCCCGAGGAAGCCCGCCCCCGCCGCGAACCCTTCTTCGTAGTACTGCTTGTACCCCAGCACATAGTTCGTCCCGCCCAGCCCCGCCATCGCCCCCGCCAGCAGCATCGCGCGCAGCCACACACGCCCCACCTTCACCCCGCCATACTCCGCGGCCTCCGGCTGCAGCCCCACCGCGCGCAGGTCATAGCCAGCGCGCGTGCGAAAGAGATACCACGCGGCATATCCCGCAGCGGCCAGCGCGACTATCAAGACAAAGTTCGCCGCCGACCCCGCAAAGGCATCGACCACGCTCGACAGCCGCGGCACCGCCCCCGCGTGGATCTCCGGCGTGTGCAGCGATTCAGCAACATTCAGTTTGGTCGCGATCAGCCAATTGAGCAGGGCGAGCGTGATGAAGTTCACCATGATGGTGACAATCACTTCACTCGCCCCAAGGCGCGCCTTGAGCACGCCAGGCACCGACGCCACCGTCGCCCCCCCAACGGCGGCCCCCGCCAGGCACAACGGAATGGCGAGGATGGCAGGCGTCCCCGCCGGCAGCAGCAACCCCATCACCGCCGCGCAGAACCCCCCCATCGCGAGCTGCCCCTCCGCCCCGATGTTGAACAACCCCGCCCGCAACGCCAGCGCCACCGACAACCCCGTGAAGGTGAGCGTGGTCGCCTTGTAGATCACCTGCCCGAGCCCGTACGCATTCCCCCACGTCCCCTCTATAAGAAGGACGAAGACGTCGGCCGGCGACTGACCAAAACTCAGGATGAGCACATCGCCGACGACCGCCGCGATGAGCAGAGCCGTGATCGGCGGAAGAAAAGCGGAGATCAGACGGGAGACGGGAGACGGGAGACGGGAGATACGGTCGGCGCCCGGGCGAGGGATGGACTCGTTGAGTTGGCTCACGCCGTCCCCCCGTTAGGCGCGGAAGGTTTCGGCGACGAAGTCGCCACTCCCGTCTCCCGTCTCCCGTCTCCCGTCCGAACTTCTCCCGTCTCCCGTCTCCCGTCTCCCGTCCTGTGTTCCCCCGTGCGCGTGGCGCCGGTCATATACTCGCCCACCAACTCCGGCGTCGCCTCAGCTCTGGAAAGCGTTGCCACGATTTTGCCTTCATACATGACCGCCACCCGATCCGCCAGCGACAGCACTTCAATCAGATCCGCCGAGATGAGCAGCACGCCCTTCCCCGCATCGCGTGCCGCGCGCAGCTGCTCATGAATGAACTCGATCGCCCCCACGTCCACGCCGCGCGTGGGTTGGGAGGCCAGCAGCACCGAGTACTCCCGTCCGCGCATCTCGCGCGCAATCACGATCTTCTGCTGGTTGCCCCCCGAGAGCGAGCGAGCCGGGAGCGCGGCCGACGGCGGCCGGATGTCAAACTCGCGGATGCGCCCCTGCGCATTGGATTGCACCTGGTCTGCCTGCAGCACCCCAGCGCCTGACGAGAATCGGTGCTGGAGCCCGAGGATGAGGTTGTCGCCGATCGAGTAGTCGAGGACCAGCCCGCGCCGGTGCCGGTCTTCAGGGATGTGCGACAACCCGAGCTCCGCCCGTTCGCGCACCGACAGCTCCCCGACATTGCGACCGCCAATCGAAATCGCCCCCGACTCCACCTTGCGCAGCCCGGCAATGGCTTCGATCAACTCCGTCTGCCCATTCCCCTCCACCCCCGCGATCCCGAAAATCTCCCCCGCCTTCACCTCGAAGGAGATGTCATCCACCTCGTTAGGCTTGCGAGAAGAGGACACCACAAGCCGCGCCACCGAA
>CAZLLP010000228.1:0-7410 GCA_964560345.1 uncultured Gemmatimonadaceae bacterium
GGCTTCGACCCTTTAGCCCTCATACAGTGACCACATCGCTTCAAGCAGCACCGGGGTTCCTCCTCCTTGAGGACGGAACCCTTTTTCACGGGCGGCTCGCCGCACCGGCGCCGGTGACCGTGGCAGAAGTCGTGTTCACGACGAATATGACCGGCTACCAGGAGACGTTCTCCGATCCGTCGTATCGCGGACAGATCGTGGTCATGACGGCTCCAATGATCGGCAACTACGGGATCAATCCCGAGGATCCGGAGTCGGGGCATCCGCAGGTGGCGGCGGTCGTGGTTCGCGAGTTGTCGCGCACCTTTTCCAACTGGCGCGCCAGCGGTGACCTGCGCAGCTGGCTCGGTGCCGCCAACGTCCCCATCCTCGAAGGCGTCGACACGCGTCAGCTCACCAAGCACCTCCGCTCAGCGGGAGTCATGCGGGGCGTGGTGGGCGCCGGTGTCGAAGCGACCGAAGAAGCGCGTGCCGCACTCGACGCGTGCCCCTCGATGGAGGGGCTCGATCTCGCGTCAGTGGTGACGACCGATCGCCCGTATCAATGGGGGAGCGAAGACGCGCCGTACCACATCGTCGCCTACGACTACGGGATCAAGCGCAATATCCTGCGCCTCTTCGAGACGCATGGGTGCCGCATCACGGTGGTGCCGAGCACGACGTCGCCCGAGGAGGTATTGGCGCTCGAGCCGAATGGTGTCTTCTTCTCGAACGGCCCTGGCGATCCGGCAGCGGTAGCCTATGCGCCCAACGCCATTCGCACGATCGGTGAATCGGGGGTGCCGATCTTCGGCATCTGCCTCGGCCACCAGCTCATCGGACTCAGCTACGGAGCTTCGACGGTGAAGCTCCCGTTCGGACATCGCGGCGGGAATCAGCCGGTGAAGGAACTGGCCACCGGGCGCGTCCTGATCACGTCGCAGAACCACGGCTTTGCGGTGCAGGGGAGCGAGCAGGAGATCCCGGGGGCGCCGGAACTCGAGGTAACCCACGTGAACCTGAACGACGGAACGGTGGAGGGGCTGCGTCACCGCACGCTCCCGATCTTCTCCGTCCAGTATCACCCCGAGGCTGCGCCGGGGCCGCACGACGCGCGTCCGCTGTTCAAGCAGTTCATCAACGCGGTTCGTGGAGAGGTGGGGCGAAGTGGTCCAAACGCTTGACACACAATAGCTAAGCGTTCTATGTTCGACCCAACTTTCGAGCCTCCGGACCTCGTCCTGTTCGAGATTACGCAATGACCAAAGCCGACCTCGTCGAGCGCGTCACGCAACAGATTTCCCGCACGGCCGGGCCGATGATCTCGAAGAAGGACTGCGCCCGTGTGGTGGACGCGTTCCTCGACGCGATCAAGGAAGCCTTGCAGGCGCAGAAGAATATCGAGGTCCGCGGCTTCGGCACCTTCAAGATCCGGCATCGCAAGACGCGGATGGCCCGTAATCCGCGGACGGGCTCGCCTGTTGAGGTGTCCGCCCGCCCGGTCCCGGTCTTCAAGCCGTCCAAGGAACTCCGCGCCATGGTCGCCGACCTCGAGCCGCTCGAGGGAGCGGACCTCGATGATTGGGATGACGATCACGAGGAAGAGGAGATGAGCGAGGCGTAGGCCGCTCCTCCTCACTCTCGAAGACGCTCGACTCGCCCCGCCCGCTCTCACGGACGGGGCGTTTTCTTCTCAAGGGACGACGAGTGGGACGACTGGAGTTGCGTCGGCCATCCCCTCCGATAGTGTTCCTCTACATGCCAACCGTTCGCGTTCTGCTGTTCGCGTCCTACGCCGAGGCGTTGGGAACGTCGTCCATCGACGTCGAGATCGAGCCGTCCGCGCGCGTGCGCGATGTGCTCAACGCCGTGCGCTCGCGTGCGGGGGCGGGGCGGCTTCCTCCCGCGCCACTCGTGGCGATCAACGAGAGCTACGCCGCACTCGATGACCTGGTCAACGAGCGCGACGAATTGGCGATCATTCCACCGGTGGCGGGGGGCTGATGCGCGTCGCATTGGTGCAGGGGCCGATCGATGTCACCCGCGTGCTGGCCGAGGTCAGCGTGCCGTCGTCTGGCGCGACGACGCTCTTCCTTGGCACCGTGCGCGAGGTGAACGAAGGGCGTCCCGTGGTCGGAATCGACTACTCGGCCTATGAGTCGATGGCCAAACGCGAGATGGAGACCATTGCACGCGAAACGACCGAGCGGTTTGGGACGCCGCACGTCGTCATCGAGCATCGCGTCGGATATCTCGCCCTGACCGAGGTGAGTGTCGCTATCGCCGTTTCGCATCCCCGGCGCTCGCCGGCCATGGATGCGATGCGTTATGCGATCGAAGAGGTCAAGAAGCGCGTCCCGATCTGGAAACGAGAGCACTACGTCGATGGTACGCGTGAGTGGGTCGATCCCACGCGCCCGCATGTGGAGGCACACCGGTGAGCGAACTGGTCCTGCACGATCAGTTTGGACGGGGGATCGAGTACCTCCGGATCTCCGTCACGGACCGGTGCAACTTCCGGTGCCTGTACTGCATGCCGCTGGAGGGGATGCAGTGGCTCCCCAAGCGCGACATCCTCTCGTACGAGGAGATCGCTGAAGTGGTGCGGCAGTTGGCCCCGCTGGGACTGCGCCGGCTGCGTATCACTGGCGGTGAGCCGACGATCCGCCCCGAGTTGCCGTCGCTCGTGCGGCAACTGCGCGCCGTGCCGGGGATCCAGGACATCGCGCTGTCCACCAACGGGGTGCGTCTGCCGCAGCTTGCGCCATCGCTGCGCGAGGCGGGGCTCGATCGCGTCAACATGAGTGCGGACTCACTGCGCGAGGAGCGCATCGTCGAGATCGCACGGCGCAATCTCGGGCTCTCGCCGGTCGAGGCGGCGCTGGCCGCGGAACAGGCCGGGCTGTCGCCCATCAAGATGAACGTGGTGGTGATGCGGGGGATCAACGATGACGAGGTGGTCGATTTCGCCCGACTGGCCATGGACCACCCGTGGCACATCCGCTTCATCGAACTCATGCCGGTGGGTGAGATGCGCGACCTCACCTGGGAGCACGTGGTCCCCAGCGATGAGGTCCTGCAGCGCATCTCGGCGCTCGGCGCCCTAACGAGCGACGCGGGTCCCAAGGGAAACGGGCCGGCCCGGTACTATCGCATCGACGGGTCGCCCGGCACGGTGGGGGTGATCACGCCGATGTCGCACACCTACTGCGGCTCGTGCAACCGAGTGCGCCTAACGGCGGACGGCCGGCTGCGCACCTGCCTTTATGGCGATCATGAGGTGAACCTGCGCGAGCCGTTGCGCCGCGGCGAGCCGCTGGAGCCATTGTTCCGCCAGGCGCTCGCCGAGAAGCCCAAGGAGCACCAGCTGCTGCAAATGCAGGTCGGAGGGCTGCGCGCGCTCTCGCAGGTGGGAGGCTAGGGGCCGAATCAGCGGGGCGGTGATCACCGGCGCGGTCCCGGCGGTTGAAGCCCCCCCGCGCGCGGGCTAGCTTGGGACCATCCGTTCACCGATCCTTTCACTCGATTCGATACATGGTCAACAAGATCACGGTCGTCGGCGCTGGCAACGTGGGCGCAACCGCTGCCCAGCGTCTGGCCGAAAAGGAACTCGCCAAGCAGGTCGTCCTCGTGGACATCGCCGAGGGCATTCCGCAGGGCAAGGGGCTGGACCAGTGGCAGTCGGCGCCCATCGAGCTGTACGACACGCGCATCGTCGGGACCAACGGCTATGACGAGACGGTCGACTCCGACATCGTGGTCATCACCGCCGGCATTGCCCGCAAGCCGGGGATGTCGCGCGACGACCTGATGAACACGAACGCCGGGATCGTGAAGTCGGTGTCGGAGAACATCGCCCGCACCTCGCCTAACGCGATCCTCATCATCGTGTCGAATCCGCTCGACGTGATGTGCTATGTCGCCAAGAAGGCCTCGGGCTTCCCGCGCGAGCGCGTGCTGGGCATGGCTGGGGTGCTGGACACGGCGCGCTACCGTGCCTTCCTCGCCGAGGCGCTCGACGTCTCGGTGCGCGACATCCAGGCAATGGTGCTCGGCGGCCACGGCGACACGATGGTGCCGCTGATCTCCTACACCACGGTGAGCGGCATCCCGATCACGCAGCTCATGGCGCGCGACGTGCTCGACAAGATCGTCGACCGCACGCGCAACGGCGGGGCCGAGATCGTGTCGTACCTCAAGACCGGTTCGGCGTACTACGCGCCCTCGGCCGGGGCGATCCAGATGGTCGAGGCGATCGTGCAGGACCAGAAGCGCATCCTGCCGTGCGCGGCATGGCTCGAGGGCGAGTACGGCATGTCGGGGCTGTTCCTCGGCGTCCCGTGCAAGCTGGGGCGGAAGGGGCTGGAGCAGGTGCTCGAGGTCGAGCTGACGAGCGCCGAGCGCGTGGCGTTAGGCAAGAGTGCCGATGCCGTCCGAGAGCCGATGGCCAAGCTCTCCTGAGTACCGACGCCAGCGGGGCGCGCCGATCGCGCGCCCCGTTCGCGTCATTCCCTCGTTCTTCCCACCCCCCTCCTCTTAGCACCCCATGGCAACAGCTGCGATGCCGGCGAGTGGCGGAGCCCAGGCGTCAGCGAGTCGCATTCGACGGTTCTGGGATTCGAGCGTCGGCAAGAAGGTCGTGATGGCCGTGACCGGGATCATCGGGATCGGCTTCGTGCTCGGCCACATGGCCGGCAACCTCCAGATGTTCAAGGGCGCTGGGTCGGCACAGGCGATGCACGAGTATGCGCTGCTGCTGCGCAAGACCGGCGGCCTGCTGTGGATCATTCGCGGCGTGCTGGTGGCGGCGGTCGCGTTGCACGTGACGGCTGCGCTGCAGCTCACGGCGCGCAATCGCGCGGCGCGCCCCGTCCCGTACGGCAGCAAGAAGTCGCAGGTCTCGACCCTCGCGTCCAGGACCATGCGCGCCGGCGGGATCCTCCTGCTCGCCTTCATCGTCTTCCACATCGCCGACATGACGCTCGGCATCGGCGTGCCCGGCTTCCGTCACCTCGATCCGTACAACAACCTGCGCAACGGCTTCACCCGCTGGTGGGCGGTGCTCTTCTATGTGGCGGCGATGGCGTCGCTCGGGCTGCACCTGTTCCATGGCGCCTGGGCGTCGTTGCGCACCCTTGGGGCCCGTCGCCCGTCGGCTGCTCCGCTGCACCGCAACATTGCGATCGTCATCGCGGTCGTCACCGCGCTTGGCTTCGCCGCCGTCCCGATCGGGGCGGCACTCGGCCTGTTCACGGATGACACCCCAGTGATGGAAGACACGCAGACGGCGCAGGACGCCACGTCGGCGACCCACGCGGCCGTCCCGGTCGCCCCCACCGCGCTCGGAGGGGCCCGCTGATGGATCTCAAGGCGAACATTCCCAGCGGCCCGATCGCCGAAAAGTGGGACAAGCACAAGTTCGAGATGAAGCTGGTGAACCCCGCCAACAAGCGGAAATACCACGTGCTCGTGGTGGGGTCGGGGCTGGCCGGTGCGTCGGCGGCGGCGACGATGTCCGAACTCGGGTATCAGGTCTCCTGCTACTGCTTCCAGGATTCGCCCCGTCGTGCGCACTCGATTGCCGCGCAGGGCGGCATCAACGCCGCCAAGAACTACCAGAACGACGGCGACTCTATCCAGCGCCTCTTCTACGACACGGTGAAGGGGGGCGACTTCCGCGCCCGCGAAGCGAACGTGTATCGCCTGGCGCAGATCTCGGTCAACATCATCGACCAGTGCGTGGCGCAGGGGGTCCCGTTCGCGCGTGAATACGGTGGCCTCCTGGCCAATCGCTCGTTTGGCGGCGCGCAGGTCTCGCGGACGTTCTATGCGCGCGGGCAGACGGGGCAGCAGCTCTTGTTAGGCGCCTACCAGGCGCTGGAGAAGGAGATCGCCAAGGGCGGCGTGAAGATGTACGCCCGCACCGAGATGCTGGACCTCGTGGTCGTGGACGGGCGCGCGCGCGGGATCGTGACGCGTGACCTGGTGACCGGCAAGATCGAGACGCACCTGGGCGACGCGGTGGTGCTCGCGACGGGCGGCTACGGCAACGTCTTCTATCTCTCGACCAACGCCAAGGGATCCAACACCACGGCCATCTGGCGGGCGTACAAGCGCGGCGCCGCCTTCGGCAACCCGTGCTATACACAGATCCATCCCACGTGCATTCCGCAGAGCGGCGACTACCAGTCGAAGCTCACGCTGATGTCGGAGTCGCTGCGCAACGACGGACGTATCTGGGTCCCCAAGAAGGAAGGGGACACGCCCGCGCCGCACCAGATTCCCGATGCGGAGCGCGACTACTACCTGGAGCGCAAGTATCCGTCGTTCGGCAACCTGTCGCCGCGTGACATCGCGTCGCGTGCGGCCAAGGAGGCGTGCGACAGCGGACGCGGCGTCGGGCCGGGCGGACTGGGCGTCTACCTCGACTTCCGGGATGCCATTCAGCGTTTGGGGCGCGACAAGATCGAGGAGCGCTACGGCAACCTGTTCCAGATGTACCAGCGCATCACCGACGAGGACCCGTACAAGGTCCCGATGCGCATCTACCCCGCCGTGCACTACACGATGGGCGGACTGTGGGTCGACTACAACCTGCAGAGCACCATCCCCGGGTTGCACGTGCTGGGTGAGGCGAACTTCTCCGATCACGGCGCCAACCGGCTCGGCGCGAGCGCGCTGATGCAGGGGCTCGCCGATGGCTACTTCATCATCCCCTACACCATCGGCAACTACCTCGCGGCGCAAAAGCTCGAGACGGTCTCGAAGGACCATCCCGAAGTGCGGGCCGTGGAGCGGGAAGTGGAGGAGCGCACCAAGCGCCTGTTGGGCATTCGCGGCAAGCGCAGCGTGCAGTCGTTCCATCGCGAGCTGGGGAAGGTGATGTGGGAAAAGTGTGGCATGGCGCGCAATGCGCAGGGGCTGCAGGAGGCGCTGTCGCGCATCCCGGCGCTGCGCGAGGAGTTCTGGGAGAACCTGAACGTCCCCGGCACCGGCGAGGAGCTCAACCAGTCGCTCGAGCAGGCGGGCCGTGTGGCCGACTTCCTCGAGTTAGGGGAGCTGATGTGCCGTGATGCGCTGCACCGCGAAGAGTCGTGCGGCGGGCACTTTCGCACCGAGCACCAAACCGAGGATGGCGAGGCCAAACGCAACGACGAGCAGTTTGCCTATGTCGGGGCGTGGGAGTATGCCGGCGAAGGGAAGACGCCGATCCTGAACAAGGAAGTGTTGAACTTCGAGAACGTGCACCTGGCGACGCGGTCGTACAAATGACACTTCGTACGCAGTGCACGGTCCCCACTCGACTTCCCGTCTTCTCGTATTCCCGCCTTCTGCCATGATGAATCCCCCACTGCGCCTCTGGCGGCAGTCCGGTCCCCCCGCCCCCGGCCCTGTTGTCGAGAACCCGGCGCAGGCCCTTCGCCCGACGGG
>CAZLLP010000229.1:0-7355 GCA_964560345.1 uncultured Gemmatimonadaceae bacterium
AGAAGACGAGAAGACGAGATAACGACCCGCGTAGCGCCGGACTCGCCCCCCAGGTTTTTGACCTCACTCGTCTTCCCGTCCTCCCGTCTTCCCGTCTTCCGCCCCTCAAAAATCGAGCATCGCGAGATACTCGAAGTCCTGCTTCGCGCTCGCCATCGAGTCCTTGGCGCCTTCCTGCTCGACAAAAAAGGTCTTCCGGTCGATGTCGGTCACCGCCGCCAGCAGTCGTTTCAGGTCGACCGTCCCTTTCCCCAGTTCGGTGTCGCGTGAACGATCGGGGACGACGTCCTTGAGATGAAAGCTCCAGCAGCGATCGCCGTACCTGGCCAGGAAGGCCATCGGGTCGCCGCCCCCCATCGTCATGTTCCCCACGTCCAGCTGCAATCGCACGTACCGCGGATCGATGCGTTCGGCGAAGACCTCGAAGGGGACACGGCCATCGAGCGGCTTCTGGTGCCCGGGCTCGTTATGCATCATCAGCCAGATCCCGGCGCGCCGCGCCACTTCGCCCGCCGCGTTGAAGCGATCGGCCCACTCCTTCCAGTCGTCGAGCGAACGCTCGGTGTCCACCGTGAAGCTGGGGACGACCAGCGCCTCGTGCCCGATGAGTCGCGCGATGTCGAGCGAGCGTGACCAGCCCACCAGCACTGCCGCCGGATTGATGTGCGCCGAGCTGGCACGCAAGCCGGAGTTGGTCAGCGCGTCGCGGACCTGCTGCGGCGTGCGCCCGAAGTTCCCGAAGCTCCACAGCAGCTCGACGTCGGTGTACCCCATCGCGCGCACCGCGGTCATGGTGCGCTCGGGGTCGCGGCGCATGGCGTCGCGCACCGAATAGAGTTCCAGTCCGATCTTCGTCAGGCGCCGCGCGGCGGGCCGGCGCGTCCCGCTGGACGTCCCCCCCACTCCGGCCATCGCGCCGAACGGCACGTCGCCCAGCCCGGCCACCCCCAGCGCCGTGGCGGCGCAGCGTTCCACGAATCCTCGACGATCCATAGCTCCCGTAGGTCCTCCGACACCTGCCGTGCCGGCGTGATGTGCCTGGGCGGATAGCGCTCTCGCCATGGTGCGCGTACTGTCTCCAACGCCCGACGATGGCGGCGCCGTGTCGCCCGGTTTCCCGGCGCAATGCGCAACGACATCAGCGGGCGACGCCGAGACCGTATCACCTTCCTTGCGAGGCCGCAATGCGCGCGACACTCCGAACCCTTCGCCTGACGAGCGTGCTGGTCCTGCTCGCAGGCGTCGCCCCTGCCGGGGCGCAAACGCGTCCCATGACGCTCGACGATGTGATGGACCTGCGGAGCGTGGGGGGCGTCGCCCTCTCGCCCGACGGGTCGCGCATCGTGTACGCCGTGAGCGGCTGGGAACACCCGGCCGCCCGTGACACCGCCAAGGGCGATCGCCACGACATGCGCGCACACCTGTGGATGGTGTCGCGTCAAGGCGGCGACCAGCGGCAACTCACCTTTGGGGAGCGCGGCGAGAACGCTCCACAGTGGTCGCCCGACGGCAAGCAGATCTCGTTCATTGCCGCGCGCGGCACTGCCAACGGCGAGGATGGTCCCCGCCCGCAACTCTGGATCCTCCCTGCAGCTGGCGGCGAGGCCTGGCAGCTCTCCTCGGCGCGCGACGGCGTGAGCGGCTACGCCTGGTCGCCCGACGGCGCGCGCATCGCCTACCTCACCACCGACTCGCTCACGCGCGACGCCGAAGCCAAGCTCCGCCGGCGCGACGATCCCAAGCCGTTCGAAGGGGACCTGCGCATGACGCACGTCTGGGTCATCGACGTCGCCTCCAAGAAGGCGACCAAGATCACCAGCGGCGACTTCACCGTGCGCGGCGCCCCCACCTGGTCGCCCGACGGGACACGCCTGGCGCTCCTCACCTCGCCGACGCCGATGATTCGCGACGAGCGTCGCGAGGCCTGGATCGTCACCGTCGCCTCGAAGGAAAAGGAACGCATCGCACCTCCGGCGTCGATGATCGCGCAAAGCACGCCGGTCTGGTCCCCCGACGGCAAGACGCTCGCGTTTGGCGTCCTCACCGAGACGTGGAAGGCCAATGGAGACGGCATCGCCCCGCGCTCGCTCAAGAACACCAACCTCGCGCTGTACGACGTGGCCTCGCGCGCGGCGCGCGACGTGTCGAGCAAGACGTTCGACAATTCGGTTGGCGCCATGCGCTGGTCCGCCGACGGCTCGACGATCCTGTTCAACGCGCAGGATCGGGTGTACGGGTCGATGTTCGCCTTCGACGTGGCATCGGGGCGCATCACGCAGCTCACGAAGGACATGATGGTGCGCGCGCCGTCGTTCTCGAGCGATGGACGCACCGTCGCCTTCGCGATGGATTCTCCCAAGTCGCCGGCCGAGGTGTACGCCAGCGACGCCTCGTTCAGCAATCCGTTGCGCCTGACGACGACCAATCCGCAGCTCGCCAGCCTCTCGATGGGCGAGACCGAGGTCATCACCTGGAAGAGCAGCGATGGCTGGAGCGTCGAGGGGATCCTGCTCAAGCCGGCGGGCTACCAGGCGGGGCAGAAGGTCCCGCTCCTGGTTGATGTGCACGGCGGCCCCACCGGCGCGCACACCAACGGCTTCAAGGCGAGCTGGGGGAACGCCGGGCAGTTCTGGGCCGGCAAGGGATGGGCGGTGCTGTACCCCAACCCGCGCGGCTCCACCGGCTACGGCGAGAAGTTCATGCGCGGCAACATCAAGGACTGGGGGGGCGGCGACTATCGCGACATCATGACGGGCGTCGACGAACTCGTCAGGCGCGGCATCGCCGACTCGACGCGCCTCGCCATCACCGGGTGGAGCTACGGCGGATACATGACGGGCTGGGTGGTCTCGCAGACCGGGCGCTTCAAGGCCGCCATGATGGGGGCCGGTCTCGTGAACATGGAGAGCATGTACGGCACCACCGACATCCCCGGCTACATCGGCACCTTCTACGACGGCATGCCGCAGCTCGACGGCACGCTCAACAACAAGTCATTGCAGTTCTACCGCTCACGCTCGGCCATCCAGTATTCCGACAAGGTGACCACGCCGCTGCTGATGCTGCACGGCGGCGCCGACGAGCGGGTCCCCATCGGGCAGCCGATGGAGTACTTCCGTAACCTCAAGGACCGTGGGAAGACGGCCGAACTGGTCTTCTATCCGCGCGAGGGGCACGGACTGGGCGAGTACTATCACCAGGCCGACAAGATGAAGCGCGAGTTCGAGTGGATCACGCGCTTCACGCTGCAGCAAAAGGTCCTGCAGTAGCGGTCGTGCGTTA
This sequence comes from uncultured Gemmatimonadaceae bacterium, assembly GCA_964560345.1. GTDB lineage: Bacteria > Gemmatimonadota > Gemmatimonadetes > Gemmatimonadales > Gemmatimonadaceae > SCN-70-22. The sequence continues at coordinate 3,283 of CAZLLP010000229.1, forward strand.
GGCGCCGCTGGGCTCTCGCGGCCAGCACGCGCCGGCTCGGCCGGCACGGTCCAAACGACCCGTGACGCCCAAGGCGCACGGGTCGTTTGCTGGGAAGCGGGGTAGTGGACGAGGAGTTCGAAGGCCATTCCCCGGTAGACGCCCGACGACCCCACCGATAGTTCTCAGGGGCGGCTGCGCCCCACGCCGTCGTCCCACCGGTTGCATTCCAGCCCCGATTCGCCCTCCCATGCAGATCTCCCGCACTCGCGAACAGCTGCGCGCCCTTCCCTACCTCGAAGGGCTGACCGATACCGCACTCCACCAGCTCGCCCAACTGGTCACGCTGGAGGAATTCGAACCCGACACGCCGCTCTTCTCCGAAGGCGACCCGCGCTCGCGGATGTGCTTTCTGATCAGCGGGAGCGTCATGATCGAGAAGCTCCAGAACGGGCGCCCGACGCGCCTGTCGACGCTTGGGGCTGGCGAGGCGGTTGGCGAAGGGATTTTGCTCGACGAAACGCCGCACGGCACGAGCGCCAAGACGATCGAGCAGACCTCGGCCTTCATTCTGACGCGGTCGAGCATCCAGGTGATCGTGAAGGAGAACCCGACGCTGTACGCGGCGCTGGTGGGGCGCGCCGCCCGGGCGATCTCGCGGCGCCTCGCCGCCACCGACGCCACCATGGTCGGGCGCGGGCGACGACTGGGCTTTGCCGGCGCCGCCACCCGCAAGGAGCACGACCTGCTGGGGGAGCGCGACATTCCATTTGACGCGCTCTATGGCGTCCAGACGCTGCGGGCGATGGAGAACTTCCCCATCACCGGCGTCGTCATCCGCGAGTTTCCGGCGCTCCTGGCGGCGCTGGCAGCGGTGAAGGAAGCGGCGGCGCTGGCCAACGCCGAACTGGGGCTGCTCGACGAAGAGCGCTGCGCGGTGATCGTGAAGGCGGCCAGCGAGGTGCGTCACGGACGCCACCACGAGCACTTCCTCGTCGACGTGATCCAGGGCGGGGCCGGGACCTCGACCAACATGAACGCCAACGAGGTCATCGCCAACCGCGCGCTCGAGCTGCTCGGCGCCAAGCGTGGCGACTACGAGCGGCTGCACCCCAACTCGCACGTCAACCTCTCGCAGTCCACCAACGACGTGTATCCCACCGCGGTACGATTGGCGCTGCACGGGGAAATCGAGAAGCTGCGCGTGTCCATGCGCGACCTGGCGCTCGCGTTCAAGGCCAAGGGGACCGAGTTCGCCCCGTTCCTCAAGATGGGGCGCACGCAGATGCAGGACGCCGTCCCCATGACGCTCGGGCAGGAGTTTTCCGCCTTTGGGCACACCATCCTGGAAGACGTCGACCGGCTGGGCGAGTCGTTGTCGCTGATTCGCGAGATCAGCATGGGGGCGACCGCCATCGGCACCGGGATCACCGCGCCGGGCGGATACACCGAGTTGGTGCGGAAGCACCTGTCGGAGGTGACGGGGCTGGAGCTCATCACCGCTCCCGACCTGGTCGAGGCCACCTCGGACACCGGGGCCTTCGTGCAGCTCTCGGGGGTCCTCAAGCGCTGCGCGACCAAGCTCTCCAAGATCTGCAACGACCTGCGTCTCCTGAGTTCGGGCCCGCGCACCGGCTTTGGCGAGATCAACCTTCCCCCCATGCAACCCGGTTCGTCCATCATGCCGGGGAAGGTGAACCCGGTGATCCCCGAGGTTGTGAACCAGGTCTGCTTCGAGATCATCGGTGGCGACGTGACGGTCACGATGGCCGCCGAGGCGGGGCAGTTGCAGCTCAACGCCTTCGAGCCGGTGATTGCCTATCGCCTGCTGCGCGGAATCGACTCGCTCCGCAACGCCTGCGAGGTGCTGCGGACGCGGTGCATCGAGGGGATCACGGCCAATCCCGACCGCATGAAGCGCTTCGTCGAGGAGTCGATCGGGATCGTGACCGCGCTGGTCCCGCTCCTTGGCTACGCGGTCGCGACCGAGATTGCGAAAGAGGCGCTGGAGAGCGGGCGTGGGGTTTACGACATCGTCCAGGCCCGCGGGCTCATGACGCGCGAGAAGCTGGACGAGGTGCTCAACCCGCTGGCGATGGTCGGGAAGTAGCCGCTCCATGGCCACGCAGCTCGACGGCGCGGGGCAGATCAAGCTCCAGACGCTCGACGATGCGCTCGGGCAGCTCCAGCGGCTGCATGGGATCGTCGAGCGCTACGCCATGGCGGTGAAGACGCAGACCGACACCGGGGGGTTCCGCCAGCAGCTCATGCGAGCCGGGACCCCCATGGTAGGGCTGCTCAAGCCGCAGTTCGGGGTCATCGCCGATGTGGTGACCTCCTTTCTCCTGATCGCCTCGCGCGGCGGGAGCGATCAGATGAAGGTCCGATCGCTCCGGGAAGCGGTGGGGCAGATCCGGGCACAGCTCGAGATCGCGATCACGAAGACCAAGGAAAAACACGCGATCGTGGAGCCGGGTACGGGCGACGCGAAAGGGTCGAGCGTCTAGACCGGTTTTTGGACCGGTATCGGACCAACGAGTCGTCTGGCTAGAACACGTTAACTCGTTGCGGGGCAAATACTCCCGGTCATGTCGGGCTTCTTGCGACGCCTTTGTAAGGCCGGTAGCTTGTCCGAACTCCACACCCCACCCATCCGGGTAGGGCTCGTGTCAATCGCCCCACATTCCCATCCGAATGCTCCGGAAACTCCGCACGCGTCGGGGGGCCGCGGTGATGTTCGCCGCTGTGACCCTTTTGGTGTTGGCCGCCTGCTCTGGCGGCAACTATCCAAACTCGACGTTCCTCCCCACGACGGACAACAACCGCGACGTCACCGATCTCTGGAACAGAATGATGTTCTGGGGAACAGTGGTCTTCGTGATCGTGGAAGTGATTCTCGTCTTTACGATCATCAAGTACCGGCGACGCCCCGGGGGCCCCGAGCCCCGTCACGTGCACGGCAACACGCTGATGGAGATCACGTGGACGCTTGCACCTGCACTGATCCTGGTCTTCATCGCGGTGCCGACGGTCCGCACGATCTTCCGGACGCAGGCCAAGGCGCCGGCCGAGTCGCTGCAGGTCGAGGTGATCGGTCACCAGTGGTGGTGGGAGTTCCGCTATCCCGAGTACGGGGTGACGACGGCGAACGAGCTGTACCTGCCGCACGGCCGTCCGGTCAACTTCGCGCTGCGCACCGCCGACGTGCTGCACTCGTTCTGGATCCCGGCGCTGGCCGGCAAGCGTGACCTGATCTCGAACAAGACGAACTATCTCTGGTTCACGCCGGATTCGACGGGCGAGGCGGCGTTCAACGGGAGCTGCAACGAGTATTGCGGGGCCAGCCACGCGAACATGAAGTTCCGCGTGTTCACGGTGGCGCCGGCCGACTTCGACACGTGGGCGAGGCACAACGCGGCCAACGCGGTCTTCCCCCCGGCCCCGCCGGGAGCGCCAAACCCGGCGCCGCCCCGTCCGCTGCGCGGGTCACCGGGCGCGTCAGGTCGGCCGTGAAGCCCAGCTCCTCGGCGGTTTCGCTCGCGGCCTGGCGCAGGATCTGCCGGCCCGACGGGAGGTGGCAGACGATCAGCGTGCCGTCGGTGTAGCCGATCGCGAGCAGCTTCGCGTTGCGCGAGAAGGCGGCGTTGCTGGAGGCCCAGGCGAATGCGACCATCGATGGTATCGTGGTGGCCGACGACCAGAAACACCTATTGCTGATCAATCAGCGGATGAAAGAGCTGTTTCAAATCCCGCCGCACGTATTGGATGATGAGGACGCCACGCCGCTTCTTCACTATTTGTCCGGCCTGGTGAAAAACCCGGAGCCGTTATTGGAGAAGTTGAACTACTTGAACGATCACCATGACGAGACGAGTGACGACGAAGTGGAATTATTGAGTGGCATGCAGCTTGAACGCTATTCGGCGCCGGTTGTGGGTGAGGATGGAAAATACTACGGGAGAATCTGGACGTTTCGCGACGTGACCGAACGCAAACGCGCGGAGCAGGCTCTGGAAAAGCGGATGATGGCTCTGCTTCGTCCCTTGGACGATCCCGAAGGTATCGCGATTGAAGAACTGTTCAATTTACAGGAC
>CAZLLP010000230.1:0-6880 GCA_964560345.1 uncultured Gemmatimonadaceae bacterium
TGATACCTCCGTGAACCTCCGTGTCGAGCTTTTCGCTTTTGATCTTCCCCGTTTCTCGTCTTCTCGTCTTCTAGAACCTCAAAAAGACCGGCGCCCCCGACTCACGCGCCAGCTGCGCCGCCTGCTGCACCGCCGCCTGCGGGTTGCTGCCGACGGTGATGGTGGCGCCGTTGTCGATCGAGGCGCGCTGGCCGTTGGAGCACGTGACGGTGATCGTCATCGGCGTGTAGATCCCCCACGTGATCGCTCCCACCAGACCGTTCAGGAAGCTCATTTGCGTCTCCACCTTGGCCACGCCGTTCTTGCACTTGGCAGCGGCGGAGACCGTCGCCGGCGGCACCAGCCCATAGACGAAGCTGTGCGCCCACGGCACCGTGACCGAATCAGCGGACGTCGCGAGGCCGGTCTCGATGGTCGCGTGGTAGCAGCCCGAAAGCGAAAACGCCGCGAGGGCGACAAGCAGGGTTCGTGCGCGCATCCGGTTACCCCTCCATCCCAAAGGTGAACGTCTGAGTCGTGCCCATGCGGCGGGCACGCTAATGAGCGCACGGTCGCAGTGTCAACCTACGAACAGCACCACATCGTACGTCTGACACGACTGATGCTCGGCGGGTAGATTCCGCGCATGGAACCCCTCGACCTCCTCGCCATCGTCGCGCATCCGGACGACGCCGAGCTGACGTGTGGCGGGACGCTGATCAAGGCGGCGCGCGCCGGCAAGCGCACCGGAGTGCTCGACCTCACCGCCGGTGAGATGGGCTCGCGCGGATCGGCAGCGATTCGCGCCGCCGAAGCCGCCGAGGCCAACGCGATCCTCGGCGTCGCCACCCGGGAAACGCTCGGCCTCCCCGACAGCGGGATCGTCAACACCCCCGAGACGCGCCGCCTGCTGGCGCGCGCCCTTCGTCGGCTGCGCCCGCAGGTCGTGATTGCTCCCGCCCCCGCCCCGTACGGCCGCCACCCCGACCATCGCGCCGCGGCGGAACTCATTCGCGATGCCGTCTTCGTGTCGGGGCTAAAGAAGCTGGAAGACGACCTGGCACCGTTTCGCCCACGAAAGGTCGTGCACTGCATCACCTACCGCGAAGATCACCTCAAGCCCACCTTCGTCGTCGACATCAGCGACACGTTCGACGACAAGCTCGCCGCCATTCGCTGCTATCGCTCGCAGTTCGACGACGCCGTGCAGGCGGGCGAGGTGTACCCCAACGGCGAACCGCTGTACGACATTGTCCGGCATCAGGCGGCGCACTACGGCTCGCTCATCCGCACGCGGTATGGCGAACCGTTCTACACGACCGAGACCATGCGCGTCGACGATATCACCTCCCTCGAGGTTTCCACATTCTGATGACGGACGTCGACTTCGCCGCGCGAGCCCCGCGTCGGGCGGCGCGCTGACCGTGCGCGTTCCTGACGCCCCGTTGACGGACGGGACGCTGCATGACATCAGCATCCTCCTGCGCCCAGGGACCCCGGAGTGGCCGGGGGACACGCCGTACGACTGCCGATGGACCGCCCGCGTGAGCGAGGGGTCGAGCGTGAACCTCTCCTGTCTCTCGGGGAGCCCGCACGTGGGGACGCATGCCGACGCGCCGCTGCACGTGCGCGATGGATGGCCGGGATCGCACGCCCTCCCGCTCGACGCCTTCGTGGGACGCTGCCTCGTGGTCGACGTGAGCGCGCGCGACGGCACCATCAACTTTCCGCAGTTGGGGATTCCTGACGACGCCACCGTGGAGCGCCTCCTGCTCCAGACGGGACACACGATCGCCGATGGCGCCTTTCCGCGCGAGTGGCCGGTGCTCTCCACCTCGTGCGTCGACGCGCTGCTGCGACGCGGTCTCAAGCTCCTCGCCGTCGACTGCCCGTCGGTGGACGACCGCGAGAGCAAGGCGCTCGACGTGCACCACCGCGTCTTTGCCGGCGGCGCATACGTGCTGGAGAACCTGGACCTGGGATCGGTCACCCCCGGCGAGTACGAACTCGTCGCGCTCCCGCTCCGTATCGACGGACTCGATGCCGCCCCGGTGCGCGCCGCGCTGCGCGCGCTCTCCCCTGCCCCGCGCGGATGACCGCTCCCGCGATTCGCGTGGCCGGATTGGTGCGCGACTTCCCCAAGGTGCGTGCGCTCGACCACCTGACGTTCGATGTCCCGCCGGGGATCGTCTTCGGCTTCCTCGGGCCTAACGGGGCCGGCAAGACCACGGTGATCCGCGTCCTGCTCGGTCTCCTCGACCCCACCGAGGGGCACACCGAGGTCTTCGGCCTCGACCCGCGCACCAACGGAAGCGCCGTGCGGGCGCGCGCCGGCGCGCTGCTCGAGCACAACGGCGTGTACGAGCGCCTGTCGGCGCGACAGAACCTCGAGTTCTACGCGCGCGCCTGGCGCATGGAGGCCAGCGATCGCAAGGCCCGCATCCAGGACCTGCTGTCGCAGTTTGGGCTCTGGGATCGTCGCGACGAGCCAGTTGGTGGATGGAGCCGAGGGATGAAGCAGAAGCTGGCGATCGCGCGGGCCGTCCTGCATCGCCCGCCCCTCGTCTTTCTCGACGAACCGACTGCCGGCCTCGACCCCGTCGCCTCGGCGTCGCTGCGCGATGACCTCATGCGCCTCGCCCAGCGCGAGGGCGTCACCATCTTCCTCACCACGCACAACCTCGCCGAAGCGGAACGGCTCTGCTCCCTCGTGGGCGTGATCCGGCGCGGCACGCTGCTCGACTTCGGCACGCCGGAGGCGTTGCGGAGTTCGCGCGGCGCCCCCGTGGTCCGCATCGCGGGGCACGGCATCGACGACGACCTCGTGGCCGCCCTGGCGCTCACGCCGGGGGTCGCCTCGGCCGAGCGGGCCAACGAAGGGGTGGTGGTCCACATGGCACCTGACGGCGACGTGCCGGCCATCGTGCAGTGGCTCGTCGCGCGTGGCGTCGGCATCGAGGAGGTGCGTCGAGATCGTGCCTCCTTCGAGGACGTCTTTCTCGAACTCGTCACCAGCGACGCCGATCCCGTGTCGGCAGCGCCGGGACGCGCGGGAGGGGGGCGATGATCCGCGACATCTGGACCGTCGCACGCAAGGAGTGGTTGGAGATCATCGACCAGCTGCTGCGCTTCAAGCGTGGGGGATGGTCGATCCTTCTGGTGATCCTCTTCCTCGGCGTCGTCTCGCCGCTGCAGATGGGGACGAGCTGGCTCTCGTCGCCGCTCATGTTTTTCTACTGGCCGCTGCTCACCTCGAGCATGACGTCGACGCTCATCGCCGACTCGATTGCGGGGGAGCGCGAGCGCCACACGCTCGAGACGCTGCTCGCCTCGCGCCTGCCCGACGCGGCAATCATCTCGGGGAAGATCCTCGCGGCGGTGCTGTACGGCTTCACCTTCGCCGGGATCAATCTGGTCATCGGCTGGAGCGTGGTGAACGTGCGCCACTACGAGGGCGAGATTCTCTGGATCCCGCTCGCGCGCATCGCCGCCCTCTTCGCGCTCATCGGCGCGGGCTCGTTCTTCATTGCCGGCCTGGGCGTGTTTGTCTCGTTGCGCGCGGCGACCGTGCGGCAGGCGCAGCAGACCTTCGGCATCATCATCCTCCTCCTGATGATGACCCCGGTCCTCTTCGTCCAGTTCGTCTCGCCCGACCGGCAGGTCCAGCTCCTGGGGATCGTCGGGACGCTCGGTGTCGAGGCCGCGTCGTTCCGTATTGCCGGGGTGGTGGGGGTAATCGCGCTCCTGCTCAACATCCTGGCGATCCAACGATTCAAGCGCGGGCGGCTGGCGCTGGACTGACGGGCGCCGGACCGGCTGGCACATCCGGTCGCGTGGCTGCAGACTCGAGTCATAGCGCAGTATCTTTTCCCTACCATGCGCATCCCTGTTTATCTGGACCACGCCGCCACGACCCCGGTTCGCGCCGAGGTGCTCGAGGCGATGCTCCCCTTCTTCGGCCCGCGATTCGGGAACCCCTCGAGTGTCCACAAGTGGGGGCGTGAGGCACGTACGGCGCTCGACGAGGCGCGCGAGCGCGTGGCGCGCTGCCTCGGCGCCCAACCCGACGAGGTCTGCTTCACCTCGGGCGGGACCGAGGGCGACAACCTCGCGATCCTCGGCACCTGGCGCGCCCTGCGCGAGACGCGGCGCGCCGTGGTCTCCACGCCTATCGAGCACAAGGCGGTCCTGGCCGCCGTGCACGAAGTGGCGCGCGAGGGGGGCGAGGAGCGCCTTGCCGACGTCGACGCGGTGGGGCGCGTGCGCCCGGAGTCGTTCGACGCCAAGGTCGACGATCAGGTCGCGCTGTGCAGCGTGATGTGGGTCAACAACGAGATGGGGGTGGTGCAGGACCTGGCCCCGTTGGCCGAGCGCGCCAAGGCGGTGGGGGCGATGTTCCACACCGACGCGGTGCAGGCGTTTGGAAAGGTCGTGGTCGACGCGCGCGCCGTTCCGTTCGACTCGCTCACCATCTCCGGCCACAAGATCGGCGCCCCCAAGGGGATCGGCGCGATGTACATCCGGCGCGGGACACCGCTCGAGCCCCTGATGTACGGCGGAACGCAGGATCGCGGGCGCCGGCCGGGGACCGAAAACGTGGCCATGGCGGTGGGCCTGGCCAAGGCGGCGGAGCTGGCGGTCGAGGAGCGCGAGGCCTCGTGGGCCAAGCTGGAGGCGATGCGCGATCGTCTCGAGGCGGCGCTGCTGGAGCGCATCCCGGACGCGGTGGTGCACGGACGCGGTGGCCCGCGCGCGCCGCACATCCTCAATCTCTCCGTCCCCGGGACCGACAGCGAGTCGCTCCTGATGGCGCTCGACATGCAGGGCGTCGCCTGCTCGGCGGGGTCCGCGTGCCAGAGTGGAAGTGTCACGCCCTCGCATGTGCTCAGCGCGTTAGGCGTCCGTTCGGAGCTTGGCTCAGCCGCCGTGCGCATGTCGCTAGGCGCACTCACGACCGACGAAGGGATCACCCGCGTCGCGGACCTACTCCCCGCGCTGATCGCCAAGGCGCGGCGCTTGAGCGGATTGCACGGCTGATGTCGTCCGGCCCCCGGGTACTCGTCGCGATGTCTGGCGGCGTCGACTCCTCTGTCGCCGCCGCGCTCCTGCATGCGCAGGGGTACGACGTGGTCGGGGCCACCATGAAGCTCTTCTGCTACGGCGACGACGTTCCCGACAAGCCGTGCTGCTCGCTGGACTCCATCAACGACGCGCGCCGCATCTGCGAATCGTTGGGGGTCCCGCACTACGTGCTCAATCTCGAGAGCGCGTTCGGGCACGACGTGGTCGACAATTTCGTGCAGGAGTACTCGGCGGGGCGCACCCCCATCCCCTGCGTGCGGTGCAACACGTTCACCAAGTTCCGTGACCTGCTGCGCAAGGCCGACGCGATCGACGCGCAGTACATCGCCACCGGGCACTATGCACGCGTGCTCGATGGTGCGCTGTACCGCGGCGTGGATGGGTCGAAGGACCAGACGTACTTCCTGTGGGGGATCGACCGTAGCGTCGTGCAGCGCATGCTCCTGCCGGTGGGACACCAGACCAAGGCCGAGACGCGCGAGGTCGCCCGCTCGTTAGGGCTGATCGTGGCGGACAAGGTCGAGTCGCAGGATATCTGCTTCGTGCCAGACGGCGATCACACGAAGATCATCCGCCAGCGGCTCGGCGCCGATGCCCCGGCCCTCGCGCGTGGCCCGATTCTCCTCGCTGACGGACGCGTGGTGGGCGAGCACGAGGGGTACGCGCGATACACCATCGGCCAGCGCCGTGGCGTCCCCGGTGGCTTTGCCGAGCCAATGTTCGTCGTGGCCATCCGTCCCGACGAGCGCGCGGTGGTGATCGGGCCACGTGAGGCGCTGCTCGGGCGCGGCGTGGTGGCGCGCGAGGTCAACTGGCTCGTCGATCCGCCCGCCGTGGGAGACAAGGTCCAGGTTCAGGTGCGCCATCGCGCGCCGGCCGCTGCTGGCGAGATCATCCGGCTCGACGGCGACGAGATCGAACTCGCGCTCGACGAGCCGGTATCGGCCATCACGCCGGGGCAGTCGCTGGTGATCTACGATGGCAGCCGAGTGTTAGGCGGCGGCTTCATCGAGCGTGCGGCCGGCGTGCGCGGGCGATTGCCCGTCATGGCGGCGTAGGCGCCGGCCGAACGCCCCTCAGCCTGCCTAACGGCTGTCAGTGCGTTGGGGCTGTCGCAACGCCCGCACCCCGACGTCCGGAAAGTCCCCGAACATCCCGTCCACCCCCACGTCGCGAAACGCCCGCCACTCGGCGGCGGCATCGCCACGGAAGCCCGGGGCCAGGTCCGGGGTGTCCGACCGCATGGTCCACACGTGCACGCGAAGCCCGGCCGCATGCGCATCGCGCACCAGCGACGTGCCGCGCAACGTGTCGCCGGCCACCTCGCGCGGCAGGACGAGCCACTTGTGGGCCCCGATCGCGTCGGCGTAGCGCGCGATCTCGCGCAGCGCCGCCGGCCGGATCATCTCGAGATACCGCCGTGTGCCGCCGCCAGCCGCAATATCCGGAGGAACCCCATCCTGGTTGATGAGTTGCACCAGCCGGATCGTCGTGCGCGCGCGCAGCGCCTGCAGGTTCCCCACCTCGAACGACTGGATGAAGACCGCGTCGCTCCTCCCGCGAAAGCCGTGGCGCGCCAGCACCGCGAGCAACGAGTCTTCCAGCGGCAAGCCGATCGCGCGGAAGTACGTGGGATGCTTGGTCTCGGGATAGACGCCGATCGTTCGCCCCGTTTCACGCTCGCGGGCGCGCACAAAGGCGAGCACCTCGTCGAGCGTGGGCACCTCGTACTGGCCATCGTACGCGTGCGACCGCTGCGGTAGTCGCTCCTTGGCGCGCAGCGTCTTCAACTCGGCGAGCGTGAAGTCCTCGGTGAACC
>CAZLLP010000230.1:6890-7303 GCA_964560345.1 uncultured Gemmatimonadaceae bacterium
CGCCATCGATCACCTTGGTGCGCCGGCGGTCGGGGAACGTCGCGGCGACGTCGGTCGTCCCGCCGATCTCGTTCTCGTGCCGAGCGACAAGGACGTGATCGCGCGTCATCACGACATCCGGCTCGACGAAGTCGGCCCCCATCTCGATCGCCAAACCGTACGATGCCAGCGTGTGCTCCGGCCGATACCCGCTCGCCCCACGATGCGCGATGATGAGCGGCCGCGATTCCGCAACCGTGCCTGTCGCAACCGGCCGCGCCGCGCTCCGTGCGCACCCAGCCAGGAGCAACGCGGCGATCAGCGCTCGCGCGTGATGAAGGCGTGGAGAAGTCATGCCTGAGAATAAGCGCCGAAGCCAGCGGTCGCGCGAGACTTCATTCCTTTGTTACCAGAAGACGGGAAGACGAGAAGAC
>CAZLLP010000231.1:0-7285 GCA_964560345.1 uncultured Gemmatimonadaceae bacterium
CCGCGAAGTCCTCAAGTAGCTGCCCCGGTCCCAGCCGCCGGCAGCCGCAACGCCCCCTGCTCCGCCCGCCGTCAGCATCGACTTCGACGGACTGTCGCAGCGCGTGCTGGCGATCGATGTGCCGCCGCGTAACTACGCCGACCTCGTGCCCGGGCCGGCGGGGAGCGTGTTTTATGTGGAGTCGTCACAGGCTGCGCCGATCGCAGGGACGCTGCGTCCCAATCCGACGACGTACACGGTGTCGCGCTATGACCTCGCGTCCCGCAAGGCACAGGCGCTCGTCTCCGGCGTGGGCGCGTACGCCTTCTCCGGCGATGGGAAGAAGATGCTCTATCGCCAAGGTGCCGATTGGCGGCTGACGGACGCCGACAAGCCGGCCCCACCCACCGCGGCCAAACTCGCAGTAGCGCTCAACATGCACCTCGACCCGCGGGCCGAGTGGCGCCAGATCTTTCGCGAGGCGTGGCGGCTGCAGCGCGACTTCTTCTATGTGCCGAATATCCATGGAGCGGACTGGAACGAGGTATGGCGCAAGTACTCGCCTTGGGTCGAGCATGTGGGGCACCGCGCGGACCTCAACTATCTGCTCGACATCCTCGGCGGCGAAACGTCGGTCGGACATTCGTTCGTCTTTGGCGGCGCAACGCCGGAATTCGATCGCCCCTCGATTGGCATGTTAGGCGCCGACCTCGCGGTGCAGGACGGGCGCTTTCGCATCGAGCGCATCCTGACCGGCGAGAACTGGAACCCCGAATTGCGGGCGCCGCTGAGTGCCCCAGGCGTGGACGTTCGTGTGGGCGACTACCTCCTCGCCGTGAACGGCATCGACGTGCGTCCCACGCGCGAGGCGTATGCCGCGTTCGAAGGGACTGCGGGGAAGCAGGTGGTCCTCACCGTCAATCAGCAACCGACGCTCGTGGGGGCGCGCCAGGTCACCGTGGTCCCCGTCGGGAGCGAGGATGCGTTGCGCTCGCGCGCATGGGTCGAGGACAACCGGCGCATGGTGGATCGTTTGTCGAACGGTCGCCTGGCCTACGTCTGGCTCCCCAACACGGCGAATGGCGGCTACACGTACTTCAATCGCTACTTCTTTGCCCAACAGGATCGCGAGGGGGTCGTCATCGACGAGCGCTGGAATGGCGGCGGCTCGGCGGCCGACTACGTGATCGACGTGTTGCGACGCCAACGCTTCGGCTACTTCAACAATCCCGTGGGCGAGCGCAAGCTCTTCACCACGCCGCAGGCGGCGATGTGGGGCGCGAAGGTGATGGTGATCAACGAAATGGCGGGCTCGGGGGGCGACCTGTTGCCGTTCATGTTTCGCGAGGCGAAGCTCGGCACGTTGGTCGGCACGCGGACCTGGGGAGGACTCGTCGGAATCTGGGACACGCAGCTGCTGATCGACGGAGGAGCGATCACCAATCCGCGCGGTGGCTTCATCAATCCGCGCGGTGAGTGGGACGTGGAGAACGTCGGTGTCGCGCCGGATATCGCGGTCGAGATGACGGCCAAGGACGTCCTGGCGGGGCGCGATCCGCAGATCGAACGCGGTGTGCAGGAGGCGCTCCGGCAGCTGCAAACCATGCCGGCGAAGACGATGGTGGAGCCGGCGCCGCCGGTACGGGTGAAGCGCCCATGAGTCGCCTTACGCGGTACCTTGTGCTGCTGGCGCTGGTCGCGGGACGTCCCGCGTATGCGCAAGAGCGCGCGACGATCGGGCCGGAGCCCGCGTTTGCACCGGTCGCACGCGCGCTGTCGGCTTTCATCGAGCGCGAGATGCGCGACAAGCGGATTCCTGCGCTCTCGATTGCCCTCGTCGATGACCAGCGCACGGTATGGAGCGCTGGATTTGGCGAGGAAGACCGGCGGACGCACCGAGCGGCCGATGCGGCAACCGTGTACCGCGTGGGCTCTGTCTCCAAGCTGTTCACCGACCTCGGCGTGATGCAGCTGGTGGAGCGCGGTGAGGTGGACCTCGACGCGCCGGTCGCGCGCTACCTGCCGGACTTTTCTCCACGCAACTCGTCAGGCAAGGCGATCACGTTGCGGCAGTTGATGTCGCACTACTCGGGACTCGTGCGCGAGCCGCCGAGTGGACACTACTTCGATGATCGGGGGACGACGCTCGCGGCAACGGTGTCGTCGCTCAATGGCACCTCGACGGTCTATCCCCCCGAGACCAGGCGGAAGTATTCGAATGCCGGGATCGCCGTCGTGGGATATGTGCTCGAGCGCAAGAGCGGTGAGCCGTTCGCACAGTACCTCAAGCGGAGCGTGCTGCAGCCGCTGGGGTTGAGCGCCAGTGCCTTCGAGCCGGAACCGGCACTCGTCAGGCGGTTGGCGCAGGGCGAGATGTGGACGCTGCACCATCGCTCGTTCGACGCGCCCAACTTCCAGCTCGGCATGTCGCCTGCCGGGAGCATGTACAGCACCATGCCCGACCTGGCGCGCTTCATGAATGCGCTCTTTGCCGGCGGGCGCACCAGCGGCGGACAGGTGGTGAAGGCCGCGACACTCGAGTCGATGTGGCGACCGCAGTTTGCCAAGCCTGGCGCGCGTCAGGGCGCGGGGCTTGGTTTTCAGATCTCCACGCTCGACGGACGCCGCGTGGTGAGTCACGGCGGCGCCATCTACGGTTTCGCCACGCAGCTCTCGGCGCTGCCTGACGAGAAGCTTGGCGTGGCCGTGAGCGCGGCGAAGGACGGGATGAACGCACTCACCGACCGCATCGCCGAGGAGGCGCTGCGGTTGATGCTCGCCGCGCGTGCGGGGCGTGCGCTGCCATCCATCGACACCACGTCACTGCCGTCACGTGCAACGGCTGCCGCGCTCGCGGGGACGTACACGCGTGGTGGCGTGACGGTTGAGGTGCTGGCGCGCGACTCGACGATCATCCTGCGGTCCACCGCGCGCGATCACCAGCAGGTCCTGCGGGCCTGGCGCGGCGACACCCTCATCGCCGACGACGGCATGTCGTTTGGCACCAAGGTCTGGCGTCGCGGCAATGCGCTCGCGGTAGACGGCGTGACGTACGTGCGTCGCCCGGTCGATCGGCGCCTGCCGCCGCCCCCGCCGGTGGCATGGCGCGGGCTCGTCGGAGAGTACGGATGGGATCACAACGTCCTCTATGTGCTCGAGAAGGGAGGGCGCCTCACCGCGCTCATCGAGTGGTTCTTCGAGTATCCGTTGACGCGCATCTCGGACGATGTGTACGCCTTCCCAAACTCCGGGCTGTATGCCGGCGAACGGCTGGTCTTCACGCGTGACGCTAAGGGGCGGGCGTCGCAGGTGGAGGCGGCCAGCGTCGTCTTCCCGCGACGAAACTGGGTCGGGGAGGATGGCGATGACTTCCGCATCACGCCGGTCAAGCCCGTGGACGAACTGCGCGCGGCGGCGCTGGCGGCGACTCCGCCGGTGGAAACGGGCGAGTTTCGCGCCAGCGACCTGGCGGAGTTGGTGCAGCTCGACTCCACGATCCGGCTCGATGTCCGTTACGCGACGGACCGCAACTTCCTCAGCGTCCCGGTCTACACGCAGGCGCGCGCATTCCTGCAGCGACCGGCCGCCGAGGCACTGGTGCGGGCGCATCGTCGCCTCAAGTCGTTAGGCTACGGACTCCTCATCCACGATGGGTACCGTCCGTGGTATGTGACCAAGATGTTCTGGGACGGCACGCCCGTCGACAAGCACCAGTTTGTCGCCGATCCGAGCCGGGGCTCACGTCACAATCGAGGGTGTGCGGTCGACCTGACGATGTATGACCTGCGCACCGGTGAGCCCGTCGTGACGACGGGCGGGTACGACGAAATGTCCGATCGTTCCTATCCCGAGTACCCCGGCGGCACATCTCGGCAGCGGGCGCTGCGCGAGATCCTGCGGTCGGCGATGGAAGCCGAGGGATTCACCGTGTACGAGGCGGAGTGGTGGCACTTCGACTACAAGGACTGGCGCCTGTACCGGGTCGGCAACCAACGCTTCGAGGACTTCAACCGTTAGGCACCCCGGGAACGTCGTGCGCCCCGCAGCCGAGTTGGCCGCGGGGCGCGCTGTCATCTCGGGGGTGTACCGGGGGCGTGTGGATCAGAAGGCGAACATCTGCGTGAACTTCACGATCAGCGCGCGGCCGGGGATCGGGCTGTCGGGGGTGAGGATCCGCTGGTCATTGTAGACGATGAACAGGTCGCTCAGCGGATGATGGATGATGTTGAAGCGCACGTTGGCGTTGAACTGCTTGCTCGTCTCGTCGTACTGCGACAGCGCGTCGACGAACGTGTTGGTCGTGAACGAGTAGTTCACGCGTGCCGTGAGCAGGTTGTTGACGAAGGCGAGATTGGGCTGGGTGAGCGTGGCCGCCGTGCGCTGAACGCCGAGCGTGGCGCGCAGCTTGTAGTTGGCCCGGTAGGTCATCGACCCGTTGATCGTGCGCTGCGTCCCGTTGTACAGCCCACCGAAGAGGTAACGGACGTTGGCCGAGATGGCCCGGCTCTGGTCGGAGATCGCGTAGAGCGACCACTCGTTCCAGGAGTAGCCGCCCGGGGCCAACGGCTGCCGCATCTTGCTGTTGGGTCGGAATGGCGCGTCGAGGCGATTGAACGACGGGTTGGCCGCAATCTCGAACACCGCGCCGTTGTTGAAGAACCAGGACTGCCCCGTGTGGAGCTTCTTGCTCACGATGTGTCCCTGGAGGTCTTCCTGGTAATCCCATCCGACGTGCGGGTGCAACTCGCGGATGCCGTGCGCGCGCAGCCAGGCCGAGCGCGGGCGCAGGCCGGTGTCGAGCAGGTACTTCCGCATGTTGATCCGGCGATAGAAGCCGAGGTCGTTCTGGAACCCGGGGCCGAGCTGCATCACGCCGCCCTTGCCGTGGAAGAAGTTCCCTTCCCAGTTGAGCGTCGTGCGCCAGGCGTAGTCGCCGGCGGTGATGCCGGGCGTCTCCGTCTTCACGACATAGGAATTCCAGTCGAGGTTTCCGAAGAGGCGGATGTTGTTGTCGATGCCGTAGACGCGATTGAAGTAGTCGCCTCGCCTCGTCGTCACGCCGGTATCGGCACCGCTGATGTTGATGCGCTGCATCGCGAAGATCCCGATGTCGCTCCCCGATCGGCCCAGGTTCTGGCGGAAGCGGAACACGCTGGAGTTGGCGCGCGGATTGATGTCGTCGCCGCGTTCCGAGATCGAGAGGAGCCCGAGCCGTGACGATTCGGTGAGCTTGCCGGTGAGGCGCACCCCGCCATCGATCGGGATCTGCAGCCCGGAGCCACTGAGTCCGATGCGGCGGGAGAAGAAGAGGAGGTTGTCCTCGTCAGGCGTTGGCGTGGGGTTCACCCGGTTGTTACGCGCGGCGTCTCCCACGTAGAAGACGCCGGAGTTCTCGAGGAAGAAGTCGCGTTTCTCGGGAAAGAACTGCGAGAACTGGGTGAGGTTGACCTGCTGTTCATCGGCCTCGGCCTGCCCGAAGTCGGGGTTGAGCGTGACGTCGAGGGTCAGCCCCGGCGTGAGCGCCGCCTTGAGGTCGGCGCCGACATCCATCGCGGTGCTGAAGCGCGGGTTGGGGCGGACGCTGGTGCCGAGGTCGCGCACGGAGTTGGCGGCCACGTAGGGCTTGATGCGCAGGTCGCGGCCAGCTTTCCCTGTTTGGAGCCCGCCGAGGCTCCCGGCGAGCGAGATTCGGTTGAGGTTGAAGGCCCGCGGAACCGGCGACCAGAAGTCGACTTCGTTCTTGCGACGGATGTGGCGGGAGAAGTTGATCCCCCAGGCGGTCGCCCCCGACTTGTCGAAGCGGAGCGCACGGAACGGGATGCGGATCTCGGCGTTCCAGCCATCGGCGGTGCGGCGCGTGCGCACGTCCCACACGGCGTCCCAGCTCTGGTTCACTTCCCGGCCTTCCAGCGCGACCTGCCGGTCGTGGCGTGCCCCTTCGACGTTGGTGCTGAAGACGTAGCCGTTGCGCCGGTCGCCGAAGGTGTCGAGAAGGACCTCGAAGTCGTCCTGGTCTTCTTCCTTGAAGTCCTTCTTGATGTCGTTCACGACGAGCGCGTCGGGCGCGGAGTCGTACAGGCGGGCGGCGATGTAGAGGTTGTCGTTGTCGTACGCGATGCGGACTTCGGTCTCTTCGGTGGCGGGCTGTCCGGTGAGCGGCTCGCTTTGCACGAAGTCGCTTGCGGGTTCGGCGCGCTGCCACACCGGTTCGTCGAAGAGGGCGTCGAGGCGAACGGGCGCGTCGGTCGGATGCGCCACGACTTCGCGACGTCCGTCGGCCGCGTGCCGTCGTTCGCGAGCGCGGGTGCGCGTGGGCGCGGTTCGCGTGGCACTTGGTCCTCGGGATTCCTGCTGTGCGTGCGCGGGCATTGCGACTGCCGCCATGGTGGTGAGCAGCAGGGTGCTGAGCAGTGCAGTCGTCGGGACGTGCCGTGACATCGGAGGGGTGTTCGGGTTGGTGCGTCGTGTGCCCGGAGGTTACGCACGGCCCGTCATGAGTGCTACGTCCTTATCGACGCTTTGTGGTGTGTCGCGTGCGGCATTGGGTGAGGTCGCGCGCTGCCCTTGCGTGTGCTGGTTCAGTGAAAGTCGTGGCTTCGTGCCCATGACTCGCCGGCGTCGGCGTGCAACGCGCGGAATTGTTCGGCGCGCAGGTTCACCACGTTGCTTTCGACCTGCAGGGTGCCGCGGACGAGGAGGAGCGGGGTGGTGGAGATCATGAGGGCTTGTCGTTCGAAGCGCTTGGGGGTGACGACGACGTTGAGGATCCCGGTTTCGTCCTCGAGGGAGAGGAAGACGAAGCCCTTGGCGGTCCCGGGGCGTTGGCGACAGATGACGAGGCCGGCGTGTGCGACGCGTTCGCCGTCGCGCCCGTTGCGTTGCAGCTCGCGGGAGGTGCGGACGCCGTTGGGGCGGAGCAATTCGCGGAGGTGGCGCATGGGGTGGCCGTTGAGCGAGAGCCCGGTGAGGCGATAGTCGGCGTCGGTGGTTTCGAGGCGCGACATGGCGGGGAGGGGAGGACGGGCGGGGCGGGGGCGTGATGGGGCGAGCGGGCCGGCATCGCCGCGCAGCGCTTCGAGGACGCGCCAGAGGGCGACACGACGTCGTTCGGTGGCGGGGACGTCGGGGACCATGGTATCAAAGGCCCCCGCTTCGGCGAGGGCGCGGAGCGAGCGCTGGTCGAGTCCCGCGCGCTGGACGACGTCGGGGATGTCGTGAAAGGGGCCGTCCTGGAGGGCGCGTTCGAGTTTTTCGCGAGCGGCGGCGCCGAGCCCGTGGACGAGTCGGAGGCCGAGCCGGACGGCGG
>CAZLLP010000232.1:0-7281 GCA_964560345.1 uncultured Gemmatimonadaceae bacterium
CCTACGTGAAAGCCGCGTAGAGGCGGATGAGAAGAAGACGGGAAGACGGGAAGACGAGATGGCACTCACTCGTCTTCCCGTCTTCCCGTCTTCCCGTCTTCCTATCTGGAGGAAGGTGCCGGCGCGCTCGCCGGTCTCGCAGCAGGCGCCGCCTTCCCCGCGTTCAGGTCATTCCAGTTCAGGATCGTGTTGAAGCCGAGGAAGTAGGTCCCCTGCGTCTGCCAGCGCCAGAACGGTCGAATGCCGAACATCACGACGTGACCATCGCCGACCGTCGCATCGACTACCTGCGCGCGCCCGGAGAGGAACTGTCCGTTCTGTAGCGTCCCGGAGAGCAGCATGTCGTTCGGATTGGTGGGGAACGACATCACCACGCGCGGCCGCCCCTGGTCGACGTTGATGCCGAACTGCGCCGCCATCGCCCGCAGGTTGGCCCCTTCGTCAGCTGCAGCAGGTGCCGCCGCACGCCCCGCCGCCGAGTCCTGCTCGAACGGCGACAGGCGCAACCTGGTCGCCATCGGCGTGATGTTCTGGCTCGGCCCACCGCCACCACCCAGGAACGCGGCAAACTCCGGGGGCACGCCGCCACCGCCGGCGTTGATCACCGGCGACTGGTTGAAGTACACCGGCAACTGCCCACCGTCGTAGCCGTAGGCGATCGGGCTCTTCTTGTCGGCGATGATCCCGCGCATGATCGAGCCGCGCGCAAACAGCGCCGCCGGCTCTTCGATGGTGATCCCGGTCGTGATCCCGAACGCCGGGAAGATCGTTGCCGTCGACCCTTCCACGATCAGCGTCCCCCCTGCCTTCACGAACTTCTGCAGCTCGACGAGCCCTTCCATCCCCATGCCGCCGCGAATGTCCTCCGACTGGTCGTTGGCACCCAGGTTCGGCGTCGTTGGCGACTTCTTGTACGGGAGCGGGTTGGCCGACGTCATGGCGATGCCGTTGACGTGCGAGATCGCGCTGCCGCCGACGCTCGGATAGATGATCACGTCATACTTCGCGCGGAGGTTCCCCTCCTTGAAGCGCTGGTCGGCAAAGTACGTGTAGGGGACGCCATACGTGTCGAGCGCCGCGCGCACCCACCCTTCGTCCTGCGTGCGCTGCCAGGCATGCGCATAGCCGATGCGCGGGATGTCGAGGTCGTGCGTCGCCACCGTCGGCGCCGCCGCGACGGCCCACGCCGACAGCCCGAGGTCACGCAGCGACGATTCCAGCTTGGCGCGATCGCCGGCGGGGATGACGAACGAACCGGCGCGGAACGTCTTTCCGTTCACCGTGAAGTCATCCTCGGCGGCGAGCATCTTCACCGTCGGGTTGGCAAAGCGGAACTTGATGAGGTTGTTGTCGGTGGTGTGCTCCACCACGAGCACCGGGCCGCTCCCTTCGATCCCTCCCGTCGCCTTCACGTCGGTGGTGACCGGCGTCATCGCCGCCGCGAGGATCGCCTTGTCCGACACTTCGGACACCTTGAAGTTGCGCGTGAGCTGGTACGTCCAGCCGGTGTCGTCGTACGGACGCGGATTGCCCGGCGCGAAGTTCTGCACCGAGAAGTACATCTCGGGGATGATGCGGTACGGCTGGTCGGCACGGATGATGTAGTCACCGGGCTTCACGTCGACATTCCCCGCCTTGAAGGCGGCATTCGCCGTGTGGAACTCGAGCCCCTGCACGCGCAGCGCGTTGACCACTTCGGCCACCTCGCCCTTGCGACGCTGTGCCGCAGGAATCACCCACGCGTACGTCGGGCCGTTTTTCCCCTTGTCCACCTGGCGCTTGTTCTTGAGCCAGTAGTTCTCCAGGTAGGTCTCCTTGTTCTTCGCCACGTGGTTGAGGGCGATCAGGATGGCCGACTGCTGGATGTTGACGTTGTTGCGCGGCCCCCACTTGATGCTGGGGAGCGGCGGGTTGGGGCGGAACCACTCGCGGCTCGTCTGCGTCGCCCCCAGGCGCACGGTGCTCGTGTCGGGGCCGTAGCTCTGTACTTCGTAGAAGCGCCCGGTCGCGTTGTGCGCGTGCGCGGCAAAGAACATGTAGTTGGGGACCCACCCGTCGTAGAAGCCGTACGTCCACACGCCCGGGACGCCGCGCTTCGTCATCTCCATCACCTCGGTCTTGGCCAGGAGCCACCACTCGTCGATCGTGATCGGATCGATCGCTTCGTTGTATGGCCCCGTCCCCGTCGAGGCGTAGAGGTAGTTCGACGCTTCATGCAGGTCGTGCATGATGGGCGGGTGCCACTCGAGGAAGAACTTGTTCACGTGCTGCGACAGCTTGAGGAACTGCCCGATGTTGTCGCGATTGTTGTCGTGCGCGACGTACTTCCCCCAGTACATGAGCGGCAACCGCTCGCTCCCGGCCGGGCGCTTCTTGTTGAAGTAGTACGTGTCCACCTGCTTCTCGCGCCCGTCCACCTCGAGCACCGGCGTGATGAAGGTGATCACGTTGTTGCGGATCGTTTGGACGTATGGCGTCTCCTCGACGATGAGGCGATACGCCAGCTCCTGCAACGTTTCCGGCCCCCCCGTCTCGGGCGAATGCATCCCGCTGGTGAGCCAGTAGATCGGCTTGGCGCTCCCGACGATCTCCTTCGCCTGCGCGTCGCTCGTCCTGCGCGGGTCGGTCAGCGCCGCGAGCTTCGCCTTGTAGCTGTCGAGATCGCGAATGGTCGCTTCGTCGGCGATCGCGAGCACGAACATGTCGCGCCCCTCCTCCGACTTCCCGATCGTCCAGAACTTCGCGCGCGGCGACGCCTTGGCGAGCGCCTCGAAGTAGCGCTGGATGTCGCGCGCGTACGTGAGTTCTCCCGGCTGCCCGACGATGCGCCCGTGGAACTTGAGCGGCGTGGGAACCGTGCTCGACGCCGGCAGGTGATCCACCAGCTCGGTGGTGATGCGCGGATCGCGCAAATTCTCCCGGATGAGGCGGGTGTACTCCTCGTCGTTCTGCTGCGCGGACTGCCCGGATGCCGGAACTGCCATGCCGAGCGCGCCGAGGAAGAGGAGTCCGAGACAAGCCAGCCAGCGGACGCTTCGCGAGCGATACACCATGATCACCTTCGTGCCGGAGTGGAGTGGAGACCGGGCCGTTCGCCGGCCAGCGTAAACGGTGCCGTCCAGCCCCCAGTACGCGCAACTCGTACCGAGCGATGGAGCGGCGTCGCGCCCCCCTCCGCGGCGCCTCCAAACCGCTCCGTGGCGGTCCGCGACGTGCCGACGTCCATGCGGCGATGGTCCGACAGACAGCGCCCAGTCCCTGGACTAGCCTGCCTTGGGCACTCTGGCGCGCGTGGAGTGGCGGGACATCAGTGCAGGTCCCGGACGTCCATGCCGCGTCGCATCCGTGCCGGGAGGGCACCACCATGTCGAAATCGTCATTCACGGTCGCGCTCGCAGCGCTGGCGCTTGTGGCGGCCTGCGGTCGCGACGCCGCCGACCGTCGCCCCGCATCCACTCCCACCGACAGCGCGAACGCCATGGCGCTGACACCCGCGCAGCTCGCCGTCTTCGCGGTCCTTCCGTCGGTCGTGGAATCCGCGGAAAACGTCGTCACCGAACCGCGCATCACGTTAGGCAGGATGCTCTACTACGAGACCGTCCTGTCCGACGGACACGACGTCTCCTGCAACACCTGTCACCCGCTCAATGGGTGGGGTGCTGACGGGCGGCGCGTCTCGCTGGGCCATGCGGGGCGCGCGGGCACCCGCAACTCACCAACGGTTTACAACGCGGCTGGTCACATCGCGCAATTCTGGGACGGTCGGGCGGCTGACGTCGAGGCGCAGGCGAAGGGACCAATTCTCAACCCCGTCGAAATGGCCATGCCCGACTCGGCGGCCGTGCTCGCGCATCTCCGAGGCAACCCGGTCTACGTCGCCGCCTTCCGAGCAGCGTTTCCCGGCGAGCGCGCCCCGATCAACTATGACAACGTCGGCCATGCGGTCGGCGCCTTCGAGCGACGACTCGTGACGCCGGCACGGTGGGACAGCTTCCTGGCCGGCGATACGGCCGCGCTCACCGCAGACGAGCGTCTCGGACTCCGCACCTTCATGTCGACGGGATGCCAGGCCTGTCATAATGGAGCGTTCGTCGGTGGCAACAGCTTCCAGAAGGTGGGCGCCGTCAACGCGTGGCCATCGCAGACCGACAGTGGACGCTTCCAGGTGACAAAAGACTCGAAGGATCTGTTCGTCTTCAAGGTCCCCTCGCTTCGCAACATCGAAAAGACGGGCCCGTACTTTCACGACGGATCAGTGCCCGACCTGGGAGAAGCCGTGCGCCTCATGGCGCACCACCAGTTGGGGAAGGATTTGTCCTCGGCGCAGGTCGCCTCGATCGTGAGTTGGCTGCGCTCGCTCACGGGAGAGATCCCGACGGGCTACATCGCGCTGCCGCAGCAGCCGCGCTGAGCACGAACGGCTTGATCACGCAGACAGGGGTGCCGAAGACGACAGCCCTGCCTGCGTGTGGCGCCATGCGCTGCAGCTGGCGGACTCGAGTGCGCGCGGCGTGAGAGCTGGGAGGATTCACGATCGCGCCCGGTCGTCAGGGGGCGCGCCACGCAAGTCTACTCGTCGCGCGAGGCCGTGAGCGCCGCCTCGGGCGCGCAGTTCCGCCGACCATACACCGCGCGAGCCAGCGCCACGTCGTGGGGTGTGAGCGAGACCGCGTGCGCGTGCGGCGACATCAACGCGAACGGCCGATCGCTGTGCGGCACGCCGAGCGCGTGGCCAATCTCGTGCAGCAGCGTCGCCGCCTGGTCGCTCACGGAGTATGGCTCGCCGCGCGGCGTTTCCTCAGCGATGAGCACCTGGGCGTCGCCAATCGCGCCGGCGGCGTCGTAGCGCAAGTGCGTGACTCCGGCACGATACGCACTCGACCGATCGGTTGGATCGAGCGGAAGTCGCCGCAGGACGACGACCCGGATGCTCGCCGAGTCCTCCGGATCCGCGGAGGACATCCGCACCAGCCGCACCGGTACGCCGGCTCGGTTCCACGCGGCAATTGCCGCATCGAGCCGCGCGCGGCCGTCGATTCGCCAGGACGCGCTCGCCTCGGACAACACCGAGAGGCGGACCGCGAGGGGGCGCGCCTTTCCTCCCTTCGGCGCCTCCCAGTACGGCGACGACGAGACCGTACACATCGGGGCCACCCCCAGCGCAGGGCGCCCCTGCGCCGGCGCACACGCCGTCCCGGCGACCGCGACGAACGCGGCCGTCAGCGCCGTTTGGAGACCGTGCTCAGAACGAAGCAAATGCAGGGTGCGTCGCGCCATCGGCGTCCGGGCAAGGGAATCCGTTCTGCCCCACGATGTGAGACCGTGTCCGTTTTGTGAAGGTCACGTAACAATCTCATCACGTAGTTGTTACAAAACACTCCCGACGCTTGCTCCACGATGACGCAATGCAGTGCGGCCGCCCCCAAATGGAAGCGGCCGCACACCTGCATCTCGACTTCTCGACTTCTCGACTTCTCGACTTCTCGACTTCTCGACTTCTCGACTTCTCGAGCTACGGCGTCACGGCAGGCTTGGGCTCCAGCTTCGCCGCCCACAGCCCCGAGTTGAAGTCCGTGAAGAGCACGCGCCCCTTCCAAGGCATGGCGTTCATCACGAACGACGCGTTGGCCGTGAGCCCCTTCGGATCGAACGACTTGAAGACCGCGATCTCGCGGTTCTGGTTGGCCAGGTTGCCTAACAACTCGCCCGAGACGTCCACCACGCGCACCCCGCCGTCGTAGTACGCCTGGTACAGGATGTCGTTCTCCACGATGATGTCGTGGGCCCCGTAGTCCTCCAGGTGGTAGCGCCCCACCTTCTTCATGTTCATCGGGTCGGTGGCGTCCACGATGTGCACGTAACCGCCCGACGTCTGCGCGATGCCGCCCGACTGCCCGAGCGAGGCGAAGTAGTTGGTCCCTTCCCACACGCGCCCGGCGCGGTTCATCTCCTCGTCGCCGATGAACAGGTACGTCTTCCCCGTGCTCTTTTGCACATACGGATAGATCTCGTGCCCCGAGTTGATCGGGAAGACGTTGATGAGCTTGGGCTTCTCGATCGTCCCGCCCCACTTGCCGTTGCCGACGTCCACGATCACGGTCCCGGCTCCGCCCTGCGCCGAGTACGCGATCCCGTCACGCACCCACAGGTCGTGAATGCGCGCCCCCGGGTGCTTGTACTCGCTCACGTACTTCGGGTTGTAGATGTCCTTCATGTCGATGATGACGTACTTCTCGCCGCCCGAGATCGCGAACAGGTAGTCGTTGGTCGCGAAGGCGTTGTGCACGCCGCCGGTGAGTTCCTTGTCGAAGGTGGCGGCGACCTTGGGATGCGCCGGAACCGCCAGGTCGAGGATCACGACGCCGTTCACGCGGTTCGACGCCCCTTCTCGCGTCATGACCGCGTAACGCCCGTCTGGCGAGACCGTCACGTCGTTGATCGTGCGCGCATCGACCTTCACCGAGTCGGTCTTCACGATGTTGTTCATGTCGGTGATGTCGAAGATGATGGCGTAGCCATCGCCTCCCCATGTCCCGACGATGCAGTAGTCGCGACCGTCCTTTCCGGTCCACGGCCACAGGTCCGACGTCGCCGTCGTGTTGATCGTCCCGCGCCCGGTCACCGTGATCTTGCGGCGCACGTCGCGCGGCTTGACGTCGATGACGGTACGGCTGATCGCCGTCCCCGACTGCGCCACCAGCGTGAAGCGCCCCGGCGCGTTGGCAGCAAAGAGCGGCGTCCCATCGGGCGCGCGATCGATGATCGCCGGCCCGCCAGGTGCAGCGGTGGTATCATCCGGCGTGTAGAGGTAGCTCCAGTCGATCTTGGCGTCGCTCACCGTTTCGCCATTCGCCCGCTTGGCGGCCGCCGCCAGGTGCACGACGTCGCCCGTGTTCACCGACGTCTCCTTGATCGTCGTCTCGATGCGCGCCACCGGGCTCGCCGCGACGGTGTAGCGTTTCTGCGCGCTCACCCCTTCGGCCTCGGCCGAGATCGTCACCGCCCCCGGCTTGACCCCCGTCACGTTGCCGAAGCGATCGACCGTCGCCACGCTCGCGTCCGAGGTCCGCCACGTGACCGCCAGCCCGCCACGCGAGCTTCCGTCGGCGTGCGACCCCTTGGCAGTGTGCGCCAGCAGCGTCCCCGTGTACAAACGCCCCGCTTCGGCCGTGAGCTTGATCTTGGCCAGCGCCGGCCACGAGACGATGACGGGAATATCCAGCGGGATGGCCTCGATCCCGCGCCCCAGAAACGCCGAGGCCCCCCCGGTGAACGACCCCC
>CAZLLP010000233.1:0-7244 GCA_964560345.1 uncultured Gemmatimonadaceae bacterium
CCTCGAGTTCCTCGAGGATGTCAGCGCGATCGTCCGGCGTCATCTCCGAGACCAGCGCGACGGCCTGCGCGGTGCTCATCGCCTCGAGCAGTTCGGAGCGCAGCTCCTCGTCGAGATACTCGAGCACGTCGGCGGCGCGCGCCGCGGGGAGGGCGCGCAAGAACTCGGCGACCCGGTCACGCGGCATCGCCTCGGCCACATCGGCGAGGTCCTTCGGATGCAGCTCCTCGGTCTCCGCAGCCACATCCCCCGGTGACTCCTCGAGCATGACGAGGATGTCCGGGGCGAGGAGCGCGGCGAGCTCGCTGTCCTGGTTGCGTTGTGAGGGCGTCATGGCCGCCGTCCTTCGAGATGCGACAGGCGCACGCGACGGGGGGCCGTCGCGGCGCCGCAAGTTACGGGCGTCATCTAGGGCGAACAAGCGCACGCCAGCGACCGCGTCCAACCTTTTGCGCCCAAGCGCTGTCACACGCTGCATCACCGATTGTCACGCCGAAATCACGATGATCGGGTGCCGCTGTCCACACGCCCTGCGTCGCTCCTGTACGGCTCGTCGCGCGATCACGCGCTTCGTCCTCGCGGGTTGCTCCCGTTGCATCTCGCGCTGTCCAATCGCCGTTCCTGCACGACAGTCAGCCGCCTTCAAGGCTCGAGTCCATACGATGCGTTTCTCCCCCCTCCTCATCACGCTCGCCCTCGTTCCGCAACTCGCGTCGGCGCAGCGCCTGCTTCCGAAGGGAACGCCAGTACCGCGTACGACGTCTGTTGCCACCGCCAACGCGTTTCGCGCGATCAAGCCGCCCGCGATCGATGGCAAGGACTCCGACGAGGCCTGGCGTGGTGCACAGCCCATCGAAGGCTTCCGCGTCTTCGATCCGGTCGAGGATGGCGAGCCGTCCATGCGCACCGAGGCGCGCGTCGCCTACGACGATCGCAACCTGTACGTCTTCGTGCGGGCCTTCGATCCGCACCCCGACAGCATCATGTCGCTGCTCTCGCGCCGCGACATGCGCACGCAGTCCGACTACCTGCGCGTCATCGTCGATTCGTACCACGACAAGCGCACCGGCTACCAGTTCATGGTGAATCCCGCCGGCGTGCAGATCGACGTGTATCACTTCAACGATTCGCAGGAAGACGTGACCTGGAACGCGGTCTGGGATGCGAAGACCGCCAT
This sequence comes from uncultured Gemmatimonadaceae bacterium, assembly GCA_964560345.1. GTDB lineage: Bacteria > Gemmatimonadota > Gemmatimonadetes > Gemmatimonadales > Gemmatimonadaceae > SCN-70-22. The sequence goes on from CAZLLP010000233.1 coordinate 1,178, forward strand.
CGATTCGCTCGGCTGGACCGCGGAGTTCCGAATTCCGCTGAGCCAGTTGCGCTTTCCCGAGCGGGAGGAGCACACGTTCGGGATCGGCGTCAGCCGTGACATCGCGCGACTCAACGAGCGCGTCGCTTGGCCGCTGCTGCGCCGCTCGCAATTCGGGATCGTCTCGCAGTTGGGTGAAGTGCACGGCCTGACGGGGATCTCGACCCGCCGCCGCATGGAGTTGATGCCATATACGGTGCAGGCCAACGACTCGAGGCTGCGCGCCGACGGCTACGGGCGCTCGCAGCGAATGTCGTTAGGCGCTGACCTCAAGTACGGTCTCTCGTCCAACCTCACGCTCGACGCCACCATGAATCCCGACTTCGGCCAGGTCGAAGCCGATCCCGGCGTGCTCAACCTCGGCGCCTTCGAGCAGTTCTTCGAGGAACGGCGCCCGTTCTTCCTCGAGGGGACGGGGATCTTCCGCTACGACATCGACTGCAACGACGGCCAGTGCACGGGGCCGTTCTATTCGCGCCGCATCGGGCGCTCGCCGCAGGCCGGCTTTCTGTCCGAAGATCAGAACGCGGTCCCGCTCAACTCGACCATCCTCGGTGCCGCCAAGGTCACCGGCCGGTTGTCGAACGGACTTTCGTTAGGGATCCTCAACGCGATCACCGGGCGCGAAAGCGTCGCCGAGTCGCTGACCGTCGAGCCACGCACCAACTATTTCGTGGCGCGCGCCCAGCAGGACCTGCGCGGCGGACGGAGCGGCATCGGGATGATCTTCACCGCCGTCAACCGCGAACTCGACGGGTACACGCAGGACTACCTGCGCCGGGAGGCCTACACGGCCGGTGTCGACGGGCGCCATCGCTTTGGTGCGAACAACAACTACGAGCTGACGGGGCAGTTCTTCGGGAGCCTGGTGCGCGGTTCCGAGGAAGCGATGGCCCGCACGCAGCGCTCGGCGGTGCACTTCTTTCAGCGCCCCGACGACGACCTGCGCTACGACCCGCTGCGCACCTCGCTCAGCGGGATGGGCTCGGGGATTGGCCTGTCGAAGAACGGCGGCGGCATCACGCGCTTCCACACGGGCGTCTGGTACAAGGGAGCGGGGCTCGAGATCAACGACGTCGGCTTCATGACCAACGCCAACAACATGGGGCTCAGCAACTGGTTCGCCCTGGTCTTCCAGAAGCCCAAGTTCTTCTATCGCCGCTGGCAGGTGAACTTCAACCAGTGGAACTCGTTCATGCTGGACGGGATGAACACCGGGCGCGGTGGCAACATCAACATGAACGGCCAGCTCAAGAACATGTGGTTCGTGAACTGGGGCGTGGGAGGGGAGACGGGGAGCTATTGCGGTGCCTGCCTGCGCGGAGGCCCCGCGTTCTGGGAGAATCCCTCGATGCAGGCGTGGGCCGGCTTCACCGGCGACCAGCGTCGCCGCGTCTTCCCGGGCTTCAACGCCTTCGTGCGGCGCACCGACGGCGGGCGATCGTACGGCTACAGCCTGAGCCCGCGCATGGAAGGGCGCCTCTCGAGCTCATTCTCCGCGTCGATCGGCGCCAACCTCAATCGCAACGTCGACGACCGGCAGTGGTTAGGCAACTTCGGCGAAGTCGAGAGCGACACGACGCACTTCACCGTCGCGCACCTCGACCAGAAGACCGTCGCGCTCACCACGCGCATCAACTGGACGGCGTCGCCCACGCTCTCGCTGCAGATTTACGCGCAGCCCTTTGTCACGGGCGGCGACTACTCCAACTGGCGCGCGGTCAAGGCGCCGCGGGCCCGCGAGTACGCCGAGCGGTTCCGCCCCTTCACGCAGGAGGGGGATCCGGGGGGATTCAACTTCAAGCAGTTCCGCTCCAACACGGTGCTGCGCTGGGAATACCGGCCGGGGTCGACGCTCTTCTTTGTCTGGGCGCAGGGGCGCGTGCAGGACGGCCAGGATGCGGGATCGTTCCAGTTCGGGCGTGACTATCGCAACCTGTTCAGCGCCCACCCGGAGAACACGTTCCTCGTGAAGGCGAGCTACTGGTTCTCGATGTAACGGGTTTGGAGACGGGAGACGGGAGACGGGAGTACGGAGGGCGCGTTAGGCGGCGCGCTACTCCACGTCTTCCTCTCCCGTCTGCCGCAGGGGAAGGCGGCGACGCTCGGTGGCGATCTCGCGAATGGAGTAGCCCACGCCCTCGATGGCGACGGTCAGCGCGCGCTCGTCGAGGGTGACCTCGTGGTCGAGAGTGGCCTTGCCGACCACCACCTCGGCGCTGGCGATCCCTTCGACCTGCGTGAGCGACGTGTGGACCGCGCGGGCGCAGTGAACCGAGCGCATTCCGTCGATGTGCAGCGTGGTGACCATGGAGGCGGAAGATAGCGTCCACTCCCGCGAAGGCTCGGGTGAGGGCACATTTCGCCCATGCAAATCGCCTTCCTCGGGCTGGGAGCCATCGGCACGCCGATGGCGCGACACGTCGCCGCCCACCACGCACTGACCGTCTGGAACCGTACCACCGCCAAGGCTGAGGCGTTTGTCGCCGCTCACGGCGCCACGCTCGCCGCATCTCCCGCTGCCGCCGCGCGCGGGGCGCCGGTGGTCATCACCTGCCTTCCAACCTCGCGCGAGGTCGAACTCCTCCTCGACGGCCCCGACGGGCTCCTGGCGGGAATGGCCGACGGGACGCTGCTCATCGACTGCACCTCGGGTGATCCGGCGTCGTCGCGCCGCATTGCCGCACGTCTCGCCGAACGCGGGATCGCGTTTCTCGATGCGCCGGTCAGTGGCGGCGTCGCGGGGGCCGAGAACGGGGCGCTGACGGTGATGTGCGGAGGGGACGATGCCACGTTTGGTCGCGCCCGTCCGGTGCTCGAGGCGTTTGGCAAGAAGATCGTCCTCGTGGGGCCGGTCGGTGCCGGACACGCCCTAAAGGCGGTGAACAACGCGTTGCTCGCGGTGCACATCTGGTCGGCCGCCGAAGGACTTGCCGCGCTCACCAAGGCCGGGGTCAAGCCGTCGGCCGCGCTCGACGTGATCAACGCCTCGAGCGGTCGATCGAACACGTCGGAGAATCTCATTCCGCAACGCGTGGTCACGCGCGCCTTCCCGCGCACGTTCAAGCTCGCGCTGCTGGAAAAGGACGTCGCCATCGCCGCCGACTTCATTCGCGAACAGCGCGTCCCCTCGGCGGTCATTCAGCAGGTGGCCGAACTCTTCCGCCTGGCCCGCCATGAACTGGGGGAGGACGCCGACCACGTGGAAGCCGCCAAGCTGCTCGAGCAGTGGAGCGACATCACGATCCAGGACTGACCGCTCTCGTCTACTCGTCTACTCGTCTACTCGTCTTCCCGTCTTCCCGAAGGCCATGTCCTCGACGCTCGCCGCCGACACGCTGCACGCACTCTCAGAGATCCGCGCCCGTTTCCCTGCGCTCCAGCGCTGGGAAGGGGGGCACCCGGTGGCCTACTTCGATGGGCCGGGCGGCACGCAGGTCCCGCGCGAGGTGGTCGAGGCGATGGTCGACTACCTCTATCATCACAACGCCAACACGCACTGGGCCTACCCCACCTCGGCCGAGACCGACGCGCTGCTGGCGGGGGCGCGCGAGGCGGCTGCTGACCTGCTCAACGCCGGGAGCGACGAGATCGTCTTCGGTAACAACATGACGACGCTCACCTTCCACCTGTCGCGCGCGTTAGGCAGGCGGTGGGGCGCGGGGGACGAGGTCATCGTCACCGAACTCGATCACCACGCCAATGTGGCGCCGTGGCGCGAGATGGCGCGCGATCGCGGGATCACGGTGCGCACCGTCCGGATGGATCCGGCCAGCGGCACGCTCGACTGGGACGACCTGCACCGCGCCTTCACACCGCGCACGCGACTCCTGGCCATCGGTGCGGCATCGAACGCGTTAGGGACCGTCAACGACGTGGCCGCCGCCACGCGCCTGGCGCACGAACACGGGGCGCTCTGTTTTGTCGATGCCGTGCATTACGCGGCGCACGGCGTGGTCGATGTGAAGGCGTGGGACTGCGACTTCCTTGCCTGTTCGGCCTACAAGTTCTACGGGCCGCACGTCGGGATCCTCTACGGCAAGCGAGCCCTCATCGAGGGGCTCGACGTCCCCCGGTTGGAGCCGGCGTCGAACGAGTCGCCCGATCGCCTGGAGACCGGGACGCTCAACCACGAGGGGATCGTCGGGACGGGGGCGGCGGTGGACTTCCTCGCGTCGCTCGCGCCAGGCGCTACGCGTCGCGAACGCCTAACGAACTCGCTGGGGGGGCTGCACGCGCGCGGCGAGGCCCTCGTGGCACGACTGTGGCACGGCCTTGCCGCGATCGACGGCGTCACGCTCTACGGGGTGGCGCCGGGAGGGCGCCGAACACCGACCGTCATCTTCACCGTCGCGGGCATGACGTCCACCGAGGTGGCGACGGCACTCGTGCCGCACGGACTGTATGTCTCCAACGGCGATTTCTACGCGATGACGGTCATCGAGCGCCTGGGGCAGTCGGCCGAGGGCGTCGTGCGGGCCGGGTGCGCGTGCTATACCTCCGAAGATGAGGTCGATCGCCTTGTCGCCGGCGTCGCCGGACTCGCCGCGCGCTAGCTAGTCGGCCGTTCGCGGACGGGGGGCGGCTATATTCTCCCGGGCATGCGTATCCCTGAGCGATTCGTCCGTCTTCGCCCGAGCGGCGTGATGTCCCCTGCGCGCGCGTCACGCGCCGCACGCGCATGGTTCGCCCTCATCGTCCTGCTACACGTCGCCACCGCCTGCGGTGGCGAGCGGCGGGACGCGACCCCGATGCCCGCGGTCTCGTTCCTCGTCTCGGCGGGCGACTCGACCTTCTGGATCGAGAGCGATGCCGAACGTGTCCGCGTCCGACGTTCGCCCATGTTGCTCACCGAGCACGGGGATCGCTTCTACGAGTTGTACCTGACGGACGATGACCGGTCATACTACGACGCGATCATCCTCGGCCAGCGCGTGTACCGACGCGACCTTGCGACCGGCGATTCGCTCTTGCTGTTCGAGGATTCGACGCTCGCGCAGCTTGCCGCGGACTACGCACGCCGTCATCCGCAGGAGTCGCCGCTCGGACCGGATGACGAGTCGGCCGAAGAACCGTCGACGCACGCGACGACCGAGACCGAGCTGCTCGATGCGGCCGGGCCGTATCTCACCATCGAGCAGCACGTCGACATCGACGTGGTCGGCGACCGCGACCAGCACATCACGCGACGCGGCGTGCTCGACGTGCGCGATGGGCATGCGGTCTCGGTCGCCGATCTCGTCGGGCAGGCGCAGGCGCGGGAGATTCACCGTCAGGGGCAACGCCTGTTCGCGGCGGCACTCGATTCGATCCGCCGAGCCAACGACGAGCGCGCACGACGGGCGGCGACCGCGCTCACCGGATTCGTCTTCGACTCGCTCTCGTTTGCGCTGGTGGAGGAGGACGGAGCGCCGGCCGTGGCCTTCCTGGTGCCGGGGCGCGGCCCGCGCGCGGGCGGTTTCGCGCTCCCGCTCCCCCCGCTGCGCATCGCCGAGGGGCCGTGGTGGGCGCCGATTCGCGCCGGACTGCCAACCGCCCCGGCCAAGGGGACGTCGTGGCGTGGAGCGGGATACGATGTGGTGGCCCGTGACGATTCCACCGACGAGGCGGCGCTCCTCTCCGTCCGCGTCGGACCTAACGAGTGGCCCATCGCCCGGCTCCCGGCCCCGGTGCGTCGCGTGCGCCGCCTCGATGCGCCGCGCGTGACGGCGGCAACCATCGCCGCCCTGCGCCGCGCCTTCGAGGAGTCGGCGCTGTACTCGGGCGAGACGCGCACGGCGTCGCTCCCCCCGGCGCGGGGCGCGACCGCGACGTGGACATCGTACTCCTCGCCCCGTCTGCACTGATGGTGCTCGACGCCGATCCCGCAACCGACTCGCCTCTCGCACGTGCGGGGGCGAACGATCGCAGCGGGCGGCCGATGGGTTTTCACGGCTCGTCACCGCGCGTGCGGGTGGAGACGCGCGGGCGCTTGAGGCGCATGAACGCCGGCGCGGGCGCGTCGAGACACGTGAAGCAGAGGCACGAA
>CAZLLP010000234.1:0-7150 GCA_964560345.1 uncultured Gemmatimonadaceae bacterium
GGTCAGCCCATAGGTCAGGCCGATCAGGATCAAGCCAAATTGAAGGGGTTTGAGCGGCAGGTAAAAAAGCCCGGTTGCCAGTTGCACGATCACCAGGGTAATCCCTGCAACCCACGGCAGACTCCACCCTCCCAGGCGTAAATGAAGCGTCTTGGCGCTGACCACCGCCGTGGTCGGCAGAATGGACGCCAGCCCCAGATAGAGCCGCAGCCGCTCCTTAGCGTCCACCGAGCAGCGCCTCGATGCGGTCGAGGATGGCGTCGGCGACCTCGCGCTTGCTGAGCAGCGGCAGCGCCTCGCTCGACCCCTCGCGCGAGATGAAGGTGACGCGATTGGTGTCGCCCTCGAATCCGGCCCCCGCTTCGCGCGCGTCGTTCACGACGATGAGGTCGAGCCCCTTCGCGGCAAGCTTCGCCGCGCCGTTGGCCAGGACGTCGTCGGTCTCCAGCGCGAAGCCGACAATCACCGCTCCCGCGCGGCGCGACGCCATCGTGTCGCGCAGGATGTCGGGCGTGGGGGCGAGGGCAATGGCTTCGGGCGCGCCCGACTTCTTGATCTTCGACCCGGCCACCGTGACCGGGCGGAAGTCGGCCGGAGCGGCTGCCATCACCAGCACGTCGGTGCTCGGGAGCGCGCGCGCCACGGCATCGCGCATCTCGTCCGTGGTGGTCACGTGCGTCGTCTCGAGGGTCGGCGACGGCACGATGCCTAACGGGCCAGCCACGAGCCGCACCTGGGCCCCGCGTCGCCACGCCGCCTCGGCGATGGCCACCCCCATCTTTCCGCTCGATCGATTCGAGAGAAAGCGCACGGGATCGACGGCTTCGCGCGTGGGGCCGGCGGTGACGACGATCGTCCGCCCGGCAAGTGGCGAGCGCGCCTCGAGGAGGCGTGCCGCATGAGCCATGATCGTCTCTGGCTCAGGCATGCGACCGGGGCCGATCCCTTCCCCCACCGCGAGGTCGCCCACGTCGGGATCGATGACGTGATAGCCGAGCTCGCGCAGGTGTGCGACGTTGCGCGTGGTTTGGGGATGTCCCCACATGCGGTCGTTCATCGCCGGCACCATGAGCACCGGTGCCGTCGTCGCCAGCAGCGACGCGGTCAACAGGTCATTGGCAAAACCGTGCGCGGCCCGCGCCAGTGTGTCGGCGGTGGCCGGCGCAACGATCACCAGATCGGCCGAGCGTGCGAGCTTGATGTGATCGAGGGCGTGCCCCGGCGCGATGAGCTCCGTGTGCACCGGACGCCCGGTGAGCGCCTCGAAGGTGACCGCCCCGATGAACTCCATCGCCGAACGCGTGAGGACGACGTCGACCTCGGCGCCGGCCTGCGTGAGCAGGCGCGCCAGCGACGCGGACTTGTAGCTGGCGATCCCTCCCGTGACCCCGAGGAGGATGCGGCGCTTCGCGAACGGACGAACGGGGGCTACTCCGCGCGGCGGCGGGGGATGACCTTGTACTCCACGTCGCCGCGCGACAGCTCTTCCATCGCCCGCGGGGTCAGCTTCTTCTCGCGCACGCTCGGCGTGAGGTTCTTCGGCATCTCGTTGAGCACGCGCGCGTACTTCGCGGCCACCAGCACCCCGAGGTACTTGTTGGCGGACGCGTTCGCGATCTCGTCAGGCGTGAAAACTCGCATGGGTTGTCCTGTCGCTCGTCAGGGGATTCGTGCGTACTTCGTAATTTCGCGGTCCAGCCCATCGACCAGCTGCCGCACTCGGTCTTCCAGCAGCGGCACCCGCCGGTGTCGAACCGTTTCTGCATCGACGATGGAAGCGACCTGGGTGTACGCCCGCTCCAAATCGTCGTTCACCACCACGTACTGATAGCTCCCGACCGCCGCGAGTTCGTCGCGGGCACCCGTCAGGCGTTTGTGCACCGCCTCCCGGGACTCGGTGTTTCGCCCGGTCAATCGTCCCAACAGAACTTCGGCCGACGGGGGAAGCAGGAAGACTAACACCGATTCGGGGTACGCGGCGACGAATTGCCGGGCTCCCTGAATATCGATGTCCATCACCACGTGCCGCCCGACCCCGAACACCCGCTCGACCTCGGCCTTGAGCGTCCCGTACATGTTCCCGTGCACTTCGGCCGACTCGGCGAACTCCCCGCGACCGCGACGCTCGTGGAATTCCGGGACGGAGAGGAAATGATAGTCCTTCCCGTGCTCCTCGCCGTTGCGCGGCGTTCTGGTCGTACAGGAGATCGAGTAACCGACGTCCTCCCGACGCTGGAGCAACATGCGGGCGATGGTCGTCTTCCCGCCCCCGGAGGGGGACGAGAGGATGAGCGGGAACGGGTTCACTCGAGGTTCTCCACCTGCTCGCGGATGCGCTCGAGCTCTTCCTTGATCGTCACGACATCGGCCAGCATCGCGGCGTCGTTGGACTTGCTCCCCGTCGTGTTGGCTTCGCGCAGCATTTCCTGCAGGAGGAAACCGAGGCGCTTGCCGACCGGCTCCCCGTCCTTGCGCGAGAGCGTTTCGCGGAAGGCGGTGTTGTGGGACTTGAAGCGGGAGAGCTCCTCCTGGACATCCATACGGTCGGCCAGAACGGCGATTTCCACGGCCAATCGTTGTTCGTCGACGGCCACGCCCTGGGCGAGTTCCTGCACGGCCACCCGCAGGCGATCGCGCTGCTCCACCAGCCGATTAGGGGCCCGCACGGCGATGCGGGCCAGCGCCGCTTCGACAATCGCCAACCGCTCGAGCAGGTAGGTGGCCAGACGCCCCCCTTCGTCCTCACGAGCGGCCGACAACGCCTGCGCCGAGGCGTCGACGATGGCGAGCAGTTCCCCCACGTCGCCGTCCTCTCCCTCGGAGATGGATGACATGACGTCGGGCATGCGCAGCACGGCCGTCACGTCGATGGGTCCGTCGAGCTGGTAGCGGGACTGGAGCCGGCGGAGGAGGTCGACGTAGGCCCCGAAGCGCGCCTCGTCGATCGCGGGCGCCCCGGCGATGCCGCGCTCGACGCGAGCGGTCAGCGAGATGTGGCCGCGGTTCACGCGCTTGCGCAGCGCTTCACGCACCTCGGTCTCCCATCGGGAAAGCTCCGAGGGGAGGCGAATGGTCGCGTTGAAGAATCGATGGTTGACGGAGCGGAGTTCGACGGCGACGCGCGCAGCGCCCACCGTCCCTTCCGCCACGCCAAACCCGGTCATGCTTCGGATCATGGGAGGCCGCGCAAGTTATTGCAGGACAACAACCTTGTCAATCAATTGAAGAAGTACCATCGCACGCCGTAGAACTGCACGGGGCGATGCATGAAGTAACCGGGCACCTGCTGGTGGATCTCGTTGAGCACGTTGCGGAACTGATAGGTCAGCGTGGCCTGCAGGAGCCGGATCTCGAGCTGCGCCCCGATCGTGCGGTACTGCGACGAGGCGAGTATCTCGTCGCCAAGCGGGAAGGAGGCCTGCGTGCGGTACTCATGCGAGACGGCAAACAGGATGTGCAGGTTCCCGCTCGGGAAGCGCGAGAGCCACCCCGTATCGAGGTAGAGCTGCGAGCGCGTCTGATACTCCGGACGCAGCATGCCCGCCGAGTCCCACTTGACCGCGATAACGTCGAATCCGACGTCCTTCCAGACCTTTCCACGCAGCGACACGAAGGTCCCCGTGGTCGCTCCCACCGACGCGCCGGTGAATCCCGTGTCGAAGATGATCGGCGCGATGAGCTGCGCCGTGTCGCGCGACATGATGCCGCCCGAGAGCCAGGCGCGGTGCAGCCGGACGCCGACCTCGCCGCGATAGGTCAGCGACGTCGGAAAGAGCCCGCTCTCGGTGGGGGAGTAGTAGCTCACCGCCCCCGATACGCCCAGCCAGGACAACGGCAGGTAGCGTCCCGAACCGTCGATGCGCCGGAGTTTGCGCTCACCCTGCTGCTCCACGAACCCGGCCAGCGCAAAGCGCGGCCGCTCGTAGGCCACGCGCGCCGACGGCGAGAAGTGCGACAGCGAGTCGATGCGCCGGTATCGCCCTGTCAGCGAGAGCGCGAGCCCTCCGCGTTCCCACCCCGCCGCCGCCACGTACTGCTGCCGCGACGGCGCCAGTTCGCTCGGCACGGGCTTGTACGGGAACGGGACGGTGTCGCGAAAGGCGAGGTTGTTCTGGGTGTGACTGAGGCGCGCTGCCGTCAGGTGCACCCAGATGCCACGCGACGTGTCGGTGTAGGCCCCGCGCGCGTAGGCCTCGGTGAACGCCCCATCGAACAGGGGAAGTTCGGGGCGCGCGGGATCGAGATCCTCATCGCGCGGTTGCGCGGTGCGCGTGCGCGTGGAGCGCGTGAATGACGCGTCGGCGCTGAAGCGCCCGCGTGCCCATCCGGTGCGACCAAAGAGCGAGAGCCCGTCGGCGTCCCCGGCCCCGCGATTGTCGCGCGTCCCGATCTGGTAGGCGCCCAGCTGCAACGCCGCGCCGTTCCGCCAGCGCTGGCCGTAGTAGCCGCGGTAGCCGTTGGTCTCCAGGTCGCCTGTTCCGATATCCACGCGGGTGGACGGCGTGACGCTCCGCACGCGCCAGGAGCGCAGGTGCACGCGGACCTCGCTGGCGCCGCGTTCAATGCGGACTTCCTCGAGCTGCCAGAGCTGCACGAACGACAAGTCGAGCATTCCGCCGTTGCGCGGATCGATGGGATCAAGTTCGATCCCGTCGTAGAAGACGCGAAGCTTCCCGAGGTCGCCGATCATCGCGCCAACCTGTGGAGAGCCGAGCCAGCCGGTGCGGAAGACGGTGAGCCCCGGGATGCGCTCGAGCAGGTCGCCTAACGTGAGCGCCCCGGTTGCCGCGAGCTCGTCGCGACCCCATCGGTACGCGTCACCCAGGTCGGTGAGGTGCGGCATCTCGGCGGCAGGCGTGGCCGTCTTGACGGTGTCGCCGCGCCGCTGCTGCTCGCGCAGGATCTCCCGGTTCTCGCGCTCGAGCGAATCGACCAGGATCGAATCGGCGCGCAGCGAGTCGCGACGGATCTGGAGCGAATCGGCGATGGCCTTGTCCCGTGCGACGCGAGCGGCGGCTGCCGCTGCGGAATCAGCAGGCGTCTTGAGCGAGTCGACGGCTGGCTTCTTGAGCGTGTCGACCGCGGCCTTCTTGAGCGTGTCCGCCGCCAGTTTTCGGGCCGTGTCGGCTGCCGCCTTCTTGGCCGAGTCGGCTGCGGCTTTCTTGGCCAGGTCGGCTGCCGCCTTCTTCGCCGCTTCTGCCTTGCGAATCGAATCGGCCTTGGCCCGCGCCGCCTTGCTGGTATCCTGGCGCGCGGGCGCCGGGGCGGGCGGGCGCTGCTGGGCCTCGACCGTCCCGTGAAAAACGGCCCCGACCGCGAGGCCGAGGCCGGCGAGCCGGAGGAAACGGAGCAACGGGATCAGTGCGCTCTCCCTCGAACGAATTCGATGAAGGTTCCGGTCGGTGTTCCCGTCGGCCCCTTGGGGATGATCCCGAGATCCACTTCGCTGTACGCCGTTCCGGCGACGTCGAGGTGCACCCAGGGATACGAGACAAACTCGCGAAGGAACATCGCCGCGGTGATCGTGCCGCCCGCGCGTCCGCCGGTGTTCTTGATATCGGCGACGTCGGACTTGATCAGCTCACGGTACTCGTCGAACATCGGCAGCTGCCACGCCGGCTCGCTCGCCCGCTTGGCGGCGCCCACGACCTCGGCCACTAAGGCGTCGTCGTTGCCGAGGGCGCCGGTGGTGGTATTGCCGAGCGCGATGACGCACGCACCGGTGAGCGTGGCGGCGTCGATGACGGCGACGGGATCGAATCGCTTGACCCACGCCAGGACGTCGGCGAGGACGAGGCGCCCTTCGGCGTCGGTGTTGATGATCTCGATGGTGGTCCCGGTGGACGCGGTGACGACGTCACCCGGCTTGACCGCCGTTCCCGACGGCATGTTGGTCGTCGCGCCAAAGACCCCGACGACGTTGATCGGGAGGTTGAGTCGCGCGATGGCTTCCATCGCCCCGATGACGCCCGCCGCGCCGCACATGTCGAACTTCATGAACTCCATGCGCTCGGCCGGCTTGATCGAGATCCCGCCAGTGTCGAAGCAGAGCCCCTTCCCCACCAGGACGATTGGCTTCTGATCCTTAGGGCCCTTGCGATACTCGACGGCCACGAGGCGCGGGTCCTGCGGCGTTCCCTGCGCCACGCAGAGGAATGATCCCATCTTCTCGCGCTCCATCTCCTTGCGGCCGAGCGCGGTGACCTTGAGCCCGTGCTGCTTGGCAATGTCGCGCGCGGTGGCTTCGAGCAGTTCGGGCGTGCACAGATTCCCCGGCATCTGCGCCAGGCGTCGCGCCGTGGCGTAGCCGGCGCCGATTGCCTGCGCCGCCGAGACCGCACCAGCGAGCGCCTTGGCGTTGTCGGCGATGAGTGTCGCTTCGCTCAGCGGCGCGCGACGGTCCGCCTCAGGGGGCGGTGTTCGCAAGTCGAGGTAGTCCCAGCATCCGTGCTGCACGCCCACGAGGATGGATTCGGCCTCGCGATCATCGACCGATCCCGCCACGATCGTCATGGTTCCCACACCCAGCTTGTGCGCCTGACGGGCCGCCAGCGTCGCCGCGCGACGCAGCGCGAGTGCACGATCGGTCGCGGCGCCGTAGCCGACGAGCAGGAGGCGGCGCGGTCCGCGGCTCGCCCCCACCAGGTGCAACGTCTCGTCGCGGCCGCCGCGGAAGTCTCCGCGTCGCAGCGTGCGCCCGAGCGCGCCGCCTACCGCCTTGTCGAGCGCCTTGAGATGGGCCGGCAACTCCGTGCCGGCCGGGAGCAGGGTCACCAGCAGCGGCGTGTTGAGCGTGGCCGTGTTCGCGGCGCGCGCAGCGATGGTCAGCGTCATGGAGAGCGGGTAGACTCGGAAGTTCCCCGGGCGTACAACGGCGAACCGAAGAGGTGCGCCGCGCGGGCAACCAAAGATCGGAAGTGCGGCGGAAAGCTAGGGAGCGTGGTTTGAGGCGGCAAGCGAATGCGGACTGATAGCCTCGTGAGGCGCGAGATGTTCCGGAGGCTACAAGCTACGCGACGCCGTCACGTCGCCGTCACCTGACGAGTACCCGCTCGGACTTCACCGGCCGGCTTGCCTCGAGGATCCCCCGCGATCCCGACGTACCACGGGGCGGGCGTGCTACGCCACGCGATTGGGCGGCACCTCGCCG
>CAZLLP010000235.1:0-7107 GCA_964560345.1 uncultured Gemmatimonadaceae bacterium
CTCCCCGGAACGCTCAAGATCTGGCCGGGGGTCGCCGAGGAGCAGGTGGCGGGCAAGGCGCACCTCGTGCGCGCGGGCGTCTTCAAGGACGTCGACGTCACGATGTTCACGCACGTGGGCAACAACCTCGGCGTGTCGTGGGGACAGTCGGGGTCCAACGCGATCGTGACGGCGCTCTTCAAGTTCAAGGGACAGACGGCGCACTCGGCCGGCGCACCGTGGCGCGGCAAGTCGGCGCTCGACGCCGTCATGCTCATGGGCCAGGGGTGGGAGTTCAAGCGTGAACACCTCGAACCCGCCCAGCGCTCGCACTACGTCATCAAGGATGGCGGCGACCAGCCGAACGTGGTCCCGCAGACGGCGAGCATCTGGTTCTACATCCGCGAGCGCGATTACGACAAGGTGCAGGCCAACTTCGCCGCGGCCAAGCGGATCGCCGAGGGCGCGGCGATGATGACCGACACCAAGCTCGATACGGTCATGATCCTGGGTTCGGCGTGGAGCGGGCACTTCAACAAGGCGATTGCCCAGGCCACGCAGGCCAACATCGAGCGCGTGGGGAATCCCAAGTGGGATGACAACGACATCGCCCTGGCCAAGGGGATCCAGAAGGAACTCGGCTCGCGCGAAATCGGGCTGGAGACCAAGGTCGACACACTGGGCGGCCCGGTCGACATGACGCGCTCGTTAGGTGGCGGCTCCGACGACATCGGCGACATCTCGTGGAACGTCCCGACGGTCACGCTGCGCTTCCCGTCCAACATCCCGGGGCTCCCGGGGCACAACTGGGCCAACGGGATCTCGATGGCCACGCCGATCGCTCACAAGGGCGCCGTCGCCGGCGCCAAGGTGCAGGCGGCGACGCTGCTCGACATCCTCCTGCAGCCCAAGCTGGTCGCCGACGCGTGGGACTACTTCAACAACGTCCAGACCAAGACGATGAAGTACAAGTCATTCCTTGGCCCTAACGACGGCCCGCCGATCTGGCTCAACGAGGAGATCATGGCGAAGTACCGCCCGCTCATGAAGCCGTTCTACTACGACGCGAAGAAGTACCCGACGTACCTCGAGCAGCTCGGGATCAAGTACCCGACGGTGAAGCCGATCGCGCAGTAGCGGAAGACGGGAAGACGAGAAGACGAGATGAGCCGGGAGGCTGATCTCGTCTTCTCGGCGTTTGGGGGGTGGAAGGCTAGCGCTTGCGGCGGAACACCTTGGCGGGGAGCGACTTTTTCTTCGGCTTCCTCGTAGCAGTCTTCCTCGCGCCTTTCTTCACGGCCTTCTTGGCCGTCTGCTTCACGGCCTTCTTGGCCGTCTGCTTCACGGCTTTCTTGGCCGGCGTCCTGAGGGCCTTCTTCGCCGCCTTCTTCACCGACTTCTTCGCGGTCTTCTTCGCCGTTTTCTTCACCGTCTTCTTCGCTGCCTTCTTCACTGCTTTCGTCGCTGCCTTCTTCTTCCCTGCCTTCTTCGCAGCAGGCTTCGTTGCGGCTGCCGGCTTCGACTCCGGCGCGGCTGGGGCGTTGACGCTGGCGGGGGGCTCCACCGATAGCGGGGGAGGGGGAGACGAGCGGCCGACCGACTGGGCGCGCGAAACGGGACGGCGTGGCGGCGCGGTGGTGCGACCGGTGCCGAGCGAGGCGGCGCCACCGCCGGCCGCAACGGGCTCCGGCGCCTGGGCCCCCACCTGCGTCGCCGAGAACAGCGCTTCGTACTTCTTCGCGATCTCGGCAATCTCCGCGGCGCGGTCCACGCCGTTGATGATGCGGCGCGCGTTCACATAGTCGGGGGCCGACGCGTTGGGGATGTACTGCGACAGGCGCTTCCCGGTAAACCACCCCTCGCGCATCCCGCGGGCGGCGACCCGATACGAGATCGCCGGCTCGAGCAGGTAGTCGGGATGGTCGAGGAACGTCGTCGGCGTGACGGTGACGGCCTGCCCGCCCACCGGGAAGACCTCGCCCTCCAGCTTCTTGGACGCGTTCTTGTAGTTGTAGTCCCACGTGAGCTGCACGTACCCCCGACCATAGTAACCGCTCGGCCAGTAGCGCTGCTGGCGCGCGTACAAGCTCGGATTGCGCGTCTCGCTGGCGCGGAGTTCCTTCACAGGAGAGAAGGTGCGTCCCGTTTCCCAGTGGATCGTGGCGAGGACGTAGGCCAGTTCGCGCAGGGTGGTGAAGCCGTCGTCGCGCTCGATGGAATCGAGCAGGAAGGTGAGCGCTTGTTGACGCGCTGCATTCATCGCGACCCCGGTTCTGGCAGTGAACTCGGCGAGGAAGCGTTGGCGATCGAACGCGAACATGGAACCTCCGGTTGGCGTTCCACAAAGTGCGGACTGTCGCACGTGTTCGTGAGAGGTCGCCAATGGTCGCGACCAGCCCATCCCCTCAGTTCCCTCCCCTCTTCTCCTTCGCGCTCCTCCCTACTCCTCGATGACCTGCACCAGCCGGTCCGAATCGACCCGATAGAGGAGCGCAGCCACTCGCACCGCAGGAAAAAGTGCCCGAAGGCGCGCTGCTTCGTCGAGAACAAAGGTGACGGCGTCGCCGATATGGTACCGGTGGGCGTAGTCGTCGAAGTGCTCGGCGGCGCTTTCAGGGGTCCACCCGGCGCGCTCCACCAGGCCGGCGATGAAGGCGTCGCGTTTGCCCATCACCACCGACATGCCGCAGTCGGTGTGCGCCAGCAAGGCGATCGTATCGACTCCCCCGACGGCGACGGCGTAGGCGACCTCGAACTCGCTGTCGCACAGGTTGCCCCCCGCGGACCGCAGCACGTACGCGAACTCGTTAGGAATGACCAGCTCCTTGCGGTGATCCATGCACATGGCTACAAGGAGATGCGCGTGACCGGTCGAGAGCGGTAGCGGCTCGGCCAGGTTGTGATAGCGAAGCAAGGACTCGACCGGCGTCCCGCGAAACACCGGGAGGATGTCGTCGGGCGAGTTGACAGGGACGAGCTGGTGCGGCATGTGACGACGTGTGGTGAGGGAAGGAACGGGGTGCGGGAACATGCGAGTGCGAGATGAACAGCGCCATTTGGACTCGCGGTCGCATTGCCTGCAGCCCTATCCTTTTTGGTGTGGGGGGGTCACCACAGGGGTGTCAGGGAATACAAATTGTGAGTCAGTAACTCCGACTTTAACCTGCCTCAATGTCTGAACGCACTCGACTTCCGCAGATCATCCAGGGGGGGATGGGCATTGCCGTCTCCAACTGGCGACTGGCGCGCGCCGTTGCCTCGGCCGGACAACTTGGCGTCGTCTCCGGCACGGCGATCGACAGCGTCCTCGTCAGGCGCCTGCAGGACGGTGACCAGTGCGGCAGCGTGCGGCGCGCGATGTCGCGCTTCCCGCTCGAGGATGTGACCGCGTATGTCATGCGCCGCTTCTTCAAGCCGGAAGGGCGCGCCGAGGGAGAGGCGTATCGCCTCCTCCCGATGTACAAGCAGACGATGAGCCCCCTGCGCCAGCAGATCACCATGCTGGCCTCGTTCGTCGAAGTCTCGCTGGCCAAGGAAGGGCATGACGGGATGGTGGGGATCAATCTCCTCACCAAGGTCCAGATGCCCAATCTCCCCACGCTGTACGGGGCGATGCTGGCCGGCGTCAACGTCGTGCTGATGGGCGCGGGGATCCCGCGTGACATTCCAGGCGCCATCGACGCCATGGCGCAGCACGAGACGGCGACGATCAAGTTCGACGTCGAAGGGATGCCGTCGGGTCAGACGGCGCAGCTCACGTTCGATCCGCGCGCGCACAACCCGACGGCCGGTGCACCGCTCGACCGTCCGATGTTCTTCCCCATCGTCTCCGCGGCGTCGCTCGCGCAGACGCTCGCCCGCAAGTCCAACGGTCGCGTCGATGGCTTCATCGTCGAAGGGCCCACGGCCGGCGGTCACAACGCCCCGCCCCGCGGCCACTTGAAGCTGACGGAAGCGGGCGAGCCGATTTACGGCGAGCGCGACGTCGTCGACCTGGCCGCGATGCGCGAGATCGGCCTCCCGTTCTGGCTCGCCGGTGGGTCGGGGTCGCCGGATGGCCTCGACTGGGCGATCGCGGCCGGCGCCGCGGGCATCCAGGTGGGAACGCTCTTCGCCTACAGCGATGAAGGCGGCTTTGCTCCCGAGATCAAGCGTGCAGTGATCGCTGCCGCGGTCGAGGAGCGGCTGACGGTGCGCACCGATGTGCGCGCCTCGCCAACGGGCTTCCCGTTCAAGCTGGCGATGGTCGACGGACTTCCCGTCCTCCACACCCCGCGCAAGCGCGTCTGCGACCTGGGCTACCTCCGTTCTGCGCATCACGAGGAAGACGGGCGCATCACCTACCGCTGCGCAGCAGAACCGATCGACACCTTCATCGCCAAGGGCGGCGCCGAGCCCGACACAGACGGACGCCAGTGCCTGTGCAACGCGCTCATGGCCGGCATCGGGATGGGGCAGCAGCGCGACGATTACGTGGAGCCACCGCTCGTCACCAGCGGTGACGACGTGGTGAACATCACGCGATTCCTGCAGGGGCGCGATTCGTACAGCGCCGCCGACGTGCTCGCTTATCTCACGCGTTCGGCGCTCGTGCCCGTCTGACGATCGTCGCTCGCAAGTTCTCGCGCCCGCCGCGCCCTGCACCACCGGGTCGGCGGGCGCGGTGCGTTTGACGCTCTTCAGCGCGCGTATCGCCGCACTTCGACGTTCTCCATCACCCGTGTCCCCGCGAGATCCTCGGCCGACGCGTGCACCAGCGCGCGCGCGACCTGCCGCACGTGGACCGGCTTCCAACGCCCGGGGACCAGAAAGGCGAGCTTGGCGCCGATGATCTCGCCGGGACGAAACTCGGTGCGGTCTCCTTCCAGCAGCGATGGACGCGCGATGGTGAGCGACGGGTAAGCGAGCGCGCGAATCGCCTCTTCCAACTCGCCCTTCACGCGATTGTAGAAGACGCTGGAGCCGGAGTCGGCGCCCAGTGCGCTCACGAGGAGAAAATGCCTCGCCCCTGCCGCACGGGCGAGTTTGGCCACCTGCAGCGGGTAGTCGAAGTCCACGCGGCGAAACGCGTCCTGCGATCCGGCCTTCTTGATCGTGGTGCCAAGCGCGCAGAAGACCTGGTCGACGGCAGAGAGCGATGGATCGCGATCGAGGGCGTCGAAATCGACGACGACCTCGCGTATGCGGCGATCGCGCGGGGGCGCGTCGGAGGGGCGCCGAACGAGCACGACGATCTCCGACACCGCGGCATCGTCGGCGAGGAGCGCGACGATCTCGCGTCCGACGAGTCCCGTGGCCCCGACGACAAGGGCGCGACGCGGATGGGCCTGCGGCATGCGGCAATATGGCGCCCGGCCGTTGCACGAGCGAGAATCGTCTCGATGACTCCCCTCTACTCGGCGACCTTCGAACCGGCGTGGCGCGCCGTCGTCGTCTCGCGCCGCCCGCTGCTGTATGCCGACGGTGCCGATACGCACGCCGACCGCCCCGCGCACGTTCGCGCGGGGTCGAGCCTCGCCTGGCTTGGTCACTCGCTCGCACTGGTGCAGGACGATGCCAACTTCATCGCCCTCGTCTCGCCGGAGGACGCGACGGTCAGGGCCATCGAACTCCCGCGGGGCATGGGTGGGCTCCGGCAGTTTGACGACACGCGCGGCAACAAGCACCACAAGCTCGACCTCGAGGCGTGCGTGGCGATCGACAGCGACGCGGGGCCAACGCTGCTGGCGTTCGGATCCGGCTCGGGCGCGCTCCGCGAGCAGATCGTGATGCTCGACGGAACGCTGGGCCAGTCGCCCCGCGTGCAGGTCGTGGATGCCAGCGCGCTCTACGCCACGCTCCGTGCACAAGCCGCGTTTGCCGGGAGCGACATGAACGTGGAAGGGGCGATGGTGCACGGCGACGCGCTCTGCCTGCTGGCGCGGGGGAACGGCGCGCCGCGCGACGGTGAGGTGGCGCGCAACGCCTCCTGCGACCTCGACGCGCGCGCGCTCCTGACCTGGCTGCGCGCGCCGAACGGTCCTCCGCCGAGCCCAGAGCGCATCGTGCAGTATGACCTGGGGATGCTGGGCGGGATCGCGTTAGGCTTCACCGACGCGGTGCCCCTGGGTGAGCAGGCGCTGTACACCGCCGCCGCCGAAGACTCGCCGGATGCCACGCGCGACGGCGCAGTGACCGGATCTGTGATCGGATTGATGCCGTTAGGCGGCGGGGCATTGCGGCACGTGGCGATCACCACCGCCGACGGCTCACCGTTTGCCGAAAAGGTTGAAGGGATCGCTCGGCACGCGGGCGACGCGCGGCGTGTCTATCTGGTGATCGACAGCGACGACCCGGCGCGACCGTCAGAGCTGTGTGAGGTGGCGCTCGAGGGTGACTGGGGCGACCAGGGCGAGTTGGACGGCTGATCGTCGGCGATCGCCCGTCATCCTCAGGGGAGCTGCCACATCACCTTGCCGCCCTCGCGCGGGATCGTCACGAGTCCACGCTTGGCTGCCGGCAGGCGTTGCACGAGGAGGGCGTGCAGGTCGTTGCGGAACGGCTCGGTGAGGAAGGGGTTGTGCCCGATGGCGTCCGTCGATTCGTAGGGGACCTCGATCGTGTCGACGCCGCGCGCGATGGTGGCAAAGCGACCACCCAGCCCGAGGCGTCGCTCGCGATTGCTCCCCCACGACGACCAGAGCGCGAAGTCGGCGCCGGCCGCGTAGAGCGTCACGTGCTCGGCACGCGCGCGCAGCGACGGGAGCATGCGCTCGAGGAACTCGTCAGCCGCAAGGTCGGGCGCCACGAGGACCACGTCGCCCAGCACCAAGGCCTGCTTGGCACTGTCGAGCTGCCGCAACGCGCTGGCAAGCGCTTCGCCCCCCATGCTGTGCGACAGGACCGACAAGCGCCGCCCCGGGGCGGCCTGTTGCAGCTCGCGGAGAAAGCGGGCGAGGTGCACGCCCGCCGCGCGCGCGTCCATCTGGTCGTCGCGATAGCTCGCCAGCTCGCCGTCCGACGGCCAGGTGTAGAGCACGACCGCGCCGGGATACTGCAGCTCGACCGCGAGCCTCGCCGCCCGCTCGGCCGCAGAGCTGAACGCCGTGTTGTAGCCGTGGATGAAGACGAGGATGTCGCCGTGTGATG
>CAZLLP010000236.1:0-7044 GCA_964560345.1 uncultured Gemmatimonadaceae bacterium
GAGCGACACCGGCGGGACGGCGACGCTGGCCGCCCCGACTGTCGTCGCCGAGCGGGTCGCGCCGCCGGAGCCGGTTCGACGTCCGACGCCTGCCGCGACGAGCACGGCGCCGGTGATGGCGACGCTCGACATCAACCATCTGGTGGAACGCTGGGACGACATCGTCGCCGCCATCCGCCGCGACCGACCGATCGTCGGGACGCTGCTCGAGCGGGTCATCCCGACCGCCGTTACCGCGTCTGGGGTGGTGTCGCTGCAGATCGAGGAGATGGGGGCGTTCGAGAACCTCGCCGCCAAGGCCAAGGAGCTCACCGGCGCCATGTCGCAGCACATCGCCGGCCTCGCGCGGGTCCAACTGCTCCCCCCCGACTCGGCCAAGGACAACAGCCCGCGCCGCATGACCGCCGAGTCGATCAAGTCCGAGACGCTGCAGGCGTTGCGCAAGCGCGATCCCGTGCTGGCCGCCGCGATCGACGAGTTGGACCTGGACCTGATCAACTAGGATCCATCCGGGTAAGACAGGCGACTGCCCCACAGGCGGTACCTCCGCGTAAATTGCGGCACCACAAGCCTTTCAGAGCCATGGCCGACATCTTCAAGATCCTGCAGCAGGCGCAGCAGATGCAGTCCAAGATGCAGGAGATGCAGGAAGAACTCTCCCAGCGCTCCGTCACCGGGAGCTCCGGCGGCGGGATGGTAACCGTTGAAGCCGACGGTAAGGGGACAATCCGCAAGGTGAAGCTCGACCCGACCGTCGTGAATCCGGCCGATGTCGAGATGCTGGAGGACCTGATCGTCATCGCCGTGTCGGACGCCCAGAAGAAGGCCAACGACCTGGCCCAGGCCGAGATGGGCAAGTTGGCCGGGGGGCTCAACCTCCCGTTCAAGCTCCCGTTCTAGGCGGGGGCGACGGTGTCGGCGATCGACGAACTGGCCTCCGAACTGGCAAAGCTCCCGGGGATCGGGCGTAAGACAGCGCTCCGGCTCACGTACCATCTGCTCAAGCAGCCCCGCGAGCGCAGCGTGCGGTTGGCGCATGCGCTGGAGACGCTGGCGGAGCGCGTGCACCCCTGCCCGGTGTGCTACAACCTCACCGAGGACGCGGAATGCGGCATTTGCCGCGACCCAAGACGTGACGCGGGAGTGATCTGCGCCGTCGAAGAAGCAGCGGATATCGGCGCGATTGAGCGCGCCGCCGAATTCCGGGGGCGATACCACGTCCTCGGAGGGCGCATTTCTCCGCTCGACGGGGTGGGACCGGAAGATCTCACCGTGGCTGCTCTCGAACGCCGGGTTGCCGGCGGGGCTGTGAAGGAAGTGATCGTAGCGACCAATCCGAGTGTGGAAGGCGAGGCGACGGCGCTGTACCTGCAACAGGTACTGGTGCCGCTCGGCGTGCGCGTGACGCGCATCGCGCGGGGCCTCCCCGTGGGCGGCGACCTCGAATACGCCGACGGGATCACCATTGCGCAGGCGCTGTCGGCGCGGCGGGAGATGGCCTGACGTGCGCAAGGGATCGCTGTTGTCATTTGGAGTGCTCGGCGGCTTCGTGGCCGGCTTCGCGTTGTGGAGCCGTCAGCAGCGGGTCGACCGGCAGAGCCTCTTCAGCCGCAACCCGGTGCGCCGCCTGGCCGCGCTGGGCTATTTGCGGTCGCAGCCGGATGAACAGACGGTGGCGCTGCTGCGCGAGTATCTCGCGTGGGAAGCCAAGCCCGAGCTGCGTCGCCGCGCCCGGCGGCTGCTGCGCCGTGTTGAACGTTCGCTCGCCTGATACCGGCCGATACTCATGCGCATGCCCATTGGAGCTTCGAGCTGGTCGTTCACCGAAGAGGACTACAGCGCCCTGACGCAGGTGCTGCAGCGCTTCCTGTTCGACAGCAACGCGCGGTGCGCCCTCCTGGTCGACCGCAGCGGGCAGTTGGTCACCTTCGCGGGGGACCGTCCCACGTTCGATGTGACGGCCTTTGCCACGCTCACCGCGGCGGATTTTTCGGCCAACGACCAGTTGGCGCGCCTGATTGGCGAGAGCGACTTCAACACGCTCTTTCACCAGGGTGACAAGGAGTCGATGCTGCTGGCGGACGTGGCCCGCCGCGTCATCCTCGTGGCGCTCTTCGACAATCGGACCACCCTCGGGCTCGTGCGTCTCAAGATGCGCGGCATCGTCGACGAACTGGGGCGCCTCATCGAGCGCTCGTTGCAGCGTTCGCAGGCCAGCAATCCCACGCGGCAGCCCCTTCTGGGCGATGTCGATGACGAGATCGATCGTCTCTTCCAGTAATTCGCGAGACCGAGAGAGACGCCGATGTCGATGATCAACTACGCCTCGCGCGAGATCAACTGCAAGATCGTGTACTACGGGCCGGGGCTGGGGGGGAAGACCACGAACCTCGAGCACGTGTACAAGAAGGTGGCGCCCAGCACGCGCGGGAAGCTCATCTCGCTGGCCACCGAGAGCGAACGCACGCTCTTCTTCGATTTCCTCCCGGTCGACCTGGGGACGATTCGCGGCTTCAAGACGCGCTTTCACCTGTACACGGTCCCGGGGCAGGTCTACTACAACGCCTCGCGCAAGCTGATCCTGAAAGGGGTGGACGGCATCGTCTTCGTGGCGGATTCGCAGGTGGACCGCATGGAGGCGAACCAGGAGTCGATGCAGAACCTGTACGACAACATGGCCGAGTACGGCTATGACCTCACGCGGATGCCGTTTGTCGTGCAATACAACAAGCGCGACTTGCCGAATGCGGCGCCGCTCGCGGAGTTGCAGGCTGCGCTCAACCCCGGGTGGGAAGTGACCGAACCGGCCCGCCAGCGCCTCACGCCCGACACGTGGCACGCCGGCGAGAACCTCATCGAGCAGCTCCCGACTGGCGAATGGGTGGAGCGCGCGCCTTATTTCGAGGCAGTTGCCGTGACCGGCGACGGCGTCTTCGATACCTTGAAGGCGGTCTCCAAACTCGTGCTGAAGTCCCTGTCGTAGCGTACCCGTGGCGCTGAACCTCCCGAACGCGATCACTGCAGCCCGCATTGCCAGCACTCCGCTGATCGCCGCCCTGGTGGTCAGTGCCGGCTGGCAGTTGCGCCTGACGGCGTGGTGCCTGTTCATCATCGCGGCGGTCACCGACTACTTCGACGGCAAGCTGGCCCGGGACCGGAACCTGGTCACCAACCTGGGCAAGCTGCTCGACCCGCTCGCCGACAAGATGTTGCTGCTGGCGACGCTTGTCCCGATGTACTGGCTCACCCGCGACGTCGCCTTGTGGGCCTCGCTCCCCAAGCCCGACGCCTGGGCCGCGGGACAGACGGTCGGTCCGGTGCTCTCCGGCGCGCGCCTCGCCTATCCGTTCGTGACGCCGCTCGGGCTGGTCGGCCTCCCGTTCTGGATCATCGCCGTGGTGCTGGGGCGCGAGCTGTTCATGACCCTCTTTCGCCAGTTTGCCGCGCAGCGCGGGGTCATCATCTCGGCCATCGGTCCGGCCAAGTGGAAGACCACCTTCCAGTGGATCTGGGTCGGCGCCGCCTTCTTCTGGTTCTTCGCGTCGTCCGCGGCGGTCGAGCATCGGTGGACCAGCTCGGCCTGGAACGCCTTCGCCATGTTCAACGGGATCGTCGGCGTGTTGTCGATGATCGGCGCCGTTGCCCTCACGCTGTACTCGCTCGCGCTCTACCTGCAGCGCTACGGCGGACTGCTGGTGCGCCCCAACACCACGCGCGGCGTCACGCGTTAGGCATCGAGACACCTCCCCCGTGCACCTCGAGATCGTCACGATCGGCGACGAGCTCCTGCTCGGCCTCACCATCGATACCAACGCTGCGTGGCTCGCCCGTGAACTGGCGGCTGACGGGGTGAGCATCGTGCGGCGCGCCTCGGTGGGCGACGACGCCGAACTGATCGCCGACGCCGTGCGCGATGCGCTCGATCGCAGCGGCGCCGTGATCACCACCGGCGGGCTTGGCCCCACCGCTGACGACATGACCAAGCCGTCGATCGCCGCGCTGTTCGGGCGCGAGATGATCTTCGACGAGCAGCGCTGGGAGGCGCTCAAGCAGCTCTGGCGCGACCGCGGACGCCCGGGCGAACTCCCCGACTCCAACCGTCAGCAGGTGATGATCCCGGCGGGGGCGCACGTCCTCACCAACCGCCACGGTACGGCGCCGGCCATCTTTCTCGAGGACGACCGCGGACGGTGGGTCGCCATGCTCCCCGGCGTCCCGCGCGAGATGCGCGGCATCTTCCACGAAGAGCTGCAGCCGCTGATCCGCAGCCGGCTGGGCGGCTCGCGCGCGGTCGTGCGCACGCGCACCGTGCGCACCACCGGCGTCGCCGAATCGCAGCTCCCCACGCTGTTGGGCGATGCGGTGCGCGGCATCGACGGCATGTCACTCGCCTATCTCCCAGGGCAGGAGGGGGTCGATTTGCGGCTGACGGTGCGTGGCGCCGACCCCGAGTCGTCCGATGCCCGCCTGGCCGCCGGCTGCGCTGTGCTGGCTGAGCGCGTGGGGAAGTTCGTCTACGCCGACACGGCGACGACCGACATGGCCGAGGTGGTGCTGGAGGCGTGTCGGGCGCGATCGTTGCGGCTGGCGGTGGCCGAGAGCTGCACCGGCGGGTTGCTGGGCGGGCGCCTGACCGCGATCTCCGGCTCGAGCGACGTCTTCATGGGAGGCGTCATCGCCTACGACAACGCGGTCAAACGCGCGCAATTGGCCGTCGACGAGGAGACGCTGGTGCGTGTCGGCGCGGTGAGCGAGGAGGTGGCGCTCCAGATGGCGGCGGGGGTGCGCGAACGCTTCGGCAGCGACATTGGCGTCGGGATCACCGGGATCGCCGGACCGCTGGGCGGAACTCCGGAGAAACCGGTGGGGACCGTCTGGATCGCGGTCGATATCCGCGGAAAGACCCGAACCTATGGCGGACGCCTGATCGGCGACCGTGCCGAGGTCCGCTTCCGCGCCACGCAGGGGGCGCTGGACATGATCCGGCGCGAACTGGCCGAGTCCTAGGCGGTTCGGCGTCCGTCGGCGCACCAGTTGAGCTCCGGTCGCTGCCGATCTGGCGGACCGTTCGGGCACAGGCGTTGCCCCGCTGCAACGCGAGGTCGAGATTACAGCGTACTTCACCGTGGTCGCCGATGGTTGGCCGGACAGGCCGCTGGAACGCCGGCGACTAATGTGAGGCGGCTCTTGGAGATAGCGCCGCTGCGCCCACCGCATGGAGCCACGCGCGGGAGCGCGGCGCGCGCGTGTGAAACCCACCCCGGCAGAACCGAGTAGGCGTGAGCCATATGGACGATCGACAGCACTCCGACCAGCCCCCTCCGCCGCCGAGCAGCGAGAACGACGCGCCCTCGGCCAGCGACGTCGCGTCGCAGAACGCCGCGGGCGACACGGCGACGCTCACCACGCACGAGGAACTGCATCGCGCCGTGGAAGAGCAGCGCGACAAGTATCTCCGTCTGGCCGCCGAGTACGACAACTTCCGCAAGCGCGCCGTGCGCGAGCGTCAGGAGGCGGGGTGGCGCGCGCAGGGCGACCTGGTCTCGGGCCTCGTCGACGTCATCGATGACGTGATGCGCTTTGCCCATGTCGACCCGGACAAGACCGACGCCCGCACCGTCGTCGACGGCGTGGCCATGGTGGAGAAGAAGCTCTTCAAGTCGCTGGCCGGGCACGGGCTCGAGGTCGTGAACCCGATCGACCACAAGTTCGATCCGGCGCTGCACGAGGCCATCACCACCGTTCCCGCGGCGACGGCGGAGGAAGACGATCTCGTGGCGCAGGTCTATCAACTCGGCTTCGTCTTCCGCGGTCAGTTGCTGCGTCCGGCGCGCGTGGTCGTGAAGCAGTGGAACGGTTGAGCCGCCGTTAGGCACGATGGCACCCACCAAGGACTACTACGCGGTGCTCGGTGTCTCGTCGACCGCACCGGCCGACGAGATCAAGAAGCAGTACCGACGCCTGGCCAAGAAGTACCACCCGGACGCGAACGCCAACGATCCAAAGGCCTCGGACCGGTTCAAGGAGATCTCCGAGGCCTATCAGGTCATCGGGGACGCCGAGAAGCGCAAGCAATACGACGAGATGCGCCGACTCGGCGCGTACACCGGCTATTCGCCCGGCGGCACGCGTCAGCGCCCGGGGCCGCGTCCCGGTGCGGGCACCACAGGGCAGACCGGCGGCGCCGGCGCTCAGGGCGCCGATTTCCGCTTCCAGGATTTTGACGTCGGCGGATTGGGCGGGCTGGGCGACCTGTTCGGGAGCATCTTCGGCGGCAACGCCCCCGGCGGTCGCGGGCGTCAGCGTCCGTCGGAGCAGGGGCAGTCGGTCGAGACGACGCTCGAGGTGCCGTTCCGTACGGCGGCCACCGGCGGCAAGGTCCCGATCGAGCTGGAGGTGACGGAGGAGTGCGCCAGCTGCAACGGGAACGGCGCCGCTCCCGGCGCGACGGTCAAGGTGTGTCCCGAATGCGCCGGTCGCGGCACGATATCGTTTGGGCAGGGGGGCTTCGCGGTGAACCGACCGTGCCCGATGTGCATGGGGCGCGGCCAGGTGCCGAGCGAGCGCTGCCCGACCTGCAACGGCGCCGGCGAAGTGCGCACGCGCAAGAAGGTCCTGATCACGGTCCCTCCTGGCGCTGACACCGGGACCAAGATCCGGTTGAAGGGGCAGGGCGGGCGTGGGGCCAACGGCGGGCCGCCGGGGGACCTGGTGATCACCTTCCAGGTACAGGACGATCGCTTCTACAAGCGGGAGGGGCTCGACCTGCTGGCCACCGTCCCGCTCAACATCGCCCAGGCCACGTTAGGCACGAAGATCTCGGTGCGCACGTTGGACGGAAAGAAGGTCTCGATCCGCATCCCCGCGGGAACGCCGAGCGGGAAGCGCTTCCGCATCCGCTCGCAGGGGATCGAAAAGGAAGGGCAGGTGGGTGACCTGATCGTGGAAACGAGCATCATCGTCCCCGACAAGCTCACCGAGGAGCAGGAGAGGCTGCTGCGCGAGTTTGCCGAAGCAGGGGGACTGAAGTTTTAGAAGACGGGA
>CAZLLP010000237.1:0-2933 GCA_964560345.1 uncultured Gemmatimonadaceae bacterium
CCGTCGACACGTACAAGCAGCGCATCAACGAGAAGCGGGGCCTGTCGCACCGCGCCGACTACGTGCAGTTTGCGCTGCGATTGGGATTGCTCGCCCAGCCGTAGGACGCGCCCGTTGGGGCGCCACAGACCCGGACGGGCGCACACCGCGCCCCGCCGGGCGCAATAGCAGGGGGAACGCGGGATGAGTCGTTCGCTTCGACTGGCGGTCGAAGGGCTCGGACGTCGCACCCGTACCTCGGTGGAGGGGGCGGGGCGCGCGGCGCGATTCTGCGCCGAGACGGGGCGCGCGTTCGGTGACGTCGCCACGTGGGGTCCGGTGGTCACCGCCCAGGCGCGCTCGTTAGGGGTCGACTCGCTCCCCATCGCCGTCTTCATCGCGATCTTCACCGGTATCGTCCTCTCGCTCCTCGCGAGCTATTCGTTCACCGGCGCCGTCCCGCTCTATTTCGTCGGCGTGCTGGTCGAAAAGACGATCACCATGGAGCTGGCCCCGGTCCTCACCGGGCTCGCCCTCGCCGGTCGCGTCGGGGCCAACATCGCCGCCGAACTCGGCACCATGCGCGTCACCGAGCAGATCGACGCACTCGAGACGCTGACGTATGATCCGCTCGCGTTCCTCGTCGTCCCGCGCGTGATCGCGGGGACCGTGATGTTTCCCGTGGTGGTCGGGCTGGCGATGGTCGTCGGGGTCGGGGCGGGGTGGGTTGCGTCGGTACTGCTGCTCGACCTCTCGTCGCACGACTTCCTGCGCGGGCTGCGCCTCTTCTTCCTGGAGTTCGATGTGCGCTACGGCCTGGTCAAGTCGGCCTCGTTCGGCACGGCGGTGACGCTCATCGGCTCGCTCCACGGCATCGAGGCGCAGGGCGGGGCGCAGGGCGTGGGGCGCGCGGCGACCAACGCCGTCGTCTATTCTGCCGTGATGATTCTGGTGCTCGATGCATTCTGGGCCGTGGTCTGGCTTTTGGGGCGCAACACATGAAACGCGCGAATGACTTCATCGTGGGGCTGACGATCATCGTCACCACGGTCATCCTGATCGGCGCCGTGCTGTGGGTGCAGCAGTCCGACCTCGGACAAAAGCGGCGCACGATCACCGCACGCTTTCGCGATGTAGGGAGTGTGCGAGTCGGCGCGCAGGTGGTCATTCGCGGCGTCAAGTCCGGGCGGGTGCAAGCGCTCGAACTTGCGCCCAACGGCTGGGTCGAGGCCCGCCTGGCGCTCGAACCCAGCGCCGAGCTGCCGGCCAACCCCGTCGTCCTGCTCAACGAATCGTCGCTCTTTGGCGAATGGCAGGCGACGATCCTCGGGCGCGAGGCGCTCCCGCGCGACGAAAACGTGGCGCGCCAGATTGCCGAGGCCGATCAGGGCGGGGGACGCATCCCCGGCGCGACACTCCCCGACATCGCCCAACTCACCGCGGTCGCCGGACGCATTGCCGGTGACGTCGCCACCGTCGCCGAGCGCGTGGAGGTCGCCTTCGACGACCGCGCGGCGCGCGAACTGCGCGCCTCGATCAAGAATTTCGCCGACCTCTCGAGCGTGCTTGCCTCGACGGTCAAGGAACAGTCGCGGAACCTCCACAACATGTCGGCCGATGTGCAGGGCGGGGTGAACTCGCTGGTCGCTGCCTCGCAGGATGTGAAGGCCATCTCGGCGCGCTTCGACTCGTCCACCGCGCGGGGCGAGGTGCGCCAGATCGTCGAGGATGCGGCCACCGCCGCCAAGGAGCTGCGCGAGACGAGCCGGCGACTCCTCACCATCTCGGGCCAGCTTGGCGCCTCCGAGGAACGGCTGCACCGCTTCATCGCCAACAGCGACTCGGTGATGGTCAAGATCAACCGGGGCGACGGCTCGTTAGGACTCCTGGTGAATGACCCCGCGCTCTACCGGAACGCCGATTCCACGCTGCGCGAGCTGCAGGCGCTTATTGGCGACATGCGCCGGAATCCGAAAAAGTACGTGAACGTCAGGATTTTCTGACGCGCCGGTCGCGCACGTCGCGCTATGGCGCACGTCGCGCCCACCGCCCGCATCGGCTCGCTCGGGAACAAACACTGGGAAACTGCTGCGACTTTTCGGGAAGGCCAGCGAACGCGAGTGTGTCGCCTTCCCCAACTGGTGACAGATCGATATCGTGTGCCAGCGGACGATCGGTCGGTGGAGCGCCCGGCGCCACGCGACTGATCCCCCACGTTGCACGCCGTGAAGCAATCGTCGTTTTTCTCGCCAACTCGGATTGCCCTCCTTCTTGCGCTCGCCGTCCTGGCGGTCGCGGGAGTGCTCTTGTTGGCGCAGGCCGCGACGGCCAGCGAGCACGCCCGCGGAGGGCTCAAGCGCATCGCCTTCGTCCTGGCCTTTGTCTCGGCGACCATCGCGCTCGTGGGCGCGTGGCTCCTGTCCCGAGAGCTGCAACGCCGCCGTGTCGCCGAAGATGAACTGCGTGCGTCGCGCGCCAAGTTCGAGGGAATCCTGTCGATCGCCGTCGATGCGATCGTCACCGTCGATGAAACGCAGCACATCCTCCACTTCAATCACGGCGCCGAAACGCTCTTCGGCTACACCGAGCGGGAGATGGTCGGGGCGCCGCTCGCAACACTCCTCCCCCCGCGGTTCCGCGATGCGCACGCCCGCCACCTGACCGACTTCGCGCGAGGCGAGGAGGTGGCGCGACGGATGGGGGAGCGCCGTTCGATTTTCGGCATCCGGCGCGACGGGACCGAATTCCCAGCCGAAGCCTCGATCTCGCGCCTCGAGCTGCCGGGGGGGCGCCTGTTCACGGTCGTCCTGCGCGACATCACCGAGCGATTGCGCGCCGAGGAGAACCAGCGCTTCCTGGCACGCGCCGGCGGGGTCCTCGCCACCTCGCTCGACTACGAGTCGCCGTTGCGCAGCGTGGCCGCCCCCGCGATGCCCACCCCGGCCGGCGGCCGC
>CAZLLP010000237.1:2943-7036 GCA_964560345.1 uncultured Gemmatimonadaceae bacterium
CACCTCGCGATGCCGCACCTGGCGGACTGCTGCCTGCTCTCGATCGACGACCACGACTCGGCGATTCGCACCGTGGCCAGCGTGCACGAGGATCCGGAGCGCACCAAGCGCCTGCGTTCGCTCGAGCGGCGCCGTGTCGAGTCGAGCAACTGGCCGTTCCCGGTGGCCGAAGCCGTCTCCGAGGGGCGCATCGCGGTGCGCCGCCGGCTGCAACCGGGATGGGAGCGGGAGGGCGCGAACGGCGACCCGCGCGTCGACGACCTTGCGGCCATCGGCGTCTGTGCGTCGCTCACCATTCCGCTCGTCGCGCGCGATCACGTGTTGGGGGCGCTCACGCTCATCTCCACCGACCCCGCGCGACAGTTCGACGATGCCGACGTCGCCCTGGCCGATGACCTCGCGCATCGCGCCGCCTTCGCCATCGAGAACGCCCGTCTCTACCAGGAGGCGCAGCAGGCCTCGCAGGCGCGCGACGAGATCCTCGGCGTGGTCTCTCACGACCTGCGCAATCCGCTCAGCGCCATCTCGATGTGCGCGCGCGTCCTGCTGGAGAGTCCGCCCGCCGATGCCGAGGAACGCAAGGAACTGGCGGACGCGATCCTGGAATCGACGCACATGATGCAGCGACTCATCCAGGACTTGCTGGACGTGTCGACCATCGAGTCGGGACATCTCAAGATCCATCCCCGCCGCGAACCGTTGGGACCGATCATCGATGCGGTGCTGACGATGGTGAAGGAAGGGGCGGACGAGCGCGGGCTGGTGATCGTCCGCGACGTCCCGCTCGCGCTCCCTGAGGTGCACGTCGACGCCATGCGACTGGAACAGGTGCTGGCCAACCTGGTGGCCAACGCGGTCAAGTTCACCGAGCGTGGCGGCCACATCACCATCCGCGCCGAAGCCAAGGGCGACGCGGCGGTGCGCGTTGCCGTGATCGACACCGGGGTCGGGATCCCCGCCGAACACCTGCCGCACATCTTCGACCGTTATTGGCACGCCCGTCGGCAATCGCGCACGGTGGGGACCGGGCTGGGCCTGGCCATCGCCCGCGGGATCGTCGACGCGCATGGCGGCGCGATCTCGGTCGAAAGCGTGATGGGGGCGGGGACGAGCTTCATCTTCACCATTCCCGTCGCCGACTCCAGCAACGCGGCCCCCTCCACGCCGGCTCCCTCGGTAACGCCCACGCGTGGCGCGGCCGCCCCCGCACGGCGTCTCCACTGATTGTCCCCCGGGACCACTCCGCTCGGGTAGGTATGCATAGAAAAATCATCAGTCTGAGCCGTTATACTTAGATTTTGAATTCGCGGGAGCCTGCGCTAGGCTTTGTGCATTCATAACGCAGGTGCGCCGCGCGCGCCGTGCTTCCACTCCCTCGACATCGCACTTCATGCTTACGCGTCAGGCGCTAGCCGTGACGACGGCCGTTGGCCGTGCCTTGCGTAGTCCGATCGATCCGCGTCGACTCGCGGCCGCCCGGCGTCGCCGTGCCCCGGAGGGGACGTCGGCGACGGCGCTGGCCGACCACATCATCGAACTCGGGCTCGACCACCATATCACCTACCTGCGGCGGCGTGTCGCGTGGGGAGAGGTGCGCGCGCTGCTTGCCGCGGGAACGCTTCCGCTGGTGATGGTCACCGGGACGCGTCCGTCCTTCTCGGTGCTGGTGATCGACCGGGTGCAGGGCGGCACGTTGCAGGTGACAGTGGTCGGCGACGACGCCGAGGAACGGGTCGAGCGCGCGATGACGCTCGAGGGGCTGGGAGCCCGCCTGGGGTCCGCGGTCATCGACGTCCTCATCCCGATGCTGGTGGCGCCGTCGGTGACCCCCCCGGCCACCGCGCACGACGCGGGCCCCGGGGGCGAGGGGAGCGACAAGACCCCGCCGTCGCCGATGGCGCGTGTCTTCCGGCTGCTCGGGCACGAGCAGCGGCTGATCACCTTCGTCTACCTGTACGCGGGGCTGGCGGGGCTGTTCGGCCTTGCCCTTCCGTTGGGCGTGCAGGCGATCATCGGCCTGGTCTCGGGGGGGATGATCTTCCAGCCGGTCGTCCTGCTCATCGCGTTCGTGGTCCTTGGCACGTTGGCCAACGGCGGGCTGCAGATCATGCAGCTGTCGGTCGTGGAGACGGTGCAGCAGCGCGTCTTTGCGCGTTTTGCCTTCGAGATCGGCGGGCTGCTGCCGCGCCTGCGACTCGACGGCATCGGCGAGGTGGACCTCCCGGAGCTCATGAACCGCTTCTTCGAGATCAAGATGATCCAGAAGACGCTGTCCAAGATCCTCACTGACTGGATCGCTGCGCTCCTGCAGGTCGTCTTTGGCGTCATCCTCCTCACCTTCTACCACCCGTACTTCTCGCTCTTCGGACTCCTCCTGCTCGGGACGCTGGCAGCGATCTTTCGCTGGTCCGGACCGCACGGGCTGGAGACGTCGCTCTACGAGTCCAAGTACAAGTACAAGGTCGCGCACTGGCTGCAGGAGCTGTCGCGCAACCTCCCGGCCTTCAAGTTCGCCGGGCGTGGCGACCTCCCGATGCAGCGCCTCGATGAGGAAGTCACGGGGTACCTGGCCTACCGCCAGGAGCACTTTCGCGTCCTCGTCAAGCAGTCGTGGGCTTTCGTGATCTTCAAGACGCTCATCTCGGGGGGCGTCCTCATCCTCGGCTGCGTGCTCGTGGTCAACCGGTCCATCACGCTCGGGCAGTTTGTCGCCTCGGAGCTGGTGATCGTCTCGGTGTTGCTGGCGGTAGAAAAGGCGATCCTGGGGCTGGGCGACGTGTACGACCTGCTCACCGCGGTCGAGAAGGCGGGTCACATGACCGACCTCGCGCGCGAGCGCGGGACGGGGATGGTCCCGCCGCCGATCGCCGATCCCAACGGCATTGCCCTCGCACTGCGCGACGTGAGCTTCACCTATCCCGGTGGCGAACGCCCGGTCGTGAACGGCATCACGCTCGAGGCCTTCCCCGGCGAGAACGTGGCGATCACCGGAGTCGAAGGAGCAGGTGAGTCAACGTTGCTGGCCGTGATCGGCGGCTTGTACGAGTCCTATCGTGGCGCCATCACCTACGACAACGTGTCGTTGCGCGAGATGGACCGCGCGCGGGCGCGCGAACTGGTGGCGCACTGCGGCAGCACGCTCGCGCTCTTCGAGGGAACCGTCGAGGAGAACATCGCGATGGGGCGCTCGTGGGTCCGCACCGAGGACGTCCTCGAGGCGGTGGCCACCGTCGGGCTGCTCGAGTGGGTGCAGGCACAGCCGGAGGGACTGCAGACGCCGGTCGCCTCGTTAGGGCGCGGCCTTCCGTCGCAGGTGGCGCGCAAGGTCGAACTGGCCCGCTGCCTGGCCGGCAAGCCGCGACTCCTCCTGCTGGACGACGTCTTTGACGTGCTCGACCCGCCGGTCAAGCGCGACCTGCTGACGCGCCTGCTCAAGCGCGACGCCTCGTGGACCGTCGTCACCGTCACGCACGACGCGCAGGTGCTGGCCGCCTGCGATCGCGTCATCGTGCTGCGCGATGGCGCCGTGGCCTGCGAAGGACCGTACGAAGCACTCCGCCAGAACGATCCGTACTTCCGTGAACTCTCGCTGAACTGATGGCCGACCCGCACTCATCGCTCGACGTCACGATCGCTCCGCTCAGCGCGGCGCGACTGCTCAATGTCGCCGACCGTCATCACAGCTTCGCGCGCATCCTGGGCGTCCTCGCCCTGGTCTTTGTCATCGTGCTCTTTCTCCCCTGGCAGCAAAACGTGCAGGGGAAGGGGGTCGTGACGGCGCTGCGCCCGCAGGATCGCCCGCAAGTGGTCCCCACCGTCATTGCCGGGCGCATCGCGCGCTGGCATGTGGCCGAGGGCGAGTACGTGAAGGCGGGCGCGCTCCTCGTCGAGATCACCGAGGTGAAGGACGGCTATCTCGACCCCAACACGCTGCAGCGCTACCAGGAGGTGCTGGCCGGCAAGGAAGCGTCGGTCTCGGCCAAGCGCGCCAAGGTGGATGCGTTGCAGCGCCAGGTGGCGGCCCTCGAGCAGGCGCCCAACACCAGCATCGTCAAGGGGCGCAACAAGGTCGCACACTACGAGGCCGCGGTGA
>CAZLLP010000238.1:0-6756 GCA_964560345.1 uncultured Gemmatimonadaceae bacterium
GGTGAGTACCAGCTCGCCGCCACCTACATCGTCCTCGGCGGGATTGCCGATGGACTGGATGGCCGCGTGGCGCGCGCCACGGGAACGGGAAGCCGGTTCGGCGCCGAACTGGACTCCCTCGTGGACGCGATCTCCTTCGGGCTTGCCCCGGCGATGATCATGTTCTTCGCCGTGTTCAACCAGCAAGGCTGGGAGTGGATCTTCTGCTTCCTGTTCACGATGTGCGCGGTCATCCGGCTGGCGCGCTTCAACGTGGAGCAGGCAGGCCGCGCCAAGGCGTACTTTCACGGATTGCCCAGTCCGGCCGCCGGCCTGACGCTGGCGACGTACTACTGGTTCCGGGAATCGGACCTCTTCCAGCAGACCTGGCTCTCCGACCTGCCGTGGCCGGTGATGCTGCGGTACATCATGGTCGGGCTCTCGTTCCTGATGATCAGCAACGTGCAGTACGCGGCCATGCCGACCATCGGGTATCGCAGCATTCGCCAGATCCTGGGATCGCTGCTCGTCATCGGGACGATTTTCGGGGTGATCTTCCTCCCCAAGCAGTTCTTCTTCCCGGCGGCGATGGCGTACGTGCTGTACGGGCTCGTGGCCACCGTCTTCATAGGGCTGCTCGACCGACTCCCCGGGCGTGAGGACGCGCACGAGGAGACGCGCGATGACACGCACGCACTGGCGCATGACCTGCCTGACGAGGATGACGACGCCGACCTCCCGGCCGCGGCGGTCTCGCGCGCGGCGACCGAGGAGGGCGCGGGCAGCGAGGTGCGACGTCGCCGTCGTCGGCGCCGCCCGCGCGGTTCGCGTCCCGGTTCGCCCACCGACTCCCCTCCGCCTTCAAACCCTACCGAGGAATAACGGGAATGTCCCGCTTTCGCGTTGCTGTGCACATCGTCCCCCGCCGTGGCATCCTCGACCCGCAGGGCAAGGCCGTGGCCGATGCCCTGCACGCCCTCGGCTTTGCGGGCGTCGGTGACGTCCACGTCGGACGTCATCTCGTGCTCGACATCGACGCCGCCGACGCCGCCGGCGCCGGCGCGCAGGTCCGCACCATGTGCGACAAGCTCCTGGCCAACCCGGTCACGGAGGATTACGAGATTGCCGGAGTAACCCCCGCGTGAAGTTCGGCATCGTCACCTTCCCAGGCTCCAACTGCGACGACGACGCCTACGTCGCCGTGACCCAGGCGTTAGGCGAGGACGCCGTGCGCCTCTGGCACAAGGATCACGACCTGCAGGGGAGCGACGTCATCATCCTCCCGGGCGGCTTCAGCTACGGCGACTACCTCCGCGCCGGCGCCATTGCCCGCTTCTCGCCGATCATGCGCGAGGTCATCGCGCACGCCGATCGCGGCGGCCCGGTGCTCGGCATCTGCAACGGCTTCCAGATCGCCTGCGAGGCGCACCTCCTCCCGGGGGCGCTGCTGCGCAATGCGTCGCTGCAGTTCGTGAGCGAGATGGTGACGCTCCGCGTCGAGTCGACGGCCACGCGCTTCACCAACCGCTACCAGCAGGGGCAACTGCTTCGCATCCCGGTGGCGCACGGTGACGGTCGCTTCACCATCGACACCGACGGGCTCAAGGCGCTGGAAGATGCCGGACAGGTTGTCTTCCGCTACGCCGACGCCGCCGGTGCCATCACCGAGGCCGCCAACCCCAACGCCTCGCTCGACAACATCGCCGGGATCGTCAACGCGCGCGGCAACGTGCTCGGGATGATGCCGCACCCCGAACGCGCGGTCGACGCGCGCCTCGGAAGCGCCGATGGACTGGCGCTGTTCGAAAGCATGCTCGCCGCCGTGGCGGCCTGACCGATACCTGATCGCCGATCACCCCTAACGACCGACGCGATACTCATATGGATCACCGGAAGACACCGACGCCGACGCGCACCGAAGACGAGTACTTCGTCAAGCAGGATGCCGAGTTGATCAAGGCCCAGCGCGCCAAGCTGGACGAGGAGCGCGCCAAACTCGAACGCAAGTCGCACTTCATGAAGTGCCCCAAGTGCGGGGCCGACCTCGTCGAGACCGAGTTCCACAACATCAAGATCGACCGCTGCTCCGAGTGCAAGGGCGTCTGGTTCGACGCGGGTGAGGTAGGGATGATCGAGCACGTCGACCAGAGCCAGCTCCGTGGCTTCGTGCGTTCCATGTTCGGGCTCAAGTGGTAATGGGCGCTACCCCGCGCGCCGGCGACCCGGCCATTACCCCGGCGCTCGTCGCCGAGCACGGGCTCACGCCTGACGAGTACGAACGTCTCGTGCGCCTCCTCGGGCGCACGCCGACGTTCACCGAACTCGGTGTCGTCAGCGCCCTGTGGAACGAGCACTGCTCGTACAAGCACTCGAAGCCCGTCCTGCGCACACTCCCCACACAGGCCCCGTGGGTGCTGCAGGGCCCCGGCGAGAATGCCGGCGTCATCGCCGTCGGCGACGGCCTCGCCGTCGCCTTCAAGATCGAATCGCACAACCACCCGTCGGCGGTCGAACCCTACCAGGGGGCAGCGACCGGCGTGGGCGGGATCCTGCGCGACGTCTTCACCATGGGCGCGCGTCCGATCGCGATGCTCAACTCCCTGCGCTTCGGATCGTTGGACTCCCCGCGCGTGCGCTGGCTCTTCGCCGGCGTGGTGAAGGGCGTGGGCGACTACGGCAACTGCGTCGGCGTCCCCACCGTCGCCGGTGAAGTGGTCTTCGATCCGGCCTACGAGGGCAACCCGCTCGTCAACGCCATGTGCGTCGGGCTCCTCCGCGAGGAAGAACTCATTCGCGCCAAGGCCGAGGGCGTCGGCAACCCGATCATCGCCGTCGGCGCCCGCACCGGTCGCGACGGCATTCACGGCGCATCGTTCGCCTCCGAAGACCTCACCGAAGCGAGCGAGGCCAAGCGCCCGCGCGTGCAGGTCGGCGACCCCTTCACCGAGAAGCTCCTCCTCGAAGCGTCGCTCGAACTCATCAAGAGCGGACACATCGTCGCCATCCAGGACATGGGCGCCGCCGGCCTCACCAGCTCGTCGGCCGAGATGGCCGCGCGTGGCGACGTTGGCGTGACGATCGATACCTCCAAGTGCCCCGTGCGAGAAACGGGGATGACGCCCTACGAAATCCTGCTCTCCGAATCGCAGGAACGCATGCTCGTCGTGGCCATCAAGGGACACGAGCAGCACGTGAAGGCGATCCTCGAGAAGTGGGACCTGACCGCCGAGGTCATCGGTGAGGTGATCGCCGAACCCGTCTATCGCGTGACCGAAGGCGAGCACGTCGTCGCCGAATTCCCCGGATCGAAGCTCGTGACCGAGTGTCCGGTGTACTATCCGGATGCCAAGGAGAGCCCCGACATCCAGGCGCTCCGTGCCCGCAACCCGCACGAGGTCGCGCCCGGCCCGCAGGAAACCGATCACGCCTGGACGCTCACCGAACTCCTGTCGAGCCCAACGATCGCCAGCAAGACGTGGGTGTATCGCCAGTACGACTCGACGGTGCGCGCCAGCACGGTCGTGGGTCCTGGCCCGGCCGACGCCGCGGTCGTGCGACTTCCCGGGACCAACAAGGCGATTGCGGTGAAGACGGACTGCAACGGACGTTACGTGTACCTCGAGCCGCGAGTCGGCGGACGTGCCGCGGTTGCCGAAGCGGCGCGCAACGTCGCCTGCACCGGCGCGCGCCCGATGGCCATCACCAACTGCCTCAACTTCGGCAACCCCAAGCGCCCCGAGGTCTTCTTCCAGTTCAAGGAAGCCGTCGCGGGGATGGGCGAGGCCTGCACCGCGTTAGGCACGCCGGTCACGGGCGGCAACGTCTCGTTCTACAACGAGAGCCCGATCTCGGCCGTCTTCCCCACGCCGACCATCGGCATGGTGGGACTCATCGAAAACCTCGACTGGGTCACGCGCGCCAACTTCTCGGCCGAGGGCGACGCCATCGTCCTGCTCGGCGACTGTACCGACGAGTTGGGAGCGAGCGAGTACCTGTCCCGTCTGCACAACCTCACCATCGGCGCCCCGCCCCGCCTCGACATCGACGGCGAGAAGCGGCTGATCGACGCACTCCTCGCGGCCATTCACGCCGGACACGTCGCCTCGGCGCACGATTGCTCCGATGGTGGGCTGTCCGTCGCCCTGGCCGAATGCGCGATGATGGAACGCGACCAGGCCTTCGGTATCGATGTCGACCTGAAGGCGTGGGAGAAGACCCCGGTCCGTGCGCTACTGTTCGGTGAGGCCCATGGGCGCATCGTCGTCTCCACTCGGACCCCCGATGCAATCCTCGCCATCGCGAGCCAGCATAACGTCCGCGCCACCGTCATCGGCCGCGTGGGAGCACCAAACGGCACGTTCCGCATCACCTTTGCAGGGGGCGCGCTCGAATCACCGGTCGCACGACTGGCCGACGCCTACCATGACGCCATCCCGCGCATCATGACGCGAGTGGCCTTGGCGACCGCCGAGCCCACTGCCGTCGGCGCGCAGGAGGACTGAGACATGTGCGGCATCTTTGGAGTGTTCGGACCGGACCACGCGGCGGAAATCACCCACCTCGGGCTCTACTCGCTGCAGCACCGCGGGCAGGAGTCGGCGGGGATCGTGGCGGTGGACGGCGACTCGGTGGCGCGCGGGACGCGCAAGATGGGATTGGTGGGTGAGGGGCTGTCGCCAAAGGAGATGGAATCGCTCGCCGGTCGCATTGCGATCGGGCACACGCGCTACAGCACCGCCGGCTCCTCGACCATCGAGAACGCCCAGCCGGTTCTCGCGCGCTTCAAGGGTGGCCACATTGCCCTTGCGCATAACGGCAATCTCACCAACGCGCTCGAGATTCGGGCGAAGCTCGAGGATTCGGGGTCGATCTTCGCCTCGACGATGGACTCCGAGGTGATCGTGCATCGCCTCGCGCGCGCCACCGAAGGATTGCCGGAACACATGCTGGCCGAGGCGCTACGCGGCATCGACGGCGCGTACTGCCTCGTCGTCGCCATCGGCGAGACGCTGCTGGCCGCGCGCGACCCGCGCGGGTGGCGACCGCTCGTGGTCGGCTCGCTCCCCGACGGCTACGTCTTCGCCTCGGAGACCTGCGCGCTCGACATCGTCGGCGCGCAGCTCATCCGCGAAGTGCTCCCCGGTGAGATCATCGCCGTCGATTCCGACGGGATGCGGTCGTTCCAGGCCGAGCCAGCCCGCCAGCTGCATCGCTGCGTCTTCGAGCACGTCTACTTCGCTCGCCCCGACTCGTACGTCTTTGGCGGATCGGTGGACCGGGCGCGCCGCGCGCTGGGACACCAGCTCGCGAAGGAGCAGCCGGCCCCGACGGCCGACCTGGTCTTTGCGGTTCCTGACTCGTCGAATGCCGCGGCGTTGGGCTTCGCCGAACAGTCTGGACTCCCGCTCGAACTGGCGCTCATCCGCAACCACTACGTCGGGCGCACGTTCATCCAGCCCACGCAGGCGGGGCGTGATGCCAAGGTGAAGGTGAAGTTCAACCCGGTGCGCGAGGTGCTGGCCGGCAAGAGCGTGGTGATGGTCGACGATTCGATCGTGCGTGGGACAACCACCCGTGGCCTTGTGGCGCTAGTGCGCGGGGCGGGCGCCCGCGAGGTGCACATGCGTGTCTCGTCGCCCCCCATCATCGGCCCCTGCTACTACGGCATCGACACGCCCAATCGCGAGGAGTTGATCGCCGCCAACAACTCGATCGACGAGATCGCGAAGCTCATCGGGGTCGACTCGCTTGGCTACCTGTCACTGGACGGCATGTTGCAGGCCGTGCCCGGTGGCCCGGATGGGTTCTGTCACGCCTGCTTCTCCGGTGAATACCCGACACCCGCGCCCAGCATCCCGGTGAAGCTTCGCTACGGTCGCCGCGAACCGGTCGGCGTATAGGGCGTTGATGACTGTCGCGTTGCGAGAAGCTTCGGGCGCCAGTCCTCAGGTCTAGCGCCCCGCGTCAGCTTACCTCCCGTCTCCCGCCTCCCGTCTCCCGTCCCTACGCATGACCGCTTCGCGCCACGTCTACTTCTTCGGCAACGGCAAGGCCGACGGCACCCGGGACATGAAGGCCGTGCTGGGTGGCAAGGGGGCCAACCTCGCCGAGATGACAAATCTCGGTGTGCCGGTTCCCCCAGGCTTCACGATCGATTGCGCGACGTGCATGGAGTTCCTCGCCGCCGGAACCCGGGCGACGGGGCTCGAGGATGAGGTGGCGGCCAACCTCGCCAAGCTCGAACAATCGACCGGGCGCGGCTTCGGCGACGCGCGCAATCCGTTGCTCGTATCGGTGCGCTCGGGCGGTGCGGTCTCGATGCCGGGGATGATGGAGACGATCCTCAACCTCGGCCTCAACGACCGCACCGTGCAGGGGCTCGCACAGCAGAGCGGCAATCCACGCTTTGCCTTCGACTCCTATCGGCGCTTCCTCCAGATGTACGGCGACGTTGTCCTCGGCGTCCCGGTGCACGACTTCGAGCACCTGCTCAAGGCCAAGCGCCTCATGAGCGGCGCGCAGAGCGACGCCGATCTCGACGAAGGCGCGCTGCGCAACCTCGTGGAGGAGTACAAGTCGCTCATCCGCAACACCGTCGGGCACGAGTTCCCGATGGATGTGCAGGAGCAACTGTGGGGAGCGATCGAGGCGGTGTGGAAGTCGTGGACGCTCAAGAAGGCCGTCGACTATCGCAAGGTCAACGCGATCCCCGAAGACTCCGGGACGGCGGTGAACGTGGTGGCGATGGTTTACGGCAACATGGGCAATACATCCGGC
>CAZLLP010000239.1:0-6732 GCA_964560345.1 uncultured Gemmatimonadaceae bacterium
ATTCCGCGGCGGTGAGCGCAGCGGTGGCGGTGGTGGCTTCCGCGGCGGCGAACGCAGTGGCGGCGGTGGCGGCTTTCGTGGTGGTCCGCCGCGCCGCGACCGCGAGGAGACCGGTGGTGGTCCGCGCGCGATCAACGAGTCGCGCGAGTGGAGTGAACGCGGGGATCGGCTTCGCCATGCCCGCGGACGGCGTACGGAGGGCTGATGTCGACGCTGCAGCTGACAGGCGGTTGGATCGAGGTGATCGCCGGTGTGATGTTCAGCGGCAAGTCAGAGGAACTCATGCGCCGCGTGCGGCGCGCGATGATCGCTCGCAAGCGGGTCCAGGTGTTCAAGTCGCACCTGGATGACCGCTACGCGGGACTCTTCGCCGTGTCGAGCCACGATGGACGCTCGGTCGAAGCCATCCCGGTCGACTCCGCCGCGCAGGTGGCGGCGCGAGTCGACCCGATGGCGCAGGTCATCGCGATCGACGAAGCACAATTTCTCGATGAGGGGATCTGCGACGTCGCGACGTCGCTCGCCAACCGCGGGCGGCGCGTGATTCTCGCCGGGATCGACACTGACTTCCGCGGCGAACCCTTCGGTCCCATGCCGCGCTTGCTGGCCATCGCTGAGGTAGTGGACAAGCTGCACGCGATCTGCGTGCTGTGCGGCGCCCCGGCGTGTCGCAACCAACGCCTGATTCACGGCGAACCCGCGGCGTGGGACTCGCCCGTGATCATGGTGGGGGCGGCAGATTCGTATGAAGCGCGCTGCCGAGCGTGCCATGTGGTCCGGCGGCGCGACGAGGCGCAGCGAGGGTTGGGAATCTGAAAGGGGACGGGAGGCGGGAGGCGGGAGTGCGCGCGGCGTGGCCGCGCGCGGCGCGTCGGCGACTCGACGGGCTTATCCAGGGGGAATTGGACGGGCGTAGCGTTGGCGGCGCGCCGTGCGCGCCGCCCGAAGCTCGCACCCACTCGACGTCTCACAACACCCCGCCTCGCACAAGCAAAGCAAACGGCGCCGTTAGGCGCCGTTTGCACTCCCGTCTCCCGTCTCCCGTCTCCCGTCTCGAGGTCTGCTTACGGCGCGGATTGCAGCCGACGATAGAACTGCGCCACGCCGATCGAGTTGAACTGCTGCGGGTCGATCTCGTAGAACTCGTTGTCCAGGTAGCGCCCGGTCAATGGGAAGTACGGCGGCGAGTCGACGTCGAGACAGGCATCTTTCACGCGGTTTTCAGCAAAGCCCGTGTAGCCGCCGGCGAAGGTCGACGCGATGGAGCGCACGATGACGCCCCCCGCCTGGTTGATGCACCCACCCGACGTCTGCGCCGTGTTGGGCGGGACCGGCGAGCAGAGGCGCCCGGCGTTCGGCCCGGAACTCAGCGCCTCCACGCCGAAGGTCGCGCTCGTGTTGCTCACCCCGACCAGGGTCACGGCATGCAGGAAGAAATCCTGGTTGTCGTCGAAGAAGCGTGCGTTGCTACTGGCGGTGCCGTCCACGTAGCGTGGGCGATTGATCGCGTTGTCAACGATCCAGATGTTCCCACCGGTGATGATGCCGAGCAGGTTCTGGCAGATGGGGAGCGACGCCGGATTGGTCACGTACGTCAGGTCATCGATCATGTCGATGTCGCCAGAGACGTACAACGTCGCACGTCCGCGGAAGACACCGCTCAGCATGATGTCGCCGTTGACGTAGATGACGCCCTTGGTACTCAGGTTCTGCAGTCGGTGCACTGGCCACAGGTACGGCTCTTCGATCGCCTGGCGGCGCGTGCCGCCCCCGAAGAACGACGAGCCGAAGCCCGCCCACGCTCTCCATGATCCGGTCTTGGTCACGATCGTGAACGTCGTGTCCTCTCCCCCACGCTTCGACGAGTTCGGCAACGTGTCGATCGACTGTCCGGTGCTGGCCGGATAGGCATTCAGCAGCCCCGGACGCTCCACCGGCATCAGGTAGGGGTCACCCGCGGGGAAGCAGCGCGGCGTGCCCGTCGTGTAGGCGCTGCCGCTCTTGAGCAGCGCCGCCGAGTTGGTCGCGTACGAAGCATTCGTGCTTTGGAAGCTTCGGAGGTAGGTGATCGCCGCCGCGCGCGTCCCCGGTCGGCTGAGCGTCGCCTGAGACAGCGTATCGATGAACCACCGATAGCGCTTGTTGAGCGTGTCGTGCGCCGCCAGCGGCATGAACTGCGGCCGCGCCGGCGTCCCCATCATGTAGAACACGCCGCACTGGTTCTGCACGACGCTCTTGTTGGTCGAGGCGCTGCCCGCCAGGATGTTGTCAAAACGCGTCGCGTTGGTGGTTCCGGCGCGCATGAACGACGTATCCGTTCCGCCTGTCACATAGGGAGCGGCCGAACTTCCGGTCGCGGTCCATGGGTTGGA
This sequence comes from uncultured Gemmatimonadaceae bacterium, assembly GCA_964560345.1. GTDB lineage: Bacteria > Gemmatimonadota > Gemmatimonadetes > Gemmatimonadales > Gemmatimonadaceae > SCN-70-22. The sequence continues at coordinate 2,373 of CAZLLP010000239.1, forward strand.
CGTGGAGCCCGCGCGTGCCTCGAAGATGCGGAAGTACCCTTCGGCAGGGCCGGTCAGGAAGCCATCGCCATCGAGATCGACGGCGACAAACTCCATGCGCGCCGCTCCGGTCGAGCCGACGCGCGCTGGCGGTGTGTAGGACAGGTTGGCGCCGCTCGCATAGCCCGGCATCCACGACAGCTTGGCCACCGACGGAAACGGAATGCGTGGCGCGCTGGGATACCGGTGCCCCGGCGTCACGTACTGCGCCGTGCCGTTCACCGTCGTCACGGCGCTCACGGTGTCGGTGTAGATCGGCCCGGGCGAGGAGCTGCACGACTGCCAGCTGGCGTTCGAGTGCGCGCGGCCGCGCACGATTTCACCGGTGGTGTAACAGCCGGCCGTCCACTGGTCGGTGAACATCGCAAAGCGGGCAAAGTTCTCCGCCTGCAGTTCCAGGCGACGCACGTGCCGCGCACCGCCGTTGTCGTACGCCACGGCTACGAGTTCGACATACCGCCCATACTGCCCCGTCGAGGCACCGCCGACGCCGGCGTACAGGTCCACCTTGACCTTGGGGACCGCTTGTCCGGCCGCATCGGTCACCACCGACCCGTTCAGGATCTGGATATAGAGCGAGTCGGGGAGCGTGAGCGCGGTGTCGGTCGTGATGCGGCTCTTCCCTACCGCCAGCGCCCATTCCGCCGCATAACGATAATCGCGCTCACGGTCGTACAGCTTGGACAGGATCGAGGTGCTGCCGGCCATGTAGATCGCCGAGATGGCCAACCCGCCTAACGCGAAGGTGAAGACCATCGTCAGCATGAGCGCCGACCCTCGCCTCGCCCGCAGGCGCTGGCGGAACTTCCGGATACGCTGCAGCATCGCGGGTTCTCCTTAGTGCGTGATCGCCGAGCTGACGCGCATCGACGAGTTGGCGGGTGAGCAGTCTTGCGCCGCGACCCCGTATTCGAACGAGATGCCGGACTGGATGTCGAAGTCTTCCCACATGTAGTTCGCCGACTTCGATCCTCCCACCTGGTCGATCGGCTCGTCCCAGGGATTGCCGACGATCCGGCGATAGATCACGTAGCGCTCCACGTCCTTCTCGCCCGAGGCTTCATCCAGCGACGCCGAGAACGTCACCTGGACGCGATCCACGCCGCCAACGTTCACCATGGCAACCGACGGGGCGCCCGGATTGAGCGGCTGGTCGCCGCACGAGGCGCGCATTGACAGTCCGATGTTGGCCAGCGAGGTCTGCGAACTCACCGTGCGCACGAATGCGGTGGCCTTGTTCTGGAGATTGAAACCATTGAAGACGCCGTTCACCGTCATATTCACCGTGCGGATCGAATCGGCGATGGTGGCGACCTGGTCCCAGTAGATCGGGAGCGACGAGGTGGGGATCGAGTCGATCTTTCCCGACGCGAGCACGCGATTGTACTTGAAGAAGGGCTGTGATCCCGTGATGCGAATCCCCGTCGCGACGACCGTGATGGGACCATCGTTCACGCGACGCCACAACACATACAGGTTGGATCCGCTCGGCGCCGTGGAATCAGCCGACACCCAGTAGCTCACCGTCTCCGCCAGGGAGATCGAGCGATCGCTCTTGCGATAGGTGTAGTCGGGATAGGTCTTGCTGGCGTACGGCAGCGAGATGGGCGAACCCGCGTTCATCGCCATCGTGAGGCCGTTGGCGACGTTGGGATCGTAGTAGACCGCCTCGACGTCGGCCGTGTCGTTGGCCACCAGGTCGGTGTTGAACGTGACGGCATAGGCGTGGGCCTGGACGATCTTCGGCTGGTTGCGCGGGATTCCTTGCGTGGGATCCATCGGCTGCACCCCGATGCCGATGTTGCGCAGTTCGCGATCCACCATGTTCTGTGCATACCGCGCCGTCTGCTGGGCGTCGGTCCGACCGACGTCCTGTTGCAGCTGGCGCATCTGGATGGTGAAGAACGGAACCGCCGTGGCGAAGATGCCGATCGTGATGGTCAACGACAGCAGCAACTCGCCGAGGGTATACCCGCGGCGGTTGGAGAAACGGGCAGCTCGTAAGGTGAATCGCATGGGCCTCCTAGAACCGCGCGATGGCGGTGGTCTTCTTCACCGGCGTCGGCATCGAGGGATGCGTGACGGTGACCGTGACGGTCTTGTAGGCATACTGCGCGGTGAGCGTCTGCGTGATCGCCGTGACGCGGTTGTACTTCGGATAGCCGGCAATGACCGTCTCGGTCGTTGCCAGCGAGTCCATCGACGAGTAGTTGCGCTCCGCCTTCACGCGCTCGACGCGGGCCGAGGCCAGGTCGAGTGCGTTGTTGAGCATGCTGGAGTTGGCGTTGGTGCGGGCGTACCGTCGGCCGTACTCCGCCATCCCGATCAGGCTCGTCGCCAGGATCGTGAGGGCGACCATGACTTCGAGGAGCGAAATGCCGCGACGCGCGACACGCTCCAAGGCGCGACGCGCTTCGTGCAGGCGAGGCCGTCGATGGAGGATTCGCATCAGTTCATCCTGGTCCAGGTAGAGCCCGTGAAGCGATACGCGTCGGCACGTCCGGTGGCCATCACCACACGCACGAGGCGGAAGTCGGTCGCGACCGAGCGACTCGACGTCACGTAGACCTCGAGATCGCTGCTGGCCGCGCCGTCGCGCAGGAACTGGATCGCGGGTAGCCCCTGGATCGAGCAGAGGTTGCTCCCGACGACGGCCGCGCTTGGGGAGCCGCTGAATCCCGTTGGCGCATTGGCGAATTTGGCTCCATCCTCCAACGGCCGAATCGTCAACCGCTCGCCAGAGTCATAGACACAGTTGTTGTTGGCATCCTCGACGATCTGCATGCGCGCGTTGGTGATGTCGAAGGCGACCACCACGTTGGTCTGGCGCATGATGGCATTGCGCTCGGCTCCCTGCAGCACGGTGCGCACGGTGCGCATGGCGCCGTCGGCCCGGTACTTCTCGTAGTTGAGGCGTGGGACGGCCATGCCGGCGATGATGCTGATCATGATCAGCACCACGACGAGCTCCAGCAGCGTGAAGCCGCGGCGAGCCCGTCGCAGCGTATCGTTAGGTCCGTGTCGATGCCGTCCTGTCATGCCTCCTCCCGAGTCCGGCGCCACGCCACACTTGTCGCGTGACCATTCACACAAGTCTTGCTTTCACAACGCGTTACGTCAGTTCAGGGACGATGCCCATGTCGCGAAGTTACGGGACCCATCCCCCGTGCCTGTCACGCACAGCGCCCGTACCATCACGATCTTGCACCCTGTTCCCGCGGCGTGACGGTTGAACGGGTTGAGGCGTCTTGACACAAGGCTGTCATGCCCGAACCACGGGGAGAATCGCGCAGATGAGTGTCGTCGCCGCGCTGATCCAGAATCCAGCGCGTCTCTTGCGGCTCCGGACCGCACTTCGCGGTCGGCACACGGTGGAACCGTGTGGCGACTGGGGGGCGGTCACGACCCTGTGCGAACGGCAGCCGGTGCACCTGGCGATTCTCGACTTCTTTGTCGCGGGCGAGCTCTCGCTCGAGCCGCTGCGACAGCTCAAGCGCAGCTTTCCGCGCTTGACGACGATTGCCTACCTCACGGTGACGCCGGAGCGCGCGCACGATCTCTTCGACATCGGACGCGCCGGCGTCGATGCCCTCATCGTCGCCGATCGCGATGACGATCCGTCGACGATGGCCACGATCGTCGAGCACGCCGAGGCGCGCAGCGTGGCGGCTCGCCTCAGGGCCGCACTCGCCGACACGCGCCCCACGGTTCGCGACGCCGTGATGCTCGCCGTCACGCGCGCCAACGAGCGCCTGACGACAGAGTCGTTGGCCGAGACGCTGTCGTTATCGCGCCGCGTGCTGGCGAAGCACCTCGAGCAAGCCGCACTGCCATCGCCGCAGCGCCTCATCACGTGGGGACGCCTGGTGGTCGCCGCGCACATGTTGGAAGACCCGCACCGGAGCGCCGACCGCGTGGCAATGACGCTGCACTTCCCGTCGGGGAGCGCGTTCCGCAACACGTGCCAGCGCTACCTGCACGCCACGCCCTCGGAGATCCGCTCGCGCGGCGGCGCCGACTTCGTCATGCATGCGATGCTGCGCGACACCGGCGTGGACGAGCCAGAGGGGAGCGATGACGCGCCGGCGCTCGTGACGAGCGCGGTCAGCGCGGCGCATCCACACGAAGTCGACGCCGCCGCCGACTAGCGCGACGGACGGCCGGCCATCCCCCTAGTGATCGGGAGCGAACGCCAGTCGCAGGAACTCCTCTCGTGTGCGGGCGTCGTCGCGAAAGCCGCCGAGCAGCGCCGAGGTGATGGTCTTCGAGTTCTGCTTCTCCACGCCGCGCATCATCATGCACAGGTGATACGCCTCGATCA
>CAZLLP010000240.1:0-6709 GCA_964560345.1 uncultured Gemmatimonadaceae bacterium
GGCGCGCTTCGAGCCCAACTTCTACGCCGTCTTCCAGAGCACGTCGCTGGCCAAGGCTCCCAAGACCTACGTCCTCCTGGCCGCGTCAGACGACCAGAAGGCCGCGGCCCGCGTGCAGAGCGCGGTGGTGCGTCGCTACCCGAACGTGGCCAGCATCGATTTGTCGCTGGTGAGAAAGACGGTGGGCGAGATCTCGCGTCGCGCGTCGCTGGCGATCCGCTTCCTCGCGATCTTCTCGCTGGCCATGGGGATCCCGGTCCTCTTCTCGGCGGTCGCGGCCACCCGTCGCGAGCGCGTGCGCGAAGGGGTGCTGCTCAAGACGCTCGGCGCCACCCGCGCCCAGATCGGCCGCATCCTCGTCTCCGAGTACACGGTGCTCGGCGTGCTGGGAAGCCTCACCGGGCTGCTGCTCTCGTTCGGCGGAGCGTGGGCCATCATGCGCTACGTCTTCGATCGCCCGTTCACCGCCGCCGTTGGCCAGGCGTTAGGCATCTCGGCTGCGATGATGCTGATGGCCGTCGCGATCGGCATGCTGAGCGGACGCGACGTCTTCAAGGAGACGGCGATGTCGGCACTCCGGGAGTCCTGACGGACTCAGACGACGAGAAGACGAGGTACATCAAGAGCTAAAGCAGGACACGGAGGCTCACAGAGGGAACACAGAGGTTCACAGAGGAAAGCGGCATGCGCGCTGATGTCCTCTGTGAACCTCTGTGAATCCTCTGTGAACCTCCGTGTCGAGCTTTTCCGCTGTTGCCCTTTCTCGTCTTCCCGTCTTCCCGTCTTCCGCCATCAAGAGACGCGCAACACAATCACCGTCGTATACTCGCTGGTAACGTTCGTCCCCCCCGGTGCCTGCACCTTCACTTGCACCTGCGGCGAGTTGCCGCTGCGGTTGAGCCGGAAGTAGTTGCCCGAGCTCGAGAGCGCCTGCGTGCTGAAGGTGCCCGGGAGTGGGGTGACGAGGAGCGGGAAGGTGCCGCTGTTGGAGCCCGACATCGCGTCGCGGATGTTCCAGCTCAGGTAGCCGTAGCGCGAGGCGATGCCGCTCACGTTGAGTCCATCGGCGTAGTTGGCCACCAGCCAGCCGGTGATGATCTGGTCGAACTGTGCCCCGGGTGCGCGCGCCAGCAGGTTGGCGATGTCGGTCTGCGGGCCGGCGGCGAGCGCCTTGGTGAAGGCCCGCGCCGAACCGTTGCTGTACTGGTCGATGACATAGCGCAGCAGCGCCCAGCTCGCCCCGCGAGGTGCAAGTTGCGCGCGGTTCTGCACGCTGATGGGCGCCGAGGTATCCGGACGCACCATCCAGCGCTGGAAGCGCGTGAGGTTCTGCCGGAAGAAGGCGTTGTAGTCGTTGGCCGAGTTGGGATTGGGGTTCACCCGCGCGTAGGTGAGGCGCTGGAAATCGCTCACGCCAATTTGCGCGCGCCCGACGATCTCCTCCGCCAGGTGCGACAGCCCCTCGTTCATCCAGAACGTTTCCAGCGCCTCGACCGCCGGATTGTACTGGCGCACCCCCTGATTGATCATGTGCTGGAACTCGTGCGCGATGACGCCGCGCGTCCCCTGCCGCACCGTCACGGTCGAGCGCACGTTGTTGAACGCCCCCGTGGGATCGGGCGAGAGGACGTAGAAGATCTCCTGCTCGTTGGTCTGGTTGCGACAGTCGTTCGTGGTCGGGTATTCCGACTTCTTGATGATGTCGGAGCCGAAGAAGAAGCCGGCGGTGAAGCCTGACGAGCCAGACGGGGTCAGCTTGTTGACTTCGGGGGTGTACAGAATGGTGACGCGACCGTCGCTGTTGATGTCGGTCGGCTTGCCGAACCACGCCGTGTCGGACGGGAAGATCAGGTTGTCGAACTCGGAGGCAATCGCGTTGTAGTCCGTGGTGGTGAACCCCCCAGACGGCGCCGCGATATCCTCGACGATGGTCGCGCGCGACGAGACGGCGCGCACCACGCCCTTGATGGTGATGAAGTCCTTGCAGATGTCTTTCCCGGTGTTGAGGTTCGGGACGCGAAGCGTCACCGTGTCCCCCACCGCCGACACCGCCAGCGACACCGCAAGGTTGGGACGCGCATATGCCGACTGCGCGGCGTTCGTCCGCGCCACCGCCTGGACGACCGGCCCCACCGTGGTGCGCTCGAACTGCCGCAGCCGCTCGTGCAGCGACTCCACCCGCGTCTCTTCCTGCTCCTGCACCAGCAGGCGCGGGTCGAGTTGCGCCTGCACCACCGGCGAGGAGAGCGAGGCCGCCGAGGACTGCAGGCTCACGCTGTACTGCAGCAGGTCATCCTGTACAGGGCGCGTATTGGCGCCGATGATGACGTAGTCGCTGCTCCCGGCGCTGGCGGCAAGCGTGATGCACGAGACCGCGCTGCCCCCGGTGAAGGTGCGCACCTGACCAACCGAGAGCGTGATGGGCGTCGTGCACGGGTTGGCCTCGACCACGATGTCGACGGATGAGGACAGCGTCCCCGACGCCGCCGAAACCTTCACCGTTCCCGGAGCAACGGCGGTCAGGAGGCCGGTGCTGGAAATGGTCCCCACGGTGGCGGGGGTAGCGGCCCATGTGACGGACGAGGAGGTGACGGCCTTGCCGTCCTTGTCGTAGAGCTTGGCCGTGAGCTGCTGCGTGGCCCCCGCCACCATCGACGAGGTCACCGCGGAGATGCTGACCAGCGTCACGGGCCCCGGTGTATCCGGCGGAGTGGGAGTGTCGCCGCCCGAACATGCCGCGAGCGCCACCACACCAAGGATGATCCACTGTCTCACAGACAACTCCTCGACCTGATCGTTGGGCCGCACGCGGTCACGTGAGGCCATCCCATTTCAAGTGACACCGCCCTGCCGCCGACCCCTCACGCACGTGAGACGCCGAACCCGCAGGGCTACACTTGTCGCAAGTGGCCGTTCCGCCCCTCGGCGAAACGACGATTGACCGACCTGACGGCTACGCGCCTACTTGGCCGGCTCGACGCGGAAGAAATCGATCCCCGCCGCCTGCTGTCCCAGCTCCAGCGTTGCAACGCTGGTGAAGCTCTTGAGGTCGAAGACCTCGAGAATCCCCGGCTCGGAGCCGCGCCCTTCCTCGGTCACGAAGGCGTAGCGGTTGTCGGGCGAGACGACGACGCCGTGCACCACGCCCTTCACGGTGGGAATGCGCGCCACCTCCTTCGTCGTGGCCAGGTCGTAGACCGAGATCGACTTGCCGCGCTTGTTGGTCGCCACGAGGTATTTCCCGTCGGGCGACACGGCGAGGTTGTACACGCCATCCCCCGCTCCCCAGCGACGCGTCATCGCCCACGAGCCGGCATCGATCTCCACGATCTCGTTGGACTTGTTGCACGCCACATAGATCTTGCCGCCGTTGCTGCTGGGCTGCGCCCATGTGGGTGAGCATTGCACGTTGGTCGCCGACGCCATCGCGGCGTCGTGCGATGCGGCCCCGCCGTGTCCCGCATGCGACATCGCCCCCGGCGCCCCCTTCATCCCCATCTCCTTCCCCTTGGCGAGGGTGAAGTGACGGGAAACCTCCAGCGCGCGAGTATCCACCTCGACGAGCATGTCATCCATCATGCAGGCCGAGTATTGCTGCGTCCCCGCGGGGTTGATGCGCGAGCCGTGCGGCATGGTGCACGTGGTGATGCGGGCGATCTCCACCATCTCGTCGGTCGACACCACCGACACCGACGACGGCACCATGTCGCCGTGCAGGTTGAAGTTCACCACGAAGGCGAGCGCGCCGTCGGGGGTCGTCTGCACCGTGGCCGGAAAGAGACCGAGCGTGGTGCGCCCCACCGCTTCGTCATCCGACGTGCGGAACTTCCAGAACGTCCCGTACGGCGTCCCGTGCGCAATGCTGATGTAGTAAAACTGCCCGTCGGGCGAGACGCTGACGCCGTGCGGCCCGTTGATCTCGGTCGGCATCATCCCGACCTTGTGCTGCCGCTCGATCCTGATCCCCTTGGGACCAAAGCGCACGAGCGCGAGCTGGTCGGCCGATTCGGCCACCGTGTACAGCAGATAGTCCTGCGTGGGGGGCGTCGCCGCCGGCTGCGCCGACGCGCCCTTGGCCGACGTCGGGGCGCCCTGGGCGAGCACGCCGCGCGAGGCCACCGCAGCGGCGAGAAGGACCGTGAAAAGTCGGGTCATGATCGTGAGAAAGGTGGCCGCCAGCGGCGAATGGCCGCCCCAAAAGCGTAGAGGGGGCGCGGCACGCCGTCAATCGCGCTGCCGCTCCCCCGGAATCGTGTCCCGTCGCCCCACCGGGCGTCGCCGTCTCGTTAGGGCGCGCCGCGCAGCGCCCAACTCCCGCCCACGCGAATCGTCGTCACGTCCTTGGGGACCGAATACAGCTCCGCGGTGAGCGACGCACGCGACGAAACGCGGTAGGCTCCCCCGGCGAAGGCCGTGACCCGGTTGTCGTCCAACAGCACCTTGGTGTCGTCGAGCGCCCCGCCCTGCGGCTGGAAGTTGACCTGGAAGCGCGGCTTGATCGATGTGTACCCGCCGCCGACGTAGGCGGAGAGCCGCCCACCGCCACTCCACCCCAGGATCCCCTCCCCCCCCACCATGTTGGGTTCGTAGGTGTCGTCGGACGGTTTGGTCCCGTAACACGCCTGGTTGGCGCTGGTGGTCTGCAGGGCGTCGCTCGAGCAGGTGATGGGGCCACTCACCTCGCCGAAGGTCGCATGGGCGCGCAGCGAGAGCCACGTCCCGCCGCCGGTGGGGTTGGCGCTCAGTGATCGCACCCACCCCAGTGCCACCGAACCGAGGTTGGGCGTCGCGTCCATCACGGTCACCGGGGGGAGATAGCTCCCTTCCACGTAGAAGCCCCCCGGGAGCCCCACCGCCAGGCGCGGGCGCGGGAAGATCGGCGACAGATCGGTGTTCTCGCTCTTCCGGTTGCAGTACGACGCTCGGCGGATGTTGGCGGCCGGCTTGGGGACATACGTGACGTCGAACGACAGGCGCACCGCCCCGGGCGCAAGCCGCTCGGCGTGTCCTGCGGGGGAGAAGGCGATGGGCGCGGCAAAGAAGGCGAGGAGCTTGGCCTCCGAGCTGTCCTTCGGGGGACGGCATTCGCCAGCAGCGAGCGTGGTCGCCGAGGCGAAGGCGAGGATCAGGGGAGCCGCAACCATTGGATCGTCCGGTACGAGGAAGGAAAAAGAGTAACGTGTAAAGCGTTCAGGGGGCCAGAGCGTGCGCGGAGGTGCAACGGTTGCGGCTGGTGATCTGTGACACGTGTCCGGGGCTGGCCGTCTATTAGCGCACGCTCACGTTTACCCGCCGATCCCCGACTCGTGCCTGCCGTGAAGTTCGTCCGTGGGGAAGACACGCCCGAGTTGCCCCGACCCGCAACGCCGCGCGCCGCGATGCCGGCGATCGATGCGTCGCACTACCGGGCGATCTTCGACCACTCGCTCGAGGCGATCCTCCTGACCACGGTGGAGGGGGAGGTGCTGGCCGCGAACGACGAGGCGGGGAAGCTGTTCATGCGCGAGCCCGAGGAGATGGTCGGGCTGGGCGCGCGCGACCTCACCGACCCACGCGACGATCGTGTGCACTCGGCCTTTGCCACGCGTCGCAAGACGGGGCGATTTGCCGGCGTGGTGACGATGCGGCGCAAGGACGACTCGCCGTTCGAGGCCGAGATCACGTCGACGATGTTCAAGGACGCGAGCGGGCGGCCGTTGGCATACGTCTTCCTGCGCGACGTGACCGAGCGCCGGGCGGCGGAACAGGCGCTGCTGTCGAGCGAACATCGGTATCGCTCGCTGATCGAGACGACGGGGAGCGTGCTGATCGGCATTGCGCCTGACGGAATGGTGATCGAGTGGAACCGCGAGGCCGAGCGCCTGTTTGGCTATGCGCGGCGCGAGGTGCTGGGGCGCGACTACTTCGCGCTGGTCACCGACGAGGTGCGGCGCGAGGGGATGCGGCACGAGATGATCCGCGTGCTGGCCGGCGACACGCCGCGCCCGCGCGAAGACACGATCGTCTCGCGCATGGGCGACGCCCGCACGGTGCTGTGGACGGTGACGCGCCTGCTGGACGTGAACTCGCGCCCGTTAGGCGTGATCGCCAGCGGACAGGACATCACCGAGCGCAAGCGCCTCGAGGCGCAGATGCAGCATGCGCAAAAGCTGGAGAGCCTGGGCGTGCTGGCTGGCGGGATCGCGCACGACTTCAACAATCTCCTCGTCGGCATCCTGGGGAACGCCTCGCTGGCGCTGATGGACGTGGAGCCGACGTCGGAGCTGCACGAGCTGCTGCGCGACGTGGAGACCGCTGCGCTGCGTGCCGCCGACCTCACCAAGCAGATGCTCGCCTACTCGGGACGCGGGCGATTCGTGGTGCGCCCGCTCGATCTCTCAGCGCTGGTGTCGGAGATGGCGCAGCTCCTCCAGACGGGGATCTCCAAGCGCGCGTCGCTGCACTTCGACTTCGGGCGCGAGGTGCCGCCGGTGGAGGCGGACGCGACGCAGGTGCGGCAGGTGGTGATGAACCTCATTACCAACGCGTCGGACGCGATCGGCGGGGAAAACGGGACGATCACGCTGCGCACCGGGGTCACCTGGGCCGACCGTGAGGCGTTGCACTCCCCCTACCTCGACTATGCGCTGGAAGAAGGGGTGTATGCGTACGTCGAGGTTCGCGATACCGGGATCGGGATGACCGCGGAGACGATGCAGCGCATCTTCGA
>CAZLLP010000241.1:0-6705 GCA_964560345.1 uncultured Gemmatimonadaceae bacterium
CCAGGGCCGCCGCGTCCACCGCGACCACCGCCGCCACCTGCAGGGCGCGACCCACCGGTCGCCGAACCAGTTGTCTCGTTCTCAGCCATGTCAGAACTCCAGACCGCCCTCGCGGGCGCCATCGGCCAGCGCTTTCACGCGGCCGTGATAACGAAAACCCGCGCGATCGAACACTACCATCGCAATGCCCTGCTCCTTCGCCGCCGCAGCCAGCGCCTTGCCGACCGAAGCCGCCTTCTCCGTCTTCTTCCCCGTCAGCGCGCCGTCGCCAATCGTCAGGATCGTCTTCTTCGCGACGTCGTCGACCAACTGCGCATAGATGTGCTTCAGCGAACGGAAGATGACCAGACGCGGCCGCTCGGCCGTCCCGATCACCCGCTTGCGAATGCGCAGGTGCCGGCGATAGCGGAGTTCCTGACGCGTCTTCGGGATTCCAATGCTGCGCATTACTTGCCTCCCGCCTTGCCGGCCTTCCGGCGAATGATCTCACCCGCGTAGCGCACACCCTTGCCCTTGTACGGCTCCGGCTTGCGCAGCTTGCGGATCTCCGATGCGATGCGACCGACGACTTCCTTGTCCGCCCCTTCGACCAGGACCTGCGTCGGCTGCGGCGCCGACAGCTTCACGCCCGCCGGGGCCTTCACTTCGATCGTGTGCGAATAACCTAACGACATCAGGAGGCCGTACGGCTTCACTTCGGCCTTGTACCCGACGCCCGTGATCTCCAACTGCCGCGTGAACCCCTTCGTGACGCCTTCGACCATGTTGGCCACCAGCGTCCGCGTCAGCCCGTGCAGCGCCTTGTGGCGCGACTCGTCCGACGGACGGTTCACCGTGATCTGCCCGTTCTCGTGCGCCAGGATCATGTCCGGGTGGAAGGTCCGGGAGAGCTCTCCCTTGGGCCCCTTCACCGTCAGCGCCGAACCCTTCAGGTCCACCGTCACGCCGCCAGGGACGGGGACGGGGTGCTTGCCAATTCGTGACATCGTAGGCTCTCCTTACCAGACGAGGGCGAGCAGCTCGCCGCCGGTGTGCGCCTTGCGCGCATCGGCGTCCGACATCACGCCGCGCGACGTGCTCAGGATCGCCATCCCGAGGCCGTTGCGCACACGCGGGATCTCGCCAACCGCGACGTACTTCCGCAGTCCGGGCGACGACACGCGCTTCAGCTCACGGATCACCGGCTGCCCGCCAGCATAGCGGAGGATGACGCGCAGCAGCTTGTGCCCCTGCTCGTTCTCCACGTGACGGTAGTCGGTGATGAAGTTGTTTTCCTTCAGGATCCGCGCGATCTCGGTCTTCACGCGCGACGCCGGCATGTCCACGCGACGGTGCTTCGATCCGCAGGCATTGCGGATCCGCGTGAGCATATCGGCGATCGGGTCAGTCATGCTCATGTAGTTCGCTCACTCTCCTCTCGTATCCGACGCTTGCGGACGTGGAGGAATCAGGGGAAAAGAAGACGAGAGGACGAGAAGACGAGACGAATCGCCTCGCGAGTCAACGGGCCGAGTGTGCGCTTCCCACACTCGTCTTCCCGTCTTCTCGTCTTCCCGTCTTCTCCTGCTACCAGGACGCCTTGCGGACGCCCGGGATCAATCCATTCAGCGCCATCTCGCGCAGCGCGAGACGCGACAGCCCGAAGTAGCCTTCGTACCCGCGCGCACGCCCGGTCATCGAGCAGCGGTTGCGGATGCGAACGCGCGACGAGTTGCGTGGCATCTTGCGCAGCTTGCTGTACGCCGCCTCGCGCTCGGCATCGCCGGTCTTCGGGTTCTTGATGATCGCCAGGAGGGCGCGACGCTTCTCGGCGTGACGCGCGACCAGCACCTTGCGCTCTTCGTTCTTGACGGTCTTGGACGTCTTGGCCATGGCTGCCTAACGGCTCAGTTGGTGAACGCGACGACGATCGGCTTCTCGTCGCCTCGGAACGGCATGCCCAGCTCGCGCAGCAGCGCGAACGACTGGTCGTCCTTGTCCGTGGTCGTCACGAACGTGATGTCCATGCCGTGGATCTGGTCGACCATGTCGTAGTTGATCTCGGGGAAGATCATCTGCTCCTTGATGCCGACCGAGTAGTTCCCGCGCCCGTCAAACGAGCGGGTGCCGAGGCCGCGGAAGTCGCGGACGCGCGGCAGCGCGCTGTTGATGAAACGGTCGAGGAACTCCCACATCCGGGCACCACGCAGTGTCACCGCCGCGCCGATCTCCTGCCCCTCACGCAACCCGAAGTTGGCGATCGACTTCTTCGCCTTCTTGCGGACCGGGCGCTGCCCGGTGATCAACGCCAGCTCCTCGACCACCGAGTCGAGCAGCTTGGGCTGCTTGATCGCTTCGCCCAGCCCGACGTTGATCACGATCTTCGTGAGCGCCGGCACCTGGTGCACGTTGGTCAGCCCGAACTGCTGCATGAGCCTCGGGGCCACCGTGGCCTTGTAGTAGCCGTGCAGCCGCGGCGCCGGCACCGGGAGCTTCGCGCCCAGGTGCGGTCCCTTCGGCAGCATCGACTTGCGCTCGCCGCCCTTGCCACCCGACGACGCCTTGCTGCCGGACGCCGCCTTGCCGGCCGGAGCCGCGCCCTTCTTTTCCTTGGTTGCCATAGTCTATCGTCCTCGCCTCAGCGGTTCCGCGGGATGGCATCCCCGCTCTTGGCGCTGATGCGTTCCTTCGTGCCGTCTGTATCGATCCGGCGACGCACACGCGTCGGCTTCCCGCCCTTCGGATCGAGCAGCATCACGTTCGAATGATGAATCGGAGCCGGCATCTCGATGATCGCGCTCTGCTCTTCCGCACGACGCGCCTTCCGATGCCGCTTCACGATGTTGATCCCTTCCACGGTGATACGCCCGGTCTTGGTGAAGACGCGGAGGACCTTCCCCTCCTTCCCCTTGTCTTCGCCACGCATGACGCGCACGGTGTCGCCCTTGGTGATGGGCATCAACACCCGCTCCGCCTTGCGCTGGTGGCGAACCGCCCCCAGGCGCTTCCCCTCGTTCTTGCGATACTTGAGCACGCGCATGTTACAAGACCTCCGGCGCGAGCGAGACGATCTTCATGTACCGCTTCTCGCGCAGCTCGCGCGCCACGGGGCCGAAGATACGCGTCCCGCGCGGCTCGCCCTTGTCGTCAATGATCACGACCGCATTCTCATCGAAGCGGATGTAGCTCCCGTCCTTGCGGCGGGTCTCCTTCACGGTGCGCACGACGACCGCCTTCGCGACGTCGGACTTCTTCACCGTCCCGTTCGGCAGCGCGTCCTTCACCGCCACGATCACCTTGTCGCCAAGTCCGGCATACCGTCGCTTGGTCCCACCGAGCACGCGGATCACGAGCGCCTTCTTCGCGCCCGAGTTGTCCGCGACCTTGACCACTGATTCCTGTTGGATCATCGCTCAGTTCTCCTAGCGCGCCCGCTCGACGATCTCGACCACACGCCACCGCTTGTCCTTCGACAAGGGCCGGGTCTCCATGATGCGCACGGTGTCGCCCGCCTTCGCCGAGTTCTCCTCGTCGTGGGCTTTCACCTTTTTCGTGCGCGTCACCATCTTGCCATACGTCGGATGCGGGACCCGGCGGTCGATCTTCACGACCACGGTCTTCTGCATCTTGTCGCTCACCACCACGCCCACGCGCACCTTGCGCGCGTTCCGCGGCGACGTCGCTTGCTGTCCGTTATTGGTCATCTCGGCCATGTTCGCTCGTGCTCCTGGCTAGCGCTTGGCCGGTGCGGCCAGCTCACGTTCGCGCAGCACCGTCCGCAGGCGCGCGATGTTCTTGCGGATCGCCCGCAACTGCAGCGGATCCTCCAGCGGCTCCGTCGCGCTGCGGAAGCGAAGGCGGAAACGCTCCTCCTCCAACTCGGCAATGCGCGCCTGGATGTCCGTCACGGACAGATCGCGAATCTCCTCAGCTCGCATCGGAATGCGCCTCCTCGCGGACGACAAACTTCGTCTTGACTCCCAGCTTGGCCGAGGCCAGCGCCATCGCCTTCTCGGCGATCTCGCGCGTCACCCCTTCCAACTCGAACATCACCCGCCCCGGCTTCACGACCGCCACCCACCCTTCCGGCGATCCCTTGCCCTTCCCCATTCGGGTCTCGGCGGGCTTCTTCGTAATCGGCTTGTCCGGGAAGATGCGAATCCACACCTTGCCGCCGCGCTTGATATGACGCGTCATGGCGACACGGCACGCCTCGATCTGCCGGCTGGTCACCCACCCGGGCTCGAGCGCCTGCAGGCCGAAATGCCCGAAGGAGATCTCGGCGCCACGTTGCGCCAACCCCTTCGTCCGGCCCTTGAACTGCTTCCGGAACTTTACTCGCTTAGGACTGAGCATGTCTGTATCTCGTTAGGTCGGCGGCCGGTTATACGCCGGTGCTGTACGTCTTGCCGCGGCGATCCTCGACCACCTCACCCTTGAAGATCCACACCTTGACCCCAATGGTGCCGAAGGTGGTCTTCGCCGTTGACGTGGCGTAATCGATGTCGGCGCGCAGCGTGTGCAGCGGCACCCGCCCTTCGTGGTAGCCCTCGACGCGCGCGATCTCCGCGCCGCCCAGGCGGCCACCCGCCTTCACCTTGATCCCCTGCGCGCCCATCCGCATCGCGCTCTGCACCGCCCGCTTCATCGCGCGACGGAACGAGATACGCTGCGACAACTGGTTCGCGATGTTGTCGGCCACCAACTGGGAGTCGAGCTCTGGACGCTTGATCTCCTCCACGTTGATCCCGACTTCCTTCCCCGTCAGCTGCGCCAGCTCGTCGCGCAACTTGTCCACTTCGGCGCCCTTCTTCCCGATCACGACACCGGGACGCCCCGTGTGGATGGTCACCACGACCTTCCCCGGCTTGCGCTCGATGTGGATGTCGGAGATCGCCGCGTGTCCGAGGCGCGTCTTCAGGTACTTCCGCAGCAGCGCGTCTTCCTTCAGCAGCTGCGGGAAGTCACGGTTGGCGTACCAGCGCGACCGCCACTGCTTCGTGATTCCAAGGCGGAAGCCGATCGGATTCGTCTTCTGTCCCATTATCGACCTTCCTTCTCCGCCACGACGATCTCGACGTGGCTGGTGCGCTTGTGAACCGGCGTCGCGCGGCCCATCGCGGCCGGCGTCCACCGCTTGAGCTTCGGACCCTCGTTGATGATCGCCTTCTTCACGAAGAGCGTGTCGACATCCAGCGACGCGTTGGCCGCACGGGCCGCCTGCTCCGCATTCGCCACCGCCGACTCGAGCGTCTTCGCGATCTGCACCGCCGCGTGCTTCTTCGAGAACTTCAGAAGCGCCAGGGCGTCATTGACCATCTTGCCGCGGATCTGGTCGATGACCAGCCGCATCTTGTACGGCGACTGCCGCGTCGTGCGCTGGATCGCGCGTGCCTCGGTAGCCATCGCTTACTTCCCTCCCTTGCCGGCCGCCGCCGGGGCGGGGGCCTTCTTGTCCGTCGGCCGGTTGCCCGAGTGCCCGCGGAACAACCGCGTCGGCGCAAACTCGCCGAGCTTGTGCCCCACCATGTTCTCCGTCACATACACCGGAACGAACTTGTTCCCGTTATGCACCGCGAACGTGTGGCCCACGAAGTCCGGCAGGATCGTGCTCGCGCGCGACCACGTCTTCATGACCTTCTTCTCGTTCCGCGCGTTCATCCCCGCCACCTTCTTCAGCAGCGCCTCCTGGACGAACGGGCCTTTCTTGATGCTACGAGCCATGGAAAACTCTTCGAGTGTCGTTAGGTCAGGCTAGAAGCCGGACTGCGTGGCCTTGCCACGCTTGCGGCCGCGGACGATCAGGCGGGTCGACGGCTTCTTCATGTTGCGCGTCTTCACACCTTCCTTCTTGCCCCACGGGCTCACCACGTTCCGCCCGCCGCGCGTACGCCCGCCGTGCGGGTGGTCAACCGGGTTCATCACCTCGCCGCGCACCTTGGGACGACGTCCCTTCCAGCGCGACTTCCCGGCCTTCCCCCACGACTGCAGCTCGTGCTCCGAGTTGCCGACCTCGCCAACCGTCGCGAGGCAGCGCTGGTGCACCCGGCGCATTTCCGTCGACCCCATTCGCAGGGTCACGTACTCGCCTTCCTTCGCTACCACCTCGGCCGACATGCCGGCCGAGCGCGCCATCTGGCCACCCTTCCCCGGCAGCAGCTCGATGTTGTGGACCGACGTGCCTAACGGCTCCTCGCCCAGCGGCAGCGCATTGCCCGTGCGCACGTGCGAGCCCGGCCCCGACACTACGCTGTCGCCGACGGCCAGCCCCTTCGGGTGCAGGATGTATCGCTTCTCCCCGTCCGCATACTGCACCAGCGCGATACGCGCCGAACGGTTCGGGTCGTACTCAATGGTCTGCACCACCGCCACGTCACCGAAGCGGTTGCGCTTGAAATCGATGATGCGGTACTGCCGCTTGTGCCCGCCGCCACGGCGGCGCATGGCGATGTGGCCATGGTTGTCGCGACCGCCCGACTTCTTGAGCGGCTCGACGAGCGACTTCTCGGGCGTGCTCCGCGTGATCTCGGCAAAATCCGAAATCGAACGGAAGCGCGTGCCCTTCGTCACCGGCTTGAATTGACGGATGCCCATGCTCGTTTAGCCCTCGAAGATGTCGATCTTGTCGCCCGACTGGAGCGTCACGACCGCTTTTTTCCAGCTCGGCCGCACACCGGACGTCTTCCCCATGCTGCGACGCGGCTTCCCGCGCACGTTGCTGGTCCA
>CAZLLP010000242.1:0-6574 GCA_964560345.1 uncultured Gemmatimonadaceae bacterium
CTGGGTGCGCAGCGACGCAGCGTCGGAGCCGGCGTCGGGTTCGGAGAGGGCAAAGGCGCCGAGCCACTCACCGCGCGCCATCGGCTTCAGGTACTTCTCCTTTTGCGCTTCGTTGCCGTAGCGCAGGAGCATCTGTGTCGGCAACGAGTTGTGGACGCTCATGAGGACGGCGACCGACGCGTCGACGGCGGCGATTTCCTCGAGGGCCACGAGATAGGTGCAGGTGTCGAGCCCGAGGCCGTCGTACGCCTCGGGGATCAGCATGCCGAGGAAGCCTAACGCGCCGAGCTTGGCGGCGACGCTCCGGTCGAAGAACGCCTCGCGGTCCCAGCGCTCGCTATGCGGCGCCAGCTCTTCGAGTGCGAAGTCGCGCGCCGTCTGCTGGATGGCGCGCTGCTCCTCGGTGAGGGGAATCAGCGCCCAGCTCATAGTTGAGAAGACGGGAGGACGGGAAGACGAGAAGACGAGAGCATCAGGTTGCGTAGTTGTAGAAGCCGCGGCCGGACTTGCGGCCATACCATCCGGCGGCGACGTACTTCCGGAGCAGCGGGCAGGGGCGGTACTTCGAGTCGCCGAGGCCCTCGTGCAGCACCTCGAGGATGGCCAGGCACGTGTCGAGGCCGATCAGATCGGCCAGGGCGAGCGGGCCCATGGGATGATTCATCCCGAGCTTCATCACGGTGTCGATCGCCTCCACCGTCCCCACGCCTTCCATCAGCGCGTACACGGCTTCGTTGATCATCGGGAGCAGGATGCGGTTGGCCACGAAGCCGGGGAAGTCGTTGACCTCTACCGGCGTCTTGCCAACGGCCTTCGAGAGTTCAAGCACGCGCTGCGTGGTCGCGTCGCTGGTTGCGAGGCCGCGGATGACCTCGACCAGTTGCATCACCGGGACCGGATTCATGAAGTGCATCCCGATCACCTGCTCCGGACGCTTGGTCTTGGCGGCGATGTCGGTGATCGAGATGGAGCTGGTGTTGGTGGCGAGGATCGCGCCGGGCGATGCCAAGCGGTCCATGTCTCCAAAGATGCGGTACTTGAGGTCGACGTTCTCGGTGGCCGCTTCGATGACCAGCGCGGCGCCGGCGATCACGGCGATGTCGGTGCTCGTCGTGAGGCGCTCGAGCGTCGCGTCCTTGGCCGCGGCGTCGATGGTCCCCTTCTTCACCTGGCGGTCGAGGTTCTTCTCGATGGTCGAGCGTCCGCGCGCCAGTGCGTCGGCCGAGACGTCGATCATCGTCACTGCATACCCGCTCTGGGAAAAGACGTGGGCGATTCCGTTCCCCATCTGTCCCGCACCAATCACCGCAATCGTGTCGGACATGTTCCGTTCAGCTCCGTAGGCGCTCATCGCGCCGGCTTGGGCGCGCACCGCGCCACAACAGGAAAAGCATGGCAAGTACCATCCCGGCGCCGGCGAAGACACCGGCCTCCGGTCCCCAGCTCCCACCGGTTGCCCAGTCGGGACCGGCATCGATCACGCGATAGTTCGGCGTCCCCATTCCCAGCCCGCTCACCGACGTGTGCATGACGCCGGCCATCACGAAATTCCACGCCACGTGCGCCGACCACGCGGCGTACAAACTGCGCATTGCCACGACGATGCTCCCCAGGAAGATCCCGGCGAGCGTCACCAGGGCGATCGACTGGAACGTGGCTCCGGCGTTCTCGAGGTGCATGAGGCCGAAGGCGACGCTGGTGATGACGATCGCCACCCGGGCGCCAAAGCGCTCGCGCAGGAGCGCCAGCGCGTAGCCGCGCGCCACCAGTTCCTCCCACAGCGCCGCGGGGATCAGGAGGCCGAGCGTCAGCAACGCCGACGATAGCAGACTCCCTTGCGGCATCGGTTCGAGCTTGAGCCAGCCGATGCCCAGGAGCAGGAGCGAGGGAACCCCGACGGCCGCCGCGCCTAACGCCGCCCCCCCCAGCACCGCCCGTATCGACAAGGCCTGACGATCGAGCATCACCTTGGACCACCCAAGCGGCTCGGCCTGGCGAAAGGTCCACCAGTGCCCGATCAGCATCCCGATCGACAGGGTGATCACGAAACTCGGCAGGCGAACGCCCGTGGCATCCTGCAGGACGGCCGCGAGCGCGGGAATGATCGCGCGGCAGCCGAGCACCCCCACCGACGAGGCCAGCAGGAAGACGGCGAAACGCCACATCGGCGCGACACGCGGACGCTCCCCCGCCCCGCCGCTGGCCGGCGTCGCGAGACGCTCTCCCGCCTCGGTCGAGGACATGAGCGCTCGCGACGTCGTCGTGCGTTAGGCTACGCGGCTGACCGAGAGCGCCACCGCGTCGCCGCCGCCCAGGCAGAGCGTCGCGAGGCCGCGCGCCTTGTCGCGATCGGCCAGGGCATGGAGCAGCGTCACGAGGACGCGCGCCCCGCTGGCGCCGATCGGGTGGCCGAGGGCAATCGCCCCCCCGTTCACGTTGACGCGATCCCAGTCCCAGCCCAAGGCGTCGCCGTCGGCAAGCGCCTGCGAGGCAAACGCCTCGTTGGCCTCGATGAGATCGTAGTCGCCGATCGTCGTCCCCAGCTTCTTCATCAGGTTGCCGACCGCGTTGACCGGGGCGAAGAAGAGTTCCTTCGGGTCCACCGCTCCCGTGGCGTACGCATCGATGCGGGCGAGGATCGTGAGTCCGTGCGCGCGGGCATATGCCTCCGACGTCACCACCAGGGCAGCGCCGCCATCGTTGAGCGACGACGCGTTACCAGCCGTCACGCTCAGGTCGGTCGCGTCCTTGGACGGGAAGGCGGGGCGCAACTTGCCTAACGCCTCGACGCTCGAGTCCTTGCGCGGTCCTTCGTCCACGCTCACCACGGTCGCCCCCTTCTTGCCGGGGATCTCCACCGACACGATCTCGGCGGCAAACTTCCCCGCCTCCTGCGCCGCCGCCGCCTTGAGGTGCGACTGGACCGAGAACTCGTCCTGCCGCTGCCGCGAGACGCTCCCCTTCTTCGCGGTGTACTCGGCGTGGTTCCCCATGTGGACGTCGCAGAAGGCGCACCACAGCCCATCCTTGATCATGCCGTCGACGAGCGTCTGGTCACCGATCTTCACGCCGCCGCGCATGTTGTAGAGGTAGTGCGGCGAGTTGGACATCGATTCCTGCCCGCCGGCGACCACGACCTGTGCATCGCCGGCCTTGATGGACTGCGCGGCGAGCATCACGGCCTTGAGCCCGGAGCCGCAAACCTTGTTGATGGTCAGCGCCGAGACAGAAGACGGAATGCCGGACTTCATGAGCGCCTGACGCGCCGGCGCCTGGCCGGTCCCGCCCTGCAGCACGTGACCGAGAATGACTTCGTTGACCTGGTCGCCGGGAATGCCGGAGCGCTTGAGCGCTTCGCGGATGGCGATGGCGCCGAGTTCTGGGGCGCTGAGCGAGGCGAGGGAGCCGAGGTACTTCCCGATCGGCGTGCGCGCGGCGCTGACGATGACGGGAGTGCGCGATGTATCGGACATGGCGAGTGCGGCCGGAGGGAGTCCCTGCCCGAATGGGGAGGGAGCGGGTCAAAGCTAACCGGGCGCATTGCGGGGGAACAACGGACCGCGGCGTCCGCTGACCCCCTGCGAGCGAGGGAAGTGGCGATCGCTCGCCGTTCGAACAGACAGGTATCGTTTACACTGTACAAACGCCCGCGCGATCGCGTGCGCCGTCGTGGTCAGACCGATCGCTTTGAGCACACGGTAATACGCGACGCCGCCTGGGGCGGCGCCACGGAGCTATCGAATACGTAGCGTGAACCGGTGCGCCCCCCCCTTGCCGCGCATGTCCTCCCATCCGTAGTCGAGCGAGAGGCGGTCGTATTGCACGCCCAAGCCACCAGTGAGCGCCCGCTGCGCCCGCAGTTCGGGTCGCCGCGCACCGGCGCGCAGGGCGATGCTGATCCCTTCGATCGGGACCAGGGCGAGTTCCCCCCCGGCCGTGGGGAAGACTTCGCCATCCTCGCGCACCGCGAGGTTGGTGGACGCGCCGATGTCGAACCACTTCCCCACCCCGTAGCCGCTCCCCGCCGCGCCTAACGCGATGCGCATCGGCAGGCCGCGCCCCGAACCGTCGCCGGGGAGGTCGCGCCCCATGTGCTGCAGGACCACTCCGGTCGTGAGGAATCCGTTCATGAAGTCCTTCGCCATGCCGACGTCGAATGCCGGAGCGCCGCCGCGCTCATCCCCCGTGCGCGACTCGAGGTAGCGCGCCGTGGCGCCCCAGCGAAATCCCTTCCACGACAGCGACGCGGCGACGGTCGCGGCCATGTTCGATGCCGCCACCCGCCCGTCATCGGTGAGGACGTCGCTGCGGAGCGGAGCTCCCGACACGACCTGCGGCGCGTCGAGCACCGCGACCCCGAAACCCAGCCCGATCATCCCGACCGACATTGTCGTGGCGCCGTGCCCGGTCGAGGCGCCGCTCGCGTAGCGCCCGAGCGAGAGGGAGAAAGCGCTGCTGCCGCCGACCAACGCCGGATTGCCGAAGACTGCCTCGACGTCGCGCGTCCCGACGCTCAGCCCTCCCATCGCCATCGTGCGCGCCGTGGCCGGGAGCTGCAAGACGAGCGGGGCATAGCGCTCGCGCTGCGCATGCGCCGGGCCGGCCACGAGGGCGAGCGCACCAAGCTGGAGAACCATCACCCCTGTCAGGTGAACGATGCGGCGCATCATCGTGCACCTCCCACACCGGGCACGCTGAAGTCCGGCGAGAGTCGGGCGAAGCCGATGTTGTCCAGCCACACGGTACCGGCCTCGGTACGATCAAAGGTCCAGCGCACCTTGGCCAGCCGGCGCGCGTCGAAGCCCGGGGTCGCGCGCACAAAGTCGGCGAGCGGGATGTCGTAGGTCTGCAGCACGATTTCGTACGGATTCGCAAAGCGCAGCTTGTCTCGCCCCGCTCGGCGATACACGCCGATGGTCAACGGGCGACGGGGGACGCCGTACGCGGAAAGCGCGACGCGCGCCACGCGACCGTCGGCGTCCACCGCCTCAACGGACAGGTCGATGGGGAGCGTGTCTGCGGCTGGTGACTTTGCGGCGGGACGCGGCGCGCGTTTCTTCGCCGGCGCGCTCTTCTTCGCCGTCGAATCGGCCTTCTTGGTGGAATCCTTGGCCGGCGAGCGAGGGCCTGGCTTGCCGTCGGTGGGGGCGAGGGAGAAGACGAGCGTGCTCCCCTCGTCGATGCGCCACGCCGAGCGCAGCGAGTCGCCTAACGCCAGCGTGTACGACGCCGGCCTGCCGCGCTTGGTCGTGTCGTCGCCGGCGATACGGTTATTCCACCCCAGCAGCGCCGCATTGTGCCCCTGGTTGTTGCCCCGCCAACGGAACGGGATCGGCGCCTCCTTCCACGTCCCTAACGAGTCGCCGTCGAGCGCCACGCCGGCGACCGTACCGTGCGACACGTCGACGTCCTCCTCGTAGGTCGCGGCCGCCTTCATCGAGGCGTCCTCGAAGCGCGTGATGTACATCGTCTTGGGGAGCCACGCGCCGGCCACGCGATGGTCGCGGAACATCGGGAGGTACTCGCGCCGGTCGCGCAGCGTGGCCTCCAGGAAAGCGGTGATCGTCACTTCGGCGAAGCGTCGCTGGTCGGCCTGCGAGATGAGCCCGCGGATATCGAGGAAGCGCGCGCTGCGCGCCCCGCCGTCGAGGCTCCCCCACGCCGTGTTCCACTGCCCGTGGTTGGCGCGGTACACGTAGATCGCCGACTTGAACCACGGTGCGCCATCGGTAAAGCGGACCCGCTCGTACTGCGCGAGCCCGCTGAACGACGACACGTCGCCATCGTGCGAGCCGTGGATGAGCAGGTAGTTGTAGTTGCTGACCGGGGTGGGCTTTTCGGTCGGGCGATACTGCCCGTCGACAGGCGCAATGGCCACCAGCGACTTGATGCCGAAGTTGAAGTCGAAGGCGACCGTGGCATCGTCCGGGTAGTGCGTCAGGCGATTGAAGGCGCCGGCGACGGCGACCGCTTCCCCACCCCGCGAGTGCCCCATGAGGGCAATGCGCGTCATGTCGACCTTGCCCTGGAGTGGCGATCCGGTCGAGTCGTTGAACCGGCGCCACGCCTGCAGGTGCTTGAGCAGCATCCATCCGCGGGCGTCGTTCTCGCTGTTCATGAAGCCGTTGAGGAAGTTCTCGTCGACCGATGCGAGGATGAAACCGCGCGAGGCCAGGAGCTCCCCCAAATAGCGATAGCCAGGGTCCGAGAACTCCTTCATGTTGTGGTTGCCGTGCACGATGAGCACGAGCGGAAAGGGCCCCGGTGCATCGGGATACCAGACGCGCCCATTCACCGGGAGCTTGGTGAAGTCGAAGCCCCAGTAGTCCTTGCGTACCTTCCCCTGCGCGGGGTTGGGCGGGCCGGCCAGCTTGCTTCCGTCGACGGTCGCGGTCCGCAGCGTGACCGAGTCGCGATACTCGGCGCGGCGCTTGTCGGTCCCGCTTCCATAGGACAGCGTCCCCACGGCGAAGGTCCGGCGCTGCCCGGGACCGGGGGTCAGACCCAGGGGTGGGACGGGATCAACGAGAGCGAGATGGACCACCCGATCCACCTGCACGGCTTCTTCTTCCAG
>CAZLLP010000243.1:0-6572 GCA_964560345.1 uncultured Gemmatimonadaceae bacterium
GGAATGCGCGCCTTGACCGGCGCCAGCCCCACGAGCTCACGATCGATCTCGTCGAACAACTCCTGCAACTGCGACTCGCGAAAGGCCGCCCCCAGGTCGATCTGGTTGGTGGGACGCGCCACGCGCGGCGGGACGACGTGCGGTGTGGCGACGGACGTGGAAGCCGGCGTAGAACCTGTCGGCGAGGCCGGAGTTGCCGCGCCAGCGGTGCCGGTCGTGGAGGAATTCGTGTCTGGGGGACGGCTCACGTGATGGCCCTGCGCCTAACGTGTGCGCCCGTACCGCTCGCCCACCGGGGCGTCGGTGGCGTAGCTGTGCGTCGAGTAGCGCACCTGACGGTCGCTCCCTTCCTGGCGGTCCAGGCGGAAGCCCGGCTCGTGCGACGGGCGCTGCACGATGAACGACAACGCCGTCGTCTGGCGCCCCGGCGATCGATCGTAACCGCTGATGCGGATGTAGTGCTCGGCGTACCGCTCACGACAGGCCTTGAGCTCGAGCATCACGCCCGATGCATCCTTGATGTCGAACATCGGGAGGCCGAACATGTCCCAGTAGACGTTCCGCGGGTGTGGGTCGTCGGTGTACTCGATGGAGATCGGCCAGTCGTTGTCGAGGCAGTATTGCACCTGGGCCTTGATCTGGTCGTCGGTGAGGTCGGGAAGGAAGCTGAAGGTGCCTTGGGTGACGCGCATGGCTCTCGGGAAGACGGGAAGACGGCGAGGACGGGAAGACGAGTGAGTGCGGAGGCGGTTGTGTCAGCTCGGGGTGACGACCGCATCCGGGACGTCCGTGCTCTGGAAGTCGAACGTGATGTCCTTCCAGATCTCCAGCGCCTTGCGCAGGGAAGGGGACCACTGCGCGGCGGCCGCGAGGATGTCGGGGCCTTCGTTCAGGTAGTCGCGTCCTTCGTTTCTCGCCTGGATCATCGCTTCCACGGCCACACGATTGGCCGTCGCCCCTTCGGCGATCCCGTCGGGGTGGCCGATGGTGCCGCCGCCGAACTGCAGCACCACGTCCTCGCCGAGGTAGTGCAGGAGCTGGTGGATCTGCCCGGCGTGGATGCCGCCAGATGCAACGGGCATCACCGCCGGCATCGACGCCCAGTCCTGCTCGAAGTAGAGGCCGATCGTGTGGTCGACCGGCACCTGGTCGTCGCGCAGCGTCTTGTAGTAGCCGCGCGTCGTGCTCGGGTCGCCTTCCAGCTTGCCGACCACCGTCCCGGCGTGGATGTGATCGACTCCCGCCAGGCGCATCCACTTGGAGATCACGCGGAACGAGACGCCGTGCGTCTTCTGCCGCGTGTAGGTGGAGTGCCCGGCGCGGTGCAGGTGCAAGATCACCCCGTTCTTGCGCGCCCACTTGGCCATCGACTGGATGGCCGTGTAGCCGATGGTGAGGTCGATCATCACGATCACGCTCCCGAGTTCCTTGGCAAACTCGGCGCGCTCGTACATGTCCTCCATCGTCCCGGCGGTGACGTTGAGGTAATGGCCTTTGACTTCGCCGGTCACCGACTGCGCCTTGTTGACCGCCTCCATGCAGAAGAGGTAGCGATCGCGCCACCGCATGAAGGGCTGCGAGTTGATGTTCTCGTCGTCCTTCACGAAGTCGAGGCCACCGCGCAGCGCTTCATAGACCACGCGCCCGTAGTTGCGGGCCGAGAGGCCGAGCTTGGGCTTGGTGGTGGCGCCTAACAACGGGCGCCCGTACTTGTTGAGGTACTCGCGCTCCATCACGATCCCGTGCGCCGGCCCCTGGAAGGTCTTGGTGTAGTGGGGCGGGATGCGCATGTCCTCGAGGCGAAGCGACTTGAGCGCCTTGAAGCCGAAGACGTTGCCGATGATCGACGACGTCAGGTTGGCGATCGACGCTTCCTCGAAGAGGTCGAGGTCGTAGGCGATGTAGGCGATGTACTGGTCCGTCCCCGGCACCGGGTCCACGCGATAGCACTTGGCCTGGTACTTCTCGTGGGCGGTAAGGCGGTCGGTCCAGACGACGGTCCACGTGGCGGTCGACGACTCGCCGGCGACGGCGGCCGATGCCTCGATGGCGTCGACTCCCTCCTGCGGGACCAGGCGGAACGCGCAGAGGATGTCGGTGGGCTTGGGCTCGTAGTCCGGCTGCCAGTAGCCCATTTCGGCGTACGGGGTGACCCCCGATGCCCAGCGGTTCTTGGGGGCGCCGTTGGCGCCGTGTGCTCCAGAGTGTCCCGCCATGAATCGTCCCCGAGGTCGCGCGTGGAGGTCCGGTGGTCGCGATCGGTCGTGCCCGCGCCCGCCATGTGAATTATTTCACAAGCCCACGCGCAAGCTCTATCCTGCACGACCGGTACACCATCGCATATCGGGGGGTGGGGGGCTGCCCGGTCGGGGGGGAGGGCCGAAGACGGGAAGACGAGAAGACGAGAAGACGAGAAAGGGAAACAGCAAAAGCTCGACACAGAGGTTCACAGAGGTTTCACAGAGGATCACAGAGGAGGTCACCGCGACTTTCCAGCTTCCCTCTGTGTACCTCTGTGCTACCTCTGTGAACCTCTGTGTCATGCTTTTCACACGGCCGCGCGAGCCTAGTCCTTCGCCGCCCCAAGCGCGTCGTGCACGACCTGGCCGCCGAGCATCGTCAGCACGCTCATCGTCGCCGGTAGTTTGTCAGGCGTCACTGTGAACAGGTCCTGCGAGAGCACCGCGAGATCGGCGAGCATCCCCGGGGCGAGCGTCCCGCGCTCCTTTTCGGCAAAGGCAGCGAACGCCGCTGTGCGTGTGTAGGCAATCACCGCCTGCTCGCGCGTGAGCGCCTCCGAGGGGACGTTCGGGTGCAATGTCGCCAGCATCACGTTGATCCCCGGCTCCAGCGGACCGTCGCTCCCGATGGCCAGCGTCACCCCGGAGTCGAGCAACGAGCGCATCATGTCGATGCGGCGCAGCCGCTCCGCTCCCCAGCGCGCGTTCATGATCTCGGGGATCGCCAGGTGCGCCGGGTTCTGCACCACGATGATCCCCAGCTTCTTGATGTCGGCGAGCTGGTCGCGCCCGAGCGCATCGGCATGCTCCAGGCGAGGCCGCAGCGCACGCCACACACTATCGGGCGCCTCGGCGCGCATCGCCCTGATCACCAGCGCAATGGTGCTGTCCCCAACCGCGTGCAGCATCGGCTGCTCTCGGCGCCGCAGCGCGTCGCGCACGATCGCGCGCAACGTGTCGAGCGGGAAGTTCGCCCGCCCGTACCACCCCGGGCGATCGGCGTACGGTTGCCGCATGAGCGCCAGCTGCTCGACCGGCGTTCCGTCGAGCACCCACTTCACGCCGGAGATGTGCATCGTTGGCGCGAGCGCGGTGTCGGCGCCGCTCACTCGCCAATCGTTGGAGATGACCGTACGCCCCGTGGGAATGGGAAAACGAATCACGCGGTGGCGAGCCCGCATCGCGCTGGCTCGCCGAGCGACGGCACGCGCCCGATCGAGCTCGTAGCCCACCGTCATGTCCTGCACCGACGTGATCCCCATCGGCAGCACCTGCTCGCCATAGCGCTGTACCGAACGCGCGAACAGCGAGTCGCCGCGCGCCTTCCCCAGGCGACGCTGCGTTCCATAGATGACGTATTCATCGATGCGTCCCGTCGTGCGACCCGCGGCATCGCGCCCGAGCCAACCGCCTAACGGGTCCTTGGCGTCGAGCAACCCGGTCTCACGCATGGCGCGCGTGTTGAGCACCGCCCCGTGTCCCGACCAGCCGTTGATCCACACCAGGTGATCGGGGACCGCCGAGTCGATGGCGAATCGCGTCGCGCGCGGATCGTTCAGTACCCGCCCGCCCACGTTCGACATGAGCCACACGTCCTTGGGGGTGCGCCTGGCGGTCGCGGCGAGCGAATCGAGGAGCGCCTGCAGCGTCGGGTCAGGCGTGGGCGCAGGATCCACCGTCACGTCGACCGACCGCGGCCCCGCGATGCCGACATGCGCGTGCGCATCGTCAAAGCCGGGGACCACCGTGCGCCCTTCCAGCGCGATGCGTCGCGTGCGCGCCCCCGCAAACCTCTCGACCTCCGCGTCTGTCCCCACCGCCACGATGCGCGTCCCTCGGACCGCGATCGCCTGCGCCCATGGCTTCGACGGATCGCTCGTGAAGACCTTTCCGCCAAGCAGGATCACATCAGCCGAGCTGCCCTGCGCCGTCGAATCGCTCGACCAGACCGCAGCGAGCAGGAACGGGAGGCCAAGCAATCGTGCGAGCACGGCGCAACGCGCTCGTGCTCCAGGCGGGAGCACAGAAGTCATGACGAACCTCGAAGGGGGGAAACGAACCGAGGACGATGCGGCGAACCTATCGCCCGCCCACCGTCCTCGCGACCCACTCGTCCTCAGCGCTCACCGAGGCACTTTCTCGTCTTCTCGTCTTCCCGTCTTCTCGTCTTCCAGACCGTCAGCGCCTCCGCGTCCCCGCATCGATCATGCGGCCACGTGGTCGAACTGCTCCTGCAGCGCCGACAGCGCGTTCGGATCGGCCGGCGGCCAGGTGGGGGAGTTGCGCGCCAGCGCCGCAAGGGCGTCGTAGTAGCGCTCGAAGCCCCCCGGAGTAAGAAGCTCGAGGATCTTCGCCGGCTCGGTTGCGCTGGCATTCTCGAACGAGTGCACGACCCCGGGCGGGACATACGCCATCTCTCCGGCACGGAGGACCACGTCGCGACCGTCCACCTGCATCGCGATCGCCCCGGAGATGCAGTAGAACGCCTCTTCCATCTGGCGGTGATAGTGCGGTCGCGGTCCCTTGAACCCTCCCGGTATCGTGTAGTCGAACATCGCCCAGCGTCCATTCGTGTCGCTTTCGCGTACGAGGATGTTCACGGTGATCCCCATCGGGGCCACGAAGCCGGGCGATCCTCCGGTGCGCACGATGGCCTCGGCGCGGAGCTCGGAATGGTGCGCGACCGGCGTGGCGGATGTGGCGTCAGTCATGGTCGTCATGCTCAGGTCCTCTCTGCATCGGTAGGCGCGACGCACACCATGTGCGCCGACACGACGATGTCTAACGGTCAACGGATGGCCCGGTCCAATACTTCGTTTCGAACGGAGCCTTGCCTTTCGGCGAAGGCTGACGACGTTGAAGCATGGAGCTGAGACACCTTCGTTATTTCGTTGCCGTCGCCGAGGACGAGAACATGGGGCGCGCGGCCGCACGCCTGCGCGTGGCGCAGTCGGCGCTGTCCCGACAGCTGCAAGATCTCGAACGCGAGGCGGGCGTCGTGCTACTGGAGCGTCTCTCGCGAGGGATTCGTCTCACGGCGGCCGGCGCCGCCTTCCTCTCGCACGCGCGTCGTGCGTTGGAGGCGGCGGACGACGCGATGTCGGCCGCGCGCGCCGCTGCCGAAGGACTCACCGGTCGCCTGCGCGTCGCCCCGCCCGACTATGGCGCGCGGGCGTCGCTCGTCGCCGCAGCCATCGCCGCCCTGCGCGCGCGCCACCCCAACGTCGCGGTCGAATTGGTCGCGAGCCCGTGGACCGAGCACATCGATCTGCTACGCAGCGGGCGCCTCGAGGTCGGCTTCGCGATCGGCGGGCCGCCCGCCGATTACCCACCGGACATCGTCGCCGAGTCGCTCGACCACGAGCCGTTGGCATGGGCCATGTTGCCCGAACGACATCCGCTCGCCGGACGTGAGGCCCTCACGCTCGCGGCACTGGCCGCCGAACCCATGGTCCTGGGCGAACGCGCCGCCATCCCCGCCATTCACGAGCAGGTGACGCGCGCCCTTCGGCGCGCCGGCTTCGAGCCGCGCATCGTCACCGCGCCGGCGAGCTTCGCGGCGGTGGCGCAACTCGTCGCCGGAGGTGCGGGGTGGTGCCCGGTCGTCGAGTCGGTCGCGGCACGTCCCCCGGGAGGAACCCGCATCGTCCCGGTCCCCGAACTCGAGCGCGACTGCCACCTCGAGTTCTCCGTGCTGCACCTGCGAGCGGGCCCATCCGTCCTCGTCGAGGAGTTGCTCAGCCACCTACGAAACCAGACAGCTCTAGATCGTTAGTCAGCCTCGCACACCATCCGTCCGCCTCGATCGCGCCCCCACTCGTCTTCTCGTCTTCCCGTCTTCTCGTCTTCCAGTGCGTCAGCGCCGCGGTGCGCGCTCGCGCAGGTACACCGCCACCGCCTCGGTCCGATTCCCCACACCGAGCTTCATATAAAGATTCTGCAGATGAAACTTCACCGTGTTCTCGCTCACCCGCAGCCGGCGCGCGATCTCGGCGTTGGTCGCCCCTTCGGCCAGCAGCGCCAGCACCGACTCCTCGCGCTCGGTGAGCTGCCGCGGATCGGACGACGTCGACTTGCCTAACAACCAGCGCTTGGCCGCCAGCGGGAAGACGAGCTGCCCGCGATACACCTGGCGAATGGCGTCGACGGTGTTGCGCGGCGGGTCGGTCTTGAGCGCGTAGCCGTCGGCGCCGCCGTCGAGCGCGGCGCGCATCGACGTCCCATCGCCATACGCGGACAACACCAGCACGCGCACTGGAATCTTCTCGGCGCGGATGCGTTCGAGGCAGGCGAGCCCGCTCATCGTCCCCATCTCGAGGTCGAGCACCACCC
>CAZLLP010000244.1:0-6506 GCA_964560345.1 uncultured Gemmatimonadaceae bacterium
CTCGTGGGAGACGGAGAGCGAGCGGCCTGTCGCGTTCCTCACGGCGATTCGGTGGGGGCGGATTGGGCACTGGATCAAGTAGAGCTGGGACGGGGGACGGGAGACGGGAGACGGGAGACGGGAGTGGGGCCGCGCGGCATGCGCGGCCCCGTTGCGTTGGAGGTGCAATTGGCGGCGTTGCCCTCGATCTCATCTCATCTCATCTCATCTCATCTCTCTTCTTCCTTCTTCGTTTCTCGATCTCTCGCGTTTCTATCGCTGACGCCGTTTCGGCAACTGCGCTGCGCAAGTCGGCGGTCTGGTGCGAGCGGGAGCTCCCCCTACCGCAGGGGCGATGCGGGGCGCACTCTTTCGGCGGGACGGGGCGGGGGCGTGCGCGACTCGGCGCGGCGGCGTGGCGACTCTTCCACACACGGGATACGGCAGGGCCAAGCTCGGAAAGCGATGGTTGGCGGCGGCGGGGCTTGTCGCACTCGCGGGATCGGGAGCGCTCGCGTGGCGCGGCCGCTCGGTCGAGGAGCAGCGTCTCAATGTCGCGGGGCTCAAGGCGCCGGTCGAAGTCCGTCGCGATCGCTGGGGGGTGCCGCACATCTACGCGAAGAACACGCATGACCTCTTCTTCGCGCAAGGATTCGTTGTGGCGCAGGATCGCCTCTTCCAGATGGAGATGTGGCGGCGTGCGGGCGAAGGGCGCCTGGCGGAGGTCCTGGGGCCCTCTGCGGTGGATCGTGATCGCTTTGCGCGCACCTTTGCCTATCGCGGCGACATGGCGCGCGAGTGGGCGTCGTACGCTCCCGACGCCAAGGCGATCGTCACCGCCTTCGTGAGCGGCGTCAACGCCTACATCGCCCAGGCTGGCGATTCGCTCCCGCCGGAGTTCGCGCTCCTGGGCTTTCGCCCCGAGCCGTGGGGCATCGAGGTGCCGCTGTCGCGCGCCACCGGGCTCTCCGGCGTGTCGAACGGTTCGTCCGAAGTGCTGCGCGCGCAGCTCGTGGCCAAGCTCGGCGCCAAGCGCGTAGAGGAACTCCTCCCGTCCGATCCGGTGCGCGCACTCGACCCGGTGCCGGGGCTCGACCTGGCCGGGATCGGGGCGTCGTCGTTAGGTGGCTTTGCCTCGGCCTTTGCCGACGTGGCCTACAACCGCATCGAGGGTTCCAACAACTGGACGGTGAGCGGGCGCAAGACGGCGACCGGGCGCCCCATCCTCGCCAACGATCCGCATCGCGTCATCACCAACCCGGCCGTTCGTTACCTCACGCACCTGGTGGCGCCGGGGTGGAACGTGATCGGGGCAGGGGAGCCGGCGAGCCCCGGGGTGTCGATCGGGCACAACGACCGGATCGCCTTCGGGCTGACGGTGGTGGGGATGGACCAGCAGGACGTGTACGTGGAGACGTTAGGCGCGTGCCCGGTGCGCGGGGCGCGCGGTGCGCGCGCGGGGGGCCCCCCCCAACAACAACCTGTCACTGCGCCCGCCTCCTCACCCAACCAATCCGTTCCCCCCCGTACCGAATCCTCGCTCGATTGCTATCGCCACAAGGGAGCCTGGCGCCACATCCAGGTCATCACCGACACCATCCGCGTGAAGGGCGAGCGTCCGCGCGCCGTCGCGCTGCGCTACACCGTGCACGGCCCCATCGTCTCCATCGACACCGCCCGCAAGCGCGCCTTCGCCATTCGCTCGGTGCACAGCGAGCCCGGCACCGCCTCGTATCTCGCCTCGCTCTCGCTCAACCGCGCCCGCAACTGGAAGGAGTTCCAGTCGGCGATGACGCGCTGGTTGATGCCGAGCGAGAACATGATCTACGCCGACGTCGACGGAAACATCGGCTGGGTGGCCGGCGGGCTGATGCCCACGCGCACGTGGAGCGGACTCCTTCCCGTCCCCGGCGAAGGGACGCACGAGTGGACCGGCTTTGTCCCCGGGATGCGGCTCCCGCGCGCCTTCAACCCGAGCGAGGGGTTCATCGCCACCGCCAACCACAACATCCTCCCCGACGGCTATCCCGTCCCGCTCTCCTACGAGTGGGCCTCGCGCTACCGCATCGACCGGGTGAAGGAGGTGTTGCGCGAGCCGAAGAAGTTCACCGTCGCCGACTTCCGGCAGCTGCAACACGACGACCGGTCCAAGCTGGCCGAGGCGCTGGTGCCGCACCTCAAGGCGGCGGCGAACCGACGGGGGATCGGCGCGCGCGACGACGTGCGCCTGCTCACCGACTGGAACCTCCGCATGTCGCGCGACCAGGTCGCCCCCACCCTCTTCTCGGCGTGGGCCCCCGCGGTGTATCGGAGGGCGATCGCCGCGGCGCTCCCCGGCGACCGCGAGACGAGCGCATCGCTCGCCCTGCGCCCGGAATACGAGTGGCTCGAAGGGGTGCTCGCCGCGCCGGCGACGGCGGCGACCGATTCGATTCTCGTTGGTGCACTCGACGACGCGGTGGCCGAGTTGAACAAGCGATTCGGGACCGACCGCGCCAAGTGGCGCTACGGCGACGTGCACCTGGCGGCGTTCCGTCACCCACTCTCGTCGCGCTACGACCTGCCGTCGGTCTCTCGCGGCGGGGACGGCAACACCGTCTACGCCACCGCCGGCCGCGACTTCAAGCAGACGGCCGGCGCCTCGTTCCGCGAGATCATCGACCTCGCCGACTTCGACCGCTCCGTGGTCACCAACGTCCCCGGCCAGTCCTCCGATCCGCGCAGCAAGCACTACGGCGACCTGCTGCCGCTGTGGGGGAAGGACGAGTACTTCCCCCTGGTCTACAGCCGCAAACGCGTGGAACAGGAGACCGAGCAGGTGTTGTGGCTCCATCCCGAGGCCCGGAAGTCGAGATGAGTGCCCCGCAGTCACTCGTCTTCCCGTCTTCCCGTCTTCCCGTCTTCTAGGCCGGTTCGCATGCCTTTCTCCTTCAACCTCGACATCGCCCGCGCCTCGACGATCCCTGCCCGGCTCTACACCGATCCGGTCTACCTGGATCTCGAGCTCGGGCAGATCTTCGGGAAGACGTGGCAGCTCGTCGGGCGGACGGAGCAGCTGACGGAGCCGGGCTCGTATCTCACCGCGGAGATCGCCAACGAGTCGATCGTGATCGTGCGCGATGGCGACGTGTTGCGCGGCTTTCACAACATCTGCCTGCACCGCGCCGGACCGGTCGCCACCGGGTGCGGCAAGCGACAAACGATGCAGTGCAAGTATCACGGCTGGACCTACAACCTCAAGGGGGAGCTGGTCCGCGCCCCGGGGATGGAGGGGACGGCCAACTTCTCGCCGGCTGACTTCACGCTCCTCCCGGTGCAGGTGGCCTCGTGGGGGCCGCTCGTCTTCGCCAACCTGGACCTCAAGGCGCCGCCGCTCTCGCACTTCATCGAGGACATCCCCGAGCGGTGCGCGCGCTTCAGGGCCGACGCGATGCACTACGTGATGTCGCGCGAGTGGACCATCGACTGCAACTGGAAGGTCTACGTCGACAACTACCTCGAGGGGTACCACGTCTCGATGGTGCACCCGGGGCTGCACAAGGAACTCGACATCGACCAGTACGTGGTCGAGCCGCATCGGTACTACTCGCGCCAGTTCGCCCCCCTGCGCCCGCTCGCGGCGCACGCCGCCGATCGCAAGTACATCCCGCGCGCCGGCGATGACGAGGCGCACTACTACTGGATCTATCCCAACTGGATGCTCAACATCTACCAGGGACAGATGCAGACCAACATCGTCCTCCCCATCGACCACAAGACGACGCTGGTGAAGTTCGAGTGGTATGCGGTGAACCCGCCACCGGCCGACGATCCCGACTGGGTGCGCATCACCGACTTCAGCTACGAAATCCAGGACGAGGACATCGCGATCTGCGAGGCGGTCCAGCGCAACCTGCGTTCACGGGTCTACGATCGCGGGCGGTATTCGGCGACGAAGGAGAATGGGGTGCACCACTTCCACTCACTCCTTCACGAGTCGCTGACCTGAAGGGGCGGTCGAGAGGGTGCGAGTGTGGCGAGCGCCTTGGGCTGGAAGACGGGAAGACGGGAAGACGAGAAGACGAGTGACTGCTTCATTCAATCGGGTCCTTGCATCACATCTCATAACCTCTCCACATCCATGAACGTTCGATTCGTTGTTCTGCCGCTGCTGCTGGTTGGGGCGTGCGCGCGGTCGTCCTCGACGCCTTCGCCGGCGCCGGCGCCTTCGCCGACGTCGGTCACCGAGAATGGTGTCACCTGGCACCTCCCCTATGGCAAGCCGACGCGTCCGTTCTCGCCGGCGGTGCAGGTGGGGAACCTGCTCTTCCTGGCCGGTCAGATCGGCACGTCCGCCAACGCGCAGGGGGGCGTGGTCCCCGGCGGGATCCAGGCCGAGACTCGGCAAACCATGGAGAACATCAAGGATGTGCTCGTGAAGAGCGGGTCGTCGCTCGACCGGGTGGTCAAGTGCACCGTCTTCATGGCCGACATGCGGGAGTGGGACGCGATGAACGAGGTCTACACGACCTTCTTCCCGCGCAACAAGCCGGCGCGCAGCGCGTTGGGCGCCAACGGCCTCGCCCTCGGCGCACGCGTCGAGATCGAGTGCATCGCGGCGGTGCCGTGAGGTTCGTCGCGCGTGCAGTGACGCTGGCGGCGCTGGTTGGCGGGGCATCGCTGGCGGCGGCGCCGGCGGTACAGGGGCAGGGGGGCGGCCGGGGGAGCGTCGATACGCTGCGTTTCTGGTCGCAGTCGTTAGGCACGCACAAGCGGGCCCTCGTCTGGCTTCCGCCGTCGTACGCGTCGCAGCCGGCGCGGCGCTACCCGTCGGTGTATTACCTGCACGGGCTGTGGGGGAGCGAGACCGACTGGACGAAGCAGGGGAGGCTCGACGCCACGCTTGATTCGCTCACTGCCGCCGGGCTCCCGGAAATGATCGTCGTCATGCCCGACGGCGACGATGGGTGGTATACCACCTGGAATAAGCTGCTCGACATTTCGGTGTGCCGCCGGGAGTTCAAGCCGCGCCCGGGTGACGATACCGAGGCGTCGTACTGTGTCCCGTGGCCGCACTACGACGACTACATCGCCCACGACCTCGTGCGCGCCGTCGACGATCGCTATCGCACCGTGGCCACGCGCGCGCGGCGGGCGATTGCCGGATTGAGCATGGGAGGGTATGGGGCGCTCTCGCTGGCGCTGCAGTATCCGGAGGTCTTCCGCGCGGCGGCGAGCCATTCCGGCGTCGTGTCGCCCGCGTACAATGGCGCGCACCCGTTCGACGGCACGCCGCGTTATGCAATGACCGATGCGGCGCTGCGCGAGAGCTGGGGGGATCGCATGTGGCCGTTGATCGCGCCGGCCTTTGGCGTCGATACCGCGGGATGGTTCGCCCGCGACCCCACCCGTCGGGCGCAACGACTGGTGGCCACGCAGCGTGACATGGTCCCGGCCATCTTCCTCGATTGCGGGACCGAGGATGGGCTCGTCGACCAGAATCGCGCGCTGCGCGCGGAACTCACGCGGTTGGGGCTCGCCCCCGTCTATGCCGAGTGGCCGGGGAAGCACGACTGGCCGTACTGGACCACGCACGCGCGCGAGAGCCTGGCGTGGCTCGCGAAGCAAGTTGCCGCACCGTAGCCATACGCGTCTTACGACATGCGTCGCGCGACACGCTGCTGGCGTTGTGGCTCGGCCGCATGACGTGACCACGGCTGGTCCCTCGCATGCGTAGGAGACGCGCCCGAGCCTGAGCGCGGCGCACACGGATTGTGTGCGCCGCTCCGCTGTCGGACCGGTGTTCCGAACCCTAGCTTCTTGAGCATGCCCCCCTTCTTCCCCCAGGTCACCGGGACGTTCAAGCTCGAGGAGCCCCCCGCACTGCGGCGCTTCTCGATGTCGATCGTCGAGATGGCACTGGTCACGGGCGTGGTTCTGCGCCTGTTCTGGGCGCTGGTGCTGACGCAGGGGCCTAACGATTCGCTGGTCTTTGCCGGCGCGATGTTCGCCCTTCGCCTCATCCTCCTGTTCGGGATGGCGGCGTTGCACCTGGGGAACTACACCCTCCGCCACTGGCTCTGGCGCGCCCCGCTCTTCGCCGTGCTCGAGGCGGCCGCCGAGGCGTTGACCTCACTCGGGCTCATCGCGCTGCACCGCGAACCCATGGGCTCGGCGCGCGCCACCTTCGCCGACTGGCCCTCGATGGCCAGCTCGACCCTCTTCTGGCGGTTTTTGGCGGTGGTCGTGTTCGCGGCGGTGCTTGCCGGTGTCGTGCAGCTGGTGCGCTATCAGTTGCTGAAGCGTGCCCACCGCGATCATACGTTCGCCGCGGTGCATCACGACATGACGGAACACCATAAGAGCTGAAGACGGGAAGTCGGGAAGGCGGGAAGACGAGAGAAGTCAAAGGCGAAAAGCTCAACACGGAGGTTCACGGAGGTTACACAGAGGCTCACAGAGGAGTTCACGGCAGCGCCGTCCTCCTCCGTGAACCTCTGTGATACCTCTGTGAACCTCCGTGTAATGCCTTTGAACTTGACCTACCC
>CAZLLP010000245.1:0-6413 GCA_964560345.1 uncultured Gemmatimonadaceae bacterium
GGCCTCAGACGTGATACGGGGTGTGCGTGGTGGTGATGACGTGATAGAACTGCTCGGTGGGGAAATCCTGCGCCGTCCACTTGCCGCCGGTGTTGCTGCTGACGGAACCACCGCCGTCGTTCCCGACCACGAGATGCGCGGGGGCGTCGGGGTCGATCCACAAGTCGTGAAAGTCACCGTGCGTCCCGTTGTCGATGGCGACCATCGTCTTGCCGCCGTCCTTGGAGCGGAACATCGACGTGTTCTGCATGTAGACGACGTCGGCGTCCTTGGGATCGGCAAAGACGTGTGTGTAGTAGAAGGCACGCTGCCGGATGTCGCGCTTGTCGTTCACCAGCGTCCAGGTGGCGCCGGCGTTGTTGCTGCTGAAGAGCCCTCCCTTTTCGTTCTCCACCAGCGCATACACGCGGTTGGAGTTGGCGCCCGACACGGCGACGCCGATGCGTCCCACCAGCCCGGTCGGCATTCCCGGGTTGCGCGTGATCTCGGTCCAGGTCTCGCCACCGTCGGTGCTCTTGAACAAGCCGCTCGACTCGCCGCCCGACGACATCTGGTATTCCTTGCGATACGCTTCCCACAGCGAGGCATACAGCACGTTGGGGTTGTTGCGATCGATGGAGATGTCGATGGCGCCAGTCTTGTTGTCGCGGAAGAGGACGCGCTTCCACGTCGAACCGCCGTCGGTGCTCTTGAAGACGCCGCGCTCCTCACTCGGCACCGAGTACTTGCCGAACGAGGCGACGTAGATGATGTCGGGGTTGGTCGGGTGGATGCGGATCTTCGAGATCCCGTGCGACTCCCTGAAGCCCACGTGCGTCCACGTCTTGCCGCCATCGCGGCTGCGATAGACGCCGTCGCCGGGCATGATGTTGCCGCGGATGCAGGTCTCGCCGGTGCCGATGAAGACGACGTCGGGATTGCTCTCGCTCACCGCGACGGCGCCCACCGAGGCGGAGGTGATGAGGCCGTCGGTGACTGGCATCCAGTTCTCGCCGCTATCGGTCGTCTTCCACAGGCCACCGCCCACGGCGCCGAAGTAGGCTTCGTTGGGGCGCCCCTTTACGCCGCTGGCGGCGATGGAGCGCCCGCCGCGATCGGGGCCGATGTTGCGCCAGCGGTACCCGGCCTTGAGCGCCGAGTCGAGCGCGACGGCAGGCGAGCTGGCCGGGGACGCGCCAGCGCTGCCGGCCGAGAGGAGCCCGGTCGTGTCCATGGCGAGCGGCGCGAGGAGCGCCGTCGCCGCGGCGAGCGCGGGGAGGAGCACGGTGGTGACGGGACGCAGCGGAATCATGCGGAGTGCGTGGCGTGATCAGATGATGGGGGCCGTGCCGCGAGGAGTCGCGACGCCGGGAGCGCCCATCGTGAGCCAACGGAGAGGCGAGCGTGAGGCAACCGTGGGGCAACGCGTCGAAGCGGGCCAACGTTGGCCCGGCGGGCGTCGGAGGGCAACCGGTTGGGGCACCGGGGGCACGATCGGAGAAACCCGCGCCCTTGGCGCACGTATGCATCAACGACGTCGAAGTCCGCAGGAATAGTCGCCCAGGCAACCCTTTGGCGACTTCTCCCCTCTAATACAGAGGGGAACGACCTCGACCGCCCGCTCGGCGGGAGCGTCGCCCCCGCACCTTCGCACCCGAACACCCCAACCCCGCTTCACGCCATGCTCGATCCAGACGGTGGCCTGCTTCGTGGCACGCTCGACCTGCTGATTCTCAAGGCCGTCTCGTGGGGGCCGCGCCACGGCTACGCCGTCGCCGAATGGGTGCGCATGGTGACCGACGACGAACTCCTGGTGGAAGAAGGGCCGCTGTACACCGCGCTGCATCGGCTGGAGAAGCAGGGGTGGCTCACCGCCGAGTGGGGCTATTCGGAAAACAACCGCAAGGCGAAGTACTACCAGCTCAGCCGCACAGGGCGCGCGCAGTTGCGCGCGGAAGTGTCGAGCTGGGAGCGCTACGTGCGCGCGGTGGGAAAGGCGCTGGCTGCGGCGGCGCCGGCGACAGCCTAACGATAACGCGCGATACCGGAGCGGCCGATGAAACGCGCCTTTCGGATGGGACCCGGTCATGCCGACGTCGAACGCGAAGTCGACGACGAGCTGGCGTTTCACCTCGACATGCGAACGCAGAAGCTGATGGACCGTGGGATGGGCGCCGAGGAGGCACGCCGCGAGGCGCTGCGCCAGTTTGGCGACCTCGCGCACGTGCGCGCCACGCTGGTGACAACCGATACGGAGCGCGAACGCACCATGAAGCGGACGACAATGCTCGACGAACTGTGGCAGGACATCCGGCAGGCCGGGCGCCAGTTGCGCCACCACGGGGGGTTCGCGGTCACGGTGATCCTGATGCTCGCCCTCGGGATCGGGGCCAACACCACGATCTTCACCCTCGTGGACGCCGTGCTGCTGCGAAACCTCCCGGTGAAGAACCCGCGCGAACTGATCGCCATCGGCGACCCGGCGCGCACCTCGTCGTTCAGCTTCAGCGATGGGCCGGAGACATCGCTCCTGTCCTATCCCTCGTACCAGGCGCTGCGCCGCGACAACACGCTCGTGACGGGGCTGCTGGCCACCGGCATTGCCTCGCGACTCGACGTGAGTGTCGATGCCGGCAGCGTTGATGGCGATCGGCCGCGTGGCCGCTTTGTCTCCGGCAACTACTTCGAAGTGCTGGGTGTCCCCGCTGCACTGGGGCGCACCTTCGATTCGAGCGCTGACCAGGCCATTGGCGGCGCGCCGATGGTGACCATCAGTCACGCCTACTGGATGCGCCGCTTTGCTGGCGACCGTGGGGTGATTGGCAAGGAAGTCACCATCAACGGCGCCCGCTTCACGATCACTGGCGTCACGCCGGAAAGCTTCACCGGGGAGATCGTCGGCACACCCACCGACATCTGGATCCCGCTCACGATGCGCGACGTGGTCTATCCCAACCAACGGGTGCTCAATGTCGACGACGCGCACTGGCTGCTGCTCATGGGGCGACTACGCCAGGGGACGTCGTTGACGGTGGCGCAGGCCGGCTTTGCGTCGTTGGTGCGACAGCAGCTCTCCGACCGCTTTGGTGCCGAGCGCGCCGAGGAGATTCGTACGATCCAGGTGCCGGTGTCGTCGGGGGCACGCGGGCTCTCGCGCGTGCGCAGCAGCTTTGGCCCCCTCCTGCTCACGCTCATGACCGGCGTGGGGCTTCTCCTGCTGATCGTGTGCGCCAACGTGGCCAACCTGCTGTTGGCGCGGTCGGTGGCGCGGGCCCGCGAGATGACGGTGCGCGTGGCCATCGGCGCCGGGCGATTCCGCATCGTGAGGCAGTTGCTGGCCGAAAGTCTGGCGCTGGCGGTACTCGGGTCGTTAGGCGGTCTGGCGCTGGCCTGGTACGGGAGCAAGCTGCTCCTCCTGCTCACCGGCAACGGTCGCCAGGCGCTGCCGCTCGAAGTGCGCCTCGATCTCCCGGTCCTGCTGTTCACCGCCGCGACCGCGGTGGTGGCGGTGCTGCTCTTCGGCCTCGTCCCGGCGCTCAGCGGGTCGCGGGTCGACCTCGCCTCGGCGATGCGCGCCCATGCCCGATCGGTGACGGGGGGCGGGCGTGGCGGGCGCGGGAAACTCTCCGCCGGACGACTGCTCATCTCCGGGCAGGTCGCGCTCTCGCTCGTGCTGCTGGTGAGCGCATCGCTCCTGGTGCGTTCGCTGCGCAACCTCGAACACGGCGACACGGGGATCGATCGCGATCACCTGCTGGTGGCCGACGTGGACAAGCTGTCCCGCGGGCTCAAGGGAGAGCGCGCGGCCAACTATCTGCGCGATGCATCGGAACGCCTGGCGCGCCTCCCCGGCGTGACGGGAGTGTCGTGGTCGGCCAACGGGATCTTCAGCGGGATGGAGTCGTCCACGTCGTTGCAGGTGGCGGGCTTTACCGCCGCATCGCCCGACGACAGCATTGCCAGCTTCGACTTCGCGTCGGCCGGCTACGTGAAGACGACCGGCGCGACGATGCGGCAGGGACGCGAATTCACGCCGGAGGACATCACCGGCAAGGAGCGCATCGCGATCATCAACGAAACGATGGCGCGCTTCTACTTCGGCAATCGCAGCCCGCTCGACCAGTTCCTGCGCCTCGATGACTCGGTGGCCATTCGCATCGTCGGCGTCGTGGCTGACATGAAGGTCACCTCGCTCGAGACGGCGCCCGATCGTCGCTACTACCTCCCCTATCGCATCGACTCGGCGGGCGGCCCGCAGGCGCTCCGGTTCCAGATACGCACGAGCGGCGACCCGGCGGCGCTGGTCAAGCGCGTTCGCGAGGAATTGCAGGCGGCGGATCCGTTGCTGGTCGTGGAAGACGTGGAGCCGTTGAGCGACGTGATGCTCCAGTCCATTCGGGAGGAGCGGCTGTTGGCACGCCTGGCCGCGGGGTTTGGATCGTTGGCCTTGCTGCTGGCGGCGTTCGGGCTGTACGGCGTGCTCACCTACGCGGTCACGCGTCGCACCGGGGAGATCGGGCTGCGCGTGGCGCTGGGGGCACAGCGTCGCACCGTGGTCGGGATGGTCCTCCGCGATGCGCTGGCGTTGGTGGCGCTTGGTGTCGTGGCCGGGGCGCCGCTGGCGTTGGCCGGCGGACGGCTGCTGGCCAACCAGCTGCATGGCATCGGCGCGCTGGATCCGTTGTCGCTCGCCATCGCACTCTCGGCGCTCATGGCGAGTGCCGTGGCGGCGGCCACCCTTCCCGCGCTGCGGGCGTCGAACGTGACGCCGCTGACCGCCCTGCGAGAGGAGTAATCGAAACGAGGGTGCGCGTCGCGCGTGCATCCTCGGTTCACGCGTGACATGTTAGGGCATCGCGCCGGCCGACCGCCGCGCGATGCCCTCCTTGTCGCCCATGCCTGCGCCGAACGCTCCCCGCACCGTTGCTCCTCCCGGCCCACGCGCGCGCTTTCCCGGCGACGTGATGATGCGCCTGTCGCGCGACCGGCTGGGCTTCTTTCGCGAGATGGTCCAGCAGCACGGCGATATCTCCAGCCTGCGTA
Organism: uncultured Gemmatimonadaceae bacterium; assembly: GCA_964560345.1. Lineage (GTDB taxonomy): Bacteria > Gemmatimonadota > Gemmatimonadetes > Gemmatimonadales > Gemmatimonadaceae > SCN-70-22. Next base: position 5,023 of record CAZLLP010000245.1, read on the forward strand.
TCGGCAGGCAGCGCGTGGTGATGCTCACGCATCCAGACCACATCCGCGACGTGCTGGTGACGCACGGGCGGCAGTTCACCAAGGGACGCGCGCTGGAGCGCGCCAAGCAGATGGTGGGCGAGGGGATCCTCACGTCGGAGGGCGAGTTCCACCTGCGACAGCGTCGCCTGTTGCAGCCGGCCTTTCATCGCACGCGACTGGAAGGGTACGCACGCCAGATGTCCGACTGGGCCGGACGCCTGCGTGATACGTGGGTGGATGGCGCACAGGTGGACGTGAACGCCGAGATGATGCGGCTCACGCTCAACATCGTGGCCGCGACGCTGTTCAGCGCCGACGTGGACGGCGAAACGGAGGAGATTGCCGAGGCGCTCACGGCGGCCTTCGATGCGTTCGACTTTGGCTATGGCCTGCTGACGCCGATCACCGATCGCCTTCCCACGCCCAAGCGGCAGCGCTTCCTCAAGGGGCGTGCGCGCCTCGACGCGACCATCTATCGCATGATCCGCGAACGGCGCGCCTCGGGCGAGGATCGCGGTGACCTCCTGTCGATGCTCCTCGTGGCCACCGACACCGAGGGGGACGGAACCGGGATGAGCGACCGGCAGCTCCGCGACGAGGCGCTGACGCTCTTCGTGGCCGGGCACGAGACGACGGCCAACCTGCTCACGTGGACGTGGCTCCTGCTGGCGCGTCATCCCGAGGCAGAGGCGAGACTGCACGCCGAGGTGGACGCGGTGCTCGCCGACGGTCGCCTCCCGACGATGCACGACTTGGCCGCACTCACCTACACACGGAATGTGTTAGCCGAGTCGATGCGCTTTTATCCGCCGGCGTACATCATCGGCCGGCGGTCGATCGACACGTATGCGGTGGGGGGTTACACCTTTGCACCACGCACGGTCTTCCTCCTCCCGCAGTACCTGGTGCATCGCGACCCGCGCTGGTGGCCGGACGCCGATTCGTTCGAACCCGACCGCTGGTTGGTGCCTGACGAGTCGCGGCCGAAGTTCGCCTATTTCCCATTTGGTGCGGGGACGCGCGTCTGCATCGGCGAGCAGTTCGCCTGGATGGAGGGGACGCTGGCACTGGCGACGCTGGCGCGGCGTTGGCGGGTGAAGGTGCCGGGCCCCGATCCGGCGTGCGACCCGATCATCACGTTGCGCCCAAAGAACGGGATGCCGGGGGTGCTGGCGCGGCGTTAGGCGCGGCCGGCGTCGACCCGGCATCGACCCGGCATGGTCCCGGCGTCGTCCCGACGAGCCCGACGCCCGTCCTGCACATGTACGGCTCGCCCCACATCCCTATCGCCCCCGCGCGGAGGCCGGTAGCGTGCCGGGACGCCCTTGCCGGCTCCCCGTGCCAAGTCGCCCCCCGCACCGCACGCGACG
>CAZLLP010000246.1:0-6331 GCA_964560345.1 uncultured Gemmatimonadaceae bacterium
CGCTCGGACGGCACTCGAGGCCTCCCGGCACGCCCGGGAGGGGGGACGTGAGCGTGCATTTCTGATCGGGGCCGCACACGTCGCGAACGAAGCCTTCGGCACATGGGTTTGCAGGAGCCCCCGCGGTCCGCGACGCACCGGCGCCGGTGCCCGCGCCACCGGCGCCACCGCGCAGGTCGTCGAAGGCGTTCACCACCAGGCAAGCCGACGCGGTCCCGGCCAGCCCCTACCTCGGCTTCGACAAGGACGCCCGCGGGGTCTATGTCGGCGTTGGGGTGCCGCGGGAGCGCAAGCAGGCGCCGGTCGACGTGCGCAGCGTCGACGCATTGCTGGGCGCGTCGGGCCCCATCGCCCGGCTGCACCAGCGCTACGAGGATCGCACCTCGCAACGTGGCTTCGCGCGCACCATTGCCCGGTTGTACAACGGCGGCGGGATCGGCGTGCTCGAGGCGGGGACGGGGGTCGGGAAGTCGTTAGGCTACCTCATCCCCGCGCTGCGCTGGGCGGCGCAGAACGGCGAGCGCACCGTCATCTCCACCAACACCATCAACCTGCAGGAGCAGTTGGTCGGGAAGGACCTCCCGTTCCTTGCGCGCGCCCTCGACGATCAGCCGGTACGCTTCGCCCTGCTCAAGGGGTGGCACAACTACGTCTGCCTGCTGCGCCTGGAGCAGGCGCGCGGCGCCGGGGCGACGCTCTTCGACGCCGGCTCGGTGGCCGACGTGGAAGCGATCGCGGCGTGGGCCGAGCGCACTGGTGACGGGAGCTTGAGCGACCTGATCACCCCGCCCAAGCCGGACGTGTGGGACGAGGTGGCGGCCGAGCCGGACCTGTGCCTGCGGCTGCAATGTCCCCACTTCGACAAGTGCTTCCTGTTTGCCGCGCGGCGACAGGCGGCGCAGGCCGACGTGATCGTCGTGAATCACCATTTGCTGCTGGCGGACCTCGCGGTGCGGCGCGCCTCGCAGAAGTGGGACGACTCGGCGGTGCTCCCGCCGTATTCGCGCCTGGTGATCGACGAAGGGCATCACCTCGAGGATGCGGCCGCCAGCCACCTTGGCGCCACGGCGACGCGGCGCGGGCTGCAGCGCCTCTTTGGCCGACTGGAGCGTCGCGGCAAGGGGCTCCTCCCCACGCTGGCGGCTCGGCTGTCGGCGCGAAAGGACCTGCTGAGTGTCGCCTCGCTCGACCTCGTGCACGCTCGGCTCTTTCCCTCGGCGGTGGCCGCGCGCGACAAGGGGGGCGTCGTTTTCGACCTGCTCGATGGGTTGATGCAGGAGTCGCGTGCGCCGGTGTTGCGGCTGACGGACGACTTCGCCGATCACCCCATCTGGCGCGCGGGGCTCTCGGCCGCGCTCGAGGACCTGCTGCGCGAACTCACCTTGTTAGGCGACAACCTGCGCTTGGTGCGCGAGCGCCTCGAGACCGACGAGCAGGCGCTCGAGGCGCAGGCCCCGCTGCTGGGGGAACTGCGCGGCGTGGCGCGGCGCCTCGACAACGCCGGGGACGCGCTGCGCGAGGGGCTCACCCCCGCGGGAAAGCACCCGACCGTGCGCTGGCTGGAGGTGCGGGGAAAGGAGCGCAACCTGGCCGTCACCTCCGTCCCGCTCGACCTGGCGCCGATCCTTCGCGAGGACCTCTTCAAGCGCCTGGAGACGGCCATCGTCACCAGCGCCACGTTGTCCACCGATGGCAAGTTCGACTTCGTGCGCTCGCGCCTGGGGCTCACGGAGGACGACGTGGAACCGGAGACGCAGGTCTTTCCCTCGCCCTTCGACTATCCGTCGCAGGCCATGCTGGCGGTGCCGACCGACATCCCCGCGCCTAACGTCGACCCGCGCGGGCACTTCGAGGCGGTGGTGGACGCGATCGCCGAGGTGGCCCGTGCAGCTGGCGGTGGCGTCTTTGCCCTCTTCACCTCGCATCGCGACGTGCGCGAGGCCGCGCAGGTGCTGCGCGAACGCGGCATCGACCAGCGCTTCCCGCTGATGGTCCATGGAGAGGACGGGCGCGCCGCCCTCCTGCGCCGATTCACCGACGCCGGCCACGCCATCCTCCTCGGCACCTCGTCGTTCTGGGAAGGGGTCGACGTCCCGGGCGATCCGCTGCGTGCGCTGGTGCTCAGCAAGCTCCCGTTCAAGGTCCCCACCGAGCCGCTCACCGCCGCCCACTGCGAGGCGATCGAGGCGCGCGGCGGCGATGCGTTTCGCGAGTACATGATCCCGCACGCCGCGCTGCGCCTCAAGCAGGGCTTCGGGCGCTTGATCCGCACTGCGACCGATCACGGCGTGGTGGTGCTGATGGACCCGCGCGCCGAATCCAAGCCGTTCGGCCGCGAGCTGGTGGAAGGGCTCCCCCCCGCCCGCCGCGTCATCGCTCCCTGGGCAGAGGTCTCCCGCGAAATCACCCGCTTCTACGCCCGCCCGGGGAAGCCGAAGCTGGGCTGAGACGGTAGTTTTCAGCTGAAGCGTTCGACCTCCCGTCTCCCGTCTCCCGTCTCCAGATGTCCCGCCCTTCCAAGATCGTCTGCATCGGCCGCAATTACGTCGACCACGCCAAGGAGCTCGGCAACGACGTCCCCACCGAGCCGCTCTTCTTCCTCAAGCCGCCGTCTTCGCTCATCGCGGCCGGCGACGCCATCGTCCTCCCGCCGCAGTCGGAGCGGGTCGAGTTCGAGGGAGAGATCGCCATCGTGATCGGGACGACGCTCAAGAATGCGAGCGAGGCAGAGGCGATTGCCGGGATCGCTGGCGTGGTGGCGCTCAACGACGTCACGGCGCGCGACCTGCAACGCAAGGACTCGCAGTGGACGCGGGCCAAGGGGTTCGACACCTTCTGCGCCGTCGGGACCCCCAAGGCCGGCGTGACCGACTTCGGGGCGCTGGAGATCGTGACGCGCGTGAACGGCGTGGAAAAGCAGCGGGCCCACGGGTCTGACATGGTCTTTTCGGTCCCGTACCTCCTGTCGTACGTCTCCCACGTCATGACGCTCGAGCCGGGTGACCTCCTCGCGACCGGGACGCCGGCGGGCGTGGGGCCGCTCGCACCCGGCGATGTGGTGGAAGTCGAGATCGTCGGTGTCAGTTCAGTGAAGAATCCGGTTCGCTGATCGACCGATTTCTGACGCAACGACCGACGACGGAAACCCGTTGATCCATCAGGGTTACCAAGGTCAGGCGCCCCTCGCGCCCACCGTCGGACCCCATACGCTTCCTCGATGCTGACACTGAAACGGCACCACAACCGGGACCTCCCAGCGCCTCGCGCCCGTTCGGCGCGCGCGACGCTGGTGTCGGTCGTGGTGCACGTCTTCGTGATCATCGGATTGCTCAAGGCGCTCCAGACCACCGGGGCCATCCGCAACATCTTCGTCACCCGCGACTACACGTTCGAGCAACCGCGGGAGCGCCTGCAGTACCTCACCGTCACGCCTCCCAGGGTCCAGCCGGTTCAGGTGGCGCCGCAGCCCTCACCCTCGCGTGCGTCGACCGAAGGGGAGAATCGCGCCGGGCGAACGTCCGGTCCGCCGTCGAACACCGAAGGGCCGGCGATCCCGACGGTCCCGCTCGTCGCGCCGAGCACGGTGCCGTCGGGAGTTCCAGCGCCGGGGGCGGGTTTTGACGTGAACGTGGGAACGCCGGCGTCGGGGCCGCTCGCCAGCGGGAGGGGGGCGGTGAAGGGGCTGCAGCCCGGCTATGTGGACCCGCGCCTCTGGCCCAACGCCCCGGCCATCGAGTACGCCCCCAAGACCGACGAGGAACGTCTCGACTCTGCCGTCGTCACCAGCATCATGCGCTATCGCGACTCGGTGCTGGCCAACACGTACAACCCCAACAAGTTCGAGCGCGGCGACTGGACCTATCGCACCAAGGACGGCAAGCGATACGGCGTCGACCAGCAGTTCATCCGGTTGGGGAAGTTCTCGATCCCGACGGCGCTGCTTGGACTGCTCCCGCTCAACCAGATGCAGGGGAACCCGGTCGAGAACGATCGTCAGGCGCGCCTGGCCGCGATGCGCGTGGACATCATGCGCGGCGCCCAGGCGGCGATGAACGAGGAGGAGTTCCGCCAGGCCGTAAATAAGATCCGCGCCCGCAAGGACAAGGAGCGCAAGGACGCCGAGGAGCGGAAGAAGGTGGAGACGAAGCCAATTTCGGAACGCTGACGAGCCCCGCGGCGAAGCCGCACTCCCGTCTCCCGTCTCCCGTCTCCCGTCCGTCGTTAGGCGTCCTGCTCGAGCGTGGTCTCGGGTTCATCGTGCCACGTCCTGAAGACGGCAGTCACCACCCCCAGCACCGAGAAGTCGTCGCTGGGCCCGAGAAAGATCTCGCGCCCTTCGCCGTTGGTCGCGGTGAGCGACAGCACGGCGCCCTGGCGTTGCACCACGCGCACGAGGACGTGTGCGCCCACGCGCGCCGCCACCAGGTCGCCGTCGCGCGCGCGGGTGGACGGCGCGATCAGGACCCAATCGCCGTCGTGCACCCCGCGGGCCATCATCGCGTCGCCGCTGTGACGCAGGAAGAAGGCATCGCTGGCCGGGACAAAGGCCCGATCCATCGCCACCCACCGCTCCCTGTTTTCGTCGCTTAGGTATGGCTCAACCGGGTTGACGCGCGCATAGAGCGGCACCGGTTGCACCTGCCCCATCGACGACCAGCCGACGATGCGCACGCCGCGCGACCGCGCCCCTTCACGCTCGATGAAGCCCTTGTCGGCCAGCGCCTGCAACACCTCGGCGACCGTCTTGGTCGACTTGATGCGAAAACGACGCCCGATCTCCCGGACGCTGGGCTGGAACGTGTTCTCCGCCAGGAAGTCAAGGAGATAGTGGTAGACGCGCCGTTCGAGCGGCGAGAGCGGGTCGTTCATGCAGGACGAATGGGGACGAAGGCCGGCGCGGGGGAGGCGACGTTGCATCGCCCCGGGCGCAGCGTCAACCGGTCACGACTCGTTGACCGCGGTCGAGAGGTGCGCCACCGCACGATCCAGGCGCTCGAGCGAACGGTCGCGCCCGATCGCCAGGAGTACGTCGAAGATCCCCGGCGTCGCCGCCACACCGGTCAGCGCCACCCGCATCGGCTGGAAGATCTTGCCAGCTCCCACGCCGCGCTGCTCGCCGAGCGCGCGCAACGCCGCTTCCATCGACTCGGCGGTCCACTCGCTCGCGGCCAGGCACTCGCGCACGGCGCGCAGCAGGGTGGCCGACGCCGGCGCGTCCTTCCACTGCTTGGCGACCGCATCGGCCTCGTAGGCGAAGTCATCGAGGAAGTACGGGCGGCACTGCGCCACCAGCTCCGGGACGGTGCGCGCGCGCACCCGCAGCAACTCCAGCAGGCGATGCCACCAGTCGCGGCGCGCCTCGAGCGACTCCGCGGTTGCGAGCCCGGCCTCGACGAGGAAGGGGCGCAGGTACGTGTCGAGCGCGTCGATCGGATGCTGCGCGAGGTGCTGCCCGTTCATCCACTCCAGCTTCTTGACGTCAAAGACCGCGGCCTTCTTGAGCAAGCCGTCGGCGGAGAAGTAGTCGATGAGTTCCTGACGGTTCATGACCTCGCGATCGCCCCCCGGCGACCAGCCGAGCAGTGCGAGGAAGTTGCACATCGCATCGGGGAGGATCCCCAACTCGCGATAGTCGCCCACCGCGGTGGCGCCATGGCGCTTGGAGAGCTTCTTCCCGTCCATGCCGTGGATCATCGGCAGGTGGGCAAACGTCGGGAGCTCGGCGCCTAACGCCTCGTACAGGAGGATCTGCTTCGGCGTGTTGGAGATGTGGTCGTCGCCGCGCATGACGAGCGTGATCCCCATCGCGATGTCGTCGGAGACCACCGCGAGGTTGTAGATCGGCGTGCCGTCGGAGCGCAGGATGATGAAGTCGTCGATGTCCTTGTTGGGGAACTCGATGTGCCCGTGCACCATGTCCTTCCACCCCGTCGCTCCCTCGGGAACGCGAAAGCGGATGGTGTACGGATCGCCGCGGTCCAGGCGCGTTTGCAGCTCGCCGGGGGGGAGCTCGGCCATGTGGCGGTCGAAGTGGAACTGCTCGCCGCGCGACTCGGCCTCGGCGCGCAGGCGGTCGAGCTCGTGCGCGGTGGTGAAATCGTGATAGGCGGCGCCGGCCGCGAGCAGACGGTGCGCATCGCGCTGGTGTCGCGCGAGGTGGGCCCCCTGAAAGACGACCTCCTCATCCCAGTCGAGGCCGAGCCACTCCATCCCCTCGAAGATCGCGCGCGTGCTCCCGTCGGTGCTGCGCGCGCGATCGGTTACCCCGATGCGGAGGAGGAACTTGCCGCCGGGCTTGGGGGCGTAGAGCCAAACGAAAAGAGCGGTGGCC
>CAZLLP010000247.1:0-6217 GCA_964560345.1 uncultured Gemmatimonadaceae bacterium
CATGCTCCACCGCTTGTGCGGGCCCCCGTCAATTCCTTTGAGTTTCAGCCTTGCGGCCGTACTCCCCAGGCGGGGCACTTCATGCGTTAGCGCCGGCACTCAGGGGGTCGCTCCCCCAAGCACCTAGTGCCCATCGTTTACGGCGTGGACTACCAGGGTATCTAATCCTGTTTGCTCCCCACGCTGTCGCGCCTCAGCGTCAGCTACGGCCCAGCACACCGCCTTCGCCACCGGTGTTCTTCCGGATCTCTACGCATTCCACCGCTACACCCGGAATTCCATGTGCCTCTACCGTGCTCCAGCTCGACAGTTCGCATGGCCGACCCGGGGTTGAGCCCCGGGCTTTCACCACACGCTTACCGAGCCGCCTACGCGCCCTTTACGCCCAGTGATTCCGGACAACGCTCGCACCCTCTGTATTACCGCGGCTGCTGGCACAGAGTTAGCCGGTGCTTCCTCACCCGGTACCGTCACTCCCCTCAAAAGGGGCATTCGTCCCGGGCAACAGGAGTTTACACCCCGAAGGGCGTCATCCTCCACGCGGCGTCGCTGCGTCAGCCTTTCGGCCATTGCGCAAGATTCCCCACTGCTGCCTCCCGTAGGAGTCTGGGCCGTCTCTCAGTCCCAATGTGGCTGGCCATCCTCTCAGACCAGCTACCCGTCATCGCCTTGGTGAGCCGTTACCTCGCCAACTAGCTGATAGGCCGCGAGCCCCTCCAATCGCCCCGTAGGTTTCCTTCCCCAGGTATGCCCCCAGAGAAGCGTATGCGGTATTACCCGGCCGTTGGGCCGGCTATCCCCCGCAACTGGGCAGGTCGCTCACGTGTTACGCACCCGTTCGCCGGTTGACCCTTGCGGGCCCCCCGTGACTTGCATGTGTTAAGCACGCCGCCAGCGTTCGTCCTGAGCCAGGATCAAACTCTCCAAGAGAATTCAATTCATAAGCTCGCTCGAACGCAGTCTCGGATCAGTCAATCGCTCAACTGCCCCGCGACTGCATCCGGAATCAATTCGTGTTTGTGACTCTCCCCGCAGCGCACGAACGCCGCGGATCTTCAAGAGCCTCGCACACCATCTCGCTCGATTTTCAAACAGCACGTCCCCCCAAGGGTCTGAGGGGACGCGTAAGATAAGACAGAGAACTACCCCGTCAAGTGGGGGCGACTACTCCTCGAACCTTCCTGGTCCCGGACGCGACCGATCCTCGTCCTCGTCCGCATCGTACTCATCGTCCAGATCGATCAGGTCGTCCTCGAAATCCTCGTCCTCATCGTCGTCCGCATCATCCTCGTCGTCTTCGTCCTCATCCTCATCCTCCTCATCCTCCTCGAAGTCGTCGTCGAGCTCCTCGTCATCCTCCAACGACACCTTCTCCGGATCGTCGAACTGGTCGTCGAACTCGTCGTCCTCCTCCAGTTCTTCCTCCTCCGCGTCGTCAAAGTCGTCATCGTCCTCGCGCCGAGGTGACATCTCGAACGCGGCGTGTGCCAGCGACGACTCGAACTCGGGCAACATTGCTTTAGTCTCCTGGATGAAGATTACGATGAGGCGCGCTCCCGTTCGCGCTTCACCTCTCGGGATAACTTCTTGCGATCGATCGCATTCAACATCCGCTTCCGCAATCGTACCGCGGTCGGCGTGACCTCGATCAGCTCGTCGTCCTCTATGTACTCCAGCGCGCCTTCCAACGTCAACTCCCGCGGCGGCTCCAGCTGAATCGCATCATCCGCAGACTTCGACCGCATGTTGGTCAGCTTCTTTTCCTTCGTCGGGTTCACGTCCATATCCCCAGGACGTGAATTCTCCCCAATGATCATCCCGTCGTACACCGCATCGCCGGGACTCACGAACAGTGTCGACCGCTCCTGCAGGTTTCCCAGCGCAAACGCGACCACCACGCCCTGCTCCATCGACACCAGCGTCCCGCGCGTCCGCCCCTCGAGCGTCCCCGCCCACGCCCCGTATTCCAGGAAGCGGTGGTGGATGATCCCCGTCCCGCGCGTATCGGTCAGGAACTCGCTCCGATACCCAAACAGCCCGCGCGCCGGAATCCGATAGCGCACGCGCACCATCCCCTGGCCGGGGTTGCGCATGTCGATCAACTCCGCCCGCCGAGGGCCCAGCTTCTCGATCACCACCCCGAGGTGCGCCTCGGGGACGTCGATCATCAGCTCCTCGTACGGTTCGAGCTTCTCGCCGTTAGGGCCCTCCCGCGGGATCACCCGGGGACGCGACACCTGGAACTCGTATCCCTCGCGCCTCATGGTTTCCATGAGGATCGACAGGTGCAGCTCACCGCGCCCCGACACCGTCCAGGTATCGGTCGACTCGGTCTCGTCCACCTTGAGGGCCACGTTGCGCTCGAGCTCCTTCATCAGGCGCTCGCGCAGCTGACGCGACGTCACGTACTTCCCGTCCTTCCCGGCGAACGGCGAGTTGTTCACCATGAGGTCGACGCTGATCGTCGGCTCCTCGACGGAGATCCCCTCCATTCGCTCCTGCGACTCGACGTCGGAGAGCGTGCACCCGATCTCGACCCCTTCGAGCCCCGCCAGCGCGACAATGTCACCCGCCTCGGCGCTCTCGACCTCGATGCGATCGAGCCCCTGATGGGTGTACAGCTTGGTCACGCGCGCGGTCACGACCGGCAAGGTCGCATCGTTGGCGAGCAGCGCCACCGTCTGCCCCAGCTTCACGCGTCCACGTTCCACGCGTCCGACCGCCAAACGCCCCAGGTACGGCGAGTAGTCGAGGGTCGAGACGAGCATCTGGAACGTCCCGTTCACCTCGGAGGGCGGCGCGGGGACATGCGCGACGATCGCGTCAAAGAGCGGCGCCAGATCGACCGGCGTCTGCTCGAGGTCTGCCGTCGCCACCCCTTCGCGGGCCGACGCGAAGATGAACGGGGCGTCGAGGATGCTGTCGTCGGCTTCGAGCTCGATGAACAGGTCCAGCACTTCATCGTGCACGCGGAGCGGTTCGGCCCCGGGGCGATCGATCTTGTTGATGACCACAATCGGGAGGCGCTTGAGGTCCAGCGCCTTCCGAAGAACGAAGCGGGTTTGCGGCATGGGGCCGTCGAAGGCATCGACGACGAGCAGTACGCCGTCGACCATGCGGAGGATGCGCTCGACCTCGCCGCCAAAGTCGGCGTGCCCGGGCGTATCGACGATGTTGATCTTGGTGCCCTTCCAGGTAACCGCGGTGTTCTTGGCGAGGATGGTGATCCCCCGCTCACGCTCGAGCGGATTGGAGTCCATCACGCGCTCGGCGACGACCTGATTTTCCCGGAATGCACCAGCCTGCCGAAGCATCTTGTCGACCAGGGTCGTCTTCCCGTGATCGACGTGCGCGATGATGGCGATGTTACGGATATCCATAGCCTTGAAGTATCTCCGTCCGCCGATGGGCATTCAAGGCTCTTGCCTAGAAAGACCGCGCGTGGCACCGTGTAGGGGTCCAGTCACTTGCCGGAGGTGTGCCATGCACCAGCAGCAGGAGCCCGCGAAGGACGGATACCCCATCGGGCGCGGGTACGGCCACGACTACATGCGGGGAGGAGAGGTTCTCGGCGGCTATGGCTATAGCGAGCGTGAGGACTACGAACGCCCCCGTGGCGAGCAATCGAAGGGGCTCGACGCCAATGCCGCGGGCTCCAGCGCGGATATCAGGACGTAACAGGGACGTCGCACCAACGTCGCACCAACTGTGTAGCACCGGCGTCGCCCCCGATTCTGGGCGATCACCCGACCACTCCTTGATGTGAAACGCGGCGCGAGGGATCTCCCTCGCGCCGCTTGTATCTCAACCGTCCGCCACCGCGCGAGGGGCCGGCTCAGCGACGCAGGCCGAAGCCGGCGCGCGCGGCGGGCGTCTTGTTCTGGACCGACGACGTCGGGTCGGGGCGCGAGGCGGTCGCGTTAGGCGCCGTGCCGGCGTCGGGCTCGATGAAGGACATGTCGAAGCCGCGCGTCTTGAGCGTGGTCGCCAGCGAGCCCTTGTCGATGGCGCGCAGGTACGCCTCCTTGGGATCGACCTGTCCCTTGTCCACCAGCTCCACCAGCGCGTCGTTGAGCGTGATCATCCCCAAACGACGCGATGTCTGCATCACGCTGGGAATCTGGAACGTCTTGGACTCGCGAATGAGGTTGGACACCGCCGGCGTCGCGAGCAGGATCTCCATCGCCGCCACACGTCCGCCGCCCACCTTGCGGCACAACGTCTGGGCAATCACGCCCTTGAGCGACTCGGAGAGCATGGTGCGGATTTGCTCCTGACGGTCGGGGGGGAACTGGTCGATGATGCGATCGATCGTGCTCGCGGCGGTGGTCGTGTGCAGCGTGCCGAAGACCAGGTGCCCCGTCTCGGCCGTCTCGATGGCGATGCCGACAGTCTCCAGGTCGCGCAGTTCGCCCACGAGCACGACGTCCGGATCCTCGCGCAGCGCCGCACGCAGCGCGTGCTTGAACGAGCCGGTGTGCATCCCCACCTGGCGTTGCGTCACGAGGCACCCCTTGCTGTCGTGCACGAACTCGATGGGATCCTCGATGGTCACGATATGATCGTGACGGGTGCGATTGACGAGGTCGACCAGGGCGCAGAGCGTGGTCGACTTGCCGCTCCCGGTGGGGCCCGTGACGAGGACGAGCCCCTTGGTGAGGCGGGTCAGCGCCTGGACCTCGGGGCTCAGCCCCAGCTCCTCGGCGGTGACGATCTTGGACGGGATGGCGCGGCAGACGGCGGCCGGCCCGTGTCGATCGGAGAAGACGTTGACGCGAAAGCGCGCGAGCCCCGGGATCTCATAGGCGAGGTCGGTGTCGTGCGTCTCGTGGAACTCGCGCCGATTGCGCTCGGGCATGATGGCGTGCAGCATCGCGCCTAACGCGTCGGCATCGACCAGGGCGCGGTCGGTGAGGCGCACGATGTCGCCATGCACGCGCATGAGCGGATAGTCGCCCGAGCGCAGGTGCAAATCCGACGCCCCGCGGGTCATCTGCTCGCGCAGGAGGTCGTCCAACCGCGACTGCGCGGCGGGATCGGCGGCGGCGTGCCAGGGTTCAGACGAAGCCACGTGAACGGGAGCCGGCGAGGGAGAGGGGGGAGCGGCCGCACGCGGAACCGAGGTGACGCGCACTTCGGCGCGCCCTAACGCTCCGTCGCGCCAGGCGCGCACGGCATACGTGGCACCGCCGTGGGCATACGACTGTTCGAGGGTCCCCCCTTCGTCGATCGCGTCGATCGGCGTGGGGGCGAGCAGCTCGGTCACCAGGGCGCGCCAATGGGCCGCCGAGAGCGGCTGCTTGGTGATCGGATGCGTGCCGTCGGTGCGCGCGAGCGTGATCGGCGCCCCCTCGGTGATGGCGAGGGCGTCGGCGCGGGTGCTGACCAGCACCTCCAGCAGGCGAGGGATCTGGGACATCAGGCTTCGTGGCAGACGTGCGAGATGCGCGCGCGGTTCAACAGCACGATGCCTTCGTCCTTGTGCAGGGCCAGAAAACGATCGGTGAGGCGATTGAGATAGTCGAGCACGCGCTGCCGCCCCGATGTCTGCTGGATGAGGATCGTTCCGATATGCCGAGAGCCCCCCTGCATCACCACGTCCACTTCGGCCGGGGTCCCGAACTCCCACTCCTCCTGCTCGTGATCCTCGCGCGCCACGTACAGCTCGCGGACGTTGTCCTTGGCCAGCAGGAGGGTCCGTCCCTTCATCGTGGCGATCGGGAAGAAGGGTTCCGGCGCATTCAGCACGTCGTGCGCGGTCTCGTGCCCGAGTTGGTTGCGGGCACTGGCCTGTACAAACAGGTCTCCCGAGACGCGCTGTCCCTCCACCGTGATGAGCACCACGGGGAGTCGCGACTTCTCGATCCGGAAATCGTTGATCATGGTCCACATCGGCGCGCACACGTTGAGCATCTCCACCGGACACGACGCCCGATGTGAAAAGCCGTCACAGCCGCCCCCGAAAAACGCCAGGCGCCCCGGCTCGGCACGTGCCAGTCTCGGCGCCTTACAATGGAAACGTGAGGCAGGTCCGGATCGACGCCTCGGCGGTGACCGACGTCACACGTTGACGGTGATGGATGGACCGCGATACGCCCTGAGAGCTGTCCGGCGTGCCGGTCGTCAGGGGTTGGCGTTCCCGCACACCGGCTCCAACTCGGTCCTCACCGTGGAGTGGTTGATGCCGAAGTCGCGCATGGCCGTTACGGCCTCCCCC
>CAZLLP010000248.1:0-6131 GCA_964560345.1 uncultured Gemmatimonadaceae bacterium
CATGAGGAGCGGAAATCCGGCCCGACCGGCAACGCTCCCCCACCGTCCCGTGCCCAAGAGACGGAGGCGTTTTTTCTCGTCTTCTCGTCTTCTCGTCTTCCCGTCTTCCCCGACCATGTCCTCCAACGAGCTCGACTACCGACCGTCCTACCTCGCGGCTGCGGCGGCCGGCACCCTCGTGTTCCTCTTGTACATGATCACGCTGGGGCCCTCGACGGCCATGTGGGACACGAGCGAGTACATCGCGGCGGCGTACATCCTCGGGCTCCCGCATCCGCCAGGCAATCCGTTCTTCGTCTTGCTGGGGCGCGTCTTCTCGATCCTCCCGATCGGCGGAAGCGTGGCGATGAAGGTCAACATCCTCGCCGCGCTGTGCAGCGCCTCGTCGGCGGCGATGTGGTTCCTGATCACCGAACGCGTGCTGGTGAGCTGGTTCGCCGAGCGGTGGCAGCGGATTGTCGGTGGCGGGCTGGCCGCGCTCATCGGTGCGACGGCGTTCACGGTCTGGTCGCAGTCGGTGGTGAACGAGAAGGTGTACACCGTCGCCCTCATCGGCGTCGCGCTGGTGGCCTGGCTCACCGTGCGCTGGTGCGACGATCCCGACGGTCCCAAGGCCGACAAGCTGCTGGTCCTCATCGCCTACCTGCTGGGGCTGGGCTTCGCGAACCACATGGCCGGCTTTTTGGCCGCCCCCGCCGTGGCCTTCGCCGTGATGGTGCGGCGCCCCAACACGATCCTGCGCTGGAAGCTCATCCTCGCCTGCATTGGCGCGGTGCTGTTCGGCATGACGCCGTTTGCCACGCAGCCCATTCGCGCGGCGCACTTCCCGGCCATCGCCGAAGGGGAGCCGACGGCCTGCACCACCGAGATCAAGGTCTCGTGCACCTTCGACAAGGTCACGTGGGATCGCTTCGTCTACAACTTCAATCGCGGGCAGTACGGCGCCCCCGACCCCAACGATCCGAGCCGCGTGTACCCGGCGCAGGTCTCGATGTACTGGATGTACTTCAAGTGGCAGTGGTGGCGTGACCCGTACGGCCAGCAGCAGACGTTGCAGGCGGTGCTGGCGGCGCTCTACCTGGTGCTCGGCCTCTTTGGCGGCTGGGTGCACTGGAAGCGCGACCGGCAGTCATTCTGGTTCTTCGGACCGCTGATGTTCACGATGACGTTGGCGCTCATCAAGTACCTCAATTTCCGGTACGGCTACTCGCAAGCGCCCGAACTCGGCGACTCGGTCGAACGTGAGGTACGCGATCGAGACTACTTCTACTTGTGGAGTTTCTCGGCGTGGTCCGTGTGGGCCGCGCTGGGGTTGGCCTTCGTGTGGGAATCGATCGCCGCGTTGTTAGGCAGCGAGACGGTCAAGCTGGGGAAGGAGACGCTCGACCTGCCTCGCAAGCGGAGCTGGCTGATGGCGACGCCGGTGCTCGGACTGGCGTTCTTCCCGCTCGTCGGCAACTGGGACGCCTCCACGCGCCGTGGCGATGATACCACGGCCAAGTTCGCGCACGATCTCCTCAACTCGGTGGAGCCGTACGGCGTGCTGGTCACCGTCGGCGACAACGACACCTTCCCGCTCTGGTACGCGCAGGAGGTCGAGGGGATCCGCAAGGACGTGGTGGTCGCCAACACCTCGCTGCTCAACACCGACTGGTACACGCGCCAGCTCATTCGCAATCCGGTGCGTGACTTCGATGCGTCCAAGGCGCCGGCGATCTACAAGACGGGCAGCTGGACCAAGCCGTCCGGGCCGCCGGTGAAGATGACGTTGCAGCAGTCGGACTCGGTCCCGCTGTACCTCGAACTCCCCGACACCGTCGTGTTCGAGGGGTACGGCCTTCGCACGAAGATCCCGCCGCGCGTGCTGACGCGCGCCGACTACTTCGTGCTGCAGATCATCAAGGACAATCCGGGACGCCCCATCTACTTCTCGCGCACCGCCGGGAGCTACGGGCGTGAACTGGGGCTCGAGGACTACCTGATCACGCAGGGGTTGGCGCGCAAGCTCCTCAATCATGCGCCGCTCGCCACGCAGGACACCCTTATGGTCCCGGGCGAGGGATGGGTCGACGTGCAGCGCTCCAAGGCCCTCTGGCAGGACGTGTTCCAGGGGCAGGCGTCGTTCGTGGCGAAGGGCGGCTGGCCCGACAAGGCATCGGTCGGCATTCCGGCGTTGTACGTCTCGACCGGCTTCATGATGCACGACGTGCTGAGCGCGTCGGGTGATGCCGCGGGGGCGGCCAAGGCGCTGGAAGGAGCCAAGCAGGTCGCGCAGGCCACGCGCATCGCCGACTTCTTCAACTTCGACGCGTTGCAGCAGCAGGCGCCGACGCCGCTGCCAGGTGACGTGAAGCCGGCGGTGCCGTTGAATGTGGCGCCGAAGGAATCGGGGGCCAAGAAATAGGCGGGAGACGGGAGACGGGGGACGGGAGTGCAAACGGCGCCTAACGGCGCCGTTTTCTTTGCTTCTGCTGGGAGAGGGACGGTGACGCGTTTGAGCGGGTGCGAGCTTCGAGCGGCGCGCATGGCGCGCCGCCAACGCTATTCCCGTCACACTATCCCGGGACAAGCACCTCGCCTCTCATAAGCACCGCGCGCGGCAACGCCGCGCGCACTCCCGTCTCCCGTCTCCCGTCTCCCGTCCTACCCGCACCGCCCCTCCACCTCCCGCACGCGCTTCACCACCGCCGGACGCCCCACCTGCTCCCGCATGCCATCTCGCGTGAACGATCGACGCGCCACCGGCGACGCGAGCCCGCGAATGATCTTCGTCACGTCTCCGCACTTCCCGGCATTCGCCAGCGCTTCCGCTCTCGCCAGCCGCACGCCGATCCACTCGCCTCGCGGGTTGGTCCCCCCTTCCACGCGGGAGAAGAAGCGGTCGGCAAAGAGCGCGTCGGCGTCGTCGAATCGACCGGCTGCGGCGAGCAGTCGCGCGTAGCGATACACCAGCGCGGTGGGCATGCCGGGCTTGTCGGGATACCGGTCGAGCTGCGCCGCGCGTTCGGCGAGAGATTTTCCGGCCAGCTGCAACAGCGAGTCGTTGCCGATCCACACGGCGGGATTCGCCGGTTCGGCGACAGTCCCCTTGGCAAAGACATCGGCGGCTAACGCCGAGTTGCCGGCGAGCAGGGCGGCGTAGCCCAGGTTGCGATAGAGTCCCGGGATCCCCGTCGGGCGGTCGTTGACCACGTGCCCCCACAGGTTCACGGCGCGCTCCACTTCGCCGCGCTGCATGGCAAGCATGCCCAGCAGGTAACGGAGTGAAGCGTCGCGCGGACGGAGACGCTGCGCCCACTCCAGCACCTCGCGCTCACGCGGACGGTTGGGGAAGACGTAACCCAGCGGAAGCGCCAGCGCCGTGTCCAGCGTGGCGGTCGGATCGAGCCCGGCGCGCTGCTGTGCGAAGGCGCGATAGAGCCAAACGATCGGGTGCCGATTGGGATGCGGAACACCCGCCTCGCGCACCACGCGCGCGTCGTCGGGCCAGCGCGTGGCGAGGAGGGCAACCGCGTCGGCGTCGGCACGCGCGTCGAGGAGCGCGTCGGCGATCTCGAGCACGCGCTCGGCGTCTCCCGCCAGGTGCACGTCGAGCGCGTCGTCGCCGCCGGCGAGTCGGCGGCGCAGCCAGCGGGCGAGGTTGCCGGTGGGGGCCGATGTGGCGTTCGCCTGCGCGACTTCCGACAAGGGGTCGAGAACTCCCTGCGCGGGGGCGAGGCGGCGCGCGTGCTGCCACGCCGCGAGGAGTCGCATGTCCGTGAGCCGGGCGGACGGCGCCTCCAGGCGACCAAAGGCGACGCGCCGCTGCCAGTCGTTGGCATCCTCACCCGGCGGTGCGCCGCACCGCTGCAGGGCCAGCATCGCGGCCAGGCGCAGCGGGCCGTATTGGCGCGACTGCTCGAAGTCGATGCGCGCTCGCGCGGTGTCGGCCATCGCCAGGCGAGCCAGCCCACGGTAGTACGCCACCTCGTGGTCCGCGGGCTGCAACGCGAGCGCCGCGGTCGCGTGTTCTTCCGCGATGCCGTGGAAGCCGAGCGTGACCTCGAGGCGGGCGGTGGCACGCAGGAGCGCGAGGTCACGCGGGTTCACCGCGAGGCCGGATCGATAGGCGCCTAACGCCCCCAGCATGTCGCCGTTGACCTCGCGATCCTCGCCGTAGGTGAACCAGTCTCCCTCGCGCCGGTCGCCGACGGCGGGCCACGCGCTAGTCGGCTGCTTGCCGCGCCGCACGAGCGAGTCGGGGAGGAAGTCGTAAGTCCCCTCCACCTGTCGCATGAGGACGCGCTGCGTGCCGTCCACCAGCGTGAACGTGACGGCGGGCGTGCTCGCCGCCACGCGCGTTGACAGTCGCACAAGACCACCGGGGGTGAGCCCGGAGGTCGCCGACGCCTCCGTCGTGCCCTCGGCGCTCCCAGCACGCCCTCCCCCGCCCACCGACAGTGTGGCGCGCCCGCCGGGGACGTCGTGCGTCACCTGCACCGTCGCCCGAATCTCCACCGAGTCCTTGCCCACGGGGACGCGCGTCAGGTGCAACGCCCCGTGCGGGTTCATCCGCGTGAGCCCTCCAAGCCCACGCAGCGGCATCCAGTACTCGTGGAACGAGACCTCGTCCTGCGGCTGGAGGAACCCGTACGTCTCCTGATCACGAAACAACCCCGCCTGGATCTCCACGTACGCGCTCGAGTCGTCGGAGAGCTGCCGTCGCCAGTCGAGCGCGTCGGCGTCGACCCCCCAGGACCAGATCTTCTTGGCGGGGAGCTCCTCGGGGGGGGCGTAGTGCGCCACCCCGGCGTTGGTGCGCGGATGCCAGATCCCCATGAACCCTTCGCGGCTCGCATGCGCAAAGCGCGACACTGGTCCATGGATGTGGTTCTTCAGGATGGAGTTGTCCGTCCCGCGCGCATCCACCGGCCACGTGTCCACATCGGCAAAACCGTGCGACGCCGTGAACTTCATCGGGTAGAGGATCTGCGTATCGTCGAAGGCACGCACGCCAGCGTTGGTCCACCAGTAGAATCGCCGGCGTACGTCGCTGCGGTTGTAGAGCGTCGTGAACTGCTCCAACAACGCCGTGCCGGGGCGCAGCGTGAGCTGCACCGTCCACTGCATGCCGTACGGGCGATCGACGTTCCCCACCCACACCGACGCGCTCCCGTCGGAGTCTTCGCGCAGCGCGAAATCGACAGGAGAGGTGGTCATCCAGTTGTGCGACACCGGGAAGTTGAACTCGATCCCGAACGCCGCCCATGAACCGCGGTAGGCGATGTTCGAGACCTTGATCGATTCGTTCGCGTAGAACATCTCCTGGCCGTTCACCTTGTCGGTGCACGAGTACAGGTGACCGCCCAGGTCCGGGAGGACGGAGCACTTGAGGTATTCGTTCTCCAGAAAGAGCGCGCGCCACGCGCGTGGGCGGCGCCGGTCGGTGAGGACGTCGCGAATGGTGTACGGATAGTTGGGGCGCCCCGCCGGCTGGAGGAGGTCGAATGGCGGGTTCACATCGGGAGCGCCTTCGTCGTACGTGGGAAGGGTCAGCGTCCCCTCCCACGCCCGCACGCGACCGCTGGACTGCGCATTGAGGTCAGGCGCTGCGGCGATGGCGACCAGCGCGGCGGCGAGCACGGCGACGGCGGTGGACACAGCGCGTGCGTACGGGCGACTCGGAGACAGGATGGCTTGCATGGGCGAGAAGATGCGCCCGCCTGGTCAGGGCCGACAGGACGCGGGCCACCCCGCACCGAGCCATCGGACAGCCGGCCCATGCTCGCCTCCCCCGCCCCCGGTTGCCCGACGCGTCTCGCTCCGTCATTATCCGTCAGTCGGGAGGGCTGGCAGAATGGCTATTGCACCGGTCTTGAAAACCGGCGTCCGCAAGGACTTAGGGGTTCGAATCCCTTGCCCTCCGTCGCGTTGTGCTGCAACGGCTGACGCCACTCTTCGGGGTGGCGTTTGTCGCGTGATTGAGGAGGAGTCCGCCTCGAGGTGCACCGACGGCGCTTCGTCGCGGACCGCTCGCACCCTGCCGTAGACGCTTCGAGCGTCGGTGCCCGCGTGAAGTGCGGCGGTGCCCGCGTGGAGTGCGGCGGTGCCCGCGTGGAGTGCGGCGGTGCCCGCGTGGAGTGCGGCGGTGC
>CAZLLP010000249.1:0-6131 GCA_964560345.1 uncultured Gemmatimonadaceae bacterium
CCCTCGAAGGCATCGACCCCGGCCACCAGCGCAGCGAACGGCCACGACTCGATCCGCAGAGCGGTCGATTCGTAGCAGCGGGTTCGAAGTGATCGAGTCGACAGCGAGAATGGGGCAAATGACGCCTCAACACTCGGCGCCTTCCATGGTACTAGTCGATCGGTCGCGTCGCGTGCGGGCAGCGTTCGACCTACCCACGAGTCCCAGGGAGATGTACGGCATCATTCGCGCGACGACGCAGCTGCTCTCGATCTCAGACATCGACGAGTCATCCGATTCAACCCATGGAGCA
The DNA here is from genome assembly GCA_964560345.1 of uncultured Gemmatimonadaceae bacterium. GTDB lineage: Bacteria > Gemmatimonadota > Gemmatimonadetes > Gemmatimonadales > Gemmatimonadaceae > SCN-70-22. The sequence continues at coordinate 293 of CAZLLP010000249.1, forward strand.
GCACTGCGATGAGCACTGCGAGTGTTTTTTCTTTGGCTTCTCTTCTCCTGTGGTTTGTGGGTGCCGTGCGGGTGTCTACAACGGTCGATTCGTTCGCAGTATCCCGGCATGGTCCAAGTATCCCGGTCGCGTCGGACGGAGCTATCGGGCTGCGCGTCGCGGCCCCTGGTGTCGCTGGGCGCGAGCTGCGGGAGGTCCGACTTACCCCTCGCTGGATGATTGGCGGTAACCCCGAAGACACAACAATCTTGTTGCCGTTACAACTTCGCGCATCTCGCGAACACTTCCTTGTCTACGATGCGGTTGCGCAGCGCTTGCTCGCGCTCTCTCCTAATTCTGGCCGCATCGATTGGCGATTCGGGCGTCCTGGCCGCGGGCCGGGAGAGTTCGGCGGTGTTGCCAAAGTCACAGCAAGACGGGACGGAGGCGCCTTCGTCGTCGACTACGCGCTCTCGCGCCTCACCGAGGTTACCGAGGAGGGCAAGGAGGGGCCCCGTGTCGATTACCGACTGGGGGTGAATCCGAGGGGGGTCTGCGAAGCCGTGAACACGCACATCCACCTGCGCTCGACCGAGAGCGGCGAGATAGAGCGAGTGCAGGTGCCAACGGGCCAAAGGGCTTCGGAGGATCTCCCGTGGCCGGAGCTTCGAGCGTTACCGTCGCTCGTGCGGCAATCCATGATATTTGAGCACCCACAGGCGGGGGTCTGCATGATTAGCGTAACCTTCGGTCCGATGTTCGCTCTCTTGGACCAAACGGGAGTTCGCGCACGCGCTCGTTGGATCGATGAAATCCCGATGGGACAGGCGAAGGCGCTCGGCAAAGGCTCGTGGGAAATGTTACCGAGCACGCAAGGAGCGATGGGCGCCACCGCTGTTGGCAGCTCCTTCGCCGTCCTTTTCCGTGGCCGCGGCCCCAAGCGCGCGCGCTTCGTCGACTTCTACTCGGTCATCGACGCTGCCTACCTGTTCTCCATCGAACTCCCCTTCCCCGCCATCGATATCGCTTTCGGTCACGGCCTGCTCGCGCTCGCGGGCGAGACGGAGGAAGGGGCGCCGTTCGTGCGCGCCTTCTCCGTGATGCCGTCGTTGGAGGGCATGGTCACCAAGGCCATGTCAGCCTCGCGTCGCGTGCAGCGGTAGTACCGCTCCTCAATCGCTTTGTTGGGTTCCCTCGCCCCGCCTCAGCCGAACAGGCAACCTTTTTCCCCTTCCCCGCGACATATGTAGAAGTCACCCCACAACTCCCCCCGACTCGCCCCCGTGGCCGTACATTCGCTCCGTGAAGCGCCTCACTCTCCCGACGCCATGACGGCCACCGCTCGCCTCGTCCCTTCCCGCGCCCGTGCGCGCGCGCGGCTCCGTGTTCACGCGGCCGCCCTCGCCGGCACGCTTGCACTCACGCTCACCGCCTGCGACAAACTCCGCGGCGCGGCCACCAGCGACTCCGCCGCCGCCGACTCGACCACGGCGGCCGGCGACACCTCCGCCACCCCGCGCACCGCGATGGCCCTCCCGGTCGCGGTCACCGCGGTTCGCGACGGCGACCTTGTCCTGTCCGTCACCACCACCGGCCAGGTGCGCTCCGACGGCGAAGCGCTCCTCAAGGCCGAAGTGGCCGGCACCGTGGAGAAGGTCCTCGTCCACCCCGGCGATCGCGTTAGGCGAGGCGCGCCGCTGGTCACGCTCGACCCGCGCCCCTTCGACCTCGCGGTCGCCGAGGCGCAAGCCGCGGTCGACGAGGCGCAGGTGCGCTACTACGACGCCGTCGCCCCGGACTCGATCGTGCTCGGCCGCCCGCCGAGCGAAGACCAGCGCCGCATCGCGCTCACCCGCTCAGGGCTGCAGACGGCGCGCGTGCGACTCGAACGCGCGCGGCTCGACCGCGAACGCGCCACGATCACCGCCCCCTACGACGGGATGGTGGACCGCGTCGACGTGTCGCAAGGCGAACGGGTTGCGGCTGGCGGCAACATCACACGGGTGGTGAACCTCAACGCGCTCCGCATCGAAGCCAACGTCCTCGAGCACGACCTCCCGCTCATCAAGGAAGGGGGGAACGCCCTCATCACCTCGGCCGCTGCCCCTGACGAGCAAGTGACGGGACGCATCAGCGCGGTGCTCCCGGTGATCGACTCGACCACCCGCTCGGGGCGAGCCTACGTACGCCTTGCAGGAGGCGGCAAGCTGCGCCCCGGGATGTACGCCGACGTGCGCCTCGAAGCCTCGCGCCTCACCAACCGCCGCCTGGTCCCCGCCCGCGCCGTCATCGAACGCGACGGCCGTCCCCTGGTCTTCGTGGTCAAGGACGGCCGCGCCCAGTGGGTCTACATCCTCCCGGGGCGCACCAACGGCATCGAGACGGAAGTCCTCCCCGACTCCTCGAGCGGCTTGATCCCGGTGGAGGTCGGAGACGACGTGATCGTCGAAGGGCACCTGACGCTGACGCATGATGCGCCGGTGCGAGTAGTACAGGCAGAGGAGACGGGAGACGGGAGACGGGAGACGGGAGTTCAGTCGACTCCTCGGAAAGCTCGGCGTCCGTAGGCGATCACTCCCCCAACGCGACACTCCTAGCGCTAACGCCGAACAGCGCGGCGCCAAGGGCGCCGCACTCCCGTCTCCCGTCTCCCGTCTCCCGACTGCTCCCTCCCGTCTCCCGTCTCCCGTCCCATTTCGTGTCTCTCGCTCGCGCCGCCGTCACCCGCCCCGTCACCACGATCGCCAGCGTCCTCGCGATCGTGTTGTTAGGCAGCGTGTCCCTGGGTCGCACCCCGGTCTCGCTCCTCCCCGACGTGCAGCTCCCGGTGCTGACCATCCGCACCCTCTACACCGGGGCGGCCGCTGAGGAGGTGTCGCGGTTCATCGCCGAGCCGGTGGAAGAAGCGATAGCCGCCACGCCGGGGTTGGTGGAGCTGCGCTCCGTCAGTCGCAACGGCGAGGCCACCACCACGGCGCGCTTTGCCTGGGGGACGGACATGCAGACGACGCTGCTCAACGTGCGCGAGCGGCTCGACAACGCCCGGTCGCAACTCCCCGAGCGCGCCGAGCGGCCGACGCTGCTCACCAGCGACCCGGGGGAGCGCCCGATCGCAGTGCTCTCGATGTCGATTGCCGGCGACATGCGGCAGCTCGCACGCACCGCCGAAGACGTGCATGCGCGGCGGTTGGAGCAGATCGCCGGCGTGGCATCGGTGGCGGTCGTCGGCGCCCCGGAAGACGAAGTGCGCATCGAGGTCGACCCGGCGCGCATGCGTGCTCTCTCGCTCACCCCTAACGACGTGTCGGCGGCGATTCGCGCGGCCAACGTGAGCGGCGTGGGAGGGACAATACGGCGCGGGCAGTTCCGCTTCTCGGTGCGCACGCTCACCGAGTTCCGCTCGCCTGACGAGATTCGCGACGTCCCGGTGGGGCCGGCAGGTGCAGGGATCACGCTCAAGGACCTGGCGACGGTCACCACGACCATCGCCGACCCCAAGACGCTCACCCGCTTCGACTCCAAACCGGCGGTGGGGCTGGTGGTCTACAAGGACGCCGGGGCCAACACGGTGGCGGTAACGGGGGAGATCAACAAGGTCGCCGACCAGCTCCGCACGGAGTTCCCCGCCATCGGGCTCACCCTGGTTGCGGCGCAGGCCACCTTCGTGGTCGACGCACTCTCCAACCTGGGGCAGGAGATCTTCATCGGCGGGGCGCTGTCGCTCCTGGTGATCCTCCTCTTTTTGCGCGACTGGCGCATGTCGCTGGCCATCGCCACGATGATTCCGCTGTCGGTCCTCCTGGCACTGGTGATCCTGCAGGCGCTGGACGTGACGATCAACGTCCTCTCGCTCGGCGGGTTGGCGTTAGGCGTGGGTCTCCTGGTGGACAACGCGATCGTGGTGGCCGAGGCGGCGGCGCGCAAGCGCGAGGAAGGGATGTCGCTGTTTGATGCGGCGATCGAGGCGACGGAGGAAGTGAGCGGGCCGCTGATCGCGGGGACGCTGACGACGCTGTTGGTGTTTGGGCCAATCATATTCGTGCGCGGGCTGGCGGCGGCGCTCTTCCGCGACCTGTCGCTGTCGGTCGTCACGAGTGTCGGGGCGTCGCTCGTCCTGGCGTTGACGCTCATGCCGGTCGTGATCGTGGGGAGAAGACGGGAGACGGGAGACGGGAGACGGGAGTTGGGATCGAGACGGGAGACGGGAGACGGGAGACGGGAGTTGGGAAGTGCACGGGGTGAGGACGGTGTGCGGGGGGCGAGCACGCCGACACTCGACTCCGCCCCCCGCGAGCGCAGCGAGCACTCCCGTCTCCCGTCTCCCGTCTCCCGTCCAAATATCCTTTCTCGCATCGGCGAGACCAGTGAAGACTTGTACGAGCGCGGGATGCGGTGGGCGTTGCGCAACCCAGTACCTGTTTTCGGCGTAGCGATCGCCTCGGTTGCGCTGACGGTATGGGTGCTCGGGCGGATTCCGCGGGAGATTCTGCCGCAGGTCGATGAAGGGATGGTCGTCGCGTCGGTGCATCTCCCCGAGGGGACGGCGATCGAAGCGACGACGCAGCAGGTGGGGCGCATCGAGGAGGCGGCGAAGGCGTTAGGCGCGAAGGGGATCTACTCACGCGTGGGGATTGCCACCGACGAGGAGATCCCCGCGGGGGCGGAGCCGGGGTCGTCGGCCACGGCGCAGTTGCCCGTGCCCGTTCCCGATGGGCAAAAGGCGGCGACCTTTGCCGACAATTTGCGCGCGGCGCTCCCTGACCTCGCGGCTGGCGCGCTGGCGCTCGACCTGGCGGGGCAATCGGAGTTCGGGTCGCTGATCGGGCGCGAAGGGCGCCTGGTGCGCGTGGAGATGAGCGCGCGCACGCTGACGGAAGCGGCCCGGTGGGCCGACTCGGCGCGCGCGCGGCTGCAGAAGCTTCCATCGCTCGCCGACGTGCGCGACCCTAATGGCGGGACGCAGCCGGTGGTGGAGATCACGCTGCAGCGCAACCTCCTGGCCGAACGCGGGATCTCGGTCGAGGCGGTCGCCAACGCACTCGCCGGTGGACTGGGCGGGGTGGAGTCGAGCGACTATCGCGAGACCGATCGCCGCACGCCGATCTCGGTGCGCTTTGCGGGACTCAAGAACGAGGACCTGGCCGAGGCGATGGCGACGCCGGTGAAGGGGGTGCCGATCGCGCAGCTCGTCAGGGCCGAGGAGCGGCAGGCGCCGATCGAGGTGGTGCGCGTGGGGCAGCGCCCAGTGGCGGTGGTCGAAGGGCTCATCGAGAGCGGTGGCACTCGCACAGCGGCCGAGGACGTGCGGGCGACGATGACGGCGATGCGGTTCCCTTCGGGGGTGACGTGGGAAGTGAGCGGTGCCGACACCGAGCAGGAACGCACCACGAGCGAACTGACGCTGGTGGCCTGGCTCTCGGTGGCGCTGGTCTTCCTGGTGCTGGCGGGAGAGTTCGCCTCGTTCACCGTGCCGCTGGTGGTGATGCTGACGGTGCCGCTTGCAGCGGTCGGCGGGATCCTCTTTCTGTACATCACCGGCCAATCGCTCAACGCCGTCGCGCTCATCGGGATCGTGGTGATGATCGGCATGGCCGACAACGAGGCGGTGGTGAAGCTCGACGCGATTCGGCGCTTCCGCGAGGAAGGGCACAGCATCGAGGACGCGATCATGCTCGGCGGACACCAGCGCCTGCGCGCGATCGCGATGACGAGCATCACGACGATCACTGGCGTGCTGCCGTTGGTCTTTGGCTGGGGGAGCGGCGGGGCGCTGTATCAGCCGTTGGCGGCGGGAGTGATAGGGGGAAGTGTGAGTGCGCTCCTCGTCACCTTCTTCCTCCTTCCGACGGCGTATGCGGTG
>CAZLLP010000250.1:0-5960 GCA_964560345.1 uncultured Gemmatimonadaceae bacterium
ACCCGGAGACCGGTGCAACTGGCTGACGATCACGCGCTCGGCACCGTTGATGACGAACGTGCCGAGGTCAGTGAGGAGCGGCAACTCGCCGAGGTAGACTTCCTTCTCGATGATGTTGCGCGGGCGCTTGACGCCGTTGACGTCCTCGTTGATGACGAGTCTGAGCGTCGCCTTGAGCGGCGCCGAGAAAGTCATGTCCCGCTCGATGCACTCCTCGACGGAGTACTTCGGTTCGCCAAGGTTGTACTTGACGAATTCCAGCGAGAAATTCTCGTGGACGTCGGTGATGGGGAAGAGATCCTTGAAGACCCGCTCGAGGCCGATGTCCTCGCGGTCATGCGAGGCGGCATCCAGCTGCAAGAGCGTCTCGAACGCCCGTGTCTGGATGTCGAGGAGATGGGGCATCCCCATTCCTTCGTCGAGCTTTCCAAATGTGATCTGCTTCATCAATTCAGGCATGTTTCACCCGCGCACAGGCGAAAACGGCCCCACCCTCGTGCGCGCCGCGATTGGCGCGAGCGAGAGGGAGGCGAAGGAAGGAGCTGCGGAAGTAGCGCGGTACGACTGAATCACTGAGCGGCGGCGGGGCTGGAGGAGTAAGGGGACGGGAGACGGGAGACGGGAGATGGGAGTGCTCGCTGCGTTGCCGCTCGCGACCTCCCTCGGGTTCCGGCAGTTGTGGCGGCCCGAGGGCTGCCACACTCCCGTCTCCCGTCTCCCGTCTCCCGACTCGTCCTTACTTGACCTCCACCTCGGCGCCTTCCGCTTCGAGCTTCGCCTTGATCTGGGCGGCTTCGTCCTTCGACACGCCACCCTTGATCTCCTTCGGCGCGCCATCGACGACGTCCTTGGCTTCCTTCAGGCCGAGGCCCGTCAGTTCGCGGACGACCTTGATGACCTGGATCTTCTTGGCGCCGGCGGCCTTGAGGATGACGGAGAACTCCGTCTGTTCCTCGACGGCCGGGGCTGCGGCAGCACCGCCGCCCGCGCCGCCAGCGGCAACGGCAGCGATGGTGACGTTGAACTTCGTCTTGAACGCATCGATGAGGTCGGCGAGCTCGATGACCGACATGTTGCCGATCGCGTCGAGGATCTCGTCCTTGCTCAGGGTCGTAGGCATTGTTGGTATTCTCCGTGTGGGACCCAGGCGATCCTGGGATTGTTGATTCACAATTCCACGGCGGGTGAGTGAAGGGCGTCCGGTTCGGGGTGTTGCTCCCGTCTCCCGTTTCCCCTCTCCCGTCTCGCCTGGGGTTTAGCCGTTCTCGACCTGCTCCTTTCTCGCTTCGAGGGCGAGGGCGAACATCATCAGGACGCTGTTCAGCGCGCTCACGAACTGCGACAGCGCTTCATCGCGCGTGGGCAGCGTGGCGAGCTTGCGCATCGTCGTCTCGTCGATGGCGTTCCCTTCGTAGAGACCGCCCTTCAGCCCAGGCTTCTGGTCGTTCTCCTTGGCGAAGTCGACGAGCACCTTTGCGGCGGTGATGGCATCCTTCGCCACCACGACGCCCGTCGGCCCCTTGAGGCGGCCACCGGTGAGGCCGCTCTCGTTCACGGCCCGCAGCGCGAGGGTGTTCTTGATGACGACGTACTCGATCCCAGCCTTGCGGAAGCGCCGGCGCAGTTCGGTCATCCGCTTCACATTGAGGCCGGTGAAGTCGGTGAAGTAGAGCGCGCTCGCTCCCTTGATCTTGTCGCGGAGCTCGTTAACGAGCTGTTCCTTGTCGGATCTCTTCATCGCTCGTTAACCCCGATACGGAGTGGTGTCGACACGCACGCCAGGGCCCATCGTGCTGGAGACCGAGACGTTCTTGACGTACACGCCCTTGGCCGCGGCGGGCTTGGACCGGACGATCTGGTCCATGAACGCGGTGAAGTTGGTCTCGAGCGCTTCGATGCCAAACGACACCTTGCCGATCGCCGCATGGACGTTGCCGCCCTTGTCGACGCGGAATTCGATCTTGCCGGCCTTCGACTCGCGCACGGCCTGACCGACGTTCATGGTCACGGTGCCGGCCTTGGGGTTCGGCATCAGGCCGCGGGGGCCGAGGACGCGCCCCAGCTGGCCGACCTGGCCCATCTGGTCGGGGGTGGCGATCATGACGTCGAAGTCGAGCCAGCCGTCCTTGATCTTCTGGAGGTTCTCGACGCCGACGAAGTCAGCGCCGGCTTCCTGCGCCTCGCGCGCCTTTTCACCGACGGCGATGACGAGGACGCGCACCGTCTTGCCGGTGCCGGCGGGGAGAACGACCGTTCCACGCACGACCTGGTCGGCATGGCGCGGATCGACGCCCAGACGGACGGCGACTTCGACGGTTTCGTCGAACTTGGCAAAGGCGGAGCTCTTCACGAGCTCGAGCGCCTGTCGCATCTGGTACGACAGGGCGATGTCACGCTTCTTTGCCGCGGTATTGAACTTCTTGCCGTGTGTGCGCATCAGTCCTTCACCTCGACACCCATCGAGCGCGCCGCGCCTGCCACCATCGACATCGCGGACTCGATCGAGTCACAGTTCAGGTCCGGCATCTTCACTTCGGCAATCTTCTTGACCTGCGCCTTGCTGATCGTCCCGACCTTGACGCGGTTGGGCTGACCCGACCCCTTCTCCAGGCCGAGCTCCTTCTTGATCAAGATGGCCGCGGGCGGCGTCTTGAGGATGAAGGTGAACGACTTGTCCGAGTAGATCGTGATCTCGACAGGGAGGATCAAGCCGTCACGGTCCTGCGTCCGAGCGTTGAACTCTTTGCAGAACATCATGATGTTGATCCCCTGGGGGCCGAGAGCCGTACCCACCGGAGGAGCCGGATTCGCGCGCCCCGCGGGGATCTGGAGCTTGACGAACCCGCTGACCTTCTTTGCCATTGGTCTCCTCTGCGTACGAGCGCGGAGCGAACGGCGAACAGGGGGACGGACTCGTGCCCGACGACCGAAGTCGCGCGCGCGAGGCTCAGCGATGATGCTGGATGAGCGTGAGGCGGGGTGGGCAATGCCTGGCGCCGACGAGCGACGACCAACCATCACGTTCTTCCGACCTCGAACCGTCCCGCGGCCCTGCACGACGAGCTACCGCGTTCAGACTTCCACCGTGTGATTAACGTCGTCGTGGTTGCCGACGGTGCGCTACTCGCCGCGTTGCGGCCGCCCCGCGCAAGGGCCGGTGACTGCAAGGGATGGCGGAGGGACGGTTGCCCGTGCTCTCACCGACCTGCACCGGGATCGTGTCGTGCGTTCGCGCTGCAGTTCCCTCGCGCGAATGCCGATCCCCCGGCGTCTTGTCCTGCTATGGGTCAGTAGGCCTTCAGCTGCAAGTAATCGAGTTCCACCGACGTGGGGCGCCCGAAGAGGCTCACCATCACGCGGACCTTCCCCTTGTCAGGCATCACTTCCTCGACCGTGCCACTGAAGTCGGTGAACGGCCCTTCGGTGATGGCGACCGCCTGACCGACGAGGAACGGAATCTCCTCGCGCGGGGCGGCTTCCTCGACTTCATCGGCAATCCCGAGCAGGCGCTTCACTTCGTCCTGCCGCAGGTGCATCGGCTCCTTGGTGGCGCCGCCCAGTCCGTGCTGCACGAACTTGATGACGCCCTGGATGCCGTTGATGATGTGCGAGGTTTCCTGATTCCAGAGCATTTCGACGAGCACGTAGCCGGGGTACAGCTTGCGCTCGACGTTGACCTTCTTGCCGTTCTTGATCTCCACGACCTGCTGCGTGGGGACGAGCGCCTGACGGATCAGACGCTCCTCCACGCTGCGGGGATCCTGCTCGATCTTCCGCTGGATGAGCGACTTGACCTTGTTCTCGTGCCCGGCAGTGGTCTGGATGGCGTACCAGCGGTGCTCCACGGCTTAGCCCCCGAAGAACGACGGAATCCAGCGCACGAGCACCTGCTGCAGGATGACGTCCATGAGGGCGATGAGCCCACCGATGAACAGCGACAGGATGATGACCCCGATGGCCAGCTGGCGCACCTGCGGGACGTCGGGCCACGTCACCTTCTTCATCTCGGCCATCACGTCGTGATAGAACGCGACGAGACGCTGCATCCAGCTCGCACTGGCGGCTTGGGTAGTCACGGCTACTTCGTTTCCTTGTGCGTCTGATGCTTGTTGCAGCGCGGGCAGTACTTCTTCCACTCGACGCGCTCGGGATGCGTGCGCTTGTTCTTCGTGGTGAAGTAGTTCCGGTTCTTACACTCGCCGCAGGCGAGAATGATCTTGTCGCGGGGCATCGCTCTGGACCCAGAAGACGGGAAGACGAGAAGACGGGAAGACGAGAGCCCGCCGCCGCCAACGCTGGCAGCGCCCGACCCTCATCCCACGCCTGATGTGCTCACTGATGTCGTGCAACCAGCACCTGCTCTCCTGCGCTTGCAAGCACGCGACCGGGATTGAACCGGTGACCTCACCCTTACCAAGGGTGTGCTCTACCAACTGAGCTACGCGTGCAACCTCGACCTGCTGCGAGCCGACCCGCGCCCGTCCTGTCCGTACCACCTACAAAGCGGGAGACGGGGCTCGAACCCGCGACCTCAAGCTTGGAAGGCTCGCGCTCTACCAACTGAGCTACTCCCGCATCGTGCCCCGCACCTTCCCTAACTACGGCGTGCGGCCTTCACTTCCCTGCACCTGCACATCCCTGCTGTCCTGCGTTCCCGCCCGAATGGTGGGGGAAGGATTCGAACCTTCGAAGGCGTAAGCCGGCAGATTTACAGTCTGCTCCCGTTGGCCACTTGGGTACCCCACCTAACGATTACCCGCTCCCCGCATCCCCGCCGGTCTCGCTGTCATGCCCGCCAGTCGCGCCTCGAACATACGACCAGCACCGCCTGCCACTCGCAGCCGCAACCGCTTGCCGACGCCGCCCTGCAAGCTGACGGCGAGACTCGAACTCGCGACCGCCTGATTACAAATCAGGAGCTCTACCAACTGAGCTACGTCAGCGACACGCCAGGTGTTTTGCGCGAGACACAAAGGATAGCGGGGCCTGCAACTCGTGTCAACTCAATCAGATACCGCGGAAGTCAAGAAGACGAGAAGACGAGAAGACGCGTGAAAGGCTGACGTCCGAGCCACCCGGATTCGGCCAATCCGCCCCACTGCCGCACCCCCGTCTTCCTACCGCCAGCGCTCCAACTGGGTGCCGGCGGGGGTGTCTTTCACTACGAACCCCCGCTCCTCCACCTCGGCCCGAATCGCGTCAGAGGCGGCGAAATCGCGCTGGGCGCGGGCGGCCAGCCGGTCGCGCAGTCGGCCAACCGCCCACCGGACCTGCTCCAGCTCGAGCGGCTCCAGATCGGGGAGCGACGCCGGATCCGGCTCCACCCGATCAGGCCCCACCACCACCCGCTGCGCCCGCGGTTGGACATCCAGTACCGAGTCCATCAGCGCGAAGACCCGTCGCGCCTCGGCCAGGCTCGCCGCATCGCCCCCCTTTCGGTCGAGCTCTGCGTTCCCCTTCTGCAGAAAAGTGAACAGCGCCGCCACGGCTTCGGGGGCGTTGATGTCATCCCGGAGGGCTTCGCGGAACGACTGCTCACCTTCCCGGGCGGCCGCGGCCAGTTCGGCGGTCCCCCCGCGCGCCGTGTCCAGCCGGTGCGCAAACTCTCCCACCCGGCGCACAGCCTCGAGCGATGCCTCGAGGCCGGTCCCGGAGAGGTTCATCTGCTTCCTATAGTGTGTGGAGTAGATGAAGTGCCGGAGCGCCGCCGCAGAGACGCCGCGCTCCCGCAGGTCCTTGACCGTCGTGATGTTCCCCAGCCGCTTGGACATTTTCGTCCCGTCGATCTGGAGGAACTCCCCGTGGCACCAGAAGCGGGAGAAGGTCTTCCCGGTGGCCGCCTCGGACTGCGCGATCTCGTCCTCGTGGTGCGGGAAGACGAGGTCGATCCCGCCGCAGTGGATGTCGAGCGTCTCGCCCAGGTACTTCATGGCCATGGCCGAGCACTCGAGGTGCCAGCC
>CAZLLP010000251.1:0-5763 GCA_964560345.1 uncultured Gemmatimonadaceae bacterium
CGTTCACGGTCAAGCAGCACGTCTTCGCGGTGCTCGACCAGCCGGCGACCATCATGCTGCTCGAGGTCGACGCCATCCGCCCGATGGAGATCGTCGCCACCTTCCAGCCCGACATCCACCTCGCGTGGCCCGCCTCGTTAGGTGGGCAGTACATCGCGTGGAACGCGCAGGCCAAGGCGTTTGTCTTCTCGGAGAGTCGTCGGCTGGTGAACGGGCTGCTGGGATCGCCCAGCGTGACGCAGGCGTCGGACGTGCCGGCGCACATGCTCTCGGCCTCGCTCCCGCAGTTCGTCATCGGCGTGGGGAGCGCCGCCGAGCGCTACACCGAGCCGCGATTGGGCGAGCCGCCGGGCGGCAACGTCAACATCCACGACGGTTTCATCCCGATCGTGATGGCCGGCGGCGAGATGCCGCGCGACTCGGCGCGCGCCCTGTACAATCGCCTCGTTGCGCCTGGCGCCGCCGAGCGTGAGTGGCGCAAGCGCGTGGCGCACTTCGATTCCATTCGCACGCAGACCACCCACATCGTCACCCCCGACGCGGCGCTCAATCGCGCCTTCGAGTGGGCCAAGGTCAACCTCGACGAGGCGATGGTCTGCAATCCCGATCTCGGCTGCGGACTCGTTGCGGGGTATGGCCTTTCGGGGGCGGCGAGCGATCGCCCCGGCTTTGGCTGGTTCTTTGGCGGTGACGCCGCCATCAACTCGTTCGGCATGAGCGGTGTGGGACAGCGAGACCTCGTGCGCGACGGGGTGTTCCGCTTCTTTGCCAAGTACCAGCGCGCCGACGGCAAGATCACGCACGAGATCTCGCAGGGAGCAGGGAAGGTCGACTGGTTCGGGAAGTACCCGTATGCCTTCTACCACGGCGACACGACGCCGTTCTGGGTGCTGGCCTTTGGCGAGTACTGGAAGCAGACCGCGGACACCGCACTGGTGCGCGAGCTGTGGCCCAACCTGCGGAAAGCGTACGAGTGGTCGCGCAAGGCCGACAGCGACGGTGATGGATTGATGGAGAACACGATTGCCGGCGCGGGGGCGCTCGAAGTGGGCGACCTGCAGGAGGGCATCGTCTCCGACGTGTACCTGAGCGGTGTGTGGATCGCGGCGCTGGAGCGCTTTGCCCGCATGGCCGACGCGATGAAGGAACCCAAGCTCGCCAGCGAAGCGCGCGCGATTCGCAGCAAGGCGCTGGCGACGCTCGAGCAGGCCCTCTGGTTGCCGCAGCAGGGGCAGTACGCCTTCGCCATTCTCGAGGGGAAGAAGGTCAACGAGAACCTCACCTCATGGCCGGCAACCGCGCTGTCGTTCGACGTGTTCGATGCCACGCGCGGCGCCGACATGGTGGGGCGCCTGGCGAGCAACGAGATCATGACCGACTGGGGAGCGAGGCCGCTCTCGGCGCGCTCGACGTTGTTCGATCCGCTGCACTACAACAACGGAGCGGTGTGGCCCTTCGTGACCGGATGGGTTTCGCTGGCGCAGTATCGCTATCACAACGCCCACGCGGGACGCTTTGCGCTCGATGCCATCGCACGCACCGGCTTCGATGAGGCACTGGGGCGCAACCCCGAGGTGATCTCGGGGCGCGTATACAAGCCGCTCGACACCGCGGTGCCGCACCAGTTCTTTGCCACGTCGATGGTGCTCACGCCGCTCGTGCGCGGCCTGCTCGGCCTCGAGGTCGATGCGCCGGCCGGGCGACTGCGCGTTGCGCCGCACATGCCCGCCGAGTGGGACACGGTGCGCGTCGAGCACCTGGCGGTGGGCGAAGCTCGCCTGTCGTTGCAGCTGGTGAGGCGTGGGCGCGAGCTGTCGCTGTCCGTGAGCCGCGACGGGATCGAGAAGGGGAGTCCGATCACGGTGGAGTTTGCTCCCGCGCTCCCGTTGGGGGCCAGCAGCATCGTGCGCCCCACCGATGGGGCGCGTCTCACCGCGCGCACCTATCCCGGCGCTGTCATTCCCAGTGACTCGGCGGTGCTTGGGGACGAGGTGCAGCTGGCGGTGCGCTGGGACGGCGGGTGGGAAGTCGGGCCGCCGCGACAGGCTCCGCGCATCGGCGATCGCTCATCGGCGCTCCGCATCGTGCGCGAGCGCGTGGAGGGGGCGCGTTACGTCGTGCGCACCGAGGGGCGCGCCGGGCAGGTCTATACGCTGCGGGTGCGCGCGCCGCGCGGCGCGCCGAGTGCCGTCACCGTGCTCCCCGCGCAGCAGACGATGATGCCGCTGCGCATGAGTGACCCCGATCACGACGGGTGGGTGAACCTGACCCTCGAGTTTCCATCGCAGGGAGGCGATGCTGATGGATACGTCGCACTCGACCTCGTCTTTGCGGGTTCCTGATTCTTCAGGCACTGGTCGATGTAGGGGGGCGCGCGAGATTGTGTGTCTCTTAACACGAACGGCACGTCGGCGTCTCATGCGGTGGAAGGGCGAGGCTGACGTGCTGTGACCAGAATGCGCGGGTGCTCACGCCGTGGGCTGGTGCGGCTCATCGTGCGAAGATCGTGCGAAGACCCAACGGAACGACCCACGTTCGAACGGGTACGGACGTTAGGCGACGATACTGCGAGTGAAGCAAGGATGTGTGCGTCTCTGGGGGGAGCGCCACATACGGCACACCCCTGGTAGCGAGAGCTACCAGGGGTGTTGTCGTGTGTGTATCACCCGTATCGTTGAGCATGATTCCGCTCGGCAACCTCCTCCTCGTCGCCGCCAGCGTCCTCCTCGTCGCGCTCGGCCGCCTGCAGCTCTCCGCCATGCCCGGTGGTGATCGCGGCGTCGGATTCGCCTTCGCCCTCCTCTGGGGGCACGGCGCCATGGTGCTCCTCATGCTCGGCGTCACGGCGATCCTGGCCATCGCGGGAAAGCTCCCCGCCGTTCCGGTCGCCGCTGGATGGCAGGTCCCCGCGGCCTTCGCCTTTGTTGGGGTGAGCACGCTCGTCGCCGCTGCGGCGGCCGCGGCGGCGCCGAGTGGTGCGCCGCAAGCGTGGTCGCTGGATGCGCTGATGCGGCTGGCGCCGCTCACGGTGCCGCTCCTCCTCATGATCTGCGCGGCACTCCTGCTCAACGCTGGGGCGCCGAGTGCAAGCGGCGGCACCTTCGTCAGGCGGTCACTGCAAGCGGTAACGCTCTTCACCGTGGCCATGGCGCTTGTCGGCGCGGCGCCGCTGATCGCCTCGCGTGTGCGCGCCTGGAAAACGATCGCCACCCGCGATCCGTCGGCGCTGGACAGCAACGAGCAGTGGATCCTCTCGCAGATCGATTCCGGCGTCCCCTCGCAACAGTTTGTCTCGCTCCTTGGTTACACGCGTGCGGGGAACCACCCGACCATTCGCGCGCGGGCGCTGGAGAAGCTGCAGTCGGTCCCCGATTGGGAGCAGCGCGTCGTGGACGAGCTGTCAGGGGCGAATGCTCCCGAGGTCTTCACCTTCCTCTCGGCCAACGACGTCCCCAATCCGGCGATCTTCGCCGCGCCCATCGCCACGGGGATCGAGCAGGAGGCACTGCTGGTGCGCGAACGCATTCGGCGGGCGTCGCATCCGTCTCACCTGTACGAGGGGCTGATGATCTTCGAGGTCGACGCGCTGCTGCAGACGGCGGAGAAGTTCGCCGCGCTGGGAACCGACTATGCGCCGGCCATGCAGCAGTTGCGCGCCGCGTTCTCGGAGCGCTCCAGCTATCCGCACCCCAAGTATCGCGCCGTGCAGGCCATCGATCGCTGGTTGAAAAGGCGGCGGTGACCGGACATGCGTCCAGTCACCGCCGCCGATTCACGCGTGGCCGCGTCAGGCGCGCACTAGCGCGACATCACCTCGCCCAGCGCCGCGAGGACTTCCTGCACCTCGCCTAACGTGTGCTCGCCCATGTGGCCGATGCGCACCATGTCGTCCTTGAGCGCGCCGTAGCCGGTGGCCAGGACGAACCCCTTGGCCTTCATCGCCCCCACCACCGCCGATCCCTTCTCCCCCTCGGGCATCAGGATGCAGGTGACCCCCGGCGAGCGGTATCCGGCAGGTGCAAAGACCTTGAGCCCACGCTGTTCGGCCCACCGCCACGTGTACTCGGCCATCTCCGTGTGGCGCGCCCAGCGCGCCTCGACCCCTTCGGCCATGATGTGGTCGAGCTGCAGGTCGAGCGCGTAGAGCAGCGACACCGCCGGCGTGTTGGGCGTCTGGTTCTTCTTGTAGTACTCGTCGAACTCCAGCAGGTCGAAGTACAGTCCGCGCCGCTGGCTCTGCCGCGCGCGCGCGAAGACGCGTTCATTCGCCGTGCAGAACGCGAGACCGGGGGGAAGGGCGATCGCCTTCTGCGACCCGGTGAGCACATAGTCGAGCTCCCACGCATCGCTCTCCACCGCGCCCGCGGCCAGCGACGACACCGTATCGATCACCACCGCCACATCGCCCGAGGCGTGCGCCGCCGCAGCGAGATCGCGAATGGGATTCAGCACGCCGGTCGACGTCTCCGAGTGCACGATGGTGACGACGTCGTATTCCTTCTGCTTGAGCGTGTCGGCCAGGAGTTCGGGCGAGACGTACTGCCCGAACGGCACCTCGAGCTTGTCGGCCGCTATCCCCGAGTTGACGCTTGCCTTGTAGAAGCGCTCGGAGAAGGAGCCGTTCACCAGGCACAATACGCGCTTCTGTGTCGCGTTGCGGACCCCCGCTTCCATCAGCCCCGTGGCCGACGACGTCACCGTGTAGACGGGGCGCGTGGTACGAAAGACCGCCTGCAGCTTGGGGGCGACGCGGGCCAGGAGATCCTCGACGTCCTTGCCACGATGCCCGATCATCTGCTGGGTCATCGCGTACAGCACGTCGTGGCGCACCTCGGTGGGGCCGGGGAGGAAGAACTTCCCGAACGGCGGCGCCTTGACGCTCACGGCAGGCGTGGTGGCAGCAGTGGCGGAGGGTTCGATGACGGTGCTCATGGGGCAGCCCTGTCCGGAGGAAGGTGAACCGACGTCGCGAGCATCCGTCGCCCGGCGTCGATGAGGGAAAGCAGTTCGGGATGCTGCGCCGCGCCGTCGTCGCCCAGGGCGAGCGCCAGCACGGGGAGGAGCGAGTTGGCGTGCACCACCACATGGGCCTCCGCGACCACCCGCGGGCGCGCGACGACGCCGGCAAAGCCCACGAAGCAGTCGACGATCGGCTTGGTATCGAGGTCGGTGTTGCCGTCGCCCACCAGCATCACCGGTCGCGCCAGCGCGCCTAACGATTGAATCACCGCCGGCTTGCCGCCGTCGCGCGTGAGCGGCGACCCTTCGTCAAAACCGGCGTAGTGTCCCGCCTCGTCGAAGAAGAGATCGACCGCGTGCACCTTGTCATGCGCGACACCGAGTGCGTCGGCGACATACAGCACCGCCGGGCGCAACCCGCCCGAGATGATGTGCACGTCGACGCCGGCACGATGCAGCCCGTCGATCGTCTCCCGCGTTCCCGGCACCAACCGCTCGACGTACATGCGGCCAATGCGATCGATCTCGCCACGCGTCGGCTTGATGATGGCGAGTCGCCGCGCATAGACGGATTCGAGCGGCACTTCACCCCGCATCGCCGCCTCGGTGAGCGGCACGATCTGGTCGCGAAACTCCCGCGCCAACTCGTCGATCCCCTCCATGGCCGAGAGGGTGGTATCGCAATCGAAAAGGACTGTTCGGAAGGACATCGATTGCTAGACGGGAGACGGGAGACGGGAGACGGGAGAGCCGACGCGCCACGCGCGTCGGCCAGCGCTTGCACCCGCTCGCCCTGGCACCATA
>CAZLLP010000252.1:0-5472 GCA_964560345.1 uncultured Gemmatimonadaceae bacterium
CGCCGTTTGCACTCCCGTCTCCCGTCTCCCGTCCCCGTCTCGCCTACTGCGTCGCCG
Source organism: uncultured Gemmatimonadaceae bacterium (assembly GCA_964560345.1). GTDB lineage: Bacteria > Gemmatimonadota > Gemmatimonadetes > Gemmatimonadales > Gemmatimonadaceae > SCN-70-22. The sequence continues at coordinate 58 of CAZLLP010000252.1, forward strand.
TCGGCTTCGGTCGCGTCAACCGATCGCCTAACGCCACCCCCGCCCGGTACATCAGGCTCCCGATCCGTTCCATCTTCGGATAGTTGATGAGTCCGGCCTCGTCGGTCACCTGGTGATATTGCGGGTGCAGCCCGGTGGTGAAGAAGACGATCGGGATCCCCTTGCGCGCGTAGTTGAAGTGGTCGCTGCGGTAGTAGATGCGCTCCGGGTGCATGGTCGTGTCCCACTCGCGGTTGAAGACGAACGGGCGCGTCGACTTGGCGTTCACCGAGTCGATCACTGCCCCCAGGGTCGCGCTCTGCCCGTTAGGCGCCGCCCCCGGCCCGACGATGTACAGCGAATCGTCGCCGTTGCGCCCCACCATGTCGGCGTTGAGCTGCGCCACGATCGAGTCGAGCGGCACCGTGGGGGTGGTGGTGAAAACGTCGGAGCCGAAGAGCCCTTTCTCCTCGCCCACATGCCAGACAAACAGGAGCGAGCGCTTGGGCTTGGGCCCCTTGGCGAAGGCGCGCGCCAGCGACAGCTGCAACACGCTCCCCGAGCCGTCGTCATCGGCGCCGTTGGCGATCGAGTCGCCGTTCACCGCCGGCTGGATCCCGATGTGATCGTAGTGCGCCCCGTACGCCACGTACGTGTTGCGCAAGGCGGGGTCGGTACCGCGCACGATCCCCACCACGTTGTAGCCGTTGAACGCCTCGGAGGACTGCCGCACCGACGCCGTCAGGCGCGTCCCGGCCAGCGCCGTCCCCTGGTCGGCCGACGGCCATCCGGCCGGCACCAAAGGAGAGCCACTCGTCAGGCGCCCCACGGCGACCATCGGCAAAGGCCGCGCAGCCCCCGCCGGCGCCGGCCCGCGCGCCAGTTCGATCTGCCGGTTGGAGAACTGCCCCGCCGCGAGACCGAAGAGCGAATCCGACACCAGCAGGACGATCGCCGCCGGTCCGCGCCCGATCGCGCCGCCCAGTCGCGAGAAGAGCGCATCCGGGCTCTCCATCGCTTTCCGCTTGGTCGAGTCGATGCCGGGCGGGATCGCCCCGGCAATCACGACCACCTTCCCCTTCACGTCGAGTCCCTTGTAGTCGTCACGCCCGAGCGAGGGATCGATCATCCCATAACTCGCGAAGACGACATCGGCATCGGTCGCCAGCTTGGGCAACGGCGCCCCGGGCCCAAGCGCCGTCAGGACCAGCAGGTCGTTCCCCAGACGCCAGGGCGTGCGCCCCTTGGGCGACGTGACCACGATCGAGTCGGCCGTCAGCTGCGTGCGACGCATCGGCACGCGCTGGAAGTAGCCGCTATCGCCCGCCGGCTCGAGTCCCAACGTCGCCAGGCGCCGGGCAATCCACGCCGCCGCCCGATCGGCATCCGGCGTCCCCGTCTCGCGCCCGCGAAACGAATCGGCCGCAAATGCAAACAGGTCCGCCCGCAACTCGGCCGCGTTAGGTTCGATGCTCGCCGGCACCGGCGCCGCCGCAACCCCAGGCGCCCCGCTCTTGCACGCCGCCAGCAGCACCACCGCCGACGCCGTCAGTATCCCCCAATGGTTCCGCATCTGTCTGTCGAATGAAGTGAAGAGTCGCCCTGCATCCTGCACTCAAAGAAACAGGGCCGATCCAGAGGATCGGCCCACACAACCGGTCGAGTCACACGCTCATCAGCGGCGCGTACCCAACATCTCGTCTTCCCGTCTTCCCGTCTTCCCGTCTTCTCAGACAGAAGACGTGCCCGACCAGCGCTCCCGCATCCGACGCGCCGTATCGGGACTCACGATGCGCAGCACGAGGTAGATGATCGCACCGAAGATCGCGATCTTCAGGGCCAGACCGAGCAGCCCGATCAGCAGGACGAAGAACACCCCAAAGACGCCGAAAAACAGCTTGAGCAGGAACAGCCCGCCAATGGCGAACAGCCCGATCATGAAAATGGTGCGAAGCATGGGTCCAGACTCCAATTCGAGGACTGCTGACCGTACGCCGCCGTCGCGGCCGAAGTTTCACCCCACTCTGCCCCACCATTCCTGCACGTCGCGCCCGTACAATCTCGCAAGGAACGACGCATGACGTCCAGTGAGATCCTCGACGTCGTCGTCCTTGGCGATGGACTCATCGGCCTTGCCAGCGCCCGCGCCTGTGCGGCCCGTGGCCTCTCGACTTGTCTGGTCGGGCGCCGCCGCCCCGGGCTGGGCTCCGCCGCCGCGGCGGGATTTCTCGCCCCCACCATCGATCCGGTGCGTGGCGACGCACTCGCCTTCACCCTCGCGGCCCGCGCGCGCTACGCCTCGTACCTCGACGAACTGCATGCCGTCACCGGTCGCGTGATCCCCTTTGCACTCGACGGGATCCTTCGCGTCCCCGCGACCGACCGTGAGGCCGCGACACTCGCCGCCAGTCCTGATGACATGTCCCAGTGGCTGTCGGCCAGCGACGTCGCGCACCTCGAACCGGCGCTGGTCGCCCCGCTCGGCGCCCGCTTCCATCACGACGACGGGATGGTCGACAACCAGCGCCTGATGCAGGCGCTCGACGAGGCCGTGGCGTTAGGCGCGATGGCGCGAGTCGACGGCGAGGCACGCCGCATCGAAATGATCGGGAGCATGGTGGCGATCGAACTCGACGGCGGGCGCCGGCTGCGCGCGCGACATGTCGTGATCGCGACCGGTGCGTGGGCGCCGCTCCTCCAGGGGATGCCGCGCGCCATCCCGGTGCGCCCGCTGCGCGGCCAGATGATGGCGCTCTCCGGCGCTCCCATCTCGCGCCCCGTCTTCGGATTCGGTGGCTACCTCATCCCCCGCGCCGCCGACCGGCAGACCTATGTCGGAAGCACCTCCGAAGCGGTCGGCTACGAACTCGGCACCACCGACGCCGCCTTGTCCGGCTTCCGCGATGTGGCCGGGCGCCTCGTCCCCGCGCTCGGGCGCGCCGACGAGGTGCGCACCTGGTCCGGGCTGCGTCCGATGACCTTCGACGGGCTCCCGATCATCGGCCCAGACCCCGACTTTCCCGCCGTCATCTACGCCTGCGGCCACTCCCGCAACGGGATCCTTCTGGCCCCGCTCACCGGCGACGTCGTCGGGGCACTCGCGTCGGGCGACGTGGTCGATTTTGACCTCGCTCCGTTCTCGATTTCGCGTTTTTCCACCGGAATTGGAGTCCGACCGTAACCTTCTGAAATTCACTCGAAGGTTATGGGTGCTTGGCTCCCGCGAGCACCGGGGGGTAGATTGCCGCACCGACTTGGCCGGGGGGCCATCGTTCCGATGTCCTCCCCCGATGCCCGGCGGATCACCGAGCTGCGAATGTCGGATACGCTGTACCAGATCATGGGACGTCACCGCGCTGAGCCCCTGCCCGAGCGCAAACCGTCCTGGCTCAAGGTCAAGGCACCTGGTGGTGAGAACTACGTGCGCCTCAAGGGGCTCATGAAGGAGCTCAACCTCCATACGGTGTGCGAGGAAGCGCACTGCCCCAACGTCGGCGAGTGCTGGCAGCACGGCACCGCGACGTTCATGATCCTTGGCGACGTCTGCACCCGTAACTGCGGTTACTGCGCCGTCGCACACGGGCGTCCGCCCAAGTACGACATCGACGAACCCAATCGGGTCGGAGCGGCGATCGCGCAGATGAACCTGCAGCACGCCGTGATCACCTCGGTCGATCGCGACGATCTCCCCGACTACGGGGCCTACATCTTCGCCGAGACCATCCGGCAGATTCACCAGCGCCTCCCCGGCTGCTCGGTCGAGGTGCTCGTCCCCGACTTTCAGGGGGACGAGGACGCGATCCGCACCGTACTCGAGGCCGGCCCCGAGATCTACAATCACAATACCGAGACGGTCCCGCGCCTCTACAAGCGCGCTCGCCCCGGCGGACGCTACGAGCGCGTGATGCAGATCTTCCGTTTCGCGAAGCAGGTCGCCCCGCACATCCCCACCAAGACCGGTGTGATTGTTGGGCTCGGGGAGACCACTGAAGAGCTGGTCGCCGTGATGCACGACCTGCGCGCGGTGGACGTCGACATTCTCACCATCGGGCAGTACCTCCGGCCGTCGGACGGGCACCTCCCGCTCGATCGCTACTACACGCCGGAGGAATTCCGCGAACTGCGTGCGATCGGCATGCAACTGGGCTTCAAGCACGTCGAAGCCGCGCCGCTCGTGCGTTCGAGCTATCACGCCTGGGAGCAGGTGCAAGCGGCCGGCGTGTAGGACCGTTTCAGGATCGTCCACCGGGACGCGGGGGCCGCTAGGGCTCCCGCGACATTCCCAGGAGCCCACATCCGAGCGCGCCAGAGCGTGCGCCACGGTTACCGGATGCCGTCGCAGGCACCCGCCCACTCGACCATGGCGAAGAAAAAGACCGAGACGAAAGCCGACACCACGTTCGGCGAAACCGACGCGCCGACGCGCGCCGCCCTGCTCCACTCCATGCTCCTCCAGCGCCGCTTCGAGGAGCGCTGCGCCGAGGCCTACGCGTTAGGCAAGATCGGCGGCTTCTGCCACCTCTACATCGGGCAGGAGGCCTGCGGCACGGGCGCGATCTCCGTGCTGCGCCCCGACGACTACGTCATCACGACGTACCGCGACCACGGCCAGGCCCTCGCCCGCGGCATCACGCCGCGCGCGGTGATGGCCGAGCTCTTTGGTCGCAGCGATGGCTGCGCCCGAGGCAAGGGGGGCTCCATGCACCTCTTCGACCGCAACGCCAACTTCCTCGGCGGGCACGGGATCGTCGGCGGGCACGTCCCGGTCGCGACCGGCGTCGGCTTCGCGATCAAGTATCGCGGCACCGACCAGACCATCCTCTGCTTCATGGGCGAGTCGGTGGTCAACACCGGCGCCTTCCACGAGGCGCTCAACATGGCGGCGCTGTGGAAGCTCCCCGTGGTCTACATCATCGAGAACAACCGCTACGGGATGGGGACGGCGCTCGAGCGCGCCTCGGCCATTCACGACATCTACCAGCGTGGCGCGGCCTACGACATGCCGCGCGCCCAGGTCGACGGGCAGGACGTGCTCGCGGTGCGAGCCGCCGTGGCCGAGGCGGTGCACCGCGCCCGCACGCAGTCCACGCCGACGCTGCTCGAGGTGCGCACCTATCGCTTCATGGGGCACTCGATGTCCGACGCGGTGAGCGGGACGTATCGCTCCAAGCAGGAACTGGAAGAGTACATGAAGCGCGACCCGATCCACGTCCTCCGCGCCCACATGGAAGCGGCGGGCGAGATCGATGATGCCGGCATGGCCAAGCTGGATGAAGAGATCAAGGCGATCGTCCAGGACTCCTGGGACTTCGCCGACGCCAGTCCCGAGCCCGCGCTGGAAAGCCTCTGGGAAGACGTCCTGGTGGAGACGACGACATGACGAGAAGGAACCCGATTCGCTCGCCGCGCCCGCGCGGACGCGCCCAGTGGCGCGTT
>CAZLLP010000253.1:0-5415 GCA_964560345.1 uncultured Gemmatimonadaceae bacterium
CGACGTCGCCCGTGACGTCCTTGTTGGCCGTTCCGGCGCTCCATGCCAGCATGGTTCCCTCCAGCGAGCGCACGCGCGGCTCGACGAGATCGATGTGCGACGCCCCGCGCCGCCACCCCTTCCACGTGCCGTACTGCTCGTTCTTGGCCTCGATCCCCCAGCCGGTGTAGGTGGCGACGAGCCAGTCGTTCCCCTTCTTCATGCCCGGGGAGCCGGTGAGACGCGGGCCGATCGAGTCGCTGAGCACCTGCGCGAGTCTCGCGACCTGCGAGCGATTGACCCCTTCATCCCAGATCCTGCGAATGACCTGATCGCCCGTGGCGTAGGTCTGGGCGGAGGCCGCCGGCAGGGCGACGAGGGTGGCCGCGGCGAGGGAAAGCAGACGACGCATGGAGTATCGATGGTGAAGGTGAACGCGCTGCCGACGAATCTGCGCGTCTGGAGGCGCGGGCGGGAGGCATACGGTCGAGGACGCTGCACATGATCGCACGTCGTGGTCCTCGCCTGTCGCATCTCGGCGCTCATCAACGCATCGGAAGCGACGATCGCTGCAATGGCGCCACAGTCTTGCTCCCTACGAGGCGGCGTCGTAACTCAGGGCGTCCGCAACCGGGAACGGGTGGTATGGCCGCACGAAAGAAGCCTGCGCCGAAGCGCGGGGTCGAACGCACAGCCACACGCACAACCAAGCGCACCGCCAAACGCGCCGCCAAGAGTGCCGCCAAGAGTGCCGCCAAGAGTGCCGCCAAGCAGGCACCGGCGTCGACCAAGGCCGCGGCCAAGCAGTTCCCGCCAGCCGCAAAGCGGCGCGCGGCCATTCCGTCAGCCGCAAGCAAGCCGGCCACGCCGTCCGACCCCAGACCGTACAAGTTCGACCCGCGCAAGCTCGATCGCACCGTGATCGCGCTCCCCCTGGTCGAACGCTTCAAGGAGAAACCGAAGACGAAGGACGGGCGCGGCGGGAAACGACTCGCCGGGCCATCGGCCGAACCGAAGTACGCCGTCGTCATCGACCTCAATCTCGACTATCACGACGGGCGCGACGCTGCGCGCAAGGAGGTCATCGACGACATCGTCAGCATCGTAAAGGGGGGGACGTCGTTCACGGATGCCGATCGATCGGAGTACGCCGCGCGACTCGACAAGCTCTCGCCGCTGCAGTACGTCGCGGCCAAGCTCACCGAGCAGCAGATCATCGCCGTCGTGCGCCACGACGTCGATCAGGCCAACAATCAGTGGAACGAGCGCCGGATCTATCGCGTCTGGCCCGACTTCGAGGTGTCGGCGACGCTCAACAAGAGCACGCAGACGGTCAAGGCCGACGCCGCGCGCATTGCCTTCAACGCACGCGGCCGCGACATCGTGTGGGCGGTGATGGATTCGGGTGTCGACAAGACGCACCCGCACTTCACCAAGTTCCGCAACCTCGACGTTCGTGAACCCGTGCGGCACGACAGCTTTGTCGACGAGGACAACTCCGACCCGCTCGTCGACGACTTCGGCCACGGCACGCACGTGGCGGGGATCATCGCCGGATGCCTCCAACTCCCCGAAGCGCCTCCCCCTGTCGCCGCCCCCAAGGCGAAGAACGGCAAGGACGCCAAGGCCAAGGCCGACGAAGCGGCCAAGGCGGCGGAGGACGCACGCAAGGTGTACTCGGCGCACGGAGTGCGTGAGGAACAGAGCGACGTGCGCCGCGTCGACATTCGCGCCGTGACCGAACTCGCGGGAGTCGCACCGGAGTGCAAGATCGTCAGCATGAAGGTGCTCGACTCGTCAGGCAACGGGACGACGACCGCTATCATCCGCGCGCTGCAGCGCGTCAACGAGATCAACCAGTACGGGCGCCGCCTCCTGATTCACGGCGTCAACCTCTCGCTCGGCTACGACTTCGATCCCGAGTGGTTTGCCTGCGGACAAAGTCCGCTCTGCGTGGAGGTCGATCGCCTGGTGCGATCGGGGGTCGTCGTCGTCGTGGCGGCCGGCAACTCCGGCTACGGCTTCCAGCAGACGTCGTACACCGGAGTAAAGGCGGCCGGGATCCCCTTGACCATCAACGACCCGGGCAACGCCGAGTCGGCGATCACCGTCGGCTCGACGCACAAGGAAATGCCGCACCTGTACGGGGCGTCGTTCTTCTCGTCCAAGGGACCGACGGGCGACGGGCGCAACAAGCCCGACCTGCTGGCCCCGGGCGAGAAGATCGTCTCCTGCGCCGCGGGGGCAAAGAAGGCGGCGATGCTGGAGCAGGACAAGAGCACCAGTTCTCCCAGGAAGTTTCGCGACGACCAGGTGCAATACATCGAGGACAGCGGCACGAGCATGGCGGCACCGCACGTCTCGGGCGCCATCGCCGCCTTCCTCTCGGTGCGCCGCGAGTTTCAGGGGCAGCCGGAGCGGGTCAAGCAGTTGTTCATGGACAACGCCACCGACCTCAATCGCGATAAGTACTGGCAGGGGCGCGGGCTGGTCGACCTCATGCGAACCATTCAATCGGTCTAACGGAGCGACACGATGGCTACGAAGAGCGGATTCCCGTACGCAGAGATCGAATTCGACGAGAAGGGGAAGTTTGGCGCGACGCAGGTCAAGGCGGCGATCGACACGTTGCGCGCCCCCGGACTCACCGACGTGCTCGTGCTCTCACACGGGTGGAACAACGACATCGCCGATGCCCGCAAGTGGTACGGGATGTACCTCGACTTCCTGCGCAAGGAACTCGACGCCCGCAACGTGCCGGGGATCGACGCGCGCAAGCTCGGCGTGATCGCGGTTTTCTGGCCATCCAAGAAGTTTGCCGACAACGAGCTGGTGGCCGGCAATGCCAATTCGGTCGGCAGCGCCGTGACGCGAGCGAGTGTCAAGAAGCAGCTCGCGCTTCTCGCCAGCGCGTTCCCTGACAAGGCATCAAAGGCCAAGTTCGCCGCAGCCGAAAAGCTGCTCGACAAGATCGAGACCGACGTGGCGGCGCAGCGCAAGTTCATTGACTTGCTGCGGACGTTTTGGACGACGGGCAAGTCGGGGGCCGACGCCCTCCCCGCCACCGGTGCCAAGAAGCCAGGCGACCAGGTGCTCAAGCTGCTCGCGCCGCCAGTCCTCGACCTCCCCAAGGGAAAGATCGGCGGGAGCGGCGGGGCGGCGACCTCGATCGGCGGCGCCGGCGGCGGTGTTGGCGCGGCGGGCGGACAGGCGGCCAACATCTTCGGCTCGATCCTGGGGGGCGTGCGCAACGCGCTCAACATGACGACCTACTTCACCATGAAGGAGCGCGCCGGCACCGTGGGCGCCAATGGACTGGCCCCCGTGGTCCAGCGCATCCAGAAGGAGCTCCCGGGGCTCAAGTTGCATCTGGCGGGACATTCGTTCGGCGGGCGCGTCGTCACCGCGTGCGCCAACGCCCTCCCCAAGGGGGCGGCCAATCGCGTGCAGTCCCTCTTCCTCATGCAGGCCGCCTTCTCGCACTACGGGATGGCGCAGAAGTACGACGGGACCAGCAACGGCCTCTTTCGCTCGGTGATCGCCGACAAGAAGGTCGCCGGGCCGATCTACATCACCTACACCGCCAAGGACAAGGCGGTGGGGCTGGCCTACCCGCTGGCCTCCCGATTGGGGGGACAGGTTGCCTCGGGGCTGGGCGACGAGAACGACAAGTACGGCGGCATCGGGCGCAACGGCGCGCAGAAGACCCCCGAGGTCACGCCGCACGAACTGCTCCCGCCTAACCAGCAGTACGCGTTCAACGCGGGCGGCGTCTACAACCTCGACGCCAACGCCATCATCACCTCGCACTCGGACATCTGCCGCCCCGAGGTCGCGCACGCGCTGGCATCGGCGATCGCCAGCACCTGACGCGCGCTGTCGCGGCACGCACACGTGAAACGCGGCGCCCCCCGATCGGGAGGCGCCGCGTTCTCCTTGTGCCGTGAGTGCCGCAGCCGCGCGGCACTCACTCCCCTGTCAGTCGCGACTAGTTGCCGCTGGCGTAAATCCCGTTGAACAGGAACTTGAAGGTCCCGTGCGGCGTGGCGCGGAAGGTGATCTCGGGGCCAAACAGGTACAGCATCCCCTTCCCCACCTTGGCCTCGGCAGCCGCAACGCCGCCTTCGAGATACCCCTGCCCCCACGCCCACCCCGAGCGCAGCGGGCGGCCGGTCGCGTACCAGGCCACCGGACGCACCCCCTTGAGGGCGGCGTCGGGCCCGAGGCGGAACGTCGGCGAATCGTCGAAGAAGACGTCGGTCTCGGCGTCGAGCCCGAACGCCACCGGGACGCTGTTGTCGATGCTGGCGCGCAGGATCGACCCCGGGACGTAGAACTTCTCCCGCGGCAGTTCGCGTTCCTCACCGCTCGGCGTCTTCTCCACCAGGTAGTCATACACCGGGAGGCCGAGGTGATAGGCCAGGTTGGTCGACGTCCCGACCGTGATGACCGTGCCGCCGGCATCGAGGAACTGCTTGATCTGCGGCACGCTCTTGTCGGCGGTGATGCGGCCGAGCCAGGGGCGGTACTGCGCCGGGATGTCGTTAGGCGCCGGCTGGCGGTTGAAGCGCTCCATCATCGCCGACAGCTCGCTCCCCCCCTCGCGACGGGCGGCCGGGATGGCGCCGGTCACGAAGACAATCACGTCGTACTTGGCCTTCAGGTTACCGGCGTCGATGGTCGGCGAATAGATCACGTCGAACGGGAACTCGAACTGCTCGAAGAGCCAGCGCGTGTGTCCCGACGGCATCGAGCCGCCGTAGGTGTCCCACAGCGCGATGCGCTTGGCCGAGAGACGCGTGGCATCGCCCGGACCGGCGCTGGTCCCATGCACCGGGACGCCCATCTCCTTCGCGGCCTTCTCGACGAGCGCCTTGGTCGCGGCGGTGGCGCTGATGTAGAAGGCGCCCGCAGGGTGCGTGACGTTCCCCATGGTGAGCGGCGCGTTGACGCGATAGACCGTCGCGCCGCTCTTGAGCGCGCGATTGACGACGATGAAACCGTCGTTGACGCGCGGATCGATCACGTAGCCCTTGGCCCCGCCGGCGTTGGCCACCGTATGCGCGGGGGGCGTCGCCATCCCGTCGATCTTTTCGCAGGGGCAATCGAAGGCGTCGAGGACGCGATCGAACTTGACCCCCATCTGGAACGCCAGCGTCCAGCCGGCGTTGTCGTACGGCGGCCTGGGCGGCCCGCCCGGATAGGCGAAATCGTTGGGGTGATCCTGCGGCTCGAACATGTCCAGCACGTGCGGGCGGAACGCCTGCGCCGTCTTCACGACGTACGAGCCGGCCGGATACTGCTTGCCGTTGACGCTGAAGGCGGCGGTGGCGCGATGGATCGTGATGTTCGCCTTGCGCAGCGCGTTGACGAACTTGGTCGCCGTTCCGAAGTCGGCTTGCGACGCCGGGAGGATGTAGCCCCCCGGGTCGCGCC
>CAZLLP010000254.1:0-5307 GCA_964560345.1 uncultured Gemmatimonadaceae bacterium
GATCTTCGCCTTCGCGGCGGCCTCGACGTCGCGCCAGCGCCCCGTCACGTCGAAGTTGTCCAGCGCCAGCCCGATCGGATCCATGAACAGGTGGCACGAGCGGCAGGCGGCGTTGGCGCGGTGCATCTCCATCCGCTCGCGCGTCGTGAGCATGCGCCCTTCCTTGGCGTCCTTGGTCTCCTCGAGGTCGGGGACCCCGGGGGGCGGCGGCGGCGGCGGGGAGCCTAACAAGACCTCCATCACCCACTTCCCGCGCAGCACCGGCGACGTGCGGTTGGCCACCGACGTGAGCGTCAGGATGCTCGCATGCCCCAGCAGCCCCACACGCTTGTCGTCCGGGTATTGCACCCGGCGGAACTGGCTCCCCGTCACCCCGTCGATCCCGTAGTGCTTGGCCAACGCTTCGTTGAGGTAGGTGTAGTCGGCGGTGAACAGGTCGAGCACGCTCTTGTTCTCCCGCACGATGCTGGCGAAGAACGTCTCCGTCTCCCGCCGCATGTCGTCCCCCAACTGCTGGTGATAGTCGGGGAACTGCAGCGCGTCGGGGTGCACCTTGTCCAGGTCCTGCAGGCGCAACCACTGCGCCGCGAATCGCGTCGCCAACGCATCGGAGCGCGGATCGGCCAGCATGCGGCGCGCTTGCGCCTGCAATCCGGCCGGCGTCGACAGCGCCCCACGCTTCGCGGCGGCGAGCAGCGCCGCGTCAGGCGGTGTCCCCCACAAGAAGAACGACAGCCGCGACGCCACGTCGAGATCGGAGAGGACGAAGCGTTCCCCGGCCTTGGCCGTCGCCGGCTTCTCCTCCACGCGGAAGATGAAGTGCGGCGACGACAGCAGCGCCTCGAGCGCGAAGCGCACCCCGCCTTCAAAGCCCGAAGACTTGCTCCCTTCGTCATAGAACTTGAGCAGCCCCTGCACATCGTTCGCCGCCAACGGCCGGCGATAGGCCGCCGAGCCTAACGACGTGAGGATCTTCTGCGCGCAGGGGCGCGCCTCGGCCGCCGACAGCGGGCGGCACGCAAAGATCTTCTTCCGGCTCGGCGTGTCCGACACGCCGGTCGGGTGATAGGGCCCCAGCACCACCAGCTCGCGCAGGTGGGGGAGGATCGTGATTCCGCCGTCGGCCCCGATCTGCGTGTCGGCGATCGAGTGCCCGATCGGCGCGATGAGGTCGTTCACCGGCCCTTCGAACGTCTTGACGAAGGCCGCCGAGATGCGCTGCGGACCGGCGCGCACGCGAATGGGGGGCGACTTGAGCTCCATCCCGTTGGGGTCGGACTGCGACATCCAGCGATCGACCTCGATCATCGCCACGCGCTCGCCGTTCACCGCGATCTCCACCTTCTCGTCGATCGGCGCCGCCGATCCGTAGAGCTGTCCCGTGGGGATCGAGTGCAGCGTGATGGCAAAGACGTACTCGCCATCGGCGGGGAAGTTGTGCGTCACGGCGGTCCCGCCGCGCGTCCCGATCGGCGCCCCTTCCACCTGCTCCATCTGCGAGGCGAGGCGCGGAATCTTGTAGGTCGCCGAGGTGGGGTTGGCCTTGGGATCGCCCACCGCGAGTCGCGCGATCTCGCTCGCTGCGTCGAGGTAGGCATCGAGCGTGGTCGCCGAGGGCATCTGCACGTCGGCGATGTTGTCGAAGTTGGCCGACTTTGTATCGAGCGGGAGCCACTTCCCCGGGTCGATCTCGAGCGTCAGCAGCTCCTTGATGGACTGCGCATACTCGGCGCGGTTGAGGCGCTGGAAGTTGCGCGACCCGGGTTCAGGCTTGAGCGCCGCGCGCGTGTCGACCAGCCGTTCGAGCGTCGCCTGCAGCGTGGCCAGCGTGTCGCCTCCCGGACGGGCGCGGCCCGGAGGGGGCATCATCCCCGCCTGCAGCTTCCCGATCATCTTCTCGGTGACCTCGGCGTGCTGCGCCGCCTGGGCCACGTCGAACCCCTCGAGCACCAGATTCCCCAGCTTGCGAGCCTGCGAGTGGCACCCGGTGCAGGTCTTTTTCACCACCTGCGTGAGCGCCTCGGGGGCGATCGATGATGCCCGGGGAGCCGCGTGGGGGAAGGTGCGAGGACCGACGGATCGCGCCGCCAGCGCCTGCGCGTGCAGGGGACGAGTGGGCCCCGCGGCCAGCACCAATACCCCGGTTGCCACCGCGACAGCGAGTGCCTTCATCCGCGATCCTCCGTGGGTTCGACCGATACGTCCGTGCGGCGCTAAGGTCGGCCGCGGGCGTTGGACGGGCAAGACTTACAGGGCGTATCGCCCGCACAAACTTCACATACAATTGGTTGCACAGCGTAACGCCTTTCAACGCCTTCCGGGGACGAAACGTTGTCCACTCCCGTCTCCCGTCTCCCGTCTCCCGTCTATGCCGATTCGCTCCCTCCGCACCGCCCTCCTGCTGGCGCTCGCTTCCTCCCCGGTCGCCGCGCAGGAGCACTTCAACCCCCTGGTCGACCTGCTCGCCGCAAAAAAGCCCATCTTCGGGCTCTATGCACCGAGCAATCGTCGCCCTCCCGCGAGGCCAGGGGCGCCAGCGGCGCCGGAGACTCCCCCCAAGACGCCGGCCGAACTCGCCCAGCTCGCCCTGAGCCAGAGCGGGAGCGACTACATCTTCGACGGCGGGATGGAACACGACTATGACGCCGGTTACGCTGGCTTCACCGAATTCGCCAAGGGCTACTGGGCGGCCGAGCCGTTCACGAGCGGCGGGGTGCGGCGCCTGCGTCAGCCGCTGGTGGTGAAGACCCCCGAAATCGCCCCCGACCCGGCCAAGGCACGCGAGCGCATCGCGCAGCAGCTCAACCTTGGCGTCGGCACGATTGTCTTTGTGGGCGTCGAGAGCCCGGACGAGGTGAAGCAGGGGCTCGCGATGATGCGTCCGGCGTCGAGCGGCGGCACGCGTCCCAACGATGTCGGTGCGGCGCCCAAGCTGTGGGGGATGAGCGAGCAGGAGTATCGCGCCAAGGCCGACCTGTGGCCGGCCAACCCCAAGGGGGAGCTGGTCAACTGGACCATCGTCGAGAGCAAGGCCGGGCTCGCGCGCATCCGCGAGATCGCCGCCGTGAAGGGGATCGGCGTGTTGTTTCCCGGAGCCGGGACGCTGCGCGGCGTCTTCAGCAGCACCGACGCGTCCGGCAAGCGCGTGTTTGACGAGGCCGGGTGGGAAGCCGCGATCCAGAGCGTGCTCGCCGCCTGCAAGGAGTTCAACGTCGCCTGCGGCTATCCCGCGGGGCTGGGCGACATCGAAATGCGCATGAAGCAGGGGTTCAGCGTCTTCGTGATCGGGTGGGGGGAGAGCGGCTTCAAGACGGTGGAGCTGGGGCGGACGGTGGGAGGGCGGTAAAGCGGACGGGAGACGGGAGACGGGAGACGGGAGTGCAAACGGCGCCGTTAGGCGCCGTTTGCGTTCCTCGGCGGCGCGCCCGGCGCGCCGTCCGACCTTTTCCCGTCCACTCACCCGGGACAAGCCCCTCGATTCGCATATGCACCGCGCGCGGCAAAGCCGCGCGCACTCCCGTCCCCCGTCTCCCGTCTCCCGTCCGCTACTTGAGAAACTCCCGAATCTGCCTCACCGCATACTCCACCTTCAGATCAAACTGCCTTTTCCCCAGTTCCTTGCTCGAACGCCGCGCATCGCCCGTGATCCCGTTGTTGAGGCGAGGCGTGCCATCCTGCGCACGAGGCTGCCCGGGCTGCGGCACCGGGTCGCCTAACGCCGTCTTGATCAGCGCCGGGCGCACCCACTCGTCGCCCCCCAGGTACCACATCTCCGACGTGTCGCTGATCGCCGCGTGCCCCCCGGAGGGGTAGCCGTTGTCGGCCAGCCACTGGTTCATGTCCCCCTGCGCCTTGGCGTAGGTCTCATCGCAATAGAAGACGTGGATCCCCTGCGCCGAATACTTGTCGCTGAGCTTCTTGGCGACGTCGGCGTAGACGTTGGGCTGCCCGCCGCCGTGATCCCCCATCAGGACCACGTTCTTGAAGCCGCTGACGATTGCCTGCTCGGCGATCCGCTCGAGGATCGCCCCCAGCAGCTCGTTCGTGAGCCCGATGGTGCCGGGGAGCGTCGCGCTGGCGTTGTTGGGCGTGTACGGGAGGACCGGCATCGCGATCGCATTCCCGAGTTTGAGCGCGATCGCCTTGACCGTGGCGCGCGCCATCATGTTGTGCCCGCCATTGGCGTTCTGCGGTCCGCGCTGCTCCGTGCCGCCGGTATAGAACAGCGCCGTCGTCTTCCCCGCCTCGAGCGCCGCCTTCACCTCCGCCCACGTCATGAGTTCGAACTCGACGAGCGGATCCTTCGCCGGAACCATTGCGACGACGGTATCACGTGCCGCCGTCGCACCAGTCTCACGGTCCCCCGCACCCTGCGCCGAGATCGTAGTCGTGCACAGGGCAAGAGCCGCTACGCCGCTGAAGAAGCGCATGAGTATCCCCTCGGAATCAAGTCGTTGAGCCCCGCAATCGGACCACAGTCAGATCGCCAATCAACCTCCCCTCCCCTCCCGCCGCCAGAAGTCCCACCGCACTTTCATCTCGTCTTCTCGTCTTCCCGTCTTCTCGTCTTCCAGACGCCATGCCTCGCACCGTCGCCACCACCCCGTTCCAAGGCCAGACCCCCGGCACCTCAGGTCTCCGCAAAAAGGTGTCCGTCTTCCAGCAGCCCCACTACCTGGAGAACTTCGTCCAGTCGACGTTCGACGCGGTCGGGCTGCCGTCAGGGGCAACGCTGGTCGTGGGGGGCGACGGGCGCTTCTATAACAAGGAAGCGATCCAGACCGTGCTGCGGATGGCCGCCGCCAACGGCATCGGGCGCGTGATCGTGGGGCAGGACGGGATCCTCTCCACCCCGGCAGCGTCGCACCTCATCCGCCTGCGCAAGGCCGACGGCGGGATCATCCTCTCCGCCAGCCACAACCCCGGCGGGCTGGACGGCGACTTCGGGATCAAGTTCAACATGTCGAACGGGGGGCCGGCGCCGGAGAAGGTGACCGCCGCCATCGCCGCGCGCACCCAATCCATCAGCGCATATCGCCTCGAGGACGCCCCCGACATCCCGTTAGGCACCCTCGGCAGCTACACGCTGGGGGCACTCACCGGCAGCTACTCGGACGACCCCTACAAGAAGTTCGAGACCGCCAACGAATACGCCCAGCGGCTGCTGCAGGACCACCCGGACGACCCCAAGAACCTCTACGCCATCGCCAACCTCTACGAGAAGTTCAACAAGATCAGCGACGCCGAGGCCACGTACAAGAAGGTGGCCGACCAGCTCAACGAGGCCGGGGCGCTCACCAAGAAGCG
>CAZLLP010000255.1:0-5245 GCA_964560345.1 uncultured Gemmatimonadaceae bacterium
CCCAGAAATCTCCCCCGCCCTCCCCCTGGAGGGGTTTTTCCCCCACTTCGTTGGGTTTGCGAGAAGAGCCCACCACACGCCGCGCCACGGAAGGCCCCGCGGGGGCGGGCGAGGGCGAACCGGGCCCACCGCCGAGTGCCGCGCCCGAAGGATTGGCGGCGCGCGCCGCACTCCCGTCTCCCGTCTCCCGTCTCCCGTCTGCGAGCAGTTCCCCTGCGAGCCTCACGTCCCTGCCGACCATCATCTTCGCAATCCCCGCCGGCGTGGTCTCGGAAGTCAGCACCTCCCCCACGGTCGCCCCCGCCCGCATAACCGTGATCGAAGAAGACGCTTCCATCACCTCATCAAGCTTGTGCGTGATGAGTACGACCGTCCCCCCCTCACTCGTCAGCCGCCGCAACACCCGCCACAGCTCCGAGATCTCCGGCGGCGACAGCACCGCTGTCGGCTCATCGAGGATGAGGATCTTCGCCCCGCGATAGAGCACCTTGAGGATCTCCACCCGCTGAGCCTCGCCCACGCTCAGGTCCGAGACCAGCCGCGACGGATCCACCTTGAGCCCCGTCCGCTCGCACAGCTCGCGCACCGCCGACTCGGCCGCGGCGCGATCGAGCTGCAACCCCTTGGTCAGCTCTTGGCCCAGGACGAGGTTCTCGGCCACCGTGAGCGTCGGGACGAGCATGAAGTGCTGGTGCACCATCCCGACGCCCGCCGCGATCGCCTCGCGCGTCGACCACCCCGTGACGTCCTTCCCGTTGACCTCGACGCGTCCCCCGTCCGGCGGATACATCCCCGCCAGGATCCGCATGAGGGTGGACTTCCCCGCGCCATTCTCCCCCACCAGCGCGTGAATCTCCCCCCGCCGCACCGAGAGCGATGCATCGCGGTTGGCCCGCACCTCCCCAAACCGCTTGGAGACCCCCACGGCGCGCAGCGCCACTCCCGTCTCCCGTCTCCCGTCCCCCGTCTCTAAAGACATAGGAAGGAGGAAACGCGCCGTCTATCGGCGCTGACTGTGGCGGTCGGGAGTGGGTGAGGTCGCATGAGGGCGGGAAAGGTCGTGGGGCGCCGGGGAGCGGGGAAGGGGGGGACGCGAGCTGCTCGGAACGAGCGCTCCCCCCCAGCCCTTACTCAGGGACGCGCGCCGACTAGTCACAGTCGGGCGCTGGCGTGTTTCTCGGATGTCCAATGAGCGAGATCGATCGCACCGACGAACTGACGGCGTGGAGCAACGGAGTGCGGGCCGGCGACGAGCGTGCCTTCCGCGCGCTCTTCGACGCCCTGCATGACCCGTTGCTGCGCTTCGCCTTCTCGCTGGTACGGGAGTCGGCGGTCGCGGAGGACCTTGTGCAGGAGGCATTCGTTCGGTTGTGGGACCTGCGCGAGCGAGTTGACGCGGCGCACTCGATGCGCGCCTACCTGTTTCGGACCGTGCGCAACCTCGCCTTCAACCATCGCCGCAACCTGCGCACCCGCGATCGCCTCCTGGGCGACGCGGCGCACGGCGGCGACACGCTCCTGCTTGGCCGCCCGCAAGGACCGGAGGAGGCGCTCGCCGGGCGCGAACTCGAGGCGCGCCTGATGGACTGGCTCCAGGCGCTCCCCCCTCGCCAGCGCGAGGCGCTCCTCCTGTCGCGCGTCGAGGGACTGTCGCACGCCGAAGTGGCCGACGCCATGGAGTGCTCGCCGCGCACCGTGAACAACCACCTCGTGGCGGCGCTGGCGACGCTCAAGCGAAACGCCGCGCGCCTGGGCGCACTCGTTGCCTCGTTCATCGGAATCGTGTCATGACGCGTGACTCGTCGCCCCCCCCTGATGCGCTCCCTCCCGCCCTGGACGAGGCGCTGAGCGCGCATGCCGACGCCGACGCGTTGCGCGCCACGTGGCGCGCGATTCCCACTGCCGAGTCGCTCGTTCGGGGGGCTGATGCGGCGGCGCGCCGCGAGGCCGCGTGGGAGCGACTGCGCGCGCGCCTCGACGACCCCAACCGCGAGCGCACGCCGCTGTCGGCCTCGACGGTGCCGGTGTTGCGGCTGGCGGATGACGAACCAGCCGCGCCGGCCGCCGCTCGCCCGCGGGCGCGAGGGGTGCTTGGGACCCCTCTGGTGATGCGGCTGGCGGCAGCGATCGTGCTGGCCGTGGCGCTCGGTGCGGGGTGGCAGGCGGTCCCGGAGCGCCTCGAGGCGCCGGCGGGGGGCGCCGCTCGGCGCTTCGTCCTGGCCGATGGGAGCCGGTTGACGTTGGGGGCGGGGAGCGTGGTGCGGCTGGCGCGCGGCTTCCGTTCGCCCATCGGCACGCGCGCCGCGGTGCGGGAAGTGGCGCTCGAGGGAGAGGGATTCTTCGAAGTCGCGCGCGACGGTCGTCCCTTTATGGTGCAGACGCACGACGCGACGGTGCGGGTGCTGGGGACGCGCTTCGACGTGCGCGCCGACCCGGCGCTCAACGCCGAGCAGCTTGCGGCTGGCGGAACGCGCGTGGTGGTGGAAGAGGGGCGCGTAGCCGTCGCCTCCCGTGACGCGAGCGGACGCGCGGTGAAGCTGGGGGCCGGTGAGGGGACCGCGCTGGTGGGCGATGCCCCGCTCACCGCGCAGCGGGTGGAGGTCGCACGACTCGCCACGTGGCGCACCGGGGGATTTGCCGCCATCGACGAGCCGCTGGCGGTGGTGCTCGCCGAGTTGCAGCGGAGAGTTGGGGTCGCGATCACGCTCGAGGGAGGGGCGGCGACGGTCGACCGCACGCGCGAGCGCGTCTCGCTCTTCTATCCCCGCATCCCTGCGGTCGAGTCGGTGCTGGCCGACCTGTGCACCGCGCGCGGGCTCACGTATCGCCGCACCAGCCGCGGCTATGTGATTGGCGCCGTCACGCCGTGACGCGCGTGCGACGTCGGTTGGCCGCAGCGCTGGCGCTGCTGGCGGTGACGTCTGTGACGTCCGTGCCGTTCGGGCCGTCAGTTGCAATCGCACAGGTGCCCCCGGCGGCCAGGGAACGCGCGACGAGCGATGCAGGTGCGCGCGAGCTGTCGATCGCCTTTGTGCAGACGCCGATCGCCGAGGCGCTGGAGCGGCTCGCCGCCGCGGCGCAACTGTCGCTGCTGTGGGACGCGCGCGTCCTCGAGGCGGCCGCGGCCCGGCGCGGCGGAACGCCGCGCGTGTCGTGCCGCTTCGAACGTGCAGCGGCCGAGCGCGTGTTGGGGTGCATCACGCGCGAGGCGGGGCTCGACTACTATCGCCTGTCGTCGGGGACCTATGTCGTGATTGCCCGCGCCGAGGAGGCGCCGGGCTACGCGTCGCTGCTCGGCGTCGTGGTTGATTCCGCGACCGGGGTCCCCGTGCCATCGGCGCGCGTGCAGCTGGCGGAACACGACGCGCCGCGCGTGGCGAATGATGACGGCTACTTCGCCTTCGATCGCCTCCTCCCTGGCCGGTACGACGTCATGGTGCGAGCGGTGGGGTACCGCCCGCGCCGGCTGGCGCTCGACGTGGGGGAACGGGCGCGGCTGCAACAGCGCGTCTCGCTCGCCCGCGTGGAGGCGCTCGCCACACCCATCGTCGTGAACGGGATTGCCCCTTCGCTCTCGACGTCGGGGCCAACGTCGACCGAGCTGTCGCCGGTAGAAGCGGGGGCGCTGGTGCGCTCCCCGGGTCTCTTCCTCCCGGGGGCGGTCTCGGTACTCGGCGTGTCGCGGCGCGATGGGACGGGTGACCTCCACATTCAGGGCGGCGAGGTGGGGGAGCATCAGTGGCGGGTCGATGGAATCCCGCTGTTCGATGCGGCCGCGCTCTCGGGGCTCGTCGGCGTGGTCGCGGCACCGGCGATCGATCGCCTCACCGTGCGACGCGCCGGTTTTCGCGCCCGCGACGGGAGCCTCATGTCGGGCGCCTTCGACCTCACCCATGCGTTAGGCAACGATGAGGGGCGCACGGGGGCCAGCGGCGTGGTGCAGGGCGATCCCTTCGCGGCGTCGGGGCGAATCACCGCGCCGTTCACCGTGGGTGGACGTGACGTGCAGACGATGGTGGCGGCACGCCAAGGGATGTGGCGCTGGACCGCGCCACAGGCGTTGCGGCGCGCCATTCGCGAGTGGAACGCCCCCGATCCGGTGCTGCTGCATCGCTTGAGCGGCTTTGGTGCACTCCCGGGGATGTCGAACCTCGATGGGTCGCCGTTCGCCTCGTCAGGGGGAGACGACGCCGTCTCCATCCAGGACGTGCACGCTGCGGTGCGGGCCGACTTGCCGCGGTTCCAGCGACTCGATGCCTCGGTGCTGTCCACCACGCACACGCTCGAGCGCGAGGGGCGCTCCACCGATGCGCAGCAGCGGTCACTCCGGTCCACCGAGGCGTATCGCTGGACCACGGTGGGGGGACAGCTCTCGCATCGCGCGTTGCTGGGGGGGCGCGTGATGCAGCGGCTGCAACTGCGCGGGGTGGAGCACGCGCTGCAACATCACTCGGCCATGACCATGGCGGCGGCCATCAACGCGGGGATGGACGGGCGGGAGCGCAACACCATTCGCGAAGTGGCACTCGCCGGCGAGTGGGTGGCGGCTGGGGGCGATCGGTGGGAGGTGACGAGCGGCGTGGAGCTCGCCCATGCCCGCGCCCAGCTGGCGCTGGCCAACGCCGTGCTGCGTCCCATCGCCGTCGATGTTGGCGTGGCGCGGGCGGCGGCCTTCGGCGATGCCACCTGGCAACTGCGGGACGGCCTGTGGTTGGAGGGGGGGCTCCGGGTCACGCAGCTGCAACGTGGCGGGACGTTCGCCGAGCCGCGCCTGGCGCTGCGTGGCGACGGGGGGCGGCTGGCGTGGCGGCTCTCGGGTGGGGGCTACCACCAGTTCGTGAATCAGTTCGACATCGCCACCACCACCCCGGTCGGGCTCGTCCCCTCGCTCCGATTGTGGCTCCCCTCCGACGGCCAGGGGCGCGTGCCGCAATCGTGGCACCTGGCGGGGGAGGGAGTGCTGCAACTGGGCGGGGGGTGGGAGCGGCGCGGTGAAGTGTACGGCAAGTGGCAGCCGCGCCTGCTGTCGTTCGACTACCGGGCGCTCTTTGCACCTGACGAGCCCCTTTCGGGCGTCCCGGTGACGGGGGCGGGCCCCACGTTCGGTGCCCTCACGCGCACCGAGGCATTTGTGGGTGTGGCGCGCGGCCGGGCGGCGGGGGGCGGCGTGCGCGCGACGCACGACGGGCGCCTGGCCGGGGTGCCGCTGCGCCACTACCACCCTCCATTCGCCGTAGTGGCGATA
>CAZLLP010000256.1:0-5160 GCA_964560345.1 uncultured Gemmatimonadaceae bacterium
CCCAGCTCTGACCCCAGCTCTGACCCCAGCTCTGACCCCAGCTCTGACCCCAGCTAGGGCTTGGGAGCCGAAGGCAGCTGCGCGTCCATCAGCGCGGTGAGCGCGGCACTGCGCGCATCGGCGGGGAGCGGACGCTTGGCCAGCGGGTCGGCGGCGAGGTCGTAGAACTCGGTCGGCTTCCCGGTCTCGCTCCCTTTGCGGAAGACAAAGAGCGGCTCGCGCACGATCGCGTCGTCATGTCGGCCGGCGTAGCGCAGCGTCATGAGCGCCGAGGCGGTCGAGTCGCGCGCAGGGGGCGCGCTCCCCGCGCGTGCCACCGGGAGCGGGGCGCCGAAGACGCCGGAGTCGGCCAGCGCGAGCGACTGCGTGACGGTCGCCGCAATGCCACGAATGCTCACCGGTTCTTCGATCGTTGCAGCTGTGCGTTCCCCTGGCGGAAGAATGACCCACATCGGGACGCGCGTCTGCTCGGGATACAGGGACGTGCCGTGCCCGATCGGGTCGTGATCGTCGGACTGCTCGGCGCCAAACGATTCGCCGTGATCGGAGACCACCACGACGACGGTGTTGTCGAGCACACCGCGCGAGCGCAGCGCTTCGACCATCGTGTTGACCTCGATGTCGACCTGGCGCAGCGCCGAATCGTAGGCGGCGATGATCTCGCGCGCCGACGGCTCGGGCGTCCACGCCGGATGCGACAACTTCTTGCGATGGAACGACTGGTTCACGTCCATCAGGCAGACGTAGGCAAAGAACGGGCGCCCGCGATTGTCGTCGACAAAGTCGAGCAACTGCTCGCGCACCTGGGGGGCCTGCTTGCCGTAGCCGGAGTCGCGATAGCCTAACGCTTCGATCATCGGCTGCGCCACGCGATAAGCCGCAAGGCGTCGGATGATGTCGATGGGGCGATACGCCTCGAACCGCGCAAAGCCGCGCCCGAGATGCTCGGGGACGATCCAGGCCACGTTGCCGGAGAACGCGCCGGTCGCGTAACCGCGCGCTGCGAGAAACTCCGGCAGCGTGGACACCGCGCGCTCCATCCCGATCCCCGGCCAGTCGGCGCCGTGGACAAAGGTGTGCTGGCCGGTGAGGATCGACGCCTGTGATGGGAGCGACCACGAGGTCGTGGACCACGCGTTGGCGTACCACGTGCCCTGCGACGCGAAACGATCGATGTTGGGGGTGAGACTCGTGCCGTCGGCGCGCGCGAAGCGGTCACGACGCACGGTGTCGAGGACGAGGATGACGACATTGCGCGCCCCCTCGGCCACGGTGGGGAGCGCACCGATGGCGCGGCGCTCCTTGAGTCGCACCACGCCCTTGATGGCCAGCGCCAGGCAGCAGACGGCGACCGGCAGCAGCACCGCGCGGCGTGACAACGTCGCGGATGCCGCGATGAGGCGCGGGGCGTTGGCGCGCGTGATGACCACGGCGGCTCCCAACGCGAGCAGCACCGCGCTCGGGAGATAGAGCACCTTGAGCGTGAGCGCCGGAACGGCAACGGCGCCAAAGATCAGGATGCCGACGAGCACGGCGTCGCCGCGCGATCCGAACTTGCGGCGCAGCGCCGGTGCGACGATCGACAGTGCGAGCGCGATGACGCCGAACAGCACCGCGTTCACCAGCGGGGCGATCCAGACGACATCGAGCGAGACCTTGTAGGGCGACTGGATGGTCGGGACGCTGCGAGCGGCGGCGTGTGCGATGCCTTCCGCGAGCCCCGAGAGGAAGCCGGCCCACACCCCGAGAGACACCAGGCGCCCACGCGTGAGCGGCGCGGGCGATGCGGTGGGGATGCGGGTGGAGTCTTGTAGTTCGACGGAGGGCACGAAGCGTGTGTGAAGGGCGGTTCGCCGCGGGGAATAGGACCGGGTGAAAGCTGTCGCGGCGAGATCGAATCTGCACGATCCGTGCTGACGGGGGTTGCACCGGGCGGGGGTTCGCCCCCTCCTTTCCCCTGTGCGCAGGCTACTCGGCCCACCCGCACTCCTCCTCTCTCCGCATGACATCCACGCGAGCCGCATCCCCGGTGACCAGTCGGCGCATCGCGATCGTCGGGGCAACCGGCTTCATCGGACGCTGGGTGGCCGATGCGGTGCTGGCGCGCGGTGATCGCGCACTCTTGCTGGCGCGCGATGCCAGCGCCCTTGCGGCTGCATTTCGCGGCACAGCGGGGGAGATGCAACTGGGCGTCGCCGACGCGCGATCGCCCGACGCGCTTCGCGAATCGCTCGACGCCTACGCGCCGTCGCTGATCGTGAACCTTGCCGGGTACGGAGTCGATCGCGGCGAACGAGATCCGGTCACGGCGACGCTGGTGAATGTCACGCTCCCCCGAGTGCTCGCCGAGTGGGCGGCGCAGCGTGATGCACGCCTGGTGCACGTGGGGTCGGCGCTCGAGTATGGCACGGCCACTGGCGACCTGCGCGAGGACACGCGCGCCACCCCCACCACGCTGTACGGCGAGACCAAGCTGGCAGGGACCGAAGCGGTGGCCGAGGTGGGTTCGCGCACGGGCGCGCGGGTGATGACGGCGCGACTCTTCACGGTCTACGGACTCGGCGAGCATGCCGGGCGATTGCTGCCGTCGATTATCGAGGCGCGCACGAGCGGGGACGCGCTCCCGCTCAGCGAGGGGCGGCAGCGTCGCGACTTCTGCTACGTGGAGGACGTGGCCGACGGCCTGTTGCGGCTGGCGGAGGCGCCGGTGCACCCCGGAGAGATCGTCAACCTGGCGACCGGCGTACTGACCGCGGTGCGAGACTTCGCGCTCGCGGCGGCGGCGGCGCTGGGGGTCGAGTCCTCCCAGCTGCAATTCGGCGCGGTCCCGGTGCGCGCCGAGGAGATGGCGCACGACCCGGTGTCGATCGCGCGCCTGCGGGAACTGACCGGGTGGTCTCCCGATCCCTCGTTAGGGCGCGGGCTGGCGCGCGTGCGCCAGCGCCTCGAGGCACTCGCTACGGGATAGCGCCGGCAAGCGTCGGCTTGCCACTCTTGTCCTTCGCCTTGGCCAGTTGCTCGGTATCCTGCGCCTTGCGACGCGCGATGTAGTTGCCGTCCCAGGTGACCCGCAGCCCTTCGGCCATCGACACACCCCGCGTGAGTTCGGGGCGCGACCGATAGTGACCGTTCACCGACACGCCGGCCACCTGTCGCAGGTTGCCGATGCGGTCGAGCGGGTTGGCGTCGAGCACGACGAAGTCGGCGAGCTTTCCCGTGACCAGGGTCCCGAGGCTATCGGCCGTTCCCATGAACTCGGCGGGGCCGCGTGTGGCCGTGGCGAGCGCCTGCGCGGGGGTGAGTCCCGCCTGTACCATCAGCTCCAGTTCCTCGATCAGGCTCTCGCCGGGGAGGCGCGCCGTCCCCGGGGCGTCGGTCCCGGCGAGCAGCTTGACCCCCGAGCGCTGCATCTCCCCCACCAGTTGCATCTGGCGGGAGAACTGCTCGTCGGCCAGCGCCTTGTCGTTGCGCCACCATGAGCGCGATTCCATGCGCAATTCCATGGGGAGCAGGCGCGAACTCCAGCGGGCGATACCCGTGTCGGGGCGCAGGCGCATGACGTCGCGATTGGCGACGAGCGTGGGGACCATCCACGTCCCGTTGGACGCCAGCTTCTGCATGAGCGCCGAAGCGCCGGCGTCGTCCTGTGTCGAGGTGGCGTGCACGACCTGGCGGCGGAACACTTCCCATTGCTGGCGCTTGTGCAGGCGGATCAGGACGCGATCCCACAGCGTGATCCCGTCGAGCATCTCCTCGCGCAGGGCCCCGCTGTCGGACGAGGTGGTGACCAGCACGTCCATGAGGTGCTCGACCGACTTGATCCCCATGTCCGAGGCGCGCACGAGTCCCAGGTTGGGGGGGACGTGTCCGACCACCGGGAGTTGCGCCTGACGGGCAGCGGCAAAGAGCGCGGGATAGAGATCGGGGCGCAGCTCCTCGAGCTTCACGAAGTCGGCGCCGTTGGCCCGCAGGAGCTGGATCGCCTTGCGCACCGACGCTTCATCGGGATACCCCTTGGGGCCGTGCGGGATGACCGGCTCGCGATCGCCGATCTTGTGTCCCGTGACCAGCATGCGCGGGCCGTCGAGCTGCCCGGCGGCGACGCGGCGCCGCATCTCGTTGAGATCGGCCAACTGCCCCGACATGTCGCGGATTCCCGTGACGCCGGAGGCCAGGAAATACGGGAAGTAGTAGTCGGCTGCCGCCATGTAGTCGGGGCGCCCGTTGGAGAAGCGCGTCGCGGCGCGTGCGGTGATGTGCACGTGCATGTCCCAGAGCCCCGGGATCACGTACCGCCCGGCGCCATTGATGCGCGTGGTGCCGGCCGGGATGGTGACACGATCGGTCGGGCCGATCGCGGTGATGTGTCCGTTTGAGACGAGGATGGTCGTCCCAGGGCGTGGTGGAGCCCCCGTCCCGTCGATCAAGGTGACGCCGACGACGGCCAACCGCGTCGGTGCATCGACCCGTTGAGCCGACGCTACAGGCGCCGCGACAGCGATCGAGATGACAGCAAGGAGCGCCGTTCCAGTGCGGGAACGCTTCATCACAAATGGACCCCGGAATGCGTGCGAACCGACTCGCGCTGGCCTCGCGGCGGTCGTGTCCCGCCACCCGCGCCATCGCCTGACGCGTGTGGTCGCGTCTGCTCGTTCATGAATACCATTAATCGTGCCACGAGACGACGATGAAGACCTGTCGTGTCGCGAGGTCGCTGCCCATGCGCACGCCCTGTTGACTGCGTGCCGCGCCGTGGCTCCCTGGGAGGTTAGGGAGCAGACACGGAGGACGATCGATAACGCGGGGCTCCCTCTACTGTGCCCCGAGAGACGACGACGCGCCGGAGCCAGGCGAAACGGCGTCGCGTGACGCAGGGAGGATTGGCGCGGCCGATGGGGAGAGATCGAAGGCGGATGCCGTGCGGTTTTTTGCGTGTGCCGTGCGGTTGTTCGCTATTGCCGCGCGGTTGTTCGCGATTGCTGCGCGGTAGTACGCGTTTGCTGTGCAGTGGTACGCGTCTGCGTCGCCGTTGCTCGCGTCTGCCGCGTGGGTCCTCGCGTTCGGCGCGCCGTTGCTCGCGTTCACTGCGCCGTTGTTCGCGTTCGCTGCGCCGTTGTTCGCGTTCGCTGCGCCGTTGTTCGCGTTCGCTGCGCCGTTGTT
>CAZLLP010000257.1:0-5083 GCA_964560345.1 uncultured Gemmatimonadaceae bacterium
ACTCGCCCCCCGCATGGCGTCTGCAGCCACCGCCGCATCAATAGCCGCACGCAACAAGAGCACGGCCCTGGCCCAGCGCATTGCCGCGCTCTGCCAGGAGTTCAAGGCCTCTGACATCACGATCCTCTCGCTCAAGGGCGTGAGTGACATGACCGACTACTTCGTCATCGCGAGCGGAACGTCGGACACCCATGTGCGCAGCACGGCGCAGCGGGTGGAGGACGAACTCAAGCGCGAAGGCGAACGTCCGGCGCACGCCGAGGGGATCGAGCAGGGGCGTTGGGTGATCCTCGACTACGTCGACGTGGTGGTGCACCTGTTTCATCCGGCAATGCGCAGCTACTACCAGCTGGAACGGCTCTGGGGCGACGCCGCCGTCGTCCCGCTCAAGCCTCAAGGAGCGTCCGCATGAATTGGCGTCAGTGGGTCGGGGTGGCCGCGAGCGGCGCCGCCCTGACGGGGATGGTCCCGGCGGGGACGGCCGAAGCGCAGATGTACTTCGGCCAGAACCAGGTGCAGTTCGACAAGTTCCGCTGGAAGGTCCTCGAGACCGAGCACTTCCTGGTGCACTACTACCCGGAAGAACAAGCGATCATCACCGACGCCGCACGCATGGCGGAGCGCTCGTATGGGCGCTTGTCGCGCATGCTCAACCACCAGTTCCGCGAGAAGAAGCCGCTCATCCTCTTTCGTTCGCGCACCGACTTTGGGCAGAACAACGTCACGGGCGACCTGGGCGAAGGGACGGGAGGCGTCACGGAGGCGCTGCGCCACCGCATCCTCCTCCCGTTCACCGGTGACTTCAAGACCTTCGAGCACGTGCTCGCGCACGAGCTCGTGCACGCCTTCCAGTACGACATCTTCGCCCGCGGCCGAGCCGGCGGCGGGCTGCAGACGCTGCAGCAGGTGCAGCCGCCGCTCTGGTTCATGGAAGGGATGGCGGAGTATCTCTCGTTAGGCCCCAACCACATCCTCACGCAGTCGTGGGTGCGCGATGCCTCGCTCAACGGGAACCTCCCGACGATCGAGCAGATGACCTTCCGCCCCGACCTCTTTTTCCCGTACCGCTACGGCGAGGCGCTGTGGGAGTACGTCGGCGGGCGCTGGGGCGACGACGTGATCGGCGAGATCATGAACTCGGTCCCCAACGTCGGGATCGAGCGGTCGTTCAAGCGCGAACTCGGCCTCTCCCTCGAGGAGCTGAGCGACGAGTGGCGCGAGGCGATGCAGGTGAAGCACCTCCCGCAGGTGGCCAACCTCGACCGCGCCCGGAAGTTCGCCGAGCCGCTGCTCAACGCGCGCAAGACGGGGGGATTTTCCCAGCTCTTCATCGCCCCCTCGTTCTCCAGCGACGGGAAGTACATCGCCTTCATCTCGCAGGGCTCCTTCCTGCGTGGTGAGGTTTTCCCTGACCTGTGGCTGGGCGACGGCGAGACCGGCAAGCGCATCAAGCGGCTCGTGAAGTCGGTCCTCAACCCCGACTTCGAGGAATTGCGCCTGCTCTATTCGCAGAGCGCCTTCTCCCCGGACGGACGCCAGCTGGCCTTCACGGCGCAGAAGGACGGGAAGGACGTGCTGTACCTCATGGACATGAGGCGCCGCAAGGTCACGACGACGCTGGACAAGTTCAAGTTGGACGTCGTGATGTCACCCGCCTGGAGCCCCGACGGCAAGCAGATCGTCTTCCAGGGCTACAACGACGGGATCAACGACCTCTATATCGTCGACCTCGCGACCGGAAAGCTGCGACAACTGACGAACGACAAGTTCGCCGAGATGCAGCCGCAGTGGTCGCCCGACGGCAAGACAATCGTCTTCACCACTGACCGTACCGAGAAGTCCAACCTCGAGCTCCTCAAGTTCGAGGCGTGGCAGATTGCGACGCTCGACCTCGCGACCGGGACGATCACGGTCATCCCCAACCAGGACGGGTTGAACCTCAACCCGATGTGGGCGCCGGACGGCAAGTCGGTGGCCTTCATCAGCGATCGCACGGGGATCCAGAACGTCTTCCTGTACGACTTCGACGCCAAGGAGCACTTCCAGCTCACGAACGTGATCGGCGCGATCAGCGCGATCACCGAGGTGTCGCCGGCGATCACGTGGGCACGCCAGGCCGACCGCCTCGCCTTCACCTACTACGAGAAGGGTGACTACACGATCTGGTCGGTGGCCAACCCACGCCGTCTCAAGGGGAAGCCATACCGCCCGGCGCAGCCGGTGGTCGCCGCGGCGCCCGGCGCCGAGATCGT
Source organism: uncultured Gemmatimonadaceae bacterium (assembly GCA_964560345.1). Lineage (GTDB taxonomy): Bacteria > Gemmatimonadota > Gemmatimonadetes > Gemmatimonadales > Gemmatimonadaceae > SCN-70-22. The sequence goes on from CAZLLP010000257.1 coordinate 2,253, forward strand.
GCGTCCCGGCACGCCAGTTCCGCCACCGGCCAATGCCGCCGACATGCTGAAGGCGATCGAGACGGCCAATCGCGCCGCCGATTCGGCCAAGGCGAACGACAAGCAGGTCTCCATCTATCGTTCGGCGACCGGTCTCCGCAACTCGGCTGAGACGCCGGGGATTGCCGAGCGTTCGGGGAATGCGCCCATCTCGGTGGCGCAGATTCTCGACAGCGCGAGCCTCGCGCTGCCGGACACGACGCGCTTCAAGACATACGACTACCGCCCGGGGCTGCAGCCGGAATACATCTCGCGCCCGAGCATCGGCTACGCGCAGGACAACTTCGGGCGCGGCATCTTCGGCGGCACGGCGATTGTGCTGGGCGACATGCTCGGCAACAACCGGCTGGCGCTCGCCGGGCAGGTGAACGGGCGGTTGAGCGAGGCGTACTTCTACGGCGCGTACATGAACATGGGGAACCGGCAGCAGTACATGACCGGTGCCTCGCAGACGCCGTACTTCTTCCTCAACGGCTATAACGAACTGCCGCTGGGCGACGGCTCGCCGCGCACGATCCAATCGCTTGAGATCGCGCGCTTCATCTTCCGCCAGGGCTTTGCCATCGCGCTTCGCCCCAGCAATCGCTTCACGCGCTGGGAGTACGGACTCAACGCGAACAACGTCTCGCGCTCGATCGCGTACGTGCGCCGTGGCGTCGATTACTCGCAGGGCTTCGCGACCGACTTCATCACCGACTCGGTGACGAACCTCGGGAGCCTGAGCTACGTGGCGCCGTACGCCGCCTACGTCTCGGACAACACCTTGTTCGGCTACACGGGCGCCATCTCGGGGCGGCGCTACCGCTTCCAGGTGGAGCCGTCCGTGGGCGGGTTGCAGTGGACGGAATACACCGGCGATTATCGCCGCTACGTCCCGATCCTCTTCAACTTCCTGACCTTCGCCTTCCGCGGGCAGACGAGCATCGCGATCGGCAAGGACGAGGCAGCGGTCTCGCGGAAGTACATCGGACGCCCGGACTTCGTGCGCGGCTACGACCGCGAGCAGTTCGCCTCGCAGTTCTGCGGCGGTGTGGTGAACGACCAGACGTCGTGCTCCGCGACCGAACTCCTGGGAACCCGCGTGGCGTTCGCGAACGTCGAGATGCGATTCCCCTTGGTGCGGCGCTTCGACCTCGGGCTGCTCCCGATCTCGCTCCCGCCGGTGGACGGACTCATCTTCTATGACGCCGGCGCCGCGTGGTCAAAGGGGCAATCGGTTTCGTTCCGCAAGCCCGACAACTACGACGAGAACACTCAGCGCTACATGCTGCGCTCATACGGCGCCGGCATCCGGCTCAACCTCTTTGGCTTCGCGCTCGTGCGCTGGGACTATGCGATCCCGCTCGACCGGCCGAACAAGAAGGGGTACTGGATGTGGACGTTGGGGCAATCCTTCTAGGGAGACGGGAGACGGGAGACGGGAGACGGGAGTGCAAACGGCGCCGCGAGGCGCCGTTTGCTTTGCTTCTGCGAGGAGAGTTGGTACCGCGATGAGGGCGGGTGCCAAGCTTCGGGCGGCGCGCCGTGCGCGCCGCCAACGCTATACCCGTCCATCTCACCAAGTACAAGTGCCCTGCCTCGCAGATGCACCGCGCGCGGCTTGCCGCGCGCACTCCCGTCTCCCGTCTCCCGTCTCCCGTCCAACGAGTCCCCCCGGTACTTTTCCCGCGTGCGAGTGCGCGCTTTCGTGGCGCTGGCCCTCATCGTGTGTGCGTGTGGTCGCAGTGATCGCGACTCGGCGCCCGGAGCTGCCGGTGCCCTTCCCTCGTCTGGCCCCGATCCGATCGTCGTGCGCATCCCGCGCGACGGCGGTATTGTGCGCGCCTTCCGGTATCCCAATCTCGACTCGCTGATCTGGCGTTCGCAGCAGGCGACACCGGCGCTCGACCGCGTGATGGCGTTCGATGCCGAGAACGGGGTGCTGGCCTACCTTGCCGCTGACGGGGCGCCGGGATGGCTCGACCTGCGCCTCGGGACGTCGCGCGCGGCCACCACGGCCAAGCTGGCGTCGATCGCCTCGGGCGACGGCTGGTCGATCTTTGGCGTCGACGACAAGAACGCCGTCGTCCGCCTAACGCCGAGCGGCGATTGGCAGCTGCCCACCAACGGCAAGGTGCGTCGCCTGTTTCCGCTGGCCGATGGCTCGCTGGTGGTCCTGCTCGATCGCGGGGCGCGCTCGTATCTCCTGCGCGTGCGCCCGCCGGACGAATCCGTCGGGGACTCGCTCGAGGTCCCGCGCCCCGATCGCGCTGTCGTCACGCCGATGGGCGATCGCCTCTATCTGAGTGTCAAGCGTGAGTTGCTGAGTGTGCAGCCGCGCGAGTTCGACGGAATCGACCGGGTGAAGGCCGACGACGAGATCCTGGCCATCTCGCCGACGCCGAGTGGCGACCGGATCTTCGTGGCCAACAAGGGCGGTCCGCAGCTCGAGGTCATGGACCGCTACTCGGAAGAGATCGGCGGCTCGGTGAAGCTCCCCGGGCTCGTGACGGAGCTGCGCATGGATCCGATGGGGCGCTATCTCCTGGCGCGCCCGGTGAACGGCGACTCGGTGTGGGTGGTGGCGATCGCCACCGACCAACTGGTGGGGACGGTGCGTTCATCGTGGCGCCCCGATCTCCCGGCGGTCACCGTGGACGGGCTCATCGCGACGGTGCGCGACGCCGACGTGGCCTTTGTCGACGCGGCCAAGGGGACGGTGAAGCAGACCGTCGCCGACGGTGCGAGCGACGCCTGGTTCTTCGTGCTGTGGAACGGGCTGCGGCCGCGCGCGCGGGGCGTCGATGTCCCGG
>CAZLLP010000258.1:0-5058 GCA_964560345.1 uncultured Gemmatimonadaceae bacterium
ATCGGGCGATCTGGCCGCACCTCCCGCGATGGGCGCGCCGCAGGCCGGCTACGTGCCCCTATGCGATGCGCCGGGAACCTATGTGATGCAGGCCTAAGCCGGCACAGCGGCACGCGGCACGATTCGCACGCCGCAGAGCATGAACCCATCGCCGTCGAGCGCGCAGCCACGCGCCGCGGCGGCGGCCAGCACGGCGCCCGGGTCGGCGACATCCACATGCACCGCCGAAAGCCGCTCCGGCGTGCCGGCAGGGGCCGCCACGAAGCTGACCGCACCCTGCTCGAAACGCAGGGCCGGCCGGCCCTGGGCGTCGGCCACCACGGGCCTGTCGGCGATGCGTCCCCAATGGCCGGCGAGGTCGGCCGCATCGGGGCTCTCGACCTCGATCATGGGCATGCCCCGCACCCGGTCCAGGCGCTGCGCGTCGCGCCAGTGCTCACCGGCCGGGTGATAGGGCCCGTCGATGTCCTGCGCGCCATCGGTGCGATCGAACTCGAGCATCGTCGCGCGGCAATCGCGCGGATGCAGCTGGATGCCCCAGTAACCCGGGTAGTCCAGCAGGTTGGCCACCCGCACGCCCAGCGTCTGCACCAGTTCGCGGCGCCGCTCGGGGTCGGTGCAATCGAAGATGGCCATGTACCCGCCGCGCCCGCCGGAACGCTCGATGAAGCGGCCGGCGGTAGTCCCTTCGCGGGTCGGCGCGACGATCTCCAGAAACTGATGGCCAAAGACGAACAGCGCATTGACCAGCCCGTACTTGCCCACTGCCGGGTCGCGAAAGCACACCTCCAGGCCGAACATGGCGCGCACTGCGTCCACAGCCGGCTCGAAGTCGTGCGCGGCCACAACGTCGTCGCCGAGTTGCTGGTGGCGTACGTCTCCTCCACGCGCTCGTCGTGCACCGTCGTCTCGTCGTCGTCACCGGTGGCCATCGGCGACTCGGCGCGCTTCACCCCGGTGCGCGCCGTGATCGCGGAAGCCGAGCGTGCGCGCCCGACGACGACCGACAGCACACAGCGTCGAGTCGCTGCGCGTTCGGCGTCGCGCCCCATTCGCGGGCGAATCGGCGTGCGCTACCTCGTGATGCAGCAAGACGGCGGCGGCGCTTCGACCACGCTCACGCAGCCGGCCTTCGACATCCGCCTCGATGGTCGCAACATCAACGGCTCGCCGTTCGGCCTCATGGTCGACGTGCGCGCCTATCGGCAGAACTACTCGCGCACCTCGGGGTCGACGCTCAGCAACTCGACGCGCGCGTACCAGACTGCGCTGCTGTGGAATCCGGTCAACTCGGGGACGCGGGTTGCGGTGGGGAGGCAGTTCTCCGGCGCGCTGTCGCCGGTTGGGCTCTTCGACGGCGTCGCGCTCGACGTCGACCGCCGGCATTTCAGCGTTGGGGGATTCTCGGGGAGCCAACCCGATCCGCGCTCGTTCGGCTACTCGGGTGACGTGCGCGAACACGGGGCCTACGTGCAGTGGCACAACGCCCCCAACGTGACCAACGCGTCGAGCGCCACCGGGACCTGGGCGATGACGGCTGGCGGCATCGGGTCGTACGCAGGAGGGAAGATCGATCGCGAGTTCGGCTACCTGCAGGGGACGTTCAACAACCGCTACTTCTCCCTGTACACGGCGCAGGAGATCGACGTGAACCGCGGGTGGAAGTCGGAGGTCGAATCGTCAGGCGCGACGCCCACGTCGACCTTTGCCATGGTGCGCATCTCCCCCACCGATGCCTTCACCCTGTTTGGCGGCTACGACAACCGGCGCTCGGTGCGCCTGTATCGCGACTTCCTCAACCCCGAGATCCAGTTCGACGACTCGTTCAGGCAGGGGACGTGGGGGGGCGCGTCGCTCTACGTGCTCGGCCACCTTCGCCTCAACGCCGACCTGCGCTCGAGCACGGGCGGGACGGCCGGCGGCGCCGATTCGTATACGGGCTCGGTGCACGTCACCGGGCTCACCCCCCTCCAACTCGGGGCCCAGCTTCGCACCACGCGCTACACCGGGGCGATCAGTTCCGGTGACCTGAGTGCCGCGTCGATCGAGATGCGCCCGTTTGGCGCGCTCCGTTTCGAGGTGAACGGCGGGCGACGGACCGACACGCGGGCGTCGAGCGCCGAGCTCTCAAATAGTAGTACGACCTGGTGGGGGGCCGACGCCGACGTGGGGATCGGGCGGTCGCTCTACCTGATGGCCTCGACGTACCGGGAGACCGGGGCGTTCCAGCGGAACATGCAGACCATGCTGGCGCTGACGTACCGCTTCTAGGACGGAAGACGGGAAGACGGGAAGACGAGATAGGGACGATACGGCTCGTCACTGATTGGGCGCTCGTCGTCTCGTCCCTGCACTTCCCGCCCGGGCTTCTGGCACAAGTGGCGGGATGAACCGTATGCTTACGGGATGTTCCCGGTCCCCTGTGGCCGGGGGATGGCATGACGCCCACCCGTGAGCGGTTCGATGAAGCAACGCCTCTCCTTGTCCCTCGCCGCGCTCGCCCTGGCGGCTCCACTCTCCGCTGCGCTGGCGCAAGGCGGACCGCCTGGTGCCCCCGGGGCTCCGGCCGTGACGCTCCCGCTCAAGTCGGCGCGCACGCACACCTTCACCACGACGAAGGGGACCTGGCTCTCCCTCGACGTCTCGCCCGACGGGCAGCAGATCGTCTTCGACTTGTTAGGCGACCTGTACACCCTTCCCATCGCCGGCGGCAAGGCCACGCGCCTGACGAGTGGGATGGCCTACGACGCGCAGCCGCGCTTCTCGCCCGACGGCAAGAAGGTCGTCTTCGTCTCCGACAAGAGCGGTGGCGAGAACCTCTGGGTCCTCTCGCTCGACGGGAAGGACACCACCCAGCTCACGCAGGGGAACAACTCGCAGTACGTCTCGCCCGAGTGGGCCCCCGATGGCAAGTACATCGTGGCCTCCAAGTCGGGATCGCTCTTTGGCACCGCAAAGTTGTGGATGTACAACGTCGACGGCGGGAGCGGGATCGCGCTCAGCACACAGCCGGCCGCCCCGCCGCAGGCCAAGATGATCGGCGCCGCCTTCGGCAAGGATCCGCGCTACCTCTGGTTCTCGGTCCGCTTCGGCGACTGGCAGTACAACGCGTTAGGCCCCCAGTACCAGCTCTACATCTGGGACAAGGAGACCGGGCGCACGTCGCAGATGTCGACGCGCTTCGGTTCGGCCTTCCGCCCGGCGCTGTCGCCTGACGGGAAGTACCTCGTCTATGGCACGCGCTTCGAGACCAAGACGGGGCTTCGCCTCCGCAACCTCGAGACGCAGCAGGAAGACTGGCTCGCCTACCCGGTGCAGCGCGACGAGACCGAGTCGCGCGCTCCCATGGATGCGTACCCGGGCTACTCGTTCACCCCGGACTCCAAGGCGATCGTCGTGTCGTACGGCGGCGAGATCTGGCGCGTCCCGGTCGACAAGTCGGCGCCGACCAAGATCCCCTTCGAGGCCGAAGTGAAGCTCGAGATGGGGCCCGAGGTCGCCTTCAAGTGGCGCGTCGACACCGCCTCGGCGATGACGGCCAAGCAGATCCGCGACATCTCCCCGTCGCCCGACGGGAAGAAGCTCGCCTTCTCCGCGCTCGCCAAGGTCTATGTGGTCGACCTGCCGAACGGGGCGCCGCAGCGGGTGAGCAAGTCGGACCTGGGCGAGTTTGGCCCGGTCTGGTCGCCCGATGGCAAGTCGCTGGCGTGGGCCACCTGGCACGATGCGCAGGGCGGTTCGATCGTCCGCGCCACCAACGATCCCAAGAAGGGATGGACCACGACGACGCTGGTGAACGGCGCGTTGTACACCGACCTGGTCTGGTCGCCTAACGGTGACCGCATCGTGGCTACGCGCGCGGCGCAGCGCGAGATGCAGGAAGCGGGGGCTGCTTTCTTCGGCCCCGCCGCCGCGGAGTTTGTCTGGATCCCCTCGGCGGGGGGCGCGGTCACCGCGATCATGCCGACGAGCGGGATGGGGACGCCGCACTTCACGAGCAACCCCGATCGCATCTTTGCCTACAGCGGGCGTGACGGACTCGTCTCGTTCCGCTGGGACGGCACCGACGTCAAGTCGCACCTCAAGGTGACCGGGCCGATGCCGCCGGCGATGGGAACGCCGGCCACGCTCGACGCAGGGCTGGAAGCGAAGGAAGCGCGCCAGTGGATCGGCGGGCGTGCCTCGCGTCCGACGACGGGGATTCGCGCCTCGGTGTGGGGCGACGATCACGATCTCGAGCCCGCCCCCCCGGGACCGCCCCCGGCCGGGCTGGTGCTGATGGCGCCCAAGGGCGACCAGGCGCTGGCGATGGTCGGGATGGACTTCTACGTCGTCACGATCCCGACCATCGGGAGCGCGGCACCGACGGTATCGGTCGCCGCCCCGGCGGCGGCGGCCGTGCCGGTCAAGAAGCTCAACGAGATCGGCGGTGAGTTCCCCACGTGGAGCGCCGACGGCCGCAAGGTGATGTGGTCGTTAGGCAACGCGCTGTGGACCTACGATCTCGATCGCGCCAAGGTCGTTGAGGATTCGCTCAAGGCCGACGCGCGCGTGAAGGCCCGCCTGCGCGCCGACACGACCAAGAAGGATTCGATTGCGCGTGCCGACTCGATTGCCAAGGCCGACACGAGCAAGAAGAACGCCCCCAAGCCGGGCTACAAGCCTGACGAGATCCGCATTGCCGTTGGCGCCACGCGCGACACGCCGCGAAGCGTCGTCGTCCTGCGCGGGGCCAAGGCGATCACGATGAAGGGGAAGGAGATCATCGAGAACGCCGACATCCTGGTGCGCGACAATCGCATCGTCGCCATCGGCTCGCGCGGGAGCGTGCAGATTCCGGCCGGGACGAAGGAGATCGACGTCTCGGGGAAGGTGATCATGCCGGGGATGGTGGACACGCACTATCACCCGCAGTGGCTCACCCCGCAGGTGCACAACACGCAGACGTGGCAGTACCTCGCCACGCTGGCGTATGGCACGACCACCACGCGCGACCCGCAGACCGCCACCACCGACTTCAAGTCGTACGGCGCACGTGTGGCCACGGGTGAGATGACC
>CAZLLP010000259.1:0-5052 GCA_964560345.1 uncultured Gemmatimonadaceae bacterium
CCGCCACCGGTCAGGCGCAGCCGGTCTTTCCCGAACCACGCGTGCTGCGCTCGCCCGCCTGGTCGCGCTCCAGGCCCCGCCTGGCGGTGCTCGCCCTCATGGGCGACCGCCTGCACCCGGTGATCTGGGATCGGGCAAGCGCGCGCGCGCGCACGCTCACCATCCCCGCCGGATGGTACGTGGCCGAAAACAGCGACGTGCGATGGAACGCCAACGGCACGCGCATCGTGCTCGCGTTGCGTCGCGACGCATGGAAGCGCCGGGTAAGCGCCGAGTTCGCGAGAATCACGCAGGGCCCCGTCTTCGTGCAGGACGGGCGCGATCCGTTCCTGGTCTGGGACCGCCTGCGGCGCGAGGGGAACGTGCGCGCCGTGTACTCGCTCGACGCGGTCACGTCGCAAGCGCACGAGCTGCTCCCCGAATCGATGGTGAGCACCTATCAAGTGAGCGAGGACGATTCGCTGCTGACCTGGGAAGACGACATCACCAAGCAGACCGACTACGACGTGATCTTCGGGAGCGAGCGTCGGCTGATGGCCCGCGCGGCGGCTGGCGGCACGCCGCAGCCGCTGCTCCCGTCACTCAAGGGCGTCACGCTCACCTGGGCGGAGGACGGCAAGCAGTTCGCCTGGACGCGCGAGGGGAAGGTGTGGGTGCAACGCGCCGGAAGCGCCGCCGCCGCCCGCCAACTCGCCGGCCCCGACTCGGCAGCTGCAAGCGATACCAGTGCCGCCGGCCGCGCGGAGCGCGACAAGCAGCGCTTCACTGCCCTGCGCTGGTCGCCGCGAGGCGATGCCCTCCTGCTCTCCAATCGCGAGGGGTACTGGATTGCCCCGCTCGACGGCGGCGCGCGCACGCGCGTGGTCGCCACCAGCGACTCGGGATCGGCGCCGCGCTACCAGCCGGCCGCCTGGAGCGCCGATGGGCGCTACCTGTACCTCACCGTCGCCAGCCGCACGGAGTGGGCACGTGGCGTGGTGCGCTTCGATCGAAACGACGGCGCGTTGCAGGAGCTGGTGAAGGACGCGCGGCTCTACAGCGGCGTGCGCCTCGCGAAGTCGGGCGACGCGATCGTCTACTCGTCAGGCGAGGGGAATCGTCCGCAGGATCTCCACGTGGCCGATGCCGCCATGCGCAATCCGCGTCGACTGAGCGACGGCAATCCGCAGCTCGCGGGCAAGGCGTTTGCCCGCACGCGCCTCCTCAGCTATCACGACCTGGACGGCGCGACGCGCTACGGCGTGGCCTACCTGCCGGCGGACTTCGACGCCAGCACGCGCTACCCGACGCTGTTCAACATCTACGAGGACTTCTTCGACGACACGTTTGACGCCACCATCAACGTCCTCACCTCGAACGGCTACGTGGTGGTGAAGCCGAGTGTCGGCTTCGAGACCGGCTTCCCCGGCGAGGCGTGGGCGAAGGGGGTCACCGCCGCGGCCAATCATCTCATCGAAGCCGGCATCGCCGACTCGGCCCGGCTCGGCGTCTTCGGGACGAGCTACGGCGGCTACGCCACCAACCTCCTGATCACACAGACCAAGCGCTTTCGCGCGGCGGTGAACATCTCGAGGAAGGTGGACATGGTCTCCTTCTATACCGACTCGCCGCGGCTAGGAGTGCGCAACATCCACGCGGCCGAAAAGAGCCAGGACCGATTGGGCGCCACGCTCTGGCAGCAGCCGCAGAAGTACATCGCGCACTCGGCGGTGATGTTCGCCGATCGCATCACCACGCCGTTGCTGTTGATGACCGGGGCACAGGACGGCAACGTCCCCGCCGACAACACGCGCGAGATGTTCTACGCGCTCAGGCGGCTTGGGAAGGACGTGACGTGGGTGAACTACATGAACGGCGGGCACGGGACGCCGTCCACGACGCCGGCCGACTTCCTCGACTTCCACGAGCGGCTGGTCGCCTTCTTTGACCGTCATCTCAAGGGAGCGGCGCAGGAGCGCGTGGTCGAAGCGATCGCACTCACCGGCGAGCCGCTCTCGCGTCCGGTTCCGGCAGCCGCAACGCTGGCGCGCATGGAGCAGCAACTGGCCGAGGCGCGCGCCGCCTGGCGTCACACCCCCGCCAACGCCGATTCGATCATCTGGTACGGGCGGCGCACGGCGTATCCGGGGCGCTTCAACGAGGCGATTGCCATCTTCACCGACGGCATCGCCAGGTTCCCGAACGACTCGCGCTTCTACCGGCATCGCGGGCACCGCTACATCACCACCCGCCAACTCGACAAGGCGATCGCCGACCTGGAGCAGGCGTACGCACTCACGAAGGACAAGCCTGACGAGGTGGAACCCGACGGGCAGCCTAACGCGCGCAACATCCCCACCTCCACGCTCAAGGGGAACATCCGCTATCACCTGGCGCTGGCGTACTACGTCAACGGCGACTTTGCGAAGGCGTTGCCGCTGTACCAGGAAGATGTCGCGGCGTCGCGCGGCAACCCGGACATGCTGGTGGCCAGCAGCCATTGGCTGTACATGACGCTGCGCCGCATGGGACGGAACGCCGAGGCGGCCAAGGTGCTCGTCCCCATCCGCAAGGACATGGACGTGATCGAGAACGGGACCTATCACAAGCTGTTGCTGCTGTACAAGGGCGAGCTGACGCAGCGCGACCTGCTGGGCGACTTCGGGACCGACGGCGGCCTGGATGACATCACCACCGCCTACGGCGTGGGGAACTGGCACCTCTACAACGGGCGCCGCGCCGAGGCCGAGGCGATGTTCCGGCGCATCGTGAGCGCGCGCGGCCAGTGGGCGAGCTTTGGCTACCTGGCAGCGGAGGGCGAGCTGGCTCGGATGCGTTAGGCGGACGGCCGCGCTTCGAGCCTTGAAGAAATCACGCGGGGCGCTCCGGTTAGGGGCGCCCCGCGTCTCGTCTTGCCAACACGTCCGAACCATCACGCGTCAGGCGGCTCCTGCACGCGCACGTCATCGGGGAGCTGGTCGAGCAGCGGACGCAGCTCGGCGGCGCGGTCGAGCGTGGTGACGAAGGTGATCCCCTTGATGGTCACCACCAGCAGCCCCTCGACGCCGTACAGCACCACCGTCGATCCCTCGGCGTGGACGACGTTGCCACTGGCGTCGACAAAGTGCACATCGCCGATGGCACCGTTCCCTTCGTCGTCGAGGTCGCGGGCACGCTTGAGCGAAGCCCAGGTCCCGACATCGTCCCAACCGAAGTCGCCGGGGACGACCGCCATGCGACCGATGCGCTCGAAGAGCCCGCGCTCGAGCGAGACCGAACGGACGTTTGCGGCAAAGGCGTCGTGGTCGGTGAGGTCCTTGGCGTCGAGCACCGCCGCCACTTCGGGGGTGTGGAGCGCGAGCGCGTCGAGCAGGAGGTTGGCGCGCGCCAGTGCGACGCCGGAGTGCCAGAGCGCCCCTTCGCCACACATCGCCGCGGCCATCTCGGCGTCGGGCTTCTCGATGAATCGGTCGACGAAGGCCGGGCCGCCAGCCGCAAGGGGGAAGTCGATCGTCAGCGCCTCGCCGACGACGAGGTAGCCGAAACCCGTCTCGGGGCGCGCGGCGCGGATCCCGACCGAGACGATGAGGTCTTCGCGCGCAGCCACCGCCCCGCCCTGTCGCAGCGTGTGACGGAAGGCCTCGGGAAAGGCGATGGCGAGGTCGGCGTGCAACGCACACAGCAGCGCGTTTGGCCCGGCGCGCTTGGAGACCTCACGAGCGCCCCAGGCAAGCGCAGCCGCGGTGCCAAGCGGACGCGGCTCCACCAGCAGGTTGGCTTCGGGGATCTCCGGGATCGCGCCATGAATCGCCGCGGCGATGTCGGCCGACGTGACGACAAGGGTGCGCTCGGCCGGGATGAGCGGGTGCAGGCGCGCCACGGTCTCGGCGATGAGCGGGCGATCGCCGACGAGTCGCAGGAGCTGTTTGGGGCGGTGCGGCGAGGAGAGGGGCCAGAAACGCGACCCGATTCCGCCGGCAAAGACGATCGCCCACATCGCCGTATCGGACGACAACAGCTCGGACGCCGCCAGCTGCTCGGCCGGAAGTGTGCCGGCGGCGCTGGTGCTGCCAAACGAGGTCCACCCGGTGGGCGGGGTGTCGCCGATGGACATGTCGCGTGCGATGTTGACGTGAGGACGCATGACGGGCGGCGCGCGGACTCCCCCCGATCAGGTTCCACAAGATACACTAGAAGTCCTCTCGTGAATGGCCGTCCTTCCCCTCTCCTGTCCTCATGCATCCCCCTCGGCCATCCCCGTCGTCCCTGACCGGCCACGCCCCGTCCGCTCCGGTCTCCTCGGGCGGTGCGACGCCGTCGCCGCGGGAACTGGGGGCGCTGGATCTCGAGGCGTTCCTGGTCGACCCGGCGCGCAAGCAGGCATTCGTGACGCCGATGTTCGAGCACATCGCCCCTCGATACGATGCCTTCACGCGGCTGTTCTCGTTCGGGATGGACGCGCGGTGGAAGCGGGAATTGATGGCCTGGTTCGACACCCGCGCCCCGCAGGGCCGTCAGGGCCCGCAGGGCCCGCATGGCTCGCAGGGCTGCGACGTGCTCGACGTGGCCTGCGGAACGGGAGACTTGGCGCTGGCGGCGGCGGCGTTGCGCCCGGCGGCGCAGGTGCGCGGGGTCGATGCAGCCGCCGGGATGATCGCCCTGGCCGAGCAGCGCGTGAGCGGCGCCGACACCGGGCGCGTTCACTTTGCCACCGGCGACCTCACGCGGTTGGCGTTAGGCGACGCCTCGATGGACGTGGTGCTGGCGGGGTACGCGCTGCGCAACGTCCCGCGCTACGAGGACGGGCTGGCCGAGCTGCATCGCGTGTTGCGCCCGGGCGGGGTGCTGCTCACGCTCGATTTCTATCGCCCCGTACTGCCCCTGTGGCGCGAACTCTTCCTCGGCTATCTGCACGTGTCGGGGAGCGTGGTCGGGTGGTGGTGGCACCGCTCGCCGGTGATCTACAACTACATCGCCCACTCCATCCGGCACTTCACCACCGCCGACGCCTTCTCCGCCTCGTTGCAGCAGGCGGGCTTTGCGCCGGGGCGCCGTCGCGACTACCTGCTGGGA
>CAZLLP010000260.1:0-4917 GCA_964560345.1 uncultured Gemmatimonadaceae bacterium
GGCCAGGTCCGGGCCGCGCAGCCCGGGCATCACCACGTCGGTCACGACCAGCCGCACGCGCCCGCCGTCTCGGGCAAAGATCGCCAGCGCCTCGTCGCCAGAGGGAGCGTCGAGCACGGCGTAGCCGGCGCGTTCGAGGATGCGCCTGGCGAGCGACCGCACCGCCGGCTCATCCTCCACCAGGAGAATCAGCTCCCCCTGCACCGCGTCGGCGGACGCGTCGACGCGCGGTGGCGCGGTACGGGCGGAGGCCTCCGTCGCTTCGGGGAAGGCGATGGAAAAGGTGGTGCCACGCCCTAACGACGACTCGCAGCGAATCGCCCCCTCGCTCTGCTGCACGATCCCGAACACGATCGACAGCCCGAGCCCCGTCCCCTTGCCGGGGGCCTTGGTGGAGATGAAGGGCTCGTACATGCGCGCCTGCACTTCCGGCGGGATCCCCTCGCCGTCGTCGCGCACGGTGAGTCCCACGTAACGCCCAGGGCGCAGGCGCGGGCGCCACGTTTCGCCCTCACGCACGTCAAGCGGCGAGACCTCGATGGTGATGCGTCCGCCGGTGCGCACCGCGTCGCGCGCGTTGAGCACCAGGTTGAGCACCAGCTCCTCAAGCTGCGTGGGATCGACCTTCACCCCGTGCGTCCCACGCGACGTGGCCAGCGTGAACGTGGTGTCGGCGCCAATGAGGCGCCGCAGCATCGGCTCCATCGCTTCCACCGCCTCGCCGATGTCGACCACCCGCGGTTGCAGTTGCTGCTGGCGGCCCAACGCCAGGAGGCGCTGCGTGAGTTCGGCGGCGCGTCGCGCGGCCTGGCCAATCTCACCCACCGCCGTCGGCAGCTCCGACGGCGAGAGCATCCCGTTCTCCATCGCCTCGACATTGCCGATGACGATGGTGAGGAGGTTATTGAAGTCGTGCGCCACGCCGCCAGCCAGGCGACCGAGCGCTTCCATCTGCTGCGTATGCCGCAGCTGCGCCTCGGCGCGATGACGGCCGATCGAATACAGCAGCGAGCGCAGGATGAGGCGCGCATCGACGCGTCCCTTGAACAGGTAGTCCTGCGCGCCAAGGCGCACCGCTTCGAGGGCGACCGCGCTGTCGTCGAGCGCCGTGAGGACGATGATCGCGCAGTCGACATCGAGGCTCAGCAGCGCGTTGAGCGTTGCCAGCCCGGTGCTGTCGGGGAGGGTGAGGTCGAGCAGGACCGCGGCGAAGGTCTCGCGCTGCAGCTTCTCGGTGGCCTCGGCCAGTGTCGCGACCCGCTCGGCCTCGAAGTCGTCGCGGCTGTCGACACCATCGCCCCCGCCGGTGACGGCGGCAACCACGATGGCGGCGGTGAGGTCGTCATCCTCGACGACGAGGATACGCTCGCGCTGCAGCGGGGTTGTCATCATGGGAGCACGGTCGTCGCGCGGCGCAGCGCGCCTAGCGAGTGACCGCTCCTTCCAACGCGCGAGCGATCGCGCCCAGCAGAATCGACTCGTCGACGATCGGCTTGGTGACGTAGTCGTCGAAACCCGCCGCGATGTACTTCTCGCGATCGCCCGTCATCGCGTGGGCGGTGAGGGCGATCACGGGCAGGTGACGCAGCGCCGGGTTGTCGCGAATGCGCGCCAGCGTCTCGACGCCATCCATGCCCGGGAGCGAGATGTCGAGCAGGACGAGCGACGGAACCTCGCGCGCCAGCCCCGCGAGCGCTTCGATGCCGGTCTCGTACTCCGTGCACTCGTACAGCCCTTCGAGCAGGGCGAGGGCAAGGAGACGGTTGTCGGGATTGTCCTCGACGATCGCGATGCGATTCACGCGTGTCCTCCGGCAATTCGAACGTAGGCATCGAGCTGTGCCCACGCCCTGGTGACTTCGAGCGACAGCGCATCGAGTCGCGGCGTGATCGCGTCGGGAGCGAGCCCCACCGCTTCCTTTTCCAGTGACGCCGCGGCGGCGCGGAGCGACTCGGCCCCCACCTGCGCGGCGCTCCCCTTCATGGCGTGCGCCAGGCGGGAGAGCTGCTGCCGTTCATCGGCAAGCGCGGCGGTGCGCAGCGCCCCGATGCGCTGCTCCGAGGTGCTGCGAAACAGCGTGATGACCTTCTGGAGCAACTCGCTCCCGCCGATGCGTTCCACGAGGGCCAGCGCCTCGTGCATCTCGGGAGGTGGAGTCAACTCGACGGACGCGGTGCCGTCGACGACGGAATTCTGAGCGGTCATGCCGAGTTCGCGGAGCGGGTGGCGCCGACGGGAATGCGTCGGGGTTCACGGGTGAGTATCGGACGTCCGAATCCCCCGATTTAGCGATTTCCACCCCTGAAACGCGTCTTTCTTGTTGGGAGCGACTAACGTGCGGGAAGCCGCGCCGGTTCGCCGATCGCCACCGCCAGCGCCGCCCGCGCCGACGCGTACTTGGCCTCCAGCGCAATGCGCTTGAGTTCCTCGTCGAGCACCTGCCGCTCGCGCGTGTTCACGAGGAAGAGCGTGCTCTCGCCGTTCTCGAACTTGCGCTGCTCGCCGTCGCGCAGCATGCGCGATTGCAGCACGGCCTGCCGTTGCAGCTGGAGCAGCGAATCGAGGGCCGCGAGGTCGTTGGCGGCCGTGTGCACCGCGATGGCGATGTCGCGCCGGACCAGGGCGAGTTCGTAGCGCTGCTGCTCCAGCTTCCCCGAGGCCGCGGCAAACTTGCCGCGCTCCTTGAGCGCCAGCAGCGGGAGCTTGAGCGCCCCGCCGAACTTGGCGTCGCGCGACGTGCCAAACGCATCGCCCAGCGCCGACAGGCCGTCATCCTTGTCCCCGATCGGCGAGTAGGTGCGTTCCCCCGCCGGCCCCCACACCTGCTGCGCGGCAAACAGGCGCTCCGACCCCCCCTCCCGCCCCTCTGCCAGCCCCCTCCGCCCCCCCGGGTGCCGCGCTTCGGCGATGGTGAGCCAGCGCGTCACGCTGGACGAATCGATGGGTTGCGCCTCGAGCCCGGCTAGCGACGGCACCGCCAGCGAGTCGAGCGACATGGGCTCGCCGCGCTCGGTCCAGAGCAAGCCCTCGATGACGATCGTGGCGTTGCGATAGTCGACCGACGCCTCGAGCTGCTGCACGGTGCGACGCTGCCACTCGAGGCGCGCCTCGATGGTGTCGATCGCAGCAGCGTCGCCCTGCAGCACACGGCTCCGCACCGCGCGCAGCCTGAAGTCGGCGAGGGCGACGGCTTCACTGGCGAGCGCGCGACGACGCCACGCTTCGTACCACTCGCCATACAGCTTGGCGGCGGTGAGCAGGAACTTGTTGACCTGCGCCGCGCGCTCCCCGTCGGCGTAGTCGCGCAGCGCGCGCGCCTGGGCGAGCGCGTTGCGACGCTCGTCGGTGATCATGCGCTGTCCCAGCGGGACGCTGATCCCCGCCGAGAGCAGCCCGCCCGTCGGCGTGCGACGATCGGGGGCGAAGTAGCGTCCCTCGGTGCGTTCGTAGCCGAGCTTGATGTCCATGCCTAACGGCGTGGGGATCTTGAGCGCCGACTCGACGTAGTCGTAGTACCGCGTCCCGTCGAATGTCTTGCGATCCCACGACGCCGTCACCGTGGGATCGAAGGCGCCGCGCGCCTGGCGCAGTTCGCCGTCGGCGATGCGCTCGAGGAGACGCGCCTGCTGCACCACCGGATGGTGCGTGGCCACCACGCGATAGAACTCCTCGAACGCGAAGGGGCGTGTGCTGTCAGCTGCAACGGTGTCGGCCGTGGCCGATACCGCCGCGAGTCTCCGCGCGGGCGCGACCGGCGCGCTCGGCGCCATGCCACCCTGCGCGACGAGCACGGCGATCACGGTGTTCGCGAGCACGATCATTTCTTCCCCGCCCCGCCGTCCTTGGCTGCGGCGTCACCGGGCTGCACGCTGGGCGGGAAGCCGTTGAGCACCCGCCAGAGTTCGAACCAGACGCGCACCTCGTCGAGCATCGCCCACCCTAACACGCCGGAGCCAACGCGCACCTGCTGCGGCCACGGCTCCTCGGCAGGATCGGGGACCACGAGCACGCGGTAGCGCCCATCGGGGCTGATGGTGAGATCGATGACCTGAATCACCCCGCCAAACGTCCCGACGGCGACGCTGGGCCAACCGGAGAACTGCAGCGCCGGCCAGCCGTCGAACTGCAGGCGCACCTTGCGCCCCGCGCGCAGTAGCGGGACGTCCATGGGACGCACGTAGAGCTCGACCGCCTGCTGCGGGTTCCCCGGCATGATGGTGACGACCGGTTCCCCCTCCTTGAGCTGTTCGCCCAGCCCCTGCTTCACCGCGCGTACGACGTAGCCGTCCTGCGGCGCGGTGATGCGATACATGCCGTTGCGAATTGCCAGCGAAGCAACCTGGTTCTCCAACTTCGAAACCTCTCCGGTCCCTTCGCCGATTTCGGAGCGGGTGGCGCTCATGTCCGACATCGCCTTGGCGATCTTCTCGGCGTACTCGGCACCGTAGCCCTCCAGCTCCACGCGCGCCGATTGCAGCTCCTGCCGCTTCTCGACCAGCTTGGCGTTCACCGATTGCGCCTTGGTGATGTAGGACTCGAGATCGGTGCGCGACTTGAGTCCTTCGTCGAAGAGCTGCTGGTTGCGCGCGAGCTGACGCTCGGCGACGACCGAGTCGGTCACCGCCGAATTCACCGCGGCCTCGTAGTGTGCGACCTTGTTGCGCCCCTTGAGGATGCTGAAGTCGCGCGACTGCTCGAGGGCCGCCATTTGCGCCGCATAGTCCTGCGTCGTCGAATACGCTTGGCCATAAAAGTCCGTCAGCGACGACGAATATTGATAGCGCGTCTGCGCCGCCTGCAAGTCGAACGCGGACAGCGCCGCGCCCTTCTGGTCGGACTGGCTGCCGCTGATCTGCGCCGCCGCCTGGTAAGCCGCCACTTGGTAGCCCCAAGCCGTGAACCCGAATTGCGTCTGCG
>CAZLLP010000261.1:0-4885 GCA_964560345.1 uncultured Gemmatimonadaceae bacterium
GGCCGGGGCGGCCGGGCGGCCTTCGGGGCGCGCATTTTCGGCGTAAGTCGGCGCAAGTCGGCGTGAGGACCGCGCCCGGCCCCGCCGGGCGCGGGACGCACGGCCACGGGTCCGCTGACAGGGGAGTGCTCCCCGCTGACAGCCCAGCGGTCGGTCCGTACGCCCGGAGCAGCGGGGTCCGGACGTCGGGGAAGCGGCCCGGGCCCCGCCGCCCACGTCTCGAGGTTGTGTTAGTTGTGGCGGGGATCGCGATTCCGCGCGACGACGTGGACGTCGTCCGCCTCGGTCTTCTGGGCCATCTCGCTCGACAGGAGTTCGGGAGGGGAGCCGCGCGGACAACGAAGGCGCCGCGCGAACCGGCCCCGCGAGTGAAAGTAATCGGTCGAACGTCCGGGCGCGGCGCAGTGCCACGTAAGACGATACGGCGCGTTGACTTGGCATCGGCACGCCGATAGCTTCCCGTCCCCACGCTCCTGTCGTCAGCACCACGACGATGCGACGTCGGAATCACGCGTTCGTGGCGGAACTGGTAGACGCGCCGGTCTCAGAAGCCGGTGGGTAACACCCATGGGAGTTCGAGTCTCCCCGAGCGCACTGCAATCGTACTTCGTGTCAGAAAACGTCGACGGCGCGATACCCATCCGGGCATCGCGCCGTTTTGCATGACCGGCAGGGGCGTCGCGCGTTGCCCGTGCCTCAGCGACCGATGGCCGACGGCGGCACGTCCTCCGGGAGCGACGGCGCACCGAACGCCTTGCGCAGCGCGTCGTTGGCCTCGCCGACATATCGCGCCAGGATGTCGCCGGCCCGGGCAATCATGTCGTCGCTGGCGCGAGCGGTGCCGGCGAGCATGAGGAGCGCGCGTCCGAGGCGGGCCCCCGTCCCTTCCGACGGAGTGCGCGACGTCAGCACGTCGCGGTACATCGTCAATCGGTCGTTGAACTGGCGCTCGGCCACCTTGAGCATCGCCGGCGCGACATTGCGATCGGCTTGAAGCGCTCCGGCGAGCTCGCGGGCGACCAGCGATCCGGTGCGATCGTCGAGCGCATCGCGCTGCGCGACGACCAGTCCCAGCGCGCGTCGCGCGTAGCGCAGTTCCCACGCAGCTCGATCGAGGTCATCACCGCAGGCGGCGCCGGCGAGCCACGCGACGTCGGCGTCATCGGGCTCGCCCATGACCGAGGCGACGTACGCGCTCAATCCACGCTTCAAGCGCCACTCGGAGCGCCACTCGTCAAACAGACGCGGCGACATGGCGCGAAGCTCCGCTCAGGCCTGCAAAACGGGGAGTCCGACGCGCGCCCGCACCGACGGCTCATCCTGCAGCAGGTCGGAAAGTCGCACGCTGTCGAGCGCGTCATCGATGCGCTGTTGCAGCATCAACCACACCGGGCGAATGCTGCAGTTTTGCGCTTCGGAGCACCGCTCGGCCGCAATAGGATGCGAGACGCAGTGCAGGTCGAAGGTGCCGTGCTCGGAGGCGGAGATCACTTCGCGCACCGTGACGTCCATCGGGTCGCGCGAGAGGATGTAGCCCCCCTTGGCGCCGCGCGTGCTGCTCACGATCCCGGCGCGTCGCAGGCGCAGGAGGATCTGTTCGACGTAGTCGGCGGGGAGTCGTTCGCGCGCTGCGATCTCGCGCCCCGTGACGGGCCCCTCACCGTGCCGGCGCGACAGGTGTAGCGCGCAGATGAGTCCGTACTCCGCCCACGTCGTGATCCGCATGGCACCAATATAGGAGACGAGAAGACGGGAAGACGAGAAGACGGGGAAAAAAGTCGCCCTCCCCCTCGCGGCGTCAGTTATCCCGTGCTCACCGGACCGTGTTTTCCGCCCGGGACCCCGATCTCGGTCATCTTGCGGAGGTCGAGCACGTCGTCAATCTGGTCGGGCGGGAGGAGTTGCTCGTTGCGCACCATCTCGCGAATGAGTGTGCCCTCCTTGACGGAGCGTTTGCTGATGTCGGCGGCGGCCGCGTAGCCAATCTGCGGGGCAAGTGCGGTGGCCAGCGCGGCCGATCGCTCAACCCAGTAGGCGCACATGTCGCGGTGGGCGGTGATCCCCTTCACGCACTTTTCCGTCAGCACGGTCACGGCGTTGGTGAGGATCTGCATCGAGAGCAGGACGTTGTGGGCGATCACGGGCATCATCACGTTCAGCTCCAACTGCCCATGCTCGGCCGCGATGGCCACCGTGGTGTCGCACCCCATCACCTGGAAACAGACCTGATTGACCATCTCGGGGATGGAAGGATTCACCTTCCCCGGCATGATCGACGATCCGGGCTGCACGGCCGGAAGGGCGATTTCGTCGATCCCCGTGCGCGGCCCCATGACCATGAGCCGGAGGTCGCTGACGATCTTCGACAGGTCGATGGCCAGGACGCGCAGGGCCGCCGAGAATCCGGCGACGTCGCCCATGCTCTGCATCAACTGGATGCGATCGCCCCCCTCGCGGAGCGCGAGCCCGGTCATGGCCGAGAGGTGACGCACCATGAGCGCGGGATATGCGGGTTCCACGGTGACGCCGGTCCCCACCGCGCTCCCGCCAATCCCGAGGTCGCGCAGGTAGTCGGCCGCCTCGCGCACCCGGCGCGTCCCACGCTCGATGGATCCGGCGTAGGCGGTGAACTCCTGACCGAGGCGGATGGGCATCGCGTCCTGCAGGTGCGTGCGCCCGGCCTTCACCACGTCGTCAAACTCGCGTCCCTTGTCGGCAAGCGCGTCGCGCAACGCATCGAAGGCGGCGACGAGCGGCGCCAGACGCGCGAGCACGGCGAGGCGGATGTTGGTGGGGATCGTGTCGTTGGTGCTTTGCGCCATGTTGACGTGGTCGTTGGGGTGCACCGGGGTGTAGCTCCCGCGGTGACCGCCTAACAACTCATTGGCGCGATTGGCCAGCACCTCGTTCACGTTCATGTTGTGGCTCGTCCCTGCCCCGGCCTGGTAGGGATCGACCACGAAGTGCTCGCGATGCTGTCCCGCCAGCACCTCGTCGGCAGCCGCAACGATGGCGTCGGCGCGCACGGCATCGAGGCGTCCCGTCTCCTTGTGGGTGAGGGCGGCCGCCTTCTTGATCCACACCTGGGCGGTGACGAACGGCTCCAGCGGGCGCAGGCCGCTGATGGGGAAGTTCTGTACGGCGCGCAGCGTCTGCACGCCGTACAAGGCGTCCGCCGGTACCTCGAGCGTGCCTAACGGGTCTCGTTCCGTCCTGGTCGGCGTCATGTGCGCTCCGGTGAACCGGGGAGACCCCCCGCGCGGGGCGCGACGCAGTCGCGCGCGCCCTGTGCCGCGACGTGTTACGGGGTGGGGGTGGGAACGGTGAACGTGGAGATGAGCTCCATGGCCCCGTCGCTCACCGGGACGATGCTGGTGCGCAGCCGCGTGAAGACCGCGGTGCGACCGGTGTTGGTGGCCGACGACCACGCCTGATGCTGGCGCAGCGGGATCGAATCGACGCCGTCATCGGTGAACGCGCAGCGGATCTCCTGCGTCCGGGAGCCGCTGGCGGCCGGCGTGTACTGCAGCGACACGATCATCGCGCTGTTGCCGTCGGTGGACGGCGACCACTTGAGCGGAATCGTCGCCGTCGAGGCGGTGATCGCATCGAAGGTGAACGGCTCGGCGCTGCGGCCGCGCGCCTCGGTAGCAGGGAAACCGCCGCTCACGCCCGGCACCGAGATCACGACCGAATCGCCCGGCGTGTACGGAAGCGTCGTACCGGCCGTGAGGTTGTACAGCGTCGACGCGCTGGTGCTCACCCGCGGGATGGCAGTCGTGGTCGTTCCCAGCTTGGCCGAGAAGCTCGCGCCGGCGTCGAGGTAGGTCACGCCCGTCAGCACACCGTTGCTCGGCGCGACGTAATCGCCAACGGCGAAGCACGAGTCGGTGCGAATGCGGGCGTCGGGGATCGACGTGATCGACCCGCGAAAGAAGGAGCCGGTCGGGGCCACGCGATACTCCCCCGCCGTGTTCTTGAGGGCCGACACGTACACGAAGCCCCACATCTGCTGGCTCGGCGAAAACGTGCTGGTGGTCTCACACGCGGTGACCAGGGCAACGCCCGCGAGGACGGCGACGAGGGGTGCGGCGGCGAAACGGTTCTGACGAGGAATGCGCATCAGCGGGATCGATGAAGAAGAGAGCGGGAAAGGTTCTGGCGAGCGTGCGCAGGTGTGCCCTGCTGCGCAGGTGTGACACCTGGGCGGGCAGGAGTTCCCGACAGAGACGCACAGCACGGGGCGAACCGAGCACGGGGGACAGCGGCCGCGACCAGACGGAGGGTGCGAGGCGCGCCCTGCCCGCGCAACCGAGTCGGGATGAACGACGGTGTCATGCCGGCGCCTAACGTCGCAGCGGGCGCGCCAGTCCCGTGAGGAACGGATTGGACGCGACTTCGGTGGCGATGGTCGTCTCGGGGCCATGGCCGGGGTAGACGACCGTGTCGGCGGGGAGCGAGGCCATGCGCGCGAGGGTACGCTGGAAGGCGGCACCGTCGGAGAGCGGGAGATCGGTTCGCCCCACGGAGCCGGCAAACAGGACGTCGCCCCCGAAACAGACCCCATGGCCATGGAAGATCACGTGCCCCGGCGCGTGCCCCGGCATGTGCCACACGGCGAACGACAACCCGCCCACCGACATCGTGTCCCCATCGCTCAGGGTCCGATCGGGGGTCGGGCCGAGTTCGAAGGGGACGCCATACATCGCGGCTGCCCGCGGCGCGTACTGGTACACGAGCAGGTCGTCGGCATGCAGGTAGACGGGAACATCGGCGCGCCGCTTGATGGCGGCGATCCCCCCGATGTGGTCCAGGTGCCCATGCCTGAGCCAGATGGCCCCGAGCGAATACCCCGCCCCGAACACGGCCCCGAGCCAGTCGCCCC
>CAZLLP010000262.1:0-4734 GCA_964560345.1 uncultured Gemmatimonadaceae bacterium
GCAAGGCGGCCGACGTGCGGGTGGTGCGCAAGGACCCGTCCGACTTCCTCGACGACAAGTTCCTGCAGCAGGTTATGAAGCAGAAGCGCGGGGTGGGGATGTTCCTCCCGACGCGCGCGGCGGTGGAGCAGGTCGCGGGGCTCGTCAGCGATCGCTTTCGCCGCATCACCTCGGCGTTCTATCACGGGGGCGAACCGATTCGCGTGATCCGCCCGTTCCTGGAGGAAGGGGTCGAGAAGCCGTTCTTCCTCGCGATGACCGCGGCGGGACAAAGTGCGCTGAACATCAAGGGGCTCGATACCGTCATCATCGACGACACGCGCTTCACCAACGTCGTCGAGCGGGGGAAGAACGTGCTCACGCGCACGCACCTCGGGAACAACGAGATTCTCCAGATGGCGGGGCGCGTGCACGGGCGAGTGGATGACGGGAAGGTCTACATCCTCAGTGACCGCGACCTGCACTGGCCGTCGCTCAAGCCCACCGAGCCCGACTTTCAGCTGGCGGGGGACTCGGAGCGCGTGGCGCTCACCTGCGCCGACCTCGGCGTCCGCGCCGATGAGCTGGACCTCCCCGTGCCGCTCGATCGCGGTGCCTATCGACGCGCCCTGCAGCACCTCGAGGGGCGCGGCGTCATCGAGAACGGGCGCCTGTCGCGGTATGGCCGCCTGGTGGAGAAGCTCCCGGTGGAGCGGGAGTGGGCCGAACTGATCGTGCATGGCGAGGATACGCTGATGCCGTACCTCGCGGTGATGGCGAGCGTCGAGTCGCTGCACCGCATGACGCGCGACGAGCGCGACCTGGGCGGCTTGATCGTGTCGGGGAGCGATCACCTGACGGCCTACAACGTGTATGCCGAAGCCTTTGCCAAGGCGGGCTACATGGGAGAGGTGTACGGGCTTCCGCGCCAGTTGTTCGACGAGGCGGCGGTGAACCGGTGGGCCGATCGGCGCGGCGTCCTGGTGAAGGCCATCGAGGACACGGCGTTGGCGATGGCGTCGGTGTATCGCGGCGTCGGGCTGCCGCTGCCGCAGGTGATGCCGCTGGTGACCGACGAGGTCCGGCGCGCCTTCTGCGACCTGGTCGCGCGCATCATGCCCTTCGACCTCGTGATTGACGAGGCGACGGTGGACGGGCAGGAAGCGCGCGTGTCAAAGAGCAGCGTCTGCGGATCGTGGGGGGCGGTGGCGGGATCGCTGCGCTACTTCGCCGACCGCCACGGTGTACCGCGCGCCGCGATCGAAGGGACGCAGCTCCCGATGGGGCTCGTGCGCAAGTACGCGCAGCGCGGCGAGTCGCACCTGATGTACGACGGGCGCGGCAAGCGCGACGCCCTCGTGCGGGAGTCGCGCCTGACCTACTTCGGCTTCGAGCTGGAGCGCGATGAGGATGTGCTCGACGAGTTTCCCGAGGGGCAGGAAGCGGACGCCCGCCGGGCGATCGCGGAGGCCCTCGCCCGCGGCGAGACGCGGCATGTCGCGGTCAAGCGCAACCGACCCGCCATCGAGGAAGCGCGCGAACTCTAC
Organism: uncultured Gemmatimonadaceae bacterium; assembly: GCA_964560345.1. Classification (GTDB taxonomy): domain Bacteria; phylum Gemmatimonadota; class Gemmatimonadetes; order Gemmatimonadales; family Gemmatimonadaceae; genus SCN-70-22. Next base: position 1,527 of record CAZLLP010000262.1, read on the forward strand.
CGGCGCTCGGGGGGGACGACACGCCGGCTCGGGCTGGCCGAGCTCACGGCGCTGTACGAGGAATCGTTAGGTGAGGTGCGCTCCATCCGCGAGTATCGCGGGGCGCCGCTGCGATTGCCGCTGTCGGGGTGGGTCACCCCCGAGGAGCGCGATCGCTTGCTGGCGCTGCCGGAGTACGTGGAGGTGCGCGACAAGCCGGTCGGGATCGAGTACGACGTCGAGGAGACCGCGGCCGGCGACGGGGGTGGAGCGCCTGTCGGAGTGGCACGGCTCGTCCTCCCTGAGAAGCTGGCGCGGACGCTGGTGGAGGAGGAACTCCCGCGACTCGACCGGCCGTTGCGCTTCGTCGTGCATCGCGGGCAGCGGGGGAGCGTGCGCGGGGCGACGTTAGGCGAACTGCAGGAACTGCTCGATCGACCCTGGTCGCCGGACGAGCGCTCCGCCGATCGTGACGAGCGCAGCGAGGAGCGACATCGCCGTCGGCGCGAACGCGATGCGGCCGAGGTCCGCTCGCAGTTTGCGCGCGAGCGGCGGCACGGGCGCCCCGGCGGGGGGCGAAGCGGCGACGGGCGCGGTCGCGACGATCGACGGGGGCGAGGCGGCCCTCGGCGCGGGCGCTAACGATCGATCACTGAGGGCGCGGCCTGTCGGCCTGACTTTCGATCATGCATGGCCTCGTGGCCTCGTGGCCTCGTGGCCGATGCCGGCCCGGAACGCTGCACGTCAGGCGTCGGGAAGCGTCGCCTCGTACGTCTCGCGCTTGAAGGGGACGAAGCCGCGCGCGCGATAGTTGGGAAGGGCGGTTGGACCGTCGAGCGTGCACGTGTGCAGCCAGAGCCGCGTTGCCCCCCATCGCCATCCCTCGCCGATGGCGCACGACAGCAGCGCCTTGCCCAGTCCGCGGCCGTGGCGTGATTGAAAGAGTCCGAAGTACGCGATTTCCACGGCGCCATCGTCGCTCTTGGCCAGCTCGAAGTAGCCCCCTACGCCGTCGGCGTCGCGGAGAATCCAGATCCGGATGTCGGCGCGGGCGAGATGCGTGGCGAGCGCCGCATCGCTCCAGGCCAGTCGGTCGCGCCAGTGGTACGCTCGCCCGACCTCGGCGTACAGCATCCGATACGTCGGGACGTCGCAGTGGACTTCCTCCGTGATGCTGACGCCCGCCGGGAGGAGCCCGCCGTCGACGGCGAGCGGCGCTGGCGGGTTGGTGAGCTCGAGGTAGGTGCGTTCGACGGTGACGGTCGGCATGTGAGCGAAGGTACGGGGCACTCCCCTCGCCTTCCACCATATGCACCGAGCGGTCCGCGCCGGTTGTTCAGGTCCATCCGGGAAGAGTGACGAGGGGAAAGCGGCGATGGAGTCGATCGGTCGGACTCACCAGTACGACTTGTCAGACCGGTTATAGCGGCATGCAACGCTATTTATGGTAGGCACTTACAATATTAATTGCCTCCAAGCATACAGAATATCTCAGTGTTTTGTGCTTGCCTGTAGGACTTTGCAGTCCTATACTCGGGCTGTGAACGAAACCAGATCCCGCATCATCGACGCCGCCGCCGTCCTCATCGCCGAACGAGGGTTCAAGAGAACCTCGATCGACGACGTGATTGACCGCGCCTCCCTGAGTGGCAAGAGCCACTTCTATCACTACTTCAAGTCCAAGGACCAGCTTGGGCTCGAGGTGTTGAGCCGTCAGTTCGAGAAGTTCGCCGAGCGCGGACTCGCGATCCTGCGCGAACCGATGATCGAGCCGATCGAACGGCTCAATCTCTTCATCGATTCGCTCGTCGCGCTGCAAACCGAGCGTGGCTTTCGCATCGGCTCGCCGTTCGGAAACCTCGCGTCGGAGATGGCCGACATGCACGAGGGATTCCGTGAGCGTCTCACGCTCGTGTTCGAGCGGTGGGCGTCGCAGATCCAGTCGCTGCTATGGGAGGCGCGCCCCTTCCTGGTCGAGGAGGCCGACACGGGACGCCTGGCGCGTTTCATCATCGCCACGCTCGAGGGGGCCTTGATGATGTCGAAGGTGAGTCGAGACGCCGAGATGCTGCGTGGCATCGCCGCCGACTTGAAGCGATTCGTTGCGATGCACATGCGAGAGGGAGTGTCGACATGATGCGACTGGCCGAAGCGGAGATGGCGCCCGCCGAACTCGCGCTCGAGGAAGACGACGAGCATGACGTGGACGCGGCGGGCGTCGAGGACGCGGACGCGCTCGATGCGCCGGCGCGCGTGGCGCGTGTGTCGATGGCCGATGTGATGCGTCGCGCCGAGTTCGAGCGCGAGGCGCTGTTGCACCTGGATGCCCTCTACAGCTTTGCGCTCAAGCTGTCGCGTTCGCGCGACGACGCCGAGGATCTCGTCTCGGACACGATGCTCCGCGCGCTCGAGCGGTGGGAGCAGTATCGCCTGGGGACCAACATCCGGGCCTGGCTGTTCACGATCCTCTACCACCTCTTCGTCAGCCGCAAGCGGCGCATCGACGCCCGCGAAGTCCTTGCGCCTGACGATTCCGACGGCGGTGCGCCGTTCGAGCCCGTGGGTGAGACCGACCCGGAAGGGACGTTCTACAACTCGTTCATCGACGAACAGGTGGTGGCGGCAATCCAGGCGCTGCCTGACGAGTACCGTTCGGCGGTGACGCTGAGCGATGTCCAGGGGATGCGCTACGCCGAGATCGCGCAGGTGCTGGGCGTCCCCGAGGGGACGGTCAAGTCGCGCCTGTTCCGCGGGCGCCGCATCCTGCAGAAGAAGCTGCGCAGCTACGCGACCGAGATGGGGTACATTCGCACGGGTGGCGTGCCTAACGTGTAGGACGGTCGCGGGAGGAATGGGCACGGGGGCGGGGGCGCGATCGTGCGCCTCCGCCCCCGCCTCGTTGCAGCCGCTACCGCACGCGGTGACCCCTAGGTCGGCGCCCCGCGCGATCCGTTGGACGCGGGATCGCCGTGACGCTCGCGTTCGCGAAAGCGCGCCGCCTTGGCGCGGTTGCCGCAGGTGGCCATGTCGCACCAGCGCCGCCGCCCGTTACGCGTGGCGTCGAAGAAGACGCGTGAGCAGCGCGGATCGCCGCATCGGCGCACGCGCAGGAGTTCGCCGGCGATGAGCGCATCCGCCGCCGACTCCACGATGGGAATGATGAGCCCAGCGAAGGCGTCGCCGACCGGGACGAACGTGTCGCGGTAGCGGCCGTAGTGGTCGAGGCCGA
>CAZLLP010000263.1:0-4730 GCA_964560345.1 uncultured Gemmatimonadaceae bacterium
AGAATCGTCGCATGTGCCCTCGTGTGGGGGAATGAGCTGCTGAATCTCGTCTTCTCGTCTTCCCGTCTTCCCGTCTTCCCGTCTTCGGTGGTGCTAGTACTTCCACCACGGCGTCGTCGTCCCCGCCGGCATGTGCCGCATCCCGTGCATCGCCATCTCCTTGAGGCGCTGCGCCGGCGTGACCGGGCCGCTCCAGCAATGCGGCTTCTGGTCACCGTAGAGGAAGTACCCTTCGTAGTGCGGGTCCTCGGTCGTCTTCATCCACGCCTCCAGCTCCCGCGTGGCGCGATCGAGGAAATACGTGTCGGCATCGCCCGTGTAGATGTGCAACTTGTCCACGAGCTTGGGCCCGACCGTCTTCCAGTTGCGCTGCAGGTAGTAGAGGAGGTCGTAGTGCTCACGCCAGTACTCTGCCACGCTCCGGTCCATGGCCCCGGTCCGCTTGTCGAAGAGCGGCTTGAAGTAGCCGTCATCGCCTAACGGGCCGTACGTCGCCGACCAGACGTCGAGCTGGTGCCCCGATCGTCCGCGCGTCCCGTTCACCAGTTCCATCCAGTTGCGTTGCTGCGAGGTCTGCCGCACCTCGCCGTTGATCTCCCGTGAGTTGATGGTGGGGGTGCGATGCCATTCCGTGACCTGTTTGTAGAACGCGTTCGTGTCCTTGTAGGCGTTGATCCCCTCGACGTCGCTGAAGGTGACCGGGTCGGGACAGTACGCCCACGTCCCGCCAAAGAAGTCAGGGTTGAAGAGCTGCAGCGCGAGCGCCTCCCATCCCCCCGTGGAGCCGCCATGCAGCCAGCGCGCCCACGGTTCCTTGATCACGCGGTAGCGCTTCTCCACTTCGGGAATCAGCTCCTGCATGATCGCGTCGCCGTACGGTCCGCTGTTGACCGAGTTCACGACGTACGAGTCGTCGAAGTATGGCGTCGGATGCTGGAACGTCACGACCAGCACGCGCGGGAAGTCGTCCTTCATCCATTCCTTCCCCAGGTCGCTCGCTTCGTCCCAGCGCATCGGATTGCCTGACGAGAAGTGCCCCTGCTCGTAGAGCACGGGGTACTGCGTCGTCGCCCGATGGTAGTCCTTCGGCAGCAGGATCGTCGCGCCCAGGTAGATCGGACGCCCCCAGAATTTCGAGAGCGACGGCGACTGGAAGCGGAACCGTTCCACCCACGGCGTGTTGGCCGGCATCGCGATCGGCGGGACCTTCTGGTCCGCCGTCAGCCGCACCACGCCCCCCTTGAGCGGATCGATCGTCAGGCGCTGCGGCGTGGAGTAGAGGTTACCGGGCGAGCGATTCCACTGCTGCCCCTCCCACTGGTCGTCGTGCATCCAGACGACCTTGCCGTCGGCGCGCTTGAACTCGGAGTAGACGTTGATCATCGCCTGCACCCAGTACTCCCCCGCCGGAATCTCCGCGAGGTCCCACACCGGGTGCCCCAGGTCGCCACCGCCCACGATGGCTGCCCGCCCGGGTTGCAGCTGCTCGATGTCGCGCCCGAACATCGGCGCGCCGATGCGACCGATCTGCAGCCTCGGCTCCGCCTGGTTGGTCCGCGAGAGGATGACGAACACCCGCCCCGTCGTCGGCTCGCTGCGCACCGCCGCCGGGATCGTCACCTCGAACCGAAGCTTCGCCCGCCCCGACGGCCACCCCGCCGGCGTCGCCGCGCTCCCCTGCGCGTACGCCACGCCGCTCGCGCCGATCGTCAATATCGAGAGGAGTCCCACCATCAATCGTCTGCGTGTCATCGCTCGTTAGGTAGAAGTCCGCACGCCCCCGCCTTCACTCGTCTTCTCGTCTTCTCGTCTTCTCGTCTTCTCGTCTTCCCGTCTTCCCGCGTCCTACTGCGCCACCGCCGGCAGCACCCGCACCCGAATCCCCGACGCCCGCGCCGGCGTCCGAAAGACCGTCATCGTCGCCGGCCGGAAATCCGACAGCTTGGCCTGGTAGATGTTGGGGACGTACGTCTGCGGATTGCGATCGACCAGCGGGAACCACGTGCTTTGCACCTGCACCATGAGGCGGTGCCCCTGCTTGAACGTGTGCATCACGTCCTCGAGCGCAAATCGAATCGAGTCGGGGCGATTGGCGACGAGCGGCTGCGGCCGCTCAAAGCTGCGGCGCCAGCGCGCACGAAACACGTTGCCGTGGACCAGTTGCTCGTATGCGTCCATGCGAGGACCGCCCGCGTGCTGAGCCGCCGCGCTCATCGGATACACATCCACCACCTTCACGATGAAGTCGGCGTCGGTCCCGGTCGACGCCACGTGCAACGTCACCTCGATCGGTCCGGAAACCGTCAGGTCCTCGGCCAGCGGTTCGGTCACGTACGTGAGCACGTCGGGGCGGCGCGACGCAAATCGCTGGTCTTCGGTCGGATACTCGCGCCAGTAGCCGAACGACAGCGCCTGCGTGTACGGCACCGGCTTGTTGGGATCCGACACATACCGATCGCTCCCGCCGGCGCCGCTCGCCTTCTCACGCGCCAGCGCCCCGTTCTCCCGCAGGTAGAACGCCACCGATTGCGACTCGCGCGGAGGCCACTGCTCGAACGTGCGCCACTGGTTGGCCCCCGTGTTGAACATTGCCACCTTCGGCAGTGTCACGTCGCAGCGATCCTTGAGCGCGCACGAGAAGAACGGGACGCCGATGGAGTCGCGGAAGAACTGCCCCGTCTTGGTGCCGAAGCCTAACGGGCCAAAGACATCGCCATCGGCGCGATTCCATGCCCCGTGCGACCACGGCCCCATGACGAAGGTCGCGTTCGTCTGCTGGCTCAACGAGTCCAGCGAGCGCTTGAGGCGAATGGGTCCGAAGCGATCCTCGCCGTCGTACCAGCCGCCCACCACCAGCACCCGCGGCGTGATCTGCTTCAGGTGCTTCCAGATCGCCCGCGCTTGCCAATAGGCGTCGTAGTTCGGGTGCGCTGCGATCGAGTCGTAGAACGCGACCTTTCCCTTGTAGTAGCCGGCGCTGTAGTTGGACAGCGGTCCCTGCTGCATGTGAAAGGCGTAGCCGTCCTGCGTCCCCGGATCGGGGCGCGCCGGATACGTGGTCGTCGGCCCGCTCCGCGGTTGGTCAAACGATGCGAGGAAGTTGATCGTCTGCGCCTGCGTGAAGACCCCGTTGTGGTGCCGGTCATCGCCTAACCACCAGTCGATCATCGGCGCCGACGGATAGGCCGCCTTGTGCGCCGGGTGCGCATCGATCATCCCCGCCGCCACGAAGAAGCCCGGCGCCGAGTTCCCCCACGTCCCCACGCGCCCGTTGTTGCCGGCGACGTTCTTGATGATCCAGTCGATGGTGTCGTACGTATCGGTCGACTCATCGACGTCCTTTGGCCCGCGCTTGGCACTCAGGTGCGGCGTCATGAACTGGTAGTAGCCCTCGGACATGTAGCGTCCGCGCACGTCCTGGTTCACGAAGATGTAGCCATCGTCCTGGAACGCCTTCCACGGCCCCAGCACGCCGGGATACGCCTCCGCGCCGTAGGGCGCGATGGAGTACGGCGTGCGCATGAGCAGCACGGGATACGTGCGCGTGGTGTCGCGCGGCGCGTAGATGTTGGTGTAGAGCCGCGTCCCGTCGCGCATCGTGAGATACAACTCGCGTTTGCTGTACCTCGCGCGCACGTCGGCGACGGCCGCTGCGTCAGGCGCAGGGCGCTGCGACAAGACCGGAATCGGCGTCAGCAGGAGCGGCATCAGCCGGAGAAGCGACCGCGCGCGAACGCGCCACATGGCGCGTCCACCCATCGTGTGGTGCAGCACGTACGACCTCGTGTCCCTTGGGGGTGGCCTAAGTGTGCCATCAACCGCGATGCCGTCAAGCAGTGCGGACACGTTCGCGTCGGCGGCCGGGTCAACGGTCGATACGGAGGCGCGATGGGAGGCGTTGAGCGTCGCCGCGCCCCCGCGCATTCCGACGACAGCACTTGCCAATCCAACGATGTGTGCGCTTCGTACCTCCCTCGACTTTCCCCCCGAGGACCCCTCATGTCGACCCGTCGCCAGTTCCTGGAACGCAGTACCACCGGCGCGGCGCTCTACGGCGCCCTGTCGCTCCCGCTCGACCTCTTTCCGCGCGTCACCGCACCACCAGTTCCGGATTTCGGCGACGTCCTCCAGGAGGAGTGGAATGTCGCGTGGCCCTCACGCATCACCGGCAAGCACAAGGCGCTCTTCGACGTCGCGGAAGTGGAGAGCGGCTACGGCGTCTGGCGCGCGTCGGCGTGGGCGGGGCAATACCAGCAGGTGCTGAAAGCGAAGCCGGCCGACCTCTCGCCGGTGATCGTCCTGCGCCACAACGCCATCATCCTGGCCATGCAGCAGTCGTTCTGGGACAAGTACGCGATCGGCAAATCGAAGGGGGTCACCCACCCGCTCACGATGCAGCCCGTCGACCGCAATCCGGCCCTCCTCGACGAAAAGGACGGCATCCCGGCGCCATTCAATCAGGCCGGGCTCCACAAGCAGTTGGCCCGCGGCGTCACGGTGCTTGCCTGCAACCTGGCCCTGCAGGACCTCGTGGACATGATCAAGGAGGCCGATAAGGTGAGCGACGACGCCGCACGCAAGGCCGCCCTCGCCGGCATGGTGCCGGGCGTGATCTTGCAGCCGTCGGGCGTCTTCGCCTGCGTGCTCGCCCAGGAATCCGGCTGCGCCTACGTGATAGCCGCGTAGAGGCGGATGAGAAGAAGACGGGAAGACGGGAAGACGAGATGGCA
>CAZLLP010000264.1:0-4684 GCA_964560345.1 uncultured Gemmatimonadaceae bacterium
ACTGACAAGCAGTTCCGCATCGCGACCTGTCTGCGGTACGGCGCTCGTCCCGATGCAGCGCGTTGCAGTGCTGTATCGCCACGATGCACCGAGATTGCGGCGGAGCGCCTAACACATTCTGTCGCGTTCGCCGTGATGGTGGCACGCGATGAAATGCCGCCATCCGTCTCCGTGATACACGGCACTTGCAGCTGACGCCGAGCGATGCATATTGGCGATGCGACGCCACCTGCAATTCGTGATTGGCCTCGCCTGCCCTGCCATTCCGGAGAACGACTCGGCGACGGTGACCGAGCCCTCCCCCCGATCCGGCCGCATGGGTGCTCCACTGCTGGGCGGTCATGGTGCCTTCGCCTGCGCGGTCTCGCCGACGCGTTGCACCCATGATGCGCAATCCACTCGAGAGAGCCACCCCATGCTGCGAAGGAACACCGCGAGTGCGTCCGGCCTCCTGGCGCTCGTCGCCACGATGGCCGCATGCGCCGACCCGACCATGCCGTCACCGCCTCGTTTGTCTCCCCTCGGGACCGACGAACCGCTCTCCGCCGTCGTGCAGGCCGCCGCCACCGTGGCGATGGGACCGTACACCGTCACCATCACCGACCTCGGCGTCCCCACCGGGGGGACGTACTCATCGGCCTACACCATCAACAACCTGAGCCAGGTGGCGGGGATGGCGTCCAACGCCACCGGGGCGCTAGCGCCGTTGCTGTGGACGGGCGGCTCCTTCGTCTCCATCCCCAACTACGACGCGTCCGGCCTGCTGATTCCCGTCAAGATCAACGACGGCGGCGACATGATCCTCAACGAGAGCATCGGCGGGACGTCGATCAACTACGCCATCTGGCGGCAGCCTAACGGGACGTTCAACCGGCTCCCGCCCTATCCCGGTGGCGACGCGCTGCGCGTCACCGCGCGCAGCATCAACGTGGGCGGATTGATCACCGGCATGGTGCGCGAGCCGAATCTCGCCATGACCACGCATGGGGTGATCTGGCAGAACGGGGCCTTTGTACAGGACATCGGCGCGCTCGCCGGCTTCCAATCCACCAACCCGCAGGACATCAACGACCTCGGGCAGATCGTCGGGATCTCTACGAGCACCACCAACTTCAGCACCACCGCCTTCCGCTGGCAAAACGGGACCTTCACCAACCTCGGCGCCCTCGTCTCGGGGGCGGCGTCGAGCGCATTGGCGCTCAACAACACCGGCACCATCGTCGGGACGAGTAACGGGGGCTTCCCGGTGCGCTGGGTCAACGGCGCCATCCAGGCGCTCCCGGTTCCCAATGGCGTCATCCAGCCCACGCCGGTGGACGTGAACGATGCCGGCGACATCATCGGCTGGGGGACCTCCTCCGCCGCCGGCGTGCTGTATGCCTCGGCGTTCTGGCGCAACGGGACGGGCTACCTGCTCCCCGCCTGGCCAGGTGCAACGCAGACGATGGCGCGCAGCATCAACAACAACGGCGAGATTGTCGGCGAGGGGCCGCTCGTCCCGGGGGGACCGATGCACGCCCTCCTGTGGAAAGTCACGACCGGGAGCCCGCCGCCGCCGCCGCCCACCGGGAACACCGCGCCTAACGCCACGCTGGTCGCCACCTCGTCCACGTCGATCCGGGCGGGGGGGAAGGTCACCATGCGCGGGAGCTTCAGCGATCCAGACAACGGTCCGTGGAGCTATTCCTTCCTGTGGGGGAACGGCACGACCACCGGCACCAAGTCGTCGCAGGGGAGTGTGACACTGAGCCACCGGTACAACCTCTCAGGCACGTATGGCGTCCGCTTCATCGTGACCGACGCCAGGGGAGCCGCCGACACGTCGGAGGTGGTGACCGTCACCGTGCGTTAGGCGGCGCATGTTCGCCGGGGCATCCGGCGATGGCAGAAGGGGCGAGGGGCGGCGACCACGGCCGCCCCTCGTCGCGTCTCCCCCTCTCCCGGGCGACGGCGAGTACGTGCACTTTCCTCACCGTGAACGCACCGTCGACTTCTCGCGAGCACGGATCGTCCGTCGTCATCATCGGCGGCGGGATCGTGGGCGCCTCGATCGCCTATCACCTGGCCGCGAGCGGCTGCCGCGACGTCCTCATCGTCGAACGCGCCGAGTCTCCCGCGACCGGGAGCACCGGCCGCTCGGCGGGGGGCGTGCGCCACCAGTTCAATACCGAGGTGAACATCCGGCTGTCGCAGTACGGCATCGAACGACTGCGGCACTTTGGCGAGGAGATCGGCGGCTACGCGCAACTGCGCCAGGTTGGCTACCTCTTCCTCATTACCGACGACGCCACCTGGACGCGATACCAGCAGCAGGTGCAACTGCAGCGTCGGCTCGGCGTGCCGACCGAGCTGCTCACCGCGCCTGACGCGGAGCGTCTGGTGCCCGGGACGGTGGTGGACGACGTGCTGGGCGCGACCTATTGCCCGCTCGACGGCTACTGCGATCCGTACGGCATCGCGATGGGCTACCTCACGCGGGCGCGCGAGATGGGGGTGCGCGTCTTGTGTGACACGAAAGTGACGGCGGTGCATCGCGAAGCGGGACGCGTGACCGGCGTGGAGACGTCAGGCGGCACCATCGGTTGCGACGTCGTGGTGAATGCCGCCGGGGCCTGGGCGGGAACCATCGGCGCGATGGCAGGGCTCGAGATCCCGGTGCTACCGTATCGTCGGACCATCTACATGACGGAGCCGTTCGACGCGCTCCCCGACGGGATGCCCTTCTCCTTCGACGTGGCCAGCGGCTTCTACATCCGCAAGGAAGGGCGTGCGCTCCTCTTCGGCCTCACCAACCCTAACGAGCCGTCGAGCGAACGCCTTGACGTCGACTGGGAGTGGATGGAGACGGTGCTCGACGCCGGCGTGCGGCGCTTCCCGATGCTGCAGGACGCGCAACTCTCGCACAAGAAGTGCTGGTCGGGGCTGTACGAGGTCACCCCCGATCACATGCCGGTGCTCGGCCGTCATCCGGAACTGACCAACTACGTCGATGCCAGTGGCTTCAGCGGGCACGGCGTGATGCATTCGCCGGCGACGGGAATGCTGATGGCCGAGGAGATCCTCGACGGGCGAGCGCACAGCATCGACATCGACGAGCTGCGCATCACGCGCTTCGGGGCGCAGGCGACGCGACACGAGACGAACATCTTCTAGCGGCAGTCGCCGCGCTATCGCCCGGCAATCATCGTGATGACGAGGCAACCGGCGACGATCAAGGCGACACCGGCCGCGCGCCCCGTCGTCATTCGCTCCTTGAGCAGCCCCCACCCCATCCACACTCCCATCGCGATCGAGAGCTGCCGCATCCCCAGCACGTAGCTGGTGACGCCGGTGCGCAGCGCCAGCAGGATGAGCAGGTACGACACCGTGTTCATCATCCCGATCGCCACCACACTCGGCGCGTGAGCCACCCACGTCGCGCGCACCTCGGCAGGTGCAACCTGTGCGCGCAGCCACAGCACGTAACCGATCGCGACGAGCACCGTGTAGAGGTACATGTAGGCAAAGGGCGCCATCACCGCCACCGCACGCTTGTCCCAGACGGTGTAGCCCGCGGCCACGAATCCTGCCGCGACCGCGAACATCGTCGCCTTCCCGCGGAGCGCGACGGCGAGGCCGCGCACGGAAGCGAGCGAGAAGTCGGGGAGATTGAGGACGAGGATCCCCGTGACGATCGACACGAGCCCGACGACGCCGGCCGGCGCCACCCGTTCGCCTAACGCGACGTACCCGGCGATGGGGAGGAAGGCGAGGATCGCCCCGCGCGAAATGGGATAGACCACCGACAGGTCGCCGTGCCGGTACGCCTTGGCGAGGAAGACGTAGTTGAGCCCCACGCCGGTCGCCGCGACCCCGGTGAACCAGGCGACGGTCGTGAGCGCCGGGAGCTCGGCGGCAAAGCCCCAGAGGAAGATCGGCGCCAGCAACACCGCCTCGGCCACCTTGCTCAACGCCACCACCACCTGCGTCCCACCGGCGCGCTTGAGCAGCACGTTCCACGACGCGTGCAGCACGGCGGAGGCGAAGACGAGGGCGATGGCGCCGAGCGGCATGCGGGGAATCTCGCCCCGCTGCGCCTTCCTCGACAGCCTCGATGCGCAGGGGCACATTCCCTGTCGTCTCTCCCCACTCACGAACTCCCCGATGCGCGTCCGCACTTTCGTATCGACTGCCCTGATCGTCCCGGCGCTGCTGCAGGCGCAGCAGGGCGCGCCGCCGCCCCCTCCGCGCAACGCCGTCTTCGACCTCGGGCGCTCTCCGCTCGAACTGCGCGGCCCGGCGCGTCCCAACGTCTACCTCGCCTCGGCCGGTCGAAAGTCGGTGGCGATGGGGACGGAGGATGGACGCTTCGAACTCTGGTCGTGGCCTTACAAGTGGCTGCACGACTTCCAGCTCTCGTTTCGCGTCCCCAAGTACACCGCGCCGATTCCGGGAAAGGACGTCGCGCGCTGGGTAAGCGTGCGCCCCGAGGGGGTCACGATCCGCACGTTCACGAGGGCCGACGGATCCCTCGCCGAGGGCGATGCCGTGCTCGCCCGGCGCATCCCCGAGATCGCGCGCGAGCGCGGACTCGTCGCGGATCCGTCGCGCGTCCAGCCGATCGGCCTCCCCGTCGCGCAGGGCCACGGGGTCCCCACCCCGCCGGTCGCGACCGCGGTGACCGGCCACGAAAAACCCGGAGGGC
>CAZLLP010000265.1:0-4645 GCA_964560345.1 uncultured Gemmatimonadaceae bacterium
GAGCTGGGGTCAGAGCTGGGGTCAGAGCTGGGGTCAGAGCTGGGGTCAGAGCACAACCTCTCGGCTCTGACCCCAGCCGCTTGCGATCGGTCGTGGTGCGTCGATCCCGTGCATTCGCGCCACGCCCCCTTCCCCATTCGACTCACCCCGGCTTGCGTGGCGCCGGGCGCCGTCTTCATTTATCCGTATATCACGGAGATATGACATGGCCCTCGGCGATCTCGAACAACTGGTGATGTTGGCGCTCCTGCGCCTCGGTGACGAAGGATTCGGCGCGGCGGTGCAGCGAGAGATCGCGGAACGCTCCGGGCGCGACGTCACGCTCGGTGCGGTCTACACCGCGCTTGCACGGCTTGAGGAGAAAGGATTCGTGCGTTCGCGCGTCGGCGATCCGCTGCCGCAGCGCGGTGGACGCCGACGCCGGCACTACGATGTCCTCCCGGCTGGCCGAACCGCGATCGCGGAAGCGTGGAAAGCGATGCACGCTCTGTCACGCGGCCTCACGGCACAACTCGAAGGGTGATGCCCGGCCACGCCAACCGTCCCGCGCGACGCCCACCACGACTCGCGCTCTGGCTGCTCGAGCATCGTGTGCCGGAGCACGAGCGCGAGTACCTCGTGGGCGACCTCGTCGAAGCGTTTCACGACGCCGAAGACTCGCCGGCCGCACAGCGCGAGGCACGCAGCCGCTTCTGGCGCGAAGCCATCGCCGCCTCCCTCCGACGCGAACTCGATCATCAGGCGATCCCCTTCTCCCGAGGGCTCATGTCCGACATCGGCTTCGACCTTTCGTTGGCCGCGCGACGGTTGCGGCGAACCCCCGGCTTCACGCTGGCCGCGAGTCTAACGCTGGCCCTGGGCGTTGGCGCCGCATGCGCCATCACCGCGGTGGCGCGCCCGGCGCTGTGGGGAGCACTCCCCTTCCGCGACGCCGATCGCATCGTCACCCTGCGCGAGCGTTTCGGCGACGGTACCACCGGGCGACTCGGCTTCCAGACGATCGCGGACATCGGCCGCCAGTCGTCGACGCTGGCCCACCTGGCGGCGGTGCGCTACTGGTCGCCCACACTCACCGATCAATCCGGCGCCGCCCGCTTGAACGGCCTCGCCGTGTCGTCCAACTGGCTCGACGTGATGGGCGTTCGACTCGCACTCGGGCGAGGATTCACCCCCGAGGAAGATCATCCCAACGCGACCAACGTCGTGCTCCTCGACTACGGGCTCTGGCAACAGCGCTTTGGGGGAGACTCGGGCGTCGTCGGCCGGACCATCACGCTGGGCGACGTCGAGCATCGGGTGATCGGCGTTCTCCCCGCGAACTACGAGAGCGTGCTGCGCCCCGGCGCGGAAATCCTGCGTCCGCTCGGCTACACCGACACGAGCGGCTCGGCGTGCCGGGATTGCCGTCACCTGCAAGCCATCGCGCGCCTCAAGGATGGCGTCCCGCAGTCAGCCGCCGAGCGCGACGTTGCGACGATCTTCACCTCGCTGCGCGCCGCGTATCCCAAGGTGTACGGCAAGAATGGGATCGCCGTCACGCGACTGCGCGATGAGCTGGTGGAAACGACGCGCGGTCCGCTGCTCGCGCTGCTCGGCGCGGCCGCGCTGCTGCTGCTCATCGCGCTGGCGAACGCCTCCAACCTCTTCCTGGCGCGCGGTATCCAGCGGGGTGGCGAGGCCACCATTCGCGCCGCGCTCGGGGCCAGCCGCTGGCGCCTCGCGCGGGGCATGCTGATGGAGTCGTTGCTGGTATCGGCGTTAGGTGCGCTGTTCGGGACGGCGCTGGCGCATTCGGTGCTGGGGGGATTGGTCGCCCTGGCGCCAGCGTCGATCCCTCGCATCGCGCAGGCGCGCATCGACCTGCCGATCGGCCTGTTCACCGTCGCGCTGGCGCTGGCGTTAGGCATCGTGAGCGGGCTGCTCCCCGCCCTCTTCCTCAACGCCCGTGGGTTGCGCAGTCGGCTGGCTGCCACCTCGCGCACGGTGGCGCGCGGCTCGCACGATGCGGTGCGTCGGGGGCTCGTGGTGGCGGAGCTGTCGCTGGCGTTGCTCCTGCTCTGCGGTGCAGGGATCCTCGTGCAGAGTGTGCAACGGTTGCTCGCGGTCGATGTGGGATTCGAGACCGACAACCGGATCGAGCTGGCGGTGAGCGCGACGGGGACACGCTTCGAGTCGGACGAGATCGTTCGACAGACGTGGCGGTCGCTGCATGAGGCCGCGCGCGGCGTCCCTGGTGTGCGCTCCGCGAGCCTGACGTCGCAGCTGCCGCTGACCGACGACTTCGACTCGTGGGGGGTTCGCTGGGAGCAGCCGGCAACGGGAGCAGCGGATGCGGGAGAGGATGCGTTTCGCTTCGCGGTGACCGCCGACTATGCGGCCACGATGGGGTTGACCCTGATCAGCGGACGCTTCCTCTCGGAGAGCGACGGCGCGACGACCGAGAAGGTCGTCGTCATCAACGAACAATTGGCCCGCCACCAATTCGGCGACCAGAGCCCGTTAGGCAAGCGACTGCGCATCGGACCGGCCGATTCGCCGCTTCGCACCGTGGTCGGCGTGGTGGGCGACGTCCGTCATCCGGCGCTCGACGCCAGCGTTCCCGGGCAGTTGTACATCCCCCTCGAGCAGAACCCGTTCGCCGACTCGTTCGTGCGCCTCGTCGTGCACTCCACCATCGAGCCCGGAGTGCTGACGCGTACGCTGCGCGACGTGGTGCAGTCGGTGAACTCCGGGATACCGATCGCCGAGGTGAGCACGCTGAGTGCGCTCGTCGATCGTGCCGCGGCGCAGCGACGCTTCGCCGAACGACTCTTCCAGGCCTTTGCGCTGTCAGCGCTCGTCCTCGCCGCGGTCGGCATCTTCGGCGTGCTCTCCGGGATGGTGGGGGAACGCATCCGCGAGATCGGCGTGCGGTCGGCGTTAGGCGCCACGCGCGAACAGATCCTCGGGCACTTCCTGCGCCAGGGGAGCGCGCTGGCGGCGATGGGGATCGCCATCGGCGTCGTTGGGGCGACGCTGATGGGAAGCGCGCTGCGACCGCTGGTCTACGGCATCTCGCCGCGCGATCCGGTGACGATCCTGCTCGTGTCGGTCGGGCTGGGCGTGGTTGCGCTCGTGTCGACGCTCGTGCCGGCGTGGCGGGCGTCGCGGGTGGACGCGATGGAGGCGTTGCGGGCGGAGTAGCTGGGGTCAGAGCTGGGGTCAGAGCTGGGGTCAGAGTCGACGAGAATCCGGTTCGTTGACTCTGACCCCGATGTCTGCTGACCCCGGTGCGCGCTAACGCCCCTCCGCCAGGATCTGGCGAACGCCACCAACGATCTCGTCCACCGTCGCCTCATACGGCAACTGGATGCGCACGCGCCCCTGCGGGTCGAGCGCGTAGAGCGTGGTGGAGTGCGACACGGTGTACTTCGCCGCCGACTCCGGCGTCGGGACGATCTCGTACTTCGCCCCGTACAGCGTCACCACCTTGTCGATCTCCTCCCGACTCCCGGTGAGCCCCAGCGCGTCGAGGTCGAACTGCTCGAGGTCGGCCTTCAGCACCTCCGGCGTGTCTCGGTCGGGATCGACCGTGATGTACAGCGTCTTCACCTGCTGCCGATCCTCGCCCAGCTTGCGCGTGACGGACGAAAGCTTGGAGAGCGTCGTCGGGCACACGTCGGGGCAAAAGCTGTAGCCAAAGAAGACCAGCACCACCTTTCCGCGCAGCGACGACAGCGCGAAGGGTTGTCCATTGTGATCGGTCAAGGAGAAGTCGCCGCCGATCGTCTCGATAGGAAGCGACGGCTTCTGCTCGCATCCGGCAGTCGCCGCGACGAGCGCGATCGCCATGAGCCCGCGCGTCCACCTGCGCCAGGCGCGCGTCACGGCATCGCTCCCGGCCTGCGAACACCGGCCGTCACCATGAGGGTGGAGCCGTCGTCCAACGTGAGCGTGACGTGAATCGAGTCCCCCGCCGCAAGCGGACGCTTGAGCCTGAACAACATCAGGTGCAATCCCCCCGGCTTGAGCTCGGTCTTGCCCCCCGCCGGGATCTCGATCGACTTCACGGGTGACATCTTCATCATCGTACCGTCGCGCACCATCTCATGCAGCTCGAGGGTCTCCGCGACGTCGGCCGTGCCACTCACGACCGATCGAACGGTCGCCCCCGAGTTCTCGAGGACGAGGAAGGCGCCCGTCACCTTGCGCGCCCCCACCGCCTCGCGCACCCAGGCGTCGCGCGCGAAGACCGTGGCACTCTGCGCCCGGAGCGGATGACTTGGCGCCGCGAGCGCGACGAACGCGGCGGCCAGCGCGCCACGCCAGATGGCGCGATGCGTGCGATGCGTGCAGTTCCTGCCAAGTGTCATGGTCATAACGAGTCTCGTAGTTGTTTCGAGGAGTTTGTCGAGTTGCGGAGGGAGATGACGTACAGGGCGAGCGATTCCCGCTCGCTGTTCGTGAGGTGCGAGAACCGTGGCATCGCGCCCCCCGACATGATGCCGGTGGCGATGGTCTGCGCGATCGACGCGGCGTCGATGCCGTTCTTGAAAGCCGCCGCGTCGCGAAAGTCGCGCGGTGGTGGCCGCAGGGTCTTGCCAACGGGGCCATCCCCCTCGCCATTGGGGCCATGGCATGAACCGCAGCCATTCGCGCGATAGAG
>CAZLLP010000266.1:0-4638 GCA_964560345.1 uncultured Gemmatimonadaceae bacterium
ACGTACTCCTGGCGGGCGACGTCGTCGTCCTTCCCGAGTTTGCCGACTCCACCGCCTTCGTGCAGTGGCTCCCGCAGGCCAAGGGGAAGTTCGTCCTCGTGTCGATGCTGCAGCCCACCTGCCGCCCCGACGACAACTGGGAGAAGTTCGCGCTCACCGAGACGTTCGACCGGATGAAGGCGGCGCGCACCGCGGCACAGACGGCGTGGCAGAAGCGCCTGCAGTCCACCGGTTATGGCACCGGTCTCGGCACCGGCTTCCTCGGTGTTCGGCTCGAGCAGGCGGGCGTGGCGGGCGTGATCGCCAGCAACTGGTCGCGGGGTTGGGGGGTACAGAAGGTCTTTGATTCGCGCACCACCAAGGTCCCCTCGCTCGACCTCTCCTGCGAAGACTACGGGCTCCTCTATCGCCTGGCCGACAACAAGCAGGGTCCCAAGGTGCGCGTGCGCGCCGACGCCGAGTTTTTGGGCGAGGTGCCGGTGTTTAACACCATCGCCCGCATCCCGGGGACGCAGAAGCCTGACGAGTTCGTCGTGCTCTCCGCGCACTTCGATTCGTGGGACGGCGGTTCGGGGACGACCGACAACGGCACCGGCACCGTCGTGATGGCCGAAGCGCTGCGCATCCTCAAGCAGGTGTATCCCAATCCCAAGCGCACGATCATCGTGGGGCACTGGGGGGGTGAGGAGCAGGGGCTCAACGGGTCGCGCGGCTACGCCAAGGACCACCCGGAGGTCGTGAAGGGGCTGCAGGCGCTGTTCAACCAGGACAACGGCACCGGGCGCATCATCAACTTCTCGGCGTCGGGCTTCACCACCGCCAGCGGCAACCTGGCGCGCTGGATGACCAACGTCCCGGCCGAGATCGCGCGCAACGTGACCTTGTCGTTCCCGGGGGCGCCGGCTGGCGGCGGGTCCGACAACGCGTCGTTTGTCTGTTACGGGGCGCCGGCCTTTGGCCTGGGGGCGCTCGACTGGTCGTACGGGCAGTACACGTGGCATACACAGCGCGACACCTACGACAAGATGGTCGTCGAGGACGTGCGCTCCAACGCCACGCTGACGGCGATGCTGGCGTATCTCGCGTCGGAGGATGCCGAGACGCTGGCGCGCGACCGTCGCTCGTTCGATCGCGGCCCGGCGGCGACGCAGGGGGGCGGCTTCCCGGCGCCCACCAACTGGCCGGCCTGCACCGAGCCGTTGCGCACGTCGTCGGAGTACAAGCGTTAGGCCGACGATGATCAACCTGTCCGAGATCGAGGCCGCGGCGTCGGCCAAGATGGACGAGGCGGCGTGGGGGTACTACGCCGGCGGCGCCAACGACGAAGTGACCCTGCGCGAGAATCGCGCGGCGTGGGAACGCCTGGCGATTCGCTATCGCACCATGGTCGACGTGACCCATCGCGACCTGTCGACCACGGTGCTGGGGGCGCGCGTCGACTTCCCGGTGCTCGTGGCGCCGACCGCGATGCAGAAGCTCGCGCATCCCGACGGTGAGTCGGCGATGGCGCGCGCCTGCGGGCGGTGCGAGACCGTCATGATCGTGAGCACGACGGCCACGACCTCGCTCGAAGACGTGCGGGCGGCCGCGACCGCGCCGCTCTGGTTCCAGCTCTACATCTATCAGGATCGGGGGGCGACGCGCGCGCTCCTCGAGCGGGCGCGCGACGCCGGTTATCGCGCCATCGTCATCACCGTCGACGCCCCGATGCTCGGCTGGCGCGAGCGCGACCTGCGCAATCGCTTCACGCTTCCCAAGCACCTCACCATTGCCAACGCAGTGGCGGCGGGGGCGGGGCACGACCGCCTTCCCAGCGCCGACGGCGAAGGGTCGGGGCTCTCCAAGCACCTCGCGGCGCTGCACGACGCCGCACTCACGCCGCGCGACATCGAATGGGCGCACGAGGTCACCGGGCTCCCGATCATCGTGAAGGGGATCGTGCGCGGCGACGACGCCGTGCGCGCGATCAGTCATGGAGCGGCCGGCGTGGTGGTGTCCAATCATGGCGGGCGGCAGCTCGACACCGCGATCGCGACGGCGCGCGCGCTCCCCGAAGTGGTGGAGGCGCTGGACGGGCGAGGCGAGGTCTACGTGGACGGGGGCGTCCGCCGGGGGACCGACATCATCAAGGCGCTGGCGTTAGGCGCTCGGGCGGTTCTGATCGGGCGCCCGCCGCTGTGGGGACTGGCGGCCGACGGCGAAGCGGGGGTGGTCAGCGTCCTGCAGCACCTGCGGCACGAATTCGACCTCGCCATGTCGCTGACCGGATGTACCTCGGTGGCGGAACTGACCCGCGACCTGGTGGTAGACGCGTAGGCGGGACTCCGTTTCATTTCACAGGCACCACTGGCTTCTCTCATTGCCCGTTCCGACATGTCGCTCCGTCGTCTTCATCACTCGCTGCGCCGTCCGCTGCGTCACCTGCTGGCCGCGGCTGTCTCGGCCCTGGCCGTCACCGCCTGCAACGATGTAGGCACCTCCCCGCCAGAAGTGATTCCGCTCGAACAGCAGGTCTGGAACGCGTCGCTCCAGGTGACCATCTCGCAGTTCACGCGCCTGACCTCGGGGGTGTACTTCCTCGATTCGCTCGCCGGGACCGGGGCCATCCTGTCGGGGACGCCGACGGTCGAGGTGCTGTATTCCGGCTATCTCCCCGACGGCACCAAGTTCGACGGGACGACCGGGACGTCGGCTCGCTGCTTCCCGCTGAGCGGGTTGATCGGCGGGTGGCAGGTGGGGATGCAGGGGATGAAGGCCGGCGGGACACGTCGCCTGCTCATTCCGCCGGACTATGGGTACGGTGCGTCGGGGAACGGCGCGATTCCGGGGAACTCGAACCTGCTGTTCAACGTGACGCTCGTGAGGACGGGCTGCTAGGCGACATGCCGGCATCATCCCACGGCACGACCGACCACGCGCTCTGGCGTCCTTCGCCGGAGCGCGTGTCGCGTTCGGCCCTGCTGGCCTTCGCCCGGCAGGTGCAAGCGGATCTGGGCGTGTCGTGTGTTGACGGCGACACGCTGGACTACGAGGCGCTGCACCGGTGGTCCATCGATCATCCCGAGCAGTTCTGGCCGGCGGTGTGGCGCTTCGGAGGGGTGCTCGCCGACACGCGGCCGGCCGGCGAGGCGTGGGATGCGGTGCTCGTTGGCGGTGACCGCATGTCGCCGCCCGATCCGGTGCGGGGGCCGCGCTGGTTCACCGGGGCGCGCCTCAACTTCGCCGAGCAGTTGCTGCGGCGTCGGGACGACGGCGAGGCGCTGGTGGCGTGGAATGAAGGAGGGCGCCAGGGGGCAATCACCTTCGCCGAGCTGTTCCGCCAGGTGCAACGTGCGGCGGGTGCGCTACAGGCGCAGGGGGTGCGCCCCGGCGATCGCGTGGCCGCCTTCCTGCCCAACATCCCCGAAGCGGTGGTCGGAATGCTGGCCGCGACGAGCCTCGGGGCCGTCTGGTCGTCGTGCTCCCCCGACTTCGGGGTCAACGGCGTCCTCGATCGGTTCGGGCAGATCGCGCCGCGCGTCCTCATCGCCTGCGATGGCTATCGGTACGCCGGCAAGTCGATCGACACGCGTGCGCGGGTCGCCGAGATCGCCGCGCAGATCCCGGCCATCGAGCGTGTGGTCGTCGTCCCCTACCTGCGGGAAGCGGAACCGCTGGGCGATATTCGCGCCGCGATGACGTGGGACGCCTGGCTTGCGGTGGGGGAGGCATGGCGCGCGTCGCCGGAGGGCATCGGCGTCGCGGACTTCGAGCGCCTCCCGTTCGACCATCCGCTGTACATCATGTACTCGTCAGGCACCACGGGACTCCCCAAGTGCATGGTGCATGGCGCCGGCGGGACGTTGCTGCAGCACCTCAAGGAGCACCGGCTGCACACCGACCTCGGTGGCGACGATCGCGTCTTCTACTTCACCACCTGCGGGTGGATGATGTGGAACTGGCTGGTGAGCGCGCTGGCGGTCGGGGCGACGGTCGTGCTCTATGATGGAGCGCCAATGGCGGAGCGTGAGACGGGAGACGGGAGACGGGAGACGGGAGGGGCGCTTCGCGCCAGTGCATCCGCTCCCGTCTCTTCTCGATCGCTGCTCTGGACGATGGCAGAGCAGGAGCGGCTGACGGTCTTCGGGACGTCGGCGAAGTACCTGGCGCTCGCGGAGAAGGAGGGGCTCGCGCCCGGGCGCGACCATGAGCTGTCGGCGCTGCGGACGATCCTGTCGACGGGGTCGCCGCTGGCGCCGCCCTCCTTCGACTATGTGTATCGCGACATCAAGGGCGACGTGCAGCTCAGTTCGATCTCGGGCGGGACCGACATCATCTCCTGCTTCGTGTTAGGCAATCCGTGCGGCCCGGTGTGGCGCGGGGGGTTGCAGGTGGCGGGGCTGGGGAGGGCGGGCGGGGTCGTCGGCGACTTCCCGACGGCGGTCAACGGGCTGATCAACCTGCCGGTCCGGGTGGTCAACGCCTTCGTCAACGGCTACGTGCCGAACTTCCCGACGCGGTCGCTGTTCCAGGGCCTGCTGAGCCCCAACGGCCCGCTCGACTACTTCCTGGTCGACCTGCCGAACATCATCTTCGGCGCACTCAACGCGTCGGTGGCGCCGCCGGTCGTCACCCCGCCGGCCGTCACCGCGGCCACCC
>CAZLLP010000267.1:0-4631 GCA_964560345.1 uncultured Gemmatimonadaceae bacterium
GCGCCACGCCGCCGGCCAGGTTGCCTAACGCCTCCAGGCGTTGCGATTCGCGCAACTGGTGCTCGAGCAGCAGGCGCTCGCGCTCGAGGCGTTGTGCCTCGCGCAGGTCCTGCAGCTCCACGCAGTCGAATGGCGCATCGGAGGCGGGGACGCTGATGCGTCGCACCGCCACCGGAATCACCTCGTCGCTCGCGGTGGTCGCCGTCGTTTCGGTCGCATCGGGGGCACGCCCCTCGTGGGTGCGCGGGTGCACGGGGATCGGCTCGGCGATGAACTTGTCGAGGCGCCGGCGAATGAGGACGTCGCGCCGTCCGCCGCCCAGCAAGTCGGCGGCCGCGGGGTTGGCGTCGAAGACGATCCCATCGCGCACGAGGAGCTGGGCGTCGGCGCCGTCCTCGAACAGGCGGCGAAAGCGCTCCTCGCTCGCGGCCAGGCGTCGCTCGTTTTCCTCGAGTTCTGCGGCCCGCCGACGCAGCCCCGCCTGGCGCCAACGATCAAAGGCGAACAGCAGGCCAAAGAACGTGGCCACGTACAGCGCGATGGCTGTGCGCGAGCGCCACCACGGCGAGGCGACGGTGAAGCGGAAGGTCACCGGCCCCGCCACGCGACCGCGCCAGTCCATCGCCCAGAGCTGCGCCTCGTGCAACCCAGCGCCTAACGCCGGAAGCGACACCGTGCGCTGCGTACTCCACGCCTCGGGGGTGACCTGCCGCCCGTCGAAGAGAAATCGGTACCGCGTGGCCGACTCGCGGTGGCGCGTGTCGAGCGAGTAGGCAAAGGTCACCGCGCGATTGGCGTACGGAATCGAAGCGCCTTCGCGCACGAGGGTGTGGGCTGTCGTCGCGAGGTGCGCGACGAGCTGCGGGACCGGGCGGTGCGTCCCGCCTTCGGGGCCCTGTTGCAGTCGCAACGCGCCAAGCCCCTCGAGCGTCCCCACCCAGAGATACCGGCCGTCGGTGCTGGGGGAGAGCGACGTCACGTACTCGTGCGGCAGTCCGTCGGATGCCACGTACACGTCCTCGATAGCCACGCTATCCGCCAGCCGCAATCCCGGGCGCAGCGTCACCAACCCGCGTTCGGTTCCCACGTGCATCCGCCCGTCGGCGCTGAACGCCATCGCCGTCACATGGAAGGTCGCGAGGGCGCGGTTGTTGTCGGGGACGAGCCAGCGCCAGGTGGTGTCGGTCGAGCTCGAGCTGCGACGTCCGAGTCCGAACGCGGGATTCGCACCCCACAGCACCTCCTCACCCGACGCCAATCGATTGGCCTCGATGGCCACGGTGTTCAGCGCCATCACCGGGGTGAGCCCCTCCAGTCGCGACCATCGCTGGGTGCGATAGCCGTATCGCAGAATGCGATCGCTCGCGTTCACCCAGAGTGACGGCTCGCCATCCACCGTGTCGACGTCGACCCACTGGATCGTCCCCTCGGGAGCGCCGGGGATTCGGTGCCACCCCGTCCGGTCGCGATAGGCAACCGAGCCGCCATGCGACGACGCGATGATGCCGATCTCTCCGTTGGGGAGCGCGCCGCGAACCACCGAGGCGCTGGAGTCGGGGAAGGGGGCACTGGGGTCGCGCACCCAGGTGTTGTCACGCAGGCGGAAGAGCCCATGAATGGTCGACGTCCACAGGTCGCCACCGTCGGCGCGGGCGTCGGCAAAACCCGACACCAGGATGTCGAAGACGTCGACTGGCTCGGAGATGGCGTCGACCGCAAGGCGCGGCGGACGCTGGATGCCGACTCCGACGCGATAAAGCGCGAACGACGGTTCGCCGGTGGTCGAAGCGATCGCGCTCACCGCCGTCACGTTGCGCAGCATCGGCTCGTTTCCCACCACCACGTGTCCCACGCGCCCGGTGCGCAGTCGCGTGAGACCGCCGCCGCGGAAGCCGGCGTACACGGTGGCGTCGCCGATCCCTTCGTCGATGGCGCGGAGGGCGATCACCGGCGACATCGTGCGCTTCTCCCTGGTGCTGAGCGTGTCCCATCCGCCGCCGACAAGCTCTCGCAGCACGCGCCCCGTGAGGCTGCCGAGCCAGGTCTCATACCGCCCGCCGCTTCGCACCCGCATCCCGCGATTGACCGGGACCTCGGCCGACGAGATGCGCACCCAGCGATCGCGCAGGAGCACGTACGCGCCGCGATACGTCGCCGCGACCGCTTCCACCGAGTCGTCGAGCGTCGAGGGTGACACCGATTCCACCACCGGGTGCAAGCCATCGCGCTCGTCCCAGCGCGTCCAGGTACCACGGCGATAGCGCGCGACCCCGCTCTTGATCGAGGCGAGCCAGAGCGACTCGTGACCGTCGGACTCCCGCCGGGTGGCGAGCATCAGGCCGGCGGGCGAAAAACCGTCGGGGAGCGGCACCGCGACGAAACGATCGTCCGGCGTTAGGCGAAACAGTCCCCCGCCCGACCCGACCAGCACGGTGGCCGCACCGCCGAGCGCGTCGCTATGGACGATCGAGTAGATGGGTGCGCGCGGCAGGCCATCGCGTGCGGTGTAGGTGTGCCGATCGTCGCCCTTCTCACGATACACCTCGAAGCGCGTCGAGAACCAGCGCGTGCCGTGCGGCGCCTCGGCGAGCATGCGCACCTGGGTGTTGGTCACCCCGGGAGGCGCGGGAACATGCGTCCACTCACCGGCGTCGAAGCGATACGCCCCGGTCGTCGCGCCGAGCCAGAGCTCCCCGTTGCGCATGCGTCGCACATCGTAGATCGCCGACGACGGGAGCCCTTCGCGTTCGTCGAAGGTCAGGCTCCCGATGTCATCGATGCGGATCGTGGGGCGCTGCGCGTGGAGCGGCGGTGCGAGCAAGGGCACGAGCGCAAGCAGCGCGGTGGTGGTCGTCGCGACCATCAAGGGGGCGAAGGGTGCCGCCCCGCACGTACTGTTGGCGTCGCGCGATGCCCGCGCCACCGAGGCCTTCGCTTCCTACTTCCGGTAGTCGAGCGCCGGCTTGTCGCGATCGAGGCGCGTCTTGTACACGAAGTTGGGGCCGCGCCGCTGGTCGAACTCGGCCTTCGCCTTGGGGATGATCGTGGCGTCGGTGAAGAGGTCCATCGCCGTCAGCGTCATCGTCTTGGCCGCGACCATCATCCCCTTGGCCCCGATCGGCGTCCCGCCAGCCGCAACAGCCTGCCAGGAGTGCGCCGGCGTCCCCGGGACCCACGTGGCGGCGCTGAGCTGCACCGTGGGCACCGCCCACGACACGTCCCCCATGTCGGTGCTGGCCGGATCGACGCTCCCGCCGGTGAACGGGAAGACCTTCCCCGCGTCATCGATGGGCGGCACGGGCCCCTGCAGCGTCTTTTGCAGCTGCTCGGCAAAGGCGCGATCCTCGGCGGTGTACTGCACCCCACCCACGCGCTCGAGGTTCTTCTGCTGCAGGCGCGCCAGTACTTCGTTGGGGAGGATGTTGTACACCGCGGCGATCGTCTCCATGTCGACCGTTGTCCCCGTCCCCATCGCTGCCCCCTTGGAGGCGTTGATCATCCGCTCCCAGATCTCGTCGAGCACGCGCATGTCGCCCTGGCGCGCATAGATGAACAGCTCGGCGAAGTCGGGGACCACGTTGGGGGCGCGCCCGCCGGCGGTGATCACGTAGTGGATGCGGGTGTCCTGCGGGACGTGCTCGCGCATCATGTTGATCATGTGCGTCATCGCCTCCACGCCGTCGAGCGCCGAGCGTCCCTTGTCAGGCGCCGCGGCCGCGTGCGCCGAGATGCCGCGGAAGCGGAACTTGGCGGAGATGTTGGCCAGCGTGCTGTTGGCATCGGCCACGTTGCGGTCGCC
This sequence comes from uncultured Gemmatimonadaceae bacterium, assembly GCA_964560345.1. Taxonomy (GTDB): domain Bacteria; phylum Gemmatimonadota; class Gemmatimonadetes; order Gemmatimonadales; family Gemmatimonadaceae; genus SCN-70-22. The sequence goes on from CAZLLP010000267.1 coordinate 3,800, forward strand.
CGGGTGCCACGACACCGCGACGTCAACGTCCTTGAACAGTCCGGCGCGCACCATGTAGACCTTTCCGGCGCCCCCTTCCTCGGCCGGCGTGCCATAGAAGCGCAGCGTGCCGGGGATCTTGTTGGCGACCATCCACTCCTTCACCGCGATGGCGGCGGCGGTGGAGGCGGTGCCGAACAGGTGGTGCCCGCAACCGTGGCCGGCGCCGCCGTCGGTGATCGCCTTCTTGAAGGGCGAGGCGTCCTGCGACAGCCCGGGGAGCGCATCGAATTCACCAACGATGGCGATGACCGGCTTGCCGCTCCCGTAGGTCGCGATGAACGACGTCGGTTCACCGGCCACGCCGGTCTCCAGGTTGAAGCCCGCCTCCTTGAACTGCTGCTGCAGGAGCGCGCTCGACTTCACTTCCTGATAGCCGACTTCGGCAAAGCCCCAGATCTGCTTGGCGATGCCGGCGTAGTGATCGAAGCGCGCATCGAGCGCGGCGAGGACTGGCTTGGCCGCGTCGCCCTTCTTGCCTTGCGCAGAGAGCGCCAGCGGAAGGGAGAGGGTGAGCGCGCCCGCGAGCGCGAGCGAAGGGGAGGGAAGACGGAAGGCTCGCATGACGGTCGTAGGGAAGGGTTGTCAGGCGAACATACGACCGGGCGGGGGCGCGTCAATCGTAAGAGCGCAGCGCGATCGTGCGGGAATCACCCGAAGCAAAACACCGGGAATGCATCGTTCGGACTTCGCGCGCGAACGCGCATGGCGCGTCTTCACACCCGTCGCTACAACCGTTCTCCCGTCTCCCGTCTCCCGTCTCCCGTCTCCCGTCTCCCGTCTCCCGTCTCCC
>CAZLLP010000268.1:0-4508 GCA_964560345.1 uncultured Gemmatimonadaceae bacterium
TTCCCCGACGAAACCCCGACACCGACGGGCAGGGGGCACCTCCCGAGCGAACAGGCGAACAGGAGGACGAACCCCAAGCACGCGCTTTTCGTTTCGGGGACCCAGGTGAGGACGGCGATCACCACCGGGGCCGGGAACGGGGCGGCGACCCGTCCCGACATGGCGCCCATCGCAAAGGCACCGCCGAAGCGTCCACCGGTCCCGGCGGTCGCCGCGCGCTGGGTGAGAAAGGCGGGAAGACGCACCGGGAAGACGTCGAGCATCGACAGCGCGGCCAGCACCAGGACGTTGGCCATGGCGAAGTAGAGCCACGGGTTGGTGCTGATTCGCCCGAACATCGTCCCCGTGAGGCCCGCGAAGAGCCCCAGCCCGGCGTAGACGAGCGAGAGCCCCAACACGTAGGTGAGGCTGAGGAGGAGTGGGCGCAGTCGCGAGGTGGCCCCGGCGCTCGTCCCGCCCCGGCTCGCCGATTCGCCGCCGACGATCGCCGCGGTGATCGGGATCATCGGGTAGATGCACGGCGTGAGCGACGTCAGCACCCCGGCCAGAAAGAGCAGCGGAAGGGCGGTGACGGGAGAGCCGGAGAGCTTGTCGGTGATGGCGGAGAAGTCCATACGAGGGAAGAAGCTAACTCGCGGGACCAAGGTTCCTCGCCACCGATCGCGCTATTTCCACACCGCTCCCAGCACTCGCATCCAGTTGGCGCCGAGGATCTTCTCGATGCGTGGGGAGGAATGTCCCGCCTTGGCCAGCGCGTCGGCGACACGTTCCATGCGGCGTGGGGTGTTGAGGTCGGCCACGTAGTTGAAGACGTTCTCGTCCTCGCCCGGCGCGGAGATGCCGGCCTTGCGGCGTGCCTGAACGAAGTCGGCGTGGGTCTTCCGGAAGGCCGGCGTGAGCTCGAGTGGCGAGATGGAGTTGTCGCTCCCGATTCCGACATGGTCCTCGCCGCAGACGTTCACGCAGTGCGTCACGTGCCTAACGAAGTCGGTGAGCATCGGCTGCCCCTGCTCCTTGAGGAAGGGCATCATGTAGATCCCCACCACCCCTCCCTTGTCGGCCAGGCGCTTGAGCAGCGCGTCGGGCTTGTTGCGCGGGACGTTGACGAGCGCGGCGGCGCCGCCGTGCGTGACGGCGACCGGGACGCGCGACGCCTCGATGGCCTGTCGCGACGTCTCCCATCCCGTGTGGCTGATGTCGATGAGGATCCCCAGGTCGTTCATGCGGGCGACCAGGTCGCGCCCAAACGGCTTGAGCCCTCCGTCGGTGGGGACGAGACAGCCGTCCCCGACGAGGTTGGGGCCGTTGTAGGTGAGTTGCACGATGCGCAGCCCCAACCGATAGAACAGCTGCAACCGCTCCGGCTTGTCGGCGATCGGCGTCGTGTCCTGGAAGCCAATGATGATGCCGACCCTCCCCTCGCGCTTGGCACGGCGGATGTCGGCCACGCTCGTGATCTTCGTGAAGGTGTCGGGGGAGCGTCGCAGTTCGTGTTCCCACGCGGCGATGTTGGCCACCGTCTTCTCGAAGATCAGCGACGGTTCGGCGAGCGCGCTGACGGTGGAGTTGACCGCGGTGATCCCCGAGGCCTTCGCGTTGGCGATCATCGCCGGCGTGAGCGGCGTGTCGAGCCAGTCGGGGACGTTGAACGGGCCGGGGGTGGCGAGCATGTCAATCACCACCGCGCGGTCGTAACCGGGCCAGGGCTCGGAGACAGGAGACGGGAGACGGGAGACGGGAGGGGCGCTGCGTTGCAGCGCCGACAGCGCGTCTTCGGCGAGCGCCGGGGTCAAGGCGGCGGCTGCGGCGAGTTTGGTAAAGCGGCGGCGGGAGAGGCTCGAGTCATCGGTCATGGCGATAGTCTGTCCTCGATCGGTGGCGGTGGCTAGACGTGCGGTTCGCCTCCGCGAGAACTCGCGCTTGCCGCCGCCCGTTACGCGCCCGACTTGCGATCGAGGATCGAACGCACGCGGCGGACGAGCGCCTCGGGGGCAAACGGCTTCTCCAGCAGTTCCATCCCCGGGTCGAATGCCCCGGCCTGCAGGAAGGCGTTCTCGGTGTACCCGGAGACGTAGAGCACGCGAACGTCGGGCTTGAGCTGTCGCATCTCCTGCACCAGCGCGAGCCCGCTCATGCGCGGAAGCACGATGTCGGAGACAATCACGTCGATGCGATCCTTTTCCGCGCCGAACAGCTGCAGCGCCGACTCGGCGGAGCGTGCCTCGATGACGTGATAGCCGTGGCGCGTCAGCGCACCGGTCGAGACGCGACGCACGCGATCGTCATCCTCGACCACCAGCACAGTTTCGCTGCCGCTGAGGCGCGTGGCCGGTTCGGGGATTTCGCGGAGGGTCGGGGAATTGTCGTCGGCGGCACGCGGGAGGTACACCTTGAAGGTGCTCCCCTTTCCGGGTTCGCTGTACACCCAGATGTGTCCCCCGGACTGACGGATGATGCCGTAGCTCGTCGCCAGCCCGAGCCCGGTACCGCGGTCGCGATCCTTGGTCGAGAAGAACGGCTCGAAGATGCGGGCAATGGTGGGCGCATCCATGCCGACGCCGGAGTCGGTGATGGCAATCATCACATGCTCGCCCGCCGAGGCGTCGACGTGCATCTCGGCGTACTCCTCATCGCGCATCACGTTGGCGGTCTCGATGGTGAGCAGTCCGCCGTCGGGCATCGCATCGCGTGCGTTGAGCACCAGGTTCATGATCACCTGCTCGAGCTGCCCCGGATCGACGAGGACGGCCGAGAGGTCACGATCGAAGAAGGTCTGCACCTCGACGTCCTCGCCCAGCACGCGGGCGAGCATCTTCTGCAGGTTCCCGAGGATCTCGTTGACGCTGACCAGTTGCGGCTGCAGCACCTGGCGGCGCGAGAAGGCGAGGAGCTGCCGGGTGAGCGCGGCGGCGCGGTCGGAGGCCTGGAGGATCTGTTCGATGTCCTCGCGGGCTCGGCTCGACGGCAGCTGCTCGTCGAGGGCAAAGGAAGCGAAGCCCCTAATCGCGGTGAGCAGGTTGTTGAAGTCGTGCGCCACGCCGCCGGCCAGGCGTCCCACCGCCTCCATGCGCTGGGCAATGGCCAGTTGCTCCCCCACCTGCTGCTCGACCGTGATGTCGGTGATCGAACCGATCACCCGTTCGGCCACGCCGTTGGCCCACGAGAAGACCGTGCGTCCTTCGACCATCGCGTAGGTCCCGTCGCCGCGCCGAAAGCGGTAGCGACGCGTGATGTTCTCGAGCTGGTGCTGCAGCGCCTGGTCGAGCGCCTCGCGAACCGAGGCGAGATCGTCGGGATGGATGCGCGACTCGAACCAGGTGCGCGTCGGCACGACCTCGTTCGCCGAGAAGAGGAAGAGGTCGTAGATCGACGCGTTCCACTGCACTTCGCCCGACTCCGGATTCCACTCCCAGATGGCTTCCTTGGTGACGCGCGAGATGAGGCGATAGCGCTCCTCGGAGACGCGCAACGCCTCGAAGGCCCGCACGCGTTCGGTGACGTCGTATGCCTGCACCATGCGAGCGGGGCGACCATCGAATTCGGTGTCGTGCGAGTGAATCTCGGCGTACAGCGGGGAGCCGTCCTTGCGCACGTGCGTGAAGGTCCCCACGTGATGCACTCCCGTGCGCCCCCTGCTCACGATGTCCCGCACGCGCTGGACTTCGTTGGCGGGCCGAATGTCGAGAATGCTCATCGACAGGAATTCTTCGCGCGTGTAGCCGTACGACTCGATGGCCGCGGAGTTCACGGCGAGAACGCGCATCGTGGTGCGGTCAAAGATCCAGAGCGGGACGGGGCTCCCCTCGAACAAGCTGCGATTGCGCCGCTCGGTGTCTTCGAGGCGCGCCACGGTTTCGGCGCGCAACGCCAGCTCGTGCTGCAGCCGCGTGACCAGGCGCGCGTTGTGGATGGCAAAGGCCGCGCGCTGCGCAATGTCGGAGACGACGTCGGCGTCGGCGGCGGTGTAGCGTCGCGAACCCTTCACCGTCACCATCTGCATGAGCCCCAGTGTCTCGCCGTGCGCCCGCAGCGGGGCGAAGATCACGGAGAGCGGGAACATGCGATGGAAGAGCGCGTCGTAGCTGGCGGAGCGCGGAGGCCACGGGTAGTCGGCAGCGCTGTCGATGTTGACGATGTGCGTCGACCCCGACGTGAGAATCGCGCGCACCTGGTCGCTCTCCAGCGACTGCCCCTGGTGCCGAATCTCGGCCAGCGCCGCGTCGTTCTCGTCTCCGTCCAACGATGTGGCGGAAGCGACCCGGCGCAGCGTCCCCCCCTCGAGAAGATCGACGGCGGCGCCGACGGCGAAATCGGGGACGAAGAGCTCCACGACTCCGCGAAGCGTCGCGTCCAGATCCATGCCCGACGCGAAGAGGGAGGTCATTCGCGCCAGCAGCGAGAGCCGCTCCTGTCCGTCGGCGTTGGTCGGATACATCAAGGCGACCTGCGAGTGTGAGACCCAGAGATCGGGAGCGAGCGGATCCCTCTGGACGCGACGACGGAATCTG
>CAZLLP010000269.1:0-4301 GCA_964560345.1 uncultured Gemmatimonadaceae bacterium
GTCGTCACTCGTCTTCCCGTCTTCTCGTCTTCCCGTCTTCCGCCCTTCTAGAGGTTCCCCCGCAGCGCCTGCTCCCGCTCGATCGACTCGAACAGTGCCTTGAAGTTCCCCTTGCCGAAGCTCTTGGCGCCCTTGCGCTGGATGATCTCGTAGAACACGGTGGGGCGGTCCTGCACCGGCTTGGTGAAGATCTGCAGGAGATACCCGTCGGGATCGCGGTCGACGAGGATGCCGAGGCTGGCGAGCACGTCGACCGGCTCGTCGATCTTCCCCACGCGCCCCTGCAACTCGTCGTAGTAGGTGGTCGGGACCGAGAGGAACTCCACGCCGCGATCACGCAGCGCCGTCACCGTGCTCACGATGTCGTCGGTGGCGAGCGCCATGTGCTGCACGCCGGGGCCAACGTAGAACTCCAGGTACTCCTCTATCTGCGACTTCTTCTTGCCGGCCGCCGGTTCGTTGATCGGGAACTTGATGCGGTCGTTGCCGTTGGCCATCACCTTCGACATCAGCGACGAGTACTCGGTCGAGATGTCCTTGTCGTCGAAGGTGAGCAGGTTGCGGAAGCCCATGACGTCGGCGTAGTAGCCAACCCAGTGGTTCATCTTCCCTAACTCCACGTTGCCGACGCAGTGGTCGACGTACTGCAGCCCCACCGACGCCCCCTGGTAGCGCGGCGCCACGGCGCGAAAGCCCGGGAGAAAGACGCCCCGATAATTGCGGCGCTCCACCAGCGAGTGAATCGTCTCGCCGTAGGTGCGAATGGCCGCGATGACCACCTCGCCGTCGTCGTCGCGCATCACGCGCGGCTCGTGCACCGCCTGCGCCCCGCGTTCGATGGCCTTGGCAAAGGCGTCGCGCGCATCGTCCACCCACATCGCCAGGTCGCGCACGCCATCGCCGTGCTTGTGCACATGCTCGGCGACAAACGCCGATTCGGGGCTCACGTCGGGACGAATCGCCGTCGTCAGAATGAAGCGGATCTTCCCCTGCTGCAGCACGTAGCTCGCCCGGTCGCGCGTCCCCGTCTCGGGGCCGCGATACGCGACCACCTGAAAGCCGAAGGCCGCGCGATAGTAGAGCGACGCCTGCTTGGCGTTGCCGACGTAGAACTCGATGTAGTCAGTGCCGTTGATCGGGAAGGTGTCGTGCGCAGTCTCGGGAATCGGAGCGCTGATCGTCGCCATGGCGCGGTACCGGGACAGGTGGGAAAGAACGCGGGGAGAACCCCCCGCGATCGAATGCAGTGGATCGCTTGCGCCAAACTAACGCGCGCACCGCAATGCCGCCCGGTGGTCAGACCGGCCTAACCCATTGTCCGTTGGTTACTTAGCGCGACGTTACGCAATCCGGGTGTGTCATCGCTCCGCGCTTCGCGCGCGCAGCAGATCAATCCCCCAGACCACGCTCAGCGCCACCGCGATGAGCCGCTCGATGTCCGGCGCCGCGCCGGCCGACATGGCGGCGATCCCCCGCGCGCCAAACGCCGTGAGTCCTATCCACGCCACCCAGCACTGCGCCCGGTAGCTCACGGGACGATGCCAGATCGATTGGGGTGCGGGTCGGGCCGCCGAGGGAGAGGGTTCCCCGGCATCAGTCGCTTCGGCGGCAACTGGCGGAATGGCGGAAGAGTCCATGGGAGGGATGATCGAAGTCTGTCGAGCGGCGCGCCAGTCGCACCACTCCCGACGACGTGCATCATCCGTCACTTTGATTCGTAGGGAATCGGACGATCGGTTCCTTCGCGCGCCCATGCGTTCGAGCGCGATTCCCCTTTGCTCTCCCATGACCGCCCCCCACCCCGACACCCTCGCCTTTGCCACCGCGCTCGACGGCCAGTACCGCCTCGAGCGCGAGATCGGCCGCGGCGGGATGGGGATCGTCTATCTGGCGCGCGACCTCAAGCTCGATCGTCCGGTGGCGATCAAGACGCTCCCGTACCATCTGGCCAGCGACCCGATCATCCGCGAGCGTTTCCTGCGCGAGGCCCGCACCGCCGCCGCCCTCACGCATCCGAGCATCGTCCCCATCCATCGCGCCGACGAACTGGGCGACTTCGTCTTTTTCGTGATGGGGTACGTGGACGGCGAATCGGTGGCGCAGCGCGTGCGGCGTGCCGGGCCGTTCGCCCCCGCCGAGCTGTGCCCGCTCCTGATCGAGGTCGCGTCGGCGTTAGGCTACGCGCACGCGCGTGGCGTGGTGCATCGCGACGTGAAGCCCGAGAACATCCTGCTCGACGCCACCGGTGCGCGGGCCATGGTCACCGACTTCGGCATCGCCCGCCTGGCGCAGTCTGCCTCGATCACGCAGACCGGAACCGTCCTCGGCACCGTCTTCTACATGAGCCCCGAGCAGGTGACGGGCGATGAAGTCGACGGCCGGAGCGACCTCTATTCGTTCGGCGTGCTGGCGTTCTTTGCGCTGACGGGGCGATTCCCGTTCGAGAGCGAGACGCCATCGGCCGTGCTGGTGGCGCACGTGACGCGCCCCGCCCCACCGATCCGCAGCATCGCACCGACCGTCCCCGAGTCGTTGGCGAACATCGTCGATCGCCTGCTGGCCAAGGATCGCGCGGCACGTTTCGCGGATGCGGGTGAGGTGGTTTCGGCGCTGGCAACGGCCTCGCGCGCGATCCCGCTGGATGCGCCCGCCGCGTCGAACGTGGTGGTGTCGCCGACCGAGGCGCACGCAATCTGGGAACGCGCCGCGCTCCTGCAGGAGATGACCGGACAGCTCACGCCCCCGCCGTCGCTCGCGCGCAGCGGGCGCCGCGAACCGGTGAGCGAGACGTCGGGCTACAAGGTCGATGACGTGCGCATGGCGGCGCGCGACGCTGGCATCGGCGAGAAGTACGTCGAGCGCGCCCTGGCGGAGCGTGGCGTGGGAAGCGCCGACACGATGGACGTGGTACGAGAGGGGGCGGCGATGCAGTCCAGGGTGCATCCGCTGGCGGGGGCACACACCAAGCTCGAGTTCGAAGCGATCGTCGATGGCGAGCTGAGCGACCTCGATCTCGAGGACGTGGCCGACGAGATCCGGCGCAGCGTGGGCGACGTGGGGAATGTGAACACGATCGGGCGCAGCATCACCTGGACGTCCTACGCCAGCCCCACCTCGCAGCGCCGATTGCAGCTCTCGGTCTCCACGCGCGGCGGGCGCACGGTGATTCGCGGCTTCGAGGACCTCTCGCAGATGTCGGGGGGGATCTTTGGCGGGATCACCGGCGGCGTGGGCGGGGGCGTCGGCGGCGCAACGTTCGGGATCACGATGGCGGCCACCCATGGCGCGTTCCTCATCGCCGGTCCGGCATTCGCCGCGGTGGTGTTAGGCGCCTACGGCCTGGCGCGCACGGTATTCGTGAACCTGTCGCGCTCGCGGGAGCGAAATCTGCGCACCGCGGTGGAGCGGGTCGCGCAACGTGTCCGCGAGTGCATCGCCGCCCGCCAGCTGCAGCGCATGAGCGACCCGCTGCGCCTGAGGCGCTAGGGCCTTGGGCGCTGGAAGACGGGAAGACGGGAAGACGAGATACCGAAAGACCCAAAAAGCAGGACACGGAGGTTCACGGGGGTAACACGGGGGTTCACGGAGGAGACCGGCGTGCACGCCGAAGTCCTCCGTGAACCCCCGTGATCCCTCCGTGAACCTCCGTGTAAAGCTTTCGTGGTTGACCTTTCTCGTCTTCTCGTCTTCCCGTCTTCTCAGCTGTCCAGCTCCGGCAGCGCACGGAACCAGTCCAGCGCCCCAGGATTCGCCAACGCGTCGGTGTTCTTGACCGGCCGTCCATGAATGACGTCGCGCACCGCCAGCTCGGTGATCTTGCCGCTGATGGTGCGCGGGATGTCCGGCACCGCGACGATGACCTTGGGGACGTGATGGGGCGACGTGTTGGCGCGAATCTGCTGCACGATGCGCCGGCGCAAGCCGTCGTCGAGCGTGACGCCGTCGCGCAGGCGGACAAACAGGACGATGCGCACATCGCGGTCGTTAGCGCTCCCGATCTCCTGCCCCACCACCAGGCTCTCCACGATCTCCGGGAGCTGCTCGACCTGCCGATAGATCTCGGCCGTTCCGATGCGCACCCCGCCGGGGTTGAGCGTCGCGTCGCTGCGCCCGGTGATCACATAGCCCCCGTGCTCGGTGCGCTCGATCCAGTCCCCGTGGCGCCAAACGCCCGGGTACGTGCCGAAGTAGGCCGCGCGGTACTTCGCCCCGGCGGGAGCGTTCCAGCACGGCACCGGCATGCTGGGGAACGGGCGCCTGCAGCCGAGTCCACCCGGCCCTCCATCAACAGGGCACCCGCC
>CAZLLP010000270.1:0-4101 GCA_964560345.1 uncultured Gemmatimonadaceae bacterium
CCCCGTGCGCCGCGGTGAGCACCGCTTCCAGGTTGACGGCACGCCCACCGATTGCGTGATGCTCGCGGTCGAGGCACTGATGGACGAGCGCCCCGACTTCGTGCTCAGCGGGATCAACCACGGGCAGAATATGGGCGAGGACGTGCTCTACTCGGGCACAGTCTCGGCGGCAATGGAAGGTTTGGCGTTAGGCATCCCGTCCATCGCCTTCTCGTTTGCCGGCGGCGACCTGCGCGCCGACATCGCCAAGCTTGACGAGCAGATCGAGATCCTCGTCCCGCTCCTTCGGCACCTCACCTCGCTCCCCGCCTTTCCCGAGGGGACGTTGCTCAACGTTAACCTCCCGCCGCTGCGCACCGACGAGATCAAGGGGATCAAGCTCACGCGCCTCGGGCGGCGCGTGTACTCCAACTCGATCCAGCCGATGAAGGACCCCTGGGGACGGAAGATCTTCTGGATCGGCGGCGGGGAGATCACCTGGACGGGGAGCGACGACTCGGACTTCCAGGCCATTCGCGACGGCTACGTGTCGGTGACGCCGTTGCACCTGGACCTCACGCACCGGGACATGCTCGACGCAGCGGAGCGCTGGTGGCAAGCACCGTAAACCCGGAGTTCCGCGGCGCGCGCCGCCGCCTCGTCGACCTCCTGCAGGCCGGCGGCATCACCGATGCCACGGTGCTGCGCGCGATCGAGGAGACGCCCAGGCACCTCTTCGTCCCCACCGGCGTTCGCCACCGCGCCTACGAGGATTCGTCCATCCCCATCGGCAACGGGCAGACGATTTCCCAACCGAGCGTGCACGCGCGCTACCTCCAGCTCTTGCAGCTCAAGGGGTCGGAGCGTGTCCTGGAGATCGGCACCGGGTCAGGCTACCAGACATACCTGCTCTCGCACCTCGCCGAGCAGGTCTTCTCGATCGAGCGGGTGGGCCCGCTCCTCGACAAGGCGCGCGAGGTGCTGCGCGACTGCGGTGTTCGGAATGTGTCGCTCCTGCTGGGCGATGGGACGATCGGCTGGCGCCAGTATGCCCCGTACGACGCCATCCTCGTCTCGGCGGCTTCGCCGTCGATCCCGCAACCGCTCCTGGACCAGCTTGCGGTGGGCGGGCGACTCCTGATCCCGATCGGAGAACGTGAGGAGCAGATGCTGACCATGGTGACGCGCCTCCCCGATCGCTTCGAGCGGCGTGACATCGTGCCGGTCCGATTCGTCCCGCTCTTGGGCACGCACGGCTGGTCGTCTCCCTAGGAGGCGATGCAGCGGGCCGCCCATCCCGGACTGTCACGGACTGTCGATCGGAGCGGCTTACATGGCTGATGTCTCGCAGGATCAGGGCGGAACCCCACCCCAGCGTCCCGTCCTTCGCCCCTTTAGCGGCGGCGCGCGGGGTGCAGGGCAGGGGCCGCTCAAGCCACTCGGCGCACGACGCCTGGCCGTCTCGTCGTTTCCCACGGTACCGGAGGCCGAACCTGCGCCGGCGGCAGGGCGCGAGGACGCTGCGGCACTCCCCGTAGGAGACACAGGCACCGAGGCCGTCGCGGTGGCATCGCCGCCCGCCGTGCAGGCCTCGCCGGCCGTCGAGCCGGAATTCGTCGCTCGGCCAACAGCCGAAGCCTCGATCGAACTGAGTGACCCGGCCGCCATGCCGCTCGACACGGCTCCGGAATCGGCCTTGAATGTCGCCTCGCTCGAGCACCGCGACACGACGGCGTCGGCATGGGATGGTGAGGACGTCGCGTTCGGATCAGCCCTAGTGGAGCCATCACCCGCCGGCGCGGAGTTCGACCAGTCGGCTCACGTGATCGCGGAACTCGAGGCGACGACTTTCGAGACGGATCGTGGCGAACTCTCGCTCGAACCTTCGAACGTCGCGATGACGGATGATGGTGCCGAAGCCTTCGCCGTCGTGCTGCCGGAGGTTGACGCGCATGTCCAGACGGGCGAGCCAGTGGCCGAATTCGATGCGACCGAGCCAGCGGCCGAATGCAACGCGATCGAGATCGCGACCGACGTCGACAGCTTCTCAGGCGTCAGTGATGCGGAAAGCGTCGCGGTTGCCGCGCCTCTGGTGTCCGAGGCGCGCGGCGGCATCGCGCTCGTCGAGGCACAACTCGAGGCACAACTCGACGCGGAACTCGACCTAGCCGGCGCCGAAGGCGCTGTCGGGATCGACGCGTCGATTGCGGTCAGCGACGAAGCGATCACATCATCGCTCGGCGAGGCGCCTGGCGCCACGCTGGAATGGAGCGGAGAGTTGGAGTCGGTGCGGCTCGACGCGCTCGAAGCGAGCGTCGATGCCGTGGCCGCAGAGGTCGTGGCCGCCGATGGTGTCGCCGCCGATGTCGTCGCCGCCGATGTCGTCGCCGCCGACGTCGCGGAGGTTGATGTTGTGACCGACGAGGTCGTGCAGCCGATCCACACATCGAATGCCGACGCCGAAACCGAGACCGCAGCGGCTGACGCGCCCGAGGCCATCGTCTCGGAGTCTGCGGCCCCGATGTTGGACGTTGAGCTCAAGGGATTTCACCTCAAGCCTGAGGAAGTGCTTGAAGTCCCGGCGCCTATCCCCGGCTTCGAGCGGATGATTGCGGCGCTGCCTATCGAAGACGTCGACGGCGCCTCGACCGACGTTGCAGCTGTGGCCGAGGAGTCGGCCGCCGCCGGCGTGGCGGACGAGGCGGACGCAACGGGCGAAGGGGAGGGGGCGCTCGCGGAGGCGGGTGTCACCTGGCGCATTGCATCCGCACCGCCCGAGACGCTGGCGCAGGGGGACGCTGACCTGCAGGAGTTTGTCTCCCGGTCGCGGTCGCAGGCCCACGTCCTGGAGACGCTGGAGGCGGTAGCGCGACGCGTCCGGGGAGGCGAGATTGTCCCCACAACGGACGCCAGTGCGAGCCCTGAGGCCGTGCTGGCGAGCGTCCTCGCCTCGCTCCTCTCAGCCAGACCGTAACGCCGCTCGGACCTCGTGCCTGTCGTCCACATCGAAGTCGCCGGGAAAGTCCAGGGGATTGGCTTTCGACACTTTGTCCAACAACAGGCACGAGCGCTTCAGCTGACGGGGTGGGTCCGCAACCTGTCCAGCGGCAACCTCGAAATTGCCGCATCTGGCAGCGAGGATTCCGTGCGCGAGCTGCTCGCGGCGGTACGCGTTGGCCCGCCAGGTGCCACGGTCAAGCAGGTGATCTCCCTGGTGCCGCAGCCGTCGCTCGAGCTTCCTCACCCCTTCACGATCCTCAAGTGACCCACGCCGCAGGCGACGAGGCGCTTCGTGCGTCCATTCGTCGCGCCATTCGCGAGATCCCGGACTATCCGAAGCCCGGGATCTCGTTCAAGGACATCACGCCGCTCCTCGGGGATGCCGGGCTCTTTGGCGCCACGTGCGCGCTCCTTGCCGAACCGTATCGCGACCTGGGGATCACGCACGTCATCTCGATCGAGAGTCGTGGGTTTCTGTTCGGCGGTCCGGTGGCGGTCGCGTTAGGTGCCGGCCTCATCCCGGTTCGCAAGCCGGGAAAGCTGCCGTTCGAGACCACACGCGAGGAGTACGCGCTCGAATACGGCACCGATGCGTTGGAGGTGCACGTCGACGCGCTCGGCAACGGCGCGCGAGTCCTTGTGGCTGACGACGTGCTCGCGACGGGGGGGACGGCCGCCGCGGCAACCCGTCTCGTGCAGCGACTGGGCGGGGACGTGGTGGGGAGCACGTTTCTGATTGAACTCGCCTTTCTGGGCGGTCGCGATCGACTCCCGGGACAGCGCGTCGAGAGCGCCATCATCTACTAGTGCCTCGGCTTTACCGTCCCAACGCCCCCGGGTAGATTCACGCTGCACGTTGGACAAGGCCCCCGTAGCTCAGATGGATAGAGCAGCGGTTTCCTAAACCGTTGGTCGCACGTTCGAATCGTGTCGGGGGCACCTGCGTTAGGTCGCGCGAGCGCACGCGGCGGCGTTCGAGATCGCGCGACAGTAGTCGGCGGCCAATCAATCTTCGCAGCTGGTGCGCCATGACGAAGGGCCCCTCCGCGTCCTGCGGCAGGGGCCCCTGTCAGCTTCGACGTCCGATCGAACTAGGCGCCGCGCTTCGCGTAGATCTCCTTC
>CAZLLP010000271.1:0-4063 GCA_964560345.1 uncultured Gemmatimonadaceae bacterium
TCGGCAATCCCTGCCCCCTTGATTTCGCTCCGATTCCCAACCGATCCCACCCGGCAGAATCGGCCGCCGCGCTGCACCTGACGGTCGTGCAACGGTGGTCAGCTCGACGCGCCGACCCCGGTGCTCCCGAACCCACCGGCCCCGCGCACGGTCGTATCGAGCGATGCCGCTTCGACCAACGTCGGCGCCTCGAAGCGCGCGAAGATCAACTGCGCAATGCGATCCCCACGGCGAATGAGGAGCGGCTCGGTCCCCGCGTGCAGCACGATCACCTTCAGTTCCCCGCGATAGTCGGGATCGATCGTCCCCGGCGAGTTGGGGAGCGTGATGCCATGCGTGAGCGCGAGCCCCGAGCGCGGCCGCACCTGCTTCTCCACGCCGGCGGGCAACGCGAACGCAAAGCCGGTGGCGACGGCGCGCCGTTCGCCAGGTGCAAGCGTGAAGTCGGCCTCGCAGGAGCACACGTCGTATCCGGCGCTGTCGCTCGTTTGTCTGGCCGGCAGCGGCAAGTCCGGGTTGTGCGCGAGGCGCTGGATGCGGACGGTGAAGGGAGCGTCGGCGGAAGACATTCGCTTTCCATGTGTAGGTGTGGTCCAACGAGGGCCATTGCGGTGCGGCGGAGGTGCGCTCCGACGGTGCAGCGATGGAAGACGGGAAGACGGGAAGACGAGAAGACGAGTGAGGGCGGAGGCACTCGGCGTCGGGGCTGAATGTGCGATGGGGGACGTCGGCATCGCGCCCCGTCCCCCATCTCGTCTTCCCGTCTTCTCGTCTTCCCGTCTTCCCCTCCTCGGCGCTAGCCGAGGAACTGCGCGGGCTCGTGGAAGGGCATGCCGAACGCCTCGGCCACGCCGGCGTAGGTCACCTTGCCCTCAACCACGTTGAGCCCCTTGAGCAGCGCCGGGCTGTCGCGCAGCGCCTGCTTCCACCCCTTGTTCGCCAGCTTGAGCGCGTAGGGAAGCGTGGCGTTCGTGAGCGCCAGCGTCGACGTGCGCGGGACACCGCCCGGCATGTTGGCCACGCCGTAGTGGATCACGCCGTCCACGACGTAGGTCGGGTTCTCGTGCGTCGTCGCGTGGATCGTCTCCACGCACCCGCCCTGGTCGATCGCCACGTCCACGATCACCGAGCCGGGGCGCATGCGCTTCAGGTCTTCGCGACGAATGAGCTTCGGCGCCTTGGCCCCGGGGATCAGGACGCCACCGACCACCAGGTCGGCCGTCGAGATCTGCTCCAGCACGTTGTGCCGGTTGCTGTGGATGAGCTGCACGTTGGCCGGCATCACGTCCGACAGGTAGCGCAGCCGCTCGAGCGAGATGTCGAGGATCACGACCTTGGCGCCCATGCCGGCCGCCATCTTGGCGGCGTTGATCCCCACGATGCCGCCGCCGAGGATGACGACCTTGGCCGGCGCCACGCCCGGGACGCCGCCCAGGAGGACGCCACGCCCGCCGTACAGCTTCTCGAGGTACTTGGCCCCTTCCTGCACCGCCATGCGCCCGGCCACTTCGGACATCGGCGTGAGGAGCGGGAGCTCGCGGCTCGGGAGCTCGACGGTCTCGTAGGCGATGCACGTCGCCCCGGAGTCGAGGTGCGCCTTGGTGAGCTTCTCGTCAGCCGCAAAGTGGAAGTACGTGAAGATGGTCTGCCCCTTCTTCATGTGGGCCCACTCGCGCTCGATCGGCTCCTTCACCTTCATGATCATGTCGGCCTTGGCCCACGTGGTGGCCGCGTCCGGGGCAATCTGGGCGCCCACCCCCGTGTAGTCGCTGTCGTCGAAGCCGCTCCCTTCACCGGCACCCTTCTCGATGAACACCTGGTGTCCGGCCGCGACCAGCGCTTCGGCGCCGGCGGGGACGAGGGCAATGCGGTTCTCGTTCGTCTTGATTTCCTTCGGAACGCCAATGAGCATGGTCGTTAGGCTCGCGTCGAATTGGTGGATCTCAGGCCGCCCCCGGCCCGGGGCCGAGGCTCAGCACGGTTTGCAGGTCCGGCGCGAAATAGGTCGCGGCCATCGCCGCGACTTCCTCGTCCCGGATGGCGTCGATCTGCGACAGGACGTCGTCGATCGGACGATACGGCTCGCCGTACAGCTCCGTGGCCGCCGCGCGATACATCCGCGACGACGAACTCTCGAGCGACAGCGTGATCTGGCCCTTCAACTGCCCCCGCCCCGCCGCCACTTCCTCGGCGGTAAAGCCCTGCTCGGCCACCCCTCGCATCTCCTCGCGCACCGCCTCGGTGGCAAGGCGGGCGCTCTCGGGCGACGTGGCGAGGTACACGCCGTGGGTCCCGCTGTCGGTGTGGTAACTGTGGAAGGACGACACCGAGTACGCCAGCCCCATCTCCTCGCGCACACGCTGGAAGAGGCGGGAACTCATCCCGCCGCCCAGCAGCGTGGAGGCGAGCGTGACGGCATACCGCCGAGGATCGCCGTAGCGCACCGTCGGGACCCCAAAGACGATCTGGGTCTGCGCACCATCGCGCTCCACGTGGCGCACCCCGGCCGGCGCCGCGACCGGCGGCGGCGGGACGGCCGCTTCGTCGGCGCCACGCGGCACGTCTTCCCACCCGGTCTGCCGCAGCGCCTCGAGCAGGCGCTCGTGCTCCACGTTGCCGGCCGCCGCCACCACGATGTGGCGCGGCTGGTAGCCGCGCGCGTGCAGCGCCCGCAGGTCGTCCACGCCTAACGACGCGACGGTGTCGCGCGTGCCGAGGATCGAGTAGCCGTACGGATGGTCCCCCCACTGCATCTCGTTATGCAGCTCGAACACGAGGTCGTCGGGGGTGTCGTCGACCATGGCGATCTCCTCGAGCACCACCTTGCGCTCGAGCTGCAGGTCGCTGTCGCGCAGCGTCGGGGCAAAGATCAGGTCCCCCAGCACGTCGGCGGCCTGCACCAGGTGCTCGTCGAGCACGCGCGCCTGGAAGGCCGTGTGCTCGCGGGAGGTGTAGGCGTCGAGCGACCCGCCCAGGTTCTCCAGCGACATCGCGATGTCCTTCGCACTGCGTCGGCGCGTCCCCTTGAACACCATGTGCTCGAGGAGATGCGACACCCCCATCAAGGGGCGTGGCTCATGCACCGACGCAATACGAACCCAGGCGCCGATCGAAACCGATCGAACGCCTGGCATGAACTCCGACACCACGGTAAGGCCATTGCCCAGTACAGTGCGCTGGACACCCGCCGGTTCGGTCATGGCGCGACCGTTCACGGGCTACCGCACACCGCGTTAGCGCCCGCCGCGACGGCCGCGGTCACCACCGCCGCTGCGGCGCGGGCCGCGGTCGCGACGCTCGCCGCGATCGCCACCTTCGTCACCGCCGCCTTCGCCGCGTTCACCACCTTCGGACGCCGGCTGCTCTTCCATGCCTTCCGGCTTCGGAATCAGCGCCTTCATGGACAGGCGGAGGCGTCCACGCTCATCGCGGTCGATGAGCTTGACCGTGACGCGGTCGCCCTTCTTGACCACATCTTCCGGCTTCTCGACGCGCGTGTGCTTCATCTCGGAGACGTGCAGGAGCCCTTCGGACCCCGGCATGATCTCGATGAAGGCGCCGAAGGCGGTGACGGTCTTGACCGTCCCTTCGTACGTCTCGCCGACGATGGGCTCGGCGGTGATCGCCATGACCATCTGACGGGCGCGATCCATCGACTCGCCGCCGACAGCCGCAATGGTGACCAGCCCGGAGTCGTCGACCGTGATCTCGGCCCCCGTCTCCTCCTGGATGCCGCGGATCGTCTTCCCCTTCGGCCCAATGAGGTCGCCGATCTTCTCGGGGTTGATCGTGAGCGTGATGATGCGCGGCGCGTACGGCGAGAGATCCTCGCGGTGCGTGGCCAGCGCCTTGTTCATCTCGCCGAGGATGTGGAGGCGTCCTTCGCGCGCCTGCGCGAGCGCTTCCTTCATGATCTTGAGGTCGAGCCCCTCGATCTTGATGTCCATCTGGATGGACGTGATCCCCTGCTCCGTCCCGGCGACCTTGAAGTCCATGTCGCCCAGGTGATCCTCGGTGCCGAGGATGTCGGTGAGGATGGCGTACTTCTTCCCTTCCTTGATCA
>CAZLLP010000272.1:0-4020 GCA_964560345.1 uncultured Gemmatimonadaceae bacterium
ATACAGGTCGGCGGCAAAGAGCGCCGCCTCGTCGCCGCCCGTCCCGGCGCGGATCTCGACGATCGCGGGGCGGTCGTCGAGCGGGTCATGGGGGACGAGGAGCGGCTTGAGCTCGACGTCCATCTGTTCGAGGGCGAGCGTGAGCCGCTCGACCTCCGAGGCGGCCTCGGCGGCCATCTCGGGGTCGTCAATGGAAACGAGCTCGCGCGCCTGCGCGAGCTCGTCCTCGTACTTCTCGATGCGTGACGCCAGTTCAACCACCGCGCCGAGGCGCTGATGCTCCCGACCGAGCGAAGCCAGCTTCTTGGAATCCTTTGCGGTCGCTGGATCGGAGAGGTCGCGTTCGACTTCGGCGGCGCGCGCTACGGCGTCCGCGAGGCGGTCGCGGAGGCTCAGGCCGACTTCCCGGCGTACTTCTGGCGGAAGCGCTCAACGCGTCCCGCGGTGTCCACGAGCTTCTGCTTCCCGGTAAAGAACGGGTGGCAGTTGGAGCAGATATCGAGGTGGAGTTCGCCGACCGTCGAGCGCGTCTGCCAGGTGTTGCCGCAGGCGCACTTCACGGTCGTCGTCGCGTACTCCGGATGGATGTCGGCTTTCACGGCGGCCTCTGAAGGAGCTGGTAAAGAGCTGTGAAATGTAGTCGAGCGGGGGAGGCGTATTCAAGTCGAGCAACGAACAGGACTTGTGATTCAGGCCACAGACTGGCCGTGCTCTTCCGGCAACCCTACGGCGGCGGTCGGCACGGACACGAATCGCCGGGTGTAGTACCTCCCCGGATTTGCGCCGACCCACTAGGGAACACCGCACCTATCCACTGTGACGGGACTTCATTCCCGGCGTCCTATCAGTGGCAGGCTCTTCGTCCCCCGTTGCGTGTCCGCCCATGGCTATCTCGATCGCGATCGACCCGACACCCGCTCGACAGGCACCCCGGATGGATATCAGCAACTTTCTCCGCTCCATTCCGATCTTCTCCAAGCTCGACGACGCCGAACTCCAGCGCTTCGCCGAACTCACGCGCGAGAAGAACTATCCGAAGGGGAGCGTCATCGTCTTTGAAGATGATCCCGGCGACTCCCTCTTCATCGTTCGCGACGGACGCGTCAAGGTCGTGCTCATCGGCGAGGATGGCCGCGAGGTGATCCTCGGCGTCCTCGGCGTGGGCGAACACTTCGGCGAGCTCGCGCTCATCGACGACCAGCCGCGTTCCGCGCATGTCATCGCGATGGAGGACACCAACCTTCTCGTGCTGCGCCGCGACGACTTCCGCCGCCGCGTGGAAGCCAATCCGGCGGTGGCGTGGTCGCTCCTCGTGGAGCTCGCGCGTCGCCTGCGTCGCGCCGATGCCAAGATTCACGGCCTGGCGCTGCTCGACGTCCCCGGGCGCATTGCCCGTCTCCTCCTCGACTTTGCCGAGGAAGGGGGAAAGGACACGATCGAGAAGCCGCTCACGCACCAGACCATCGCCCACATGATCGGGGCGAGCCGCGAAACCGTGTCGCGCACCATCCGCGACTTCCAGATCCAGGGACTCATCAAGGTTGAACGCCGTCGGATCTCGGTGGCGAACCGTCCCGCGCTCAAGCAGCTCGCGCAGGCCCGAGTCTGATCGCAGGGCCCCGAGGCACCGCCGCCCTATCCAACGGGCGGCGTGCCCGGTCCCCTCCCTGCCCTGTCGTCCCTCCCTCCGCCGCCTTCCCGTCCACCGACCGTCGTGATGCGAGTTCGCTTCTGGGGAACGCGCGGTTCCTGTCCATCCCCTGGACCGGCGACGGTGCGCTATGGCGGCAACACGACGTGCGTCGAGGTCCGCACCGACGACAATCACCTCGTGATCCTCGATGCCGGGACTGGCATTCGCGAGTTGGGAAAGTCGCTCGTCACGCAGGCCGACGGCGCGCCGATCCGTGGCGAGATCTTCTTCTCCCATGCGCACTGGGATCACATCCAGGGACTCCCGTTCTTCACGCCGACGTTCCAGGCGGGGAACCACTTCACGTTATGGGGCTCGCCGTCGCTGGAGCGCTCGCTCGAGGTCGTGCTGCGCCAGCAGATGAGTCCCGTCGTCTTTCCGGTGGGCTTTGACCAGCTCAGCGCCCGGATGGAAGTGCGTACGCTGGAGCGGCAGCAGCACTCAGGGCCCGGCTACGAGATGCGCACGATCAATGTGCGGCATCCGGGGAGTGCGTTAGGCTTCCGCCTCACCCCCACGCCGGCGCCGCAGCGGTCGGTGATCTTCATCCCCGACAACGAACTCGACCCGTTCGGCGACCACGCCGACGCGGCATCGTCGCGCGAGGCCCTGGTGGAGTTTGCCCACGGCGCCACGATCCTGATCCACGACGCCATGTACACAGGGACCGAGTACATGGATCATCGCGGCTGGGGACACTCCTCGTATCGTGACGCCATCGACTTCGCGATCGCCGCCGAGGTGGAGACGCTGGTGCTCTTTCACCACGAGCCAGACCGCAGTGACGCGGCGCTGGACGAGATGCTGGCGCTCTGCCACAAGATGGTCGACGAGCGCAATGGCTCGGTGAACGTCATCGCCGCCGCCGAGGGGATGGAGCTGACGCTCTAGCACCCCTCGGCAGGATTGGTCGCCTAACGCCGAAGCAGGTAGGCGATCTTGAGGAAGATCCCGTCGTTCTGGCGCCGCAGGTCGGTGTCGACCGGGATTCCAGGCGAGCGCCAGCCGTCGCCGTAGCCGATGAAGGCCGTTGTGCCTGGCGACGGCTCGTACTGGATGAGCCAATCGGTGCGCAGCGATCGCATGTCGGTGGCGCCCACCGCCTTCCCCTGGGCATCGAAGAGCGGGAGCGTCGTCCCCCGCAGCCGCAACGCCCCCACACGATCGGCGCGATACTGCGAGACGACCCGGAAAAAGAGCGCGCGCGTCGGCTGGTACTCGGCCTTGAGTCGCGGAATGGTCACCCGCGCATAGGTCGATTTGTCCCCCGCGCGCTGGATGCGCGAGTTGGTGAGCGTCGCCTCGATGCGCGTCCCCGCCGATGGGCGCACGAGCAACGAGGCGGTCGCGCGCAGTTCGTTCCCCTCGATCCCCTCGACAAAGATCGGCACCGCGCCGCTGGACACCGAGAGCGATCCGTTGAAGCGTCCGTACACCGGCGAGGTGACGGAGAGCGACGACTGCCAGAGGCCGTCGAGACGCACCGACGGATCCCACGGCACCAGTTGCCCCTCAACCGTCGGCGCCCGCAGCCCCTGGGCAACGCTCTGGTCCACCTGGAAAAACCGCCGATTGACCGTGGGCGAGATGTTCCAGCCCCCCCGCATGGTGATGAAGCCGCTCACCTGGTCCTGCCCCTCGATCTGTGCATCCGACGAGAGCGACCCGTAGCGCCAGTAGCGCGAGGGGCCAAAGAAGATGGTCGCGTTCTGCACCGGTGCGCCGGGCTTGCCTAACCAGGCAAAACGGTTGTAACCGTGCGCATACTGGTAGCCGACGCGAGGGACGAAGCCCGCATCACTCTGGAAGCGGTCGCCGAACGCGTACGCCGAGTAGTTGAAGCCCCAGACGCGTCCCGTGCGATCGAGCGACGCGCGCCAGGTGGGGGCGCTGCGCGTCTCGCTCCCGCGCGTGGTGATCGACTGGCCGTACTGCGTCTCGAAGTAATAGAGCTTGTTGAAGACGAAGCGATTGTCGATCGCGGCGACGGTGTTGCTCTCGTTCCCACGACGACGGTCGGTGAGCGTGAGCCCGGCGATCGAGTTGGCCGCGTAGTCGGCGCGGAAGCGCGCGACGTTGAACAACGCGTCCTGCCCCGCCACTTCGTCGAGCGCCGAGAGAAGGGCGACCCCGGTGCGTCCCAGCTTTCCCGTGACCTTGCCACCGGCAATCGGATTGGCGATACGGCGCGAGTAGACGAGCTGCCCCGGCGTGGCAAAGAGCTCGATCCCGTCGCGGAAGAAGGGGCGGCGCTCGGGGAGGAAGAGCGTGAAGCGCTCGTTGACGGTCACCAGCCCGGCATCCGACTCCACCTGCGAGAAGTCGGG
>CAZLLP010000273.1:0-3986 GCA_964560345.1 uncultured Gemmatimonadaceae bacterium
GCCCACCACGGCCGGGGCGCCGTCCGTTGCACCTGCGCGACCCGTCGCGAAGGCACCGGCCCCGCAGCCCCCCGTCGTTCGCACGAAGCCCGGCGCCCCGAGCGGACTCGCCGAGCTTTCGCCTCCGCAACGGTCGGCGGCCGAGCGCGCCGATCTCGCGTGGGCCGATTCGGTCCTGCTGACGCTCCCGGTGCGCGACAAGGTGGCGCAGCTGGTCTGGCCGTGGATCCTCGGCGACTACGTCGCCGAGTCGAGTGCAGAGTGGAGCCGCGTGTCGCGCCTGGTGACCGAGCAGCACGTGGGCGGCATCATCGTCTCCGTCGGCTCGCCCATCGACGTGGCCGTCAAGCTGAATGCCCTGCAACGCCTCAGCGCGCTCCCGCTCCTGGTCAGCGCCGACCTCGAGACCGGCGCCGGCTTCCGGTTTCGCGGCGGCTACTTCCTGCCGAACGCCATCGACCTGGGGGGCGCGACGACGTTCCCCTGGCAGATGGCGCTCGGCGCGATTGGCGACACGGCGCTTGCCTACGAGTATGGGCGCATCACGGCCGAGGAGTCGCGTGCGTTAGGCATCCAGGTGGCGTACGGGCCGGTGCTCGATGTCAACAACAACCCGGCCAACCCCGTCATCGGGTCGCGCTCCTTCAGCGAAGATCCGGCGCTGACCGCGCGACTAGGAACGGCGATGGTGCGCGGCATCCAGGAGCACGGGATGCTCGCCACTGGCAAGCACTTCCCGGGGCACGGCGACACCGAGACCAACTCGCATCTCGCGCTCGCCTCTGTCACCGCTTCGCGGGCACGGCTCGACTCGGTGGAACTGGTCCCGTTCAAGGCGGCCATCGACGCCGGGATCGGCGCCATCATGACGTTCCACGGTTTTCTCCCGGCACTCGACTCGGCCGAGGTCCCGGCGACACTGTCGTCGAAGGTGATGACGTCGCTGCTGCGCGATGAACTGCACTTCGATGGGCTGCTCGTCTCCGACGCGATGGACATGGCGGGGGTCGTGCAGCGCTTTGGCGCCGCCGAGGCGGCCAAGCGTGCGATTGCCGCTGGCAACGATGTCCTCCTGATGCCCGCCGACATCGGCGGGACGATCGATGCAGTGGTGGCGGGGCTTGCCGAAGGGCGCTACGACGAAGCGCGCATTGATGCGTCCGCGCGCCGCGTGCTGGCGCTCAAGCATCGGTACGACCTGCACCGATCGCGCGTCGTGGATGTCGAGCGCGTTCGAAGTGTCGTGGGAAGCGATGCGAATGTGGCGGTCGCCAACACGATCGCCGCGCGCGGTCTTGTCCTGGCCAAGGATTCGTTGTCGCTGGTGCCGATGATCGGCAACGGCCGCCGCCCGCGGGTACTGTCGGTGACGTACGCGCGTCGCACCGATCTTGGCGCAGGGACCGCGTTCAATGCCGAGCTGCGCGGCGCACTGACGTCGATGCGCAGCGTGTTCGTGAACGCTGACGATGCGGCGCCCAACTACGCACCGCTACTCGAAGAAGCGGGTAAGGTCGACGTCGTCGTCGTGGGCTCGTACGTGAACATCACGTCGGAAACCGCCACCGCAAGTGCGCCGCGCGCGTTCGTGGAATTTGTTGACGCGCTGCGTGCGCGCGGATCGAAGGTCATTGTCGTGTCGTACGGAACGCCGTACCTGTTGATGCAGGTGCCAGCGGTGGGGACGTACGCCATCGCGTGGGGGGGAACGGCCGCATCGCAGCGCGCCGCGGCGCGGGCACTCCTCGGTTCGCAGCCCATCACGGCGCGATTGCCTATCTCCATCCCGCCCTTGCTTCCGCTCGGCGCCGGTGAGCGGCGTGGCAGTCCGTGACGTGTTGATGGTGTGAGGGTGGTGTGCGACGCGGAGGTTGCGCGGCGCACGCGAGTGCTCCGCGGTGTTACATCACGTGTCGTGCGGAGTGATGCAGCGTCGTGTGGTATTCGCGGAGCAGGTGTCGCAGCGTCGCACGTGCGTTGACGCGATCGCGCGTGTGGCCTACACTGAACGCCGGGTGCTCATTGCATGGACCGCCGCTGTCGTGTGATCGCCCCTTGACTTTAGTATCACACCGGCACTAATTCGGCCGGTCATGCGCGACCGGGCTCCTTCCCCTCCTGCTCCGTCATCGCGCGCGTCGAGTCGACGCTCCCCGCATTCCATCGATGTCATCCTGTTCACGCCGCGCGGCCAGCAATTGGCTGTGCTGTGCGTTCGCGCTGCCGATCCGCGCGCACGTGAGCGATGGCAACTCCCGGCCGATTGGGTCATCGGCGACGAGACGTTGGAGACGGCGGCGCGGCGCGTGACGCGCGATGCCGTGGGTGCCGACCCCACCTGGATTGAACAGGTGGGGGCGTTTGCCGATGGACGCCGCCATCCCGCGGACGTCGAGCTATCCGTGGCCTTCGTCGCGGTGGTGCCGGCCGAGGTGGTGGAGCGTACGAGCGGGGAGGCGGCATGGTTCAGCGTGACGGAACCGCCAACGCTACCGGCGCGGCATCGCGCCATGCTCGACGCGGCGCTCGAGGCGCTGCGTACGCGCGTCGACTACGCCCCGATCGCCTTCCGGCTTCTCCCCGCGCAGTTCACGCTCACCGAATTGCAGGCGATGTACGAACTCCTGCTCGGGCGCCGACTGCACAAGGCGTCGTTCCGTCGCGCGTTGCAGGCGACTGATCTCGTCGAAGCCCTGGACGAGTGGCGCAGCGAGGGGCGTGGGCGCCCCGCGCAGTTCTATCGGTTCGCGCCACGCAAGCGCCGCGCGGGGCAGCGTGCCGTGCGCTTCGACCTCCTGTAGCCGCGCTTCTACTCACGCCGCGCGCGCAGACAATGCCCAGGGCTTCGCGCCGATGCGGCCGATACTAGAGGGTGTCAGCCGGGGCGTGCGTACGCGGCGTGTCACGACTGATGCGGTGGTTTCCCTACGCCCCGTTACGGGAACGGGACTTGACCGTCCTGTGTATTAGTTGCAAAGTGTCAATTACACACTATGCGCGGGAGGTCGTCCGTGCTCGCCTACCTCGAAGCTCTGTGCAGCGCCTTGAAGGCTCGGGACATGCTCGCGATCGGCGAGCTGCTCCGGCATCCCTTGGCCTCTGCGCTCCCCGCGCAGGTCGTGGACGAGGCGCAGCGCATCGCCGCCTCCCCGCAGGGGAGTGAGCATATCGCCCCGCTACACACGTTCCGGCTCTATCATCAGACGGCGCACCTTCTTGGTGCATGCACCGACCCCGCCTCGCGCCGCCGTCCGGTCGTTGCGGCGGTCACGCGCCCCTCGGGGGAGCTGACGCGCCAGATGGAGCTGGAGCTCCCGTATCAGGCGGCCGTCGCCTAGCAGACACGGATGAAATGATCACGGGCCCTCGCGCGATCGCGAGGGCCCGTTCGTTTTTCCTGGTGCAGCCGAGCGTTGTGGCGGCGAGAGCGCGTCGTTGCGGCTAGAACTTGGGCGAAGCGTCGCCGCGAAGTCGCAGAAGCGCCTTGGCGATGGCCACGTTGTCCTGCGCGATGCGGAGGAGTTCACCGAACACGCCCTGGCCACTGCGCCCTTCGGCGCGGGCGATGACGGGTGGTTCGTGACCGTCGCGGCGCGTCGGGTCGGTACGACGCTCCACCGTCACGTGCGCACGGTGGGTCTCCGTATTGTCCAGCGACACTTCCTCCACGTGGACGTAGCCGCCGCCGGGGAGTTCGCGCTGGTAGAGGATCTTGGGATCGTTCGTCATACGTCGACGTTGCCTCCGCGGCGGCGGCCCATAGGCGAGAGTCAGAAGGACCACGCCCTGATGAGAGACGAATAATCGGGCTCGCTCGTCACCGCGCTGCAAAGTTGGCGCCGCCAGTTGAGGCGCGCTGAGACGTAGATCGCAAACAAAAAGGGCCCCGAGGCGCACATCGCGCCCCGGGGCCCAGCGATTCGCGTTCGAGCCTTACGCCTTCAGGACGTCGGCGGCCTGCGGCCCCTTCTGACCCTGAACGATCT
>CAZLLP010000274.1:0-3937 GCA_964560345.1 uncultured Gemmatimonadaceae bacterium
ATCACAGATATCTCTGCAGCGTGAGCTTCTCCAGATCTTCCTTCAGCGGCTCCAACTCAATGGTTTCGAGCACTTCCGCTGCAAACGCATACGTGAGCAGTCGTCGTGTCGTATCGGCATTCACGCCACGGCTCTTCATGTAGAACGACGCGATCTGGTCGAGCTTGCCCACGGTGGCGCCGTGCGTGCACTTCACGTCGTCGGCAAAGATCTCGAGCTGCGGCTTGGTGTCGATGCGCGCCTTGTCCGACAGGAGCAACGTCTTGTTGGTCTGCTTGCCGTCGGTCTTCTGGGCAAGGGGACGCACATAGACTTTCCCGTTGAAGACGCCGTGCGACGTCCCGTCGAGGATCCCCTTGTACATCTCGCGCGAGTAGCAGTTGGGCTCCGCGTGCTCGATGCGCGTCTGGTTGTCGCACACCTGGTCGCCGTCGAGCATGTACAGCCCGTTGAGCGTGGCGCCGCACCCTTCGCCGGCCAGCATCGTGTAGATGTTGTTGCGCGACAGCGCGGCCCCGATGGAGAAGGCGAACGACACATAGTGCGAGTCGCGCCCCTGCCGTGCCTCGACGTGCCCCACGTGGAAAGCCTGCTGCCCTTCGCGCTGCAACTTGTAGTGGTGCAGCGTGGCGCCGTCGGCGAGCACGCATTCGGTGACGGCGTTGGTCAGGTAGCGCGCGTCGCCCAGCGAGACGTACTGCTCGATGATCGTGGCGCGCGAGTGGCGCTCCATGACCACGAGGTTTCTCGGATGCGACACACCGCCATCGGCGGCGGCATCGGAGACGAACAGCAGGTGGATCGGCGTCTCGACCGTGGTGTCCTTCGCCACGTGCAACACCGCGCCGTCGCGCATCATCGCGGTGTTGAGCGCGGTGAAGGCGAAGGCCTGCTCATCGACCGAAGCCAGCTTCCCCAGGTGCTGCTCGAGCAGCGTGGGCTCCTCATGCAGCGCCGAGGCGAGCGAGAGCACACGCACGCCAGCGGGGAGCGCGTCCACGCGCGAGAGCGTCGGGGCGTAGCGTCCGTTGACGAAGACCACCGTGGGCCACTCGGCATGTCCCACGAGGAATGGGACGAGGTCGCCCTGCGTCACCGCGCCTAACGCCGGCCGCATGGGCTCGAACGCCCCCTCGGTGATCGGCGCCGGGTTGGTGAAGTGCCAGTCCTCGTTCCGGGTCGTCGGGAAGCCGTTGGCCTCGAGACGCTCCATCGCCCGCGCACGCAGCGGGGCGAGCCACGCCGGCCCCTCGGGGGTGAGCGTGTCGAACTGATCGCGATACGTTGCCGTGCTCACGTCAGCCTCCCACCGCCGCCGGCTCGTCGATCAGCCAGTCGTAACCCTTGGCCTCGAGCTCCAGCGCGAGTTCCTTCCCCCCCGACTTCACGATGCGGCCACCGGCCAGCACGTGGACGAAGTCCGGGACGATGTACTCGAGCAGGCGCTGATAGTGCGTGACGACGATGGTGGCCGAGTCGGGGCGCTTGAGCTTGTTGACGCCGTTGGCGACGATGCGCAGCGCGTCGATGTCGAGCCCGGAGTCGGTCTCGTCGAGGATCGCGAGCTTGGGCTCGAGCACCGCCATCTGCAGGATCTCGTTGCGCTTCTTTTCGCCGCCGGAGAAGCCGGAGTTGACCGAGCGCTGGAGCATCGCCTCGTCCATCTCGACCAGCTTGAGCTTCTCGGTCATGACGTCGAGGAAGTCCATGGGATCGACTTCTTCCTTCCCGTTGGCTTTGCGCACTTCGTTGTACGCGGTGCGCAGGAAGTAGGCGTTGGAGACGCCGGGAATCTCGATCGGGTACTGGAAGGCGAGGAAGACGCCGTGATGGGCGCGCACCTCGGGATCCATGGCGAGGAGATCCTCGCCTTCGTACTCGACGGTGCCACCGGTGACTTCGTAGCCGGGGTGGCCGGCAAGGACCTGGGCGAGCGTCGACTTCCCGGAACCGTTAGGTCCCATGATGGCGTGCACTTCACCGGCGTTCACGGTGAGGGAAATCCCCTTCAGAATTTCTTTGTCGCCGACGTTGGCGCGGAGGTCTCGAATGACGAGCATGGACATGCGAAATAGACGGGAGACGGGAGACGGGAGACGGGAGTGGCGCTAACCGACGGATCCTTCGAGTGTGATGCCGAGGAGCTGCTGTGCCTCCAAGGCGAACTCCATCGGGAGCTCCTTGAAGACTTCACGACAGAAGCCTGAGACGATCATCGAGACGGCCTGTTCGGCGCTCATGCCGCGCTGCTTCAGGTAGAAGATCTGGTCTTCGCCGATCTTCGACGTGCTCGCCTCGTGCTCGATGGTCGCGGTGTTGTTCTGCGCCTCGATGTACGGGAAGGTGTGGGCGCCGCAGGCGTTGCCGATGAGCATCGAGTCGCACTGCGTGTAGTTGCGCGCGTTCTCGGCGCGCGGCATCACCTTCACCTGGCCGCGGTACGAGTTCTGTCCCTTGCCGGCCGAGATCCCCTTGGAGACGATGTTCGACTTCGTGTTGCGGCCGATGTGGATCATCTTGGTCCCCGTGTCGGCCTGCTGCATGTTGTTGACGACCGCGACCGAGTAGAACTCCCCCGTCGAGTTGTCGCCCTGCAGGATGACGCTGGGGTACTTCCACGTGATCGCCGAACCGGTCTCGACCTGCGTCCACGAGATCTTGCTGTTCGTCATCGCCTTGCCGCGCTTGGTGACGAAGTTGTAGATCCCGCCCACGCCGTGTTCGTCGCCGGCGTACCAGTTCTGCACCGTCGAGTACTTCACCGTCGCGTTGTCGAGGGCGACGATCTCCACCACCGCGGCATGCAACTGGTTGGTAGAGCGCTTGGGGGCCGTGCACCCTTCGAGGTAGCTCACGTAGGAGCCCTCGTCCGCCACAATGAGCGTGCGCTCGAACTGGCCGGTGTCGGCCGCGTTGATGCGGAAGTAGGTCGACAGCTCCATCGGGCAGCGGACGCCCTTCGGCACGAAGCAGAAGGAGCCGTCGGAGAAGACCGCCGAGTTGAGCGTCGCGAAGAAGTTGTCGGTGTAGGGGACGACGCTCCCGAGGTACTTCTTCACGAGGTCGGGGTGCTGGTGCACCGCCTCGGAGAAGGAGCAGAAGATGACGCCGACCTTCGCGAGGCTTTCGCGAAACGTCGTCGCGACCGACACGCTGTCGAAGACGGCGTCGACGGCGACGCCGGCCAGGATCGCGCGCTCCTCGAGGGGGACGCCGAGCTTCTCGTACGTTCGGAGGAGCTCGGGGTCGACGTCCGCGAGGCCCTGCGGGCCGTCCTTCGTCGACTTCGGAGCGGCGAAGTAGCGGATGGCCTGGTAGTCGATCGCCGGGTACGACACCTTCGCCCACTTCGGCTCGGTCATCCCGAGCCAGTGGCGGTAGGCCTTCAGGCGCCAGTCGAGGAGCCACTGCGGCTCCTTCTTCTTGGCCGAGATGGCCGCGACGATCTCCTCGTCGAGTCCGGGCCGGAAGACGTCCGACTCGACGTCCGTGACGAACCCGTGCTTGTACTCCTGGTTCGTCAGCTCGGAGAGGACTTCGTTCGAGCTCATGGTGCGACGCTCCTCGGAGGAGAGGTGATGGACGGGAGGAGCGGGGCGGGGCAGGGGGCCCGGGACGGGACGGGAAGGGTCATCTCCGCGAGCGTCAATTTGGAGAGGGCCTGCTGGATGACGTCGTTCACCGCGGCCCAGTTCGGCCGGGCCACGCAGCGGCGCTCGTGCTCGCACGATCCCGGTAGGCTGCACTCCGTGATGGCGAGCGGCCCTTCGAGCGCCTCGATGACGGCCGACACGGGGACTTCCTCGGGCAGCTTCGCCAGCGCGTAGCCCCCCTTGGTCCCGCGCTGCGAGACGAGGAGGCCCGCCTTCAGAAGCGTCTTCAGAAGCTTGACGACCGTCGGCTGGGGGATTCCGGTCCGTGCCGAGAGCTCGCGAGC
>CAZLLP010000275.1:0-3695 GCA_964560345.1 uncultured Gemmatimonadaceae bacterium
GCAGGTGGGCATCGCCGACGGGGGCAGTTCGCGGGGGAGGGCGCCGAGGGCCAGCCAGAGCGCGGGCCGGCGGCTGAAGGACGCGCTGAGCGATTCCAGCGCCTCGAGCAGGCGCACCCCCTCGGAGTTGCCGCGGTCGCCCCACGCCCGCAGGCGAGCGCCGCGGCCATGCCCCCAACCCATCGAATGCCGACGCGCCGCGTCCCGTCCCCCCGCAGCTCCGATCAGCACCCGTACCACCGCCTGCTCCTCGCGCACCTCACGCGAGAGATGACGCATCAGCTCCGAGAGTTCCGCGTCATCAAACTCGCGCGAGATGCGCGACATGAGTTGCAGCGCCGCTTCGGATACGCCAAGGTGCCCGTTGAGGTAGCGAACGAGCGTGACCCCATCGAGTGTTGGCATAACGAGCGGCGGAGAAGGTGGTGGGGACGACGCATGGGCGGCCGTCAGACGCGGAACCATGGATGTCTCCCGGTCGACTGTCCCGCGTTGAACGTTCGTACTACAGGCGATGAGAAAAATCGCCATCCTGGCCTCGGCGCGCATCGCGAACAGGAGGGAGACGCTTCTCTCCCTTAGGAGAGAGGACCAAGGCCGCGCGCCAAGCGTGCACCTTGCACGACAGGGGGAGATGAATGCGCCTCCCAAGAGCACTGCCGCGTGAGGGGTCCTGCAGCAACGTTCGCATGACCCAAGACGCCAACTGATGTGGCTCGAAGACAGGAGGACGCCGTGCCTGCGACGCCTAGTGCTCACACCGTGCGTGACGCGGATCACGATCGCGACCCGCTGCGCATCGGGGCCGACGATGGGTTCGATCTCCTGCTCACCCGCGCACGGCGGGCGGCGTGGGTCCTGCTCATCCCGGTGATCGTCATCATGGCGGTGCGGTGGCAGGTGCCCGGGAGTGCCGTGCCCAGCACCGTCCTGCGAACGGCGGTGATCTACCTGCTGGTGCTGGCCGTGTTGCGGCTGGCGGGCAAACGCACGCTCAGCGAAATGAACACCTTCGACTTCGCCATCCTCCTCATCCTCAGCGAAGCCGTCCAGCCGGCGTTGGTGGGGGACAACCTCACACTCACCAACGCGGCGCTGATTCTCTGCACGCTCGTCGGCTTCGACGCCCTGCTTGGCCTCATCAAGGACAAGTCGCGCACCGCCTCACGATGGCTCGACGACGTCCCGGCGGTCCTGATGGATGACGGCAGACCGAGGCGCGACGTCCTCAAGCGACACCGCATCGATGTGGACGACCTGCTGGAGGCTGCGCGTGCGCAGTATGGACTGCTGTCGATCAAGCAGGTGCGCTGCGCGATCCTCGAGCGTGCGGGGGGGATCTCGATCATTCCGTGGCGCACTGAGGACGCGTGTTCGTGCGGCGGCCGACGCGCCGCACGAACACCGGAGATGCCGTCGGACTGACGTCGCGTCCGGCGATCGCCGTTCCTAGAACGTCCCCTTGTGCAACAGCAGGTTCGCGGTGTTGGCGGGATTCCCGTACACCATCGAGCGAAGCGCCTGGGACTTGATCCACTGCTGCACCTGGGTCGGCGTCGCGGTGGGATAGACCGACTTGTAGAGCGCCGCCACCCCGGTCACGAAGGGGGCCGCCTGCGACGTCCCGCTCGAGGTGACGCCACTCGTGTTGTAGGTCGAGGCCGACTTGATGTCGTTGCCGGGGGCGTAGATGTCGATGCAGGGGCCCCAGTTGGAGAACGAAGCCTTGTAGTCCGACTGGGTCGAGGCCGCGACGGTCATCACCTCCGGGGCGCTGGCCGGCGACAGCTTGCACGCGTCGATGTTGGTGTTGCCCGCCGCGACGGCCACGAACATCCCCGAGTTCCACAGGTTGCGCACGGCCTGGTTGAGCGAGGAAGAGTAGTTGCCGCCTAACGAAATGTTGGTGACGGCCGGCTGGCGCTGGTTGAGGCGGACCCAGTCGATGCCGGCGATCGTGGCCGACGTGGTCCCCGTGCCGTCACAGCGCAACACCTTCACCGCGCGCAGGAGGACGTTCTTGGCAACGCCGAACGTCTTCCCCCCCACGATCCCCGACACGTGCGTCCCGTGCCCGCGGCAGTCGGCATACAGCGTGTCGATGGTGTTGTACGAGATCCATCCGCGCGTCCCCCACTCGGGATGGTCTTCCATCAAGCCGCTATCAATGATGTACGCGGTCACCGTGGGGGCCGTGGCGGTGTAGCGGTACCCGCCGTCGAGCGGGAGCATCGTCTCGTCGAGGCGATCGAGCCCCCACTCCGACGGGAATTGGGTCACGTAGTCGGCCGTCATCACCTGGTCCTGTTCCACCGACTCCACGAGCGGGTGGCGCGCCAACGTCGCCGCGGCCTGCGCCGACATCGTCGCGGCAAAGCCCTTGAAGACGCCGGTGTACGTGAAACGATGTGTCCCTTGCGCCTGCGCGAGCATGCGTTGCACCTGTCCGGAGACGTCGCGCACGCTGTCGCGCAGCACGACGATGTACTCATTGGGGATGGGGCGGCGAGCGGCCGCGGCGGCGATGGCGCCCATGGGGACCCCCGACGCTGCGCTCGCCACCGCAGGTCGCGAGGCGGCCGCGTTAGGCTCGGCGGGCGAATCGGCGCAGGCCGTGGCCACGAGGAGGGTGGCCATCATCGAGACGGTGCGTGCCACGGCAACGCGGCTGCGGGGGAGGGGACGGCGTGATTCGAGCATGGCAGGGAAGGCGAAGGTGAGCAGAGGCCGACGACGGCGTCCGGACGGTGCTCGCGGGGGCGCACGCGAGCTGCCGGACGCGGGAGGTGGTTGACGGCCGTCCACCTCCCTCTCGATAACGGAGGCGGGAACGACTCGTCCACTGGCTCATCGGCCACGTCGCCCCGTCTCGCGCGTCGGCCATCGGTGGTAGTTTCCAGCGCAGCACTCACGCACGCCTCAGGCACCACTCGGCACCCCCGGACCACGCCCGCGCATGCCACCACTCCCTCGTCCCGACCGCAACACCTACTTCATGGGGATCGCCCTCGCCGTCCGCGCCCGCGCCGATTGCACGGGACTCAAGGTCGGCGCGATCATCGTGCGCGATCGCCGCATCGTCTCCAGCGGCTACAACGGCACGCCCGAGGGGATGACCAACTGCTCGGCCGGCGGATGTCATCGCTGCGCCAATCGCGACAAGTGTCCCTCAGGGACGGCCTACGACCTTTGCATCTGCGTGCACGCCGAGCAGAATGCGCTCCTGGCGGCGGCGCGATTCGGCATCGCGGTGGAAGGGGCGACGCTCTACACCACCGTTAGGCCGTGCTTCGGCTGCACCAAGGAGATGCTGCAGGCGGGGATCCACACGGCCACCTACCCCCACGACCGGCAGCACCCACCGACTACCAAGCAGAGGCCGTCCGAGGTGCCGCCCGTCGTGGACAGTTCGGTATCGACGCCGGTGACTTCCTTGATCGCCTGCGTCACCACATCGACCAGATCGCCGCGCGCGGTCAGGAACGGGCGGCCGTCCTGGCGCCATTCAAGATCGTATTTGAGGTCGTGCTTGTCGAGGATGCCGTGCACCTGCGTCTGCAGCGATTCAACGGTGCTCGCGGTGGAAAAGCGGAAGTTGAACTGCACCCGCGCGCTGCCCGGGATCACGTTGTTGGCGCCGGTGCCTGCGGTGAAGTTGGAAATCTGCCAGGTGGTCGGCGGGAAATATTCATTGC
>CAZLLP010000276.1:0-3672 GCA_964560345.1 uncultured Gemmatimonadaceae bacterium
CCTCGTCGCGGTTCTACTCGATCGCCTGGCGCCCGATCTCGGGTCGGGCACCAGCGCCGAGTCCACGCGTGAGCTTCTTCCCGATCTGGATCTTCACATCCGATTTGGAGGCCAACAGCGCCTGCGAGTCGGTGTTGATCGAGATGAACTCGACGCTCTCGAGATGTTCCTCGATCATGCGGTTGACGGCGTTGCCACCGCCACCACCGATCCCCACCACCTTCATGCGGGCGTTCTGGGAGGCGTTCTCCTCGAATTCGAACATCATAGCGCGCGCGGCTCCTCTCGTGACGAGGACGGTCGTTCGTGATGGGGATCTCCGATCGCAGGATGGACGTCGCGTGTTGCATAACGTCACGGCGTCGCATCCTTCGATTCGCGGCAGAATATAACGCGTTTGTTCGATGAGGCCACGTGTGAGCGAGAGCAATTTTTTGCGGTGCGTTCGCGTCGCGAGAGCGACCAATGTTTCTCCACATTCACTAGGAGAACATCAGCTTTGTAACAGAACGGGCGGCGCCATATTCTGGTCGCCGCCCGCGTCACCCTAACGATGCCCTCTCTTCTCTCCTCTTCGCGCCTTCCGCCGCTCTAGAAGAAGTCCTGCAACCACGTCTTCACCTTCTGCGCCAGCTTATCCACATTAGGTGCATTGAGCTGCAACCGGCGACCACTCGGCGTCTCGCTTCCCAACGCGACGCGGCTCGCCGCGTACAACGCGAGTCCCACCGCCGTGGCAAAGCGCGGTGCTTCCACCGCGTCCACCAGCCCACTCAGATTTTCCGCCGGCACGCCCACGCGCACGCCGGTGCCAAAGACGTCGGCCGCCAGCTCCGTCACGCCGGGGAGCGCGGCCGCACCGCCCGTCAGCACGACGCCGGCGCTCAACTTCCCCGCGAACCCCGCGGCCTCGATGTCGCGCATCACCAGGTCGTAGATCTCGTCGGTGCGCTGGTGAATGATGTGGGCCAACAGCTCGCGCGGAATCTGGCGGTCGCCCTGCGCCACCGTGCTCGGAAGCGTGATGACTTCCGATGGATCGACCATCGGCTCGTACGCGCAGCCGTAGCGCTCCTTGAGGCGCTCGGCATCGGCCTGCGTCACCCCGAGCCCGTGCACGATGTCGTTCGTGACGTTGTTGCCGCCAAAGGGGACGGTGCCCAGGTGCCGGATCTTCGCCTCGTGGAAGACCGCGATGTCGGTCGTTCCGGCCCCCATCTCGATGAGCGCGACGCCCAGTTCCTTTTCGTCCTCGGTGAGGACGGCGAGGGCGCTGGCGAGCGGCTCGAGGACCAGTTGCAACGGCTTGTATCCGGCGCGCTCGACCGCCTTGCGCAGGTTGAGCGACGGCGACGAGCCGATGGTGACGAGATACATCTCCGTCTCCAGGCGCGTCCCGACCATCCCGATGGGGTCACGGATCCCCTCGTTCTTGTCGACCGAATACTCCTGCGGGATGGCGTGCAGCAACTCGCGCTCGGGGGGAATCGCCTGCGCGCGCGCGACGGCGTTGGCGCGCTCGACGTCTCCCTTGGTGATCTCGTCGCCGCTCACGGCCACGATCCCCTTGGAGATCATCGCCTTCACGTGCTCGCCCGCGATGCCGACGTAGCAGGCGTCGACCTTGACCCCGGCCATTTGCTCGGCGTCGTTGACCGCCTTGCGAATGGACTGCGTGGTTTCCTCGATGTCGGCCACGACGCCGCGTCGCAGTCCGGTGGTGCGCGACTGCCCCACCCCGAGGATCTTGATGCCGGGGTGGCGCGGGAGGTCACCCACGACCTCGGCGATGATGGCCGTGGTTTTGGCAGACCCGATGTCGAGTCCTGCGACCAGACGTTCGACGTTCATGGAAGTCGGGCGATGACGAGGTCTTTGTAGCGGAGGTCGAGTTCGACCGCGTGCAGGCGACGCTTCGCGAGGTCGGCCTCGACAGAAGATAGTTGCAAGAGGCGCTCGGCGCGCATGTCCAGCATGGCGCGCACGCCCACGTCGACGAGTTGCAGGAGGACCTCGTCCTTGCCGACGCGCCGCGCCTCGCTCACCCGGGCGTAGTACTCCGGCATCTCGGCCTTCATGTCGCCCAGCAGCCGGAAGACGGCGGTGTCGGCGCGTGGAACGATCGGAAGGTCGACCCCCCAACGCGCAGGATCGAGCGGAAGGACGCGTCCGCTATCGTCGTATGCCTTGAATCCCCCCGACGCTGGCACCAGCGCGATCGGGAGGTTCTCGTCGACGGTGACGATCAAGGTGCTTGGGAGGCGGCGCTCGATGCGCGCACTCCGCACCTGCGGGTGCCCCTCCACGCGCACGCGCAGCGAGTCGAACCGGTTCCAGATCGAAATGGTCGTGTCGACCTTCAAGCGCGCCGCAATGTCTGCGGGCCTCGCGAAGCGCGTCCCGCGCACCTCGACCTGCTGGACCCTAAAGAAGGCCAGATCATGCCCCCACCACGGCGTCGTGAACAGCACGAGGAGCACAAGGAGCGCCCCCACGACGTACCAGCCCCACCGCCGGCGTCGCGGCGCTCCGACGCCATCGGGAGCGGATCCCACAGGCGCAGCGGCCGCCCTGCTCACGCGTCGCCTCGCGCGTTGAGGTGTGCGAGCAACTCCGGGCCGGTCTGTGTGATGTCCCCTGCCCCCATGGTGAGCACGACGTCGCCCGCACGAACAAACGACGCCAGCGCCGCCGCCGCTTCGGCGCGCATCCCGGTCCAGACGGGGGCGTGTCCCGCCGCGGACATGCGATCGGCGATGAGGGCCGAGGTTACCCCCGGAATCGCGACTTCGCGCGACGGATAGAGCGCCGTGAGGAACACGGCGTCGCTCGCCGACAGTGCGTCGGCAAATCCCGCGGCAAAGTCACGCGTTCGCGAGTAGAGATGCGGCTGGAACGCCACGACCAGTCGCCGGCCAGGATAGGCATTGCGGGCGGCGGCGATGGTCGCCGCCACTTCCGTCGGGTGATGCGCGTAGTCGTCGACCACCGCGATGCCGCGGACGTCGCCGAGTCGCTGGAAGCGGCGCTCCACGCCGCCAAACGCCTCGAGCCCTGGGCGCATGCCGTCGAGCGTGGCGCCTAACGCCAGCCCGCTCGCGATCGCCGCCAGCGCGTTGCGCACGTTGTGCACACCGGGGACGCGGAGGGTCACGTCTCCAAGCGCATCGCCATCGAACGCCACGGCGACGATCGTGCACCCGTCGGTCGCGGCACGCGGCACCCCGACGACGCGCGCGTTGCGGCTGGTCGTCCCGTAGCGCATCACCTGCGCCCCGCTGGAGACATCGAGGGTCGAGGCACCGGCGTCGTCGTCGCAGAGGACGATCGTGTGCGCGGGAGCGATGAACCGCTCGAAGGTCTCGCGGATGTCGGCGAGGTCGCGATAGATGTCGAGGTGATCGGCCTCGACGTTGGTGACCACGGCGACGGTGGGGTGCAGCGCAAGAAACGACCGGTCGTACTCGTCGGCCTCGACGACGAAGAGTCGATCGCTGTCGAAACGGAGATTGCCCCCCCACTGCCCTACCCGACCACCGGCGACGCCGGTTGGACGAAGGCCGGCGGCGGCAAGCGCATCGGTGGTCATCACCGTCGTGGTCGTCTTGCCGTGCGTTCCGGCGACGGCGACGAGCGTTCGTACCTTCTGCATAATCCGCCTCTCTTGAACTG
>CAZLLP010000277.1:0-3669 GCA_964560345.1 uncultured Gemmatimonadaceae bacterium
CGCCCCACGCCCCCGCCGTCGTCGAGGACCGTTTCGGCCGCGGAGGTGATGGGTTCGCGGACGTTCTCCATGCGCTCGGCCGAATCCGGCCCTTCGGCGCGGAGATAGTCGGCGTAACGGATCGCCTCGACGAGTTCGCGCAGCACCTCGTCCACCGGCGACTCCTTCGCCAGCTCTCGCAGGCGATGGATCAGCGTGGCGAAGTCGGCAAGCGCTGCGCGCGCCGCCGGCCTCATCCCCCCAATGAGCTGCGGATCGGTAGAGGCCGAGAGGAGCGAGACGCGCGCCTGGTACGCCATTTCGGCGAGCGTTTCCACTGACGTATCGCCGACTCCGCGGCGCGGAACCGCGATGGCGCGGCGAAAGGCTTCGTCGTCGTTCGGATTGGCGACGAGCTTGAGGTACGACATCAGGTCGCGAATCTCACGCCGGTCGTAGAAGCGCACCGATCCGATGAGGCGATACGGAATGCCGTGCCGACGGAGCCCTTCTTCCATCGCGCGGCTCTGCGAATTGGTGCGATACAGGACTGCGAAATCCTTGAGCGGGCGACCGCGCGCGCTGAAGCGGCGGCCGTTGATCTCCTCGATGACGAAGTCGGTCTCGTCGCGTTCATCGAGCGCGGCGACGACCGAAACCGGATCGCCAGCCGGACGGGTGGAACGCAACGTCTTCCCACGCCGCTCGGTATTGGCCGAGATCGCGGCGTTGGCGAGGGCGAGGATCTGCGGCGTCGAGCGGTAGTTGTCTTCCAGCCGCACGACGTGCGCCTTGGGGAAGTCCTTCTCGAAGTCGAGGATGTTGCGGATGTCGGCGCCGCGCCAGCCGTAGATGGACTGGTCGTCGTCACCCACGACGGCCACGTTGCCATGCGAGCCGCCTAACAACGCCACGAAGCGATACTGCGCGCGGTTGGTGTCCTGGTACTCATCGACCAGCACGTAGCGAAAGCGTTCGCGATAGCGCTCGAGGATGGCCGGCTGCTGCTCCAGCACCTGCACCGGGAGCGTGAGCAGGTCGTCGAACGAGACCGCGTTGGCCTGGCGCATGGCCGGCTCGAGGTTGCGGTACACGTCGGCAACAACCTTGCTGTGCGGATCCATCGCCAGACGCGTGTACTCGTCAGGCGAGACGAGCGCGTTCTTGGCATCGGAGATCGACGCGAGGATCGACTGCGGTGAGCGCTCCTTGGTGTTGAGCTTGAGCCGCTCCATCACGCGCTTCACCACGGCGACGGAATCGTCTTCGTCATAGATGGTGAAGGCCGGGGTGCGCCCCACTAGGTGCGCCTGTGCGCGCACGAGTCGCGCGCCGATGGCGTGGAACGTTCCCACCCACATCCCCGACGGTTCACTGCCCAGCAGCCTGGCGATGCGCTCGCGCATCTCGCCGGCCGCCTTGTTGGTGAAGGTGACGGCGAGAATCTGGCGCGGATCGACGCCGTGATGCTCGATGAGGTGGGCGATGCGCGTCGTGAGGACGCGGGTCTTGCCGGAACCGGCGCCCGCCAGGACGAGGAGTGGTCCCTCGACCGTGAGCACCGCTTCGCGTTGGGCGGGATTCAATCCCGCGATCATCTTGTCCGTTGGGACGAGCGACGACGTCATGCGGGCAAGATAATCTGGAAGACCGCCCCCCGTTCGGTCGGCAGTAACGTGAGTCTGCCGCCGTGCGATTCCTCGACGATGCGGCGTGTAAGGGCGAGTCCCAGCCCCCACCCATGTTGCTTGGTGGAGAAGCCCGGCTCGAAGATGCGCTTGCGCAGGTCGCGCGGCACGCCGGGGCCATCGTCGGCGACCATCAACTGGATCGCCTCCGGTGTGCGCTTGACGCCAATGCGCACCCGACCGCCGTTTCCGGCGAGGGCATCGATCGCATTCTTGATCAGCGCTTCCATCACCCATTCCACGAGCACGGGATCGCCCTGAGCGATGAGCGGGCCCTCGTGGATGTAGGTCTCGATGGTCACGGCGTGCGCCAGCGACGGGACGCGCGCGCGGAAGTAGTCGGCCACGCGCTGGACGATCTTCCCGACGTCGACGGCCTCGCGATTGGGCGGGCGCCCGATGCGCTCGAAGCGGTGCGCGACGCGCTCGAGTCGCTCGAGGTCACCCTGCATGTGCTCGAGCGCCTTGGTGGTGAGCGCGTCGGCTTCTCGATCGCGCAGAAGTTCGATCCAGCCGCTCAACGACGAGAGCGGCGTTCCCAACTGATGCGCCGACTCGCGCGCCATGCCGGCCCACACGCGCTCGCGATCGGCGTGCGCGCGCGTGCGGAAGATGTAGAGCGCCGCCAGCAGCACGATGCCCAGCATCCCGGCCTGCAGGATGGGGACGACGCGCAACTCGTTCACCAGCGGCGTGTGCCCGAAGTGCACCGTCCCCACGTTCGGCTCGCGCACCGGCTCGTTCTCTTCGTCCAGCTTGCCGATCCATTCCTTGACCCGCGGATCGTCGGGTTTGAACGCCGAGTCGGCGCTGAGGAATGGCAAGTTTGCCGCGGCCGTGGGGCGTCCGGTGGGATCGGTGACGATCACCGGGACACCCGATCGGCGAATGTGCTCGGAGAGGTCGAACAGCGCGCCGATCGGGTTGCTCCCGGTATCGGTCAGCGCACGATAGACCTGCGCGTACATCTGTCCTTCCCGTCCGGCCTCGGCGCGCAGGCGCGTAACCACACGCTGGGTGAACAGGACGTACGACCCCAGCAGGAGCGCCACGACCACGCCGACGACTACCGTGGCGCGGCGCCGCATCGCTAGCGGATCACGTCCGTCCCGAGGTACGGACGGAGGACCTCCGGTACGGTGATGGAACCGTCGGGCTGCTGGTAGTGCTCCAGCAGGCAGGCGATGATGCGTGGGAAAGCGAGCCCCGACCCGTTGAGCGTGTGCACGAAGCGCGGTTTTTCGCCGGGCGCGGGGCGATATCGGATGTTGGCGCGACGCGCCTGGTAGTCGGTGAACGTCGAGCACGACGAGACTTCGAGCCACTTGCCGACGCCCGGCGCCCACGCCTCCAGATCCCACGTTTTCGCGCTGCTCTGTCCCGTGTCGCCAGCCGCAAGGAGCACGCGCCGGTACGGGAGCCCCAGGTGCTCGAGCAACGCCTCGGCGTGGCGCGTGAGGCGCTCATGCTCGTCCGGCGATTGCTCGGGGGTCGTGTAGCGCACGATCTCGACCTTGTCGAACTGGTGCAGGCGCAGCAGGCCGCGTGTATCCTTGCCCGCGGCGCCAGCTTCCTTGCGGAAACACGGCGTGTACGCGACAAAGCCCCGCGGCAGTTCCCCGGCGTCGAGCATTTCGTCGCGATACAGGTTGGTCACCGGCCCTTCGGCGGTTGGGACGAGGAAGAAGTCTTCCCCGGCGACGCCGTAAATGTCGTCCTCGAACTTGGGGAGCTGCCCCGTCCCCGTCATCGACGCGCGATTGACCACCACCGGCACCCACACTTCCTCGTAGCCGTGGTCACGCGTGTGCGTGTCGATGAAGAAGTTCATCAGCGCACGCGTGAGGCGCGCGCCGGTGCCCCGCAGCACGATGAAGCCCGACCCCGAGAT
The DNA here is from genome assembly GCA_964560345.1 of uncultured Gemmatimonadaceae bacterium. GTDB lineage: Bacteria > Gemmatimonadota > Gemmatimonadetes > Gemmatimonadales > Gemmatimonadaceae > SCN-70-22. The sequence goes on from CAZLLP010000277.1 coordinate 3,559, forward strand.
CTTGGCCCCGCGCGCGAGGTCCAGAATGCCTAACGATTCGGCCAGCTCCCAATGCGGCTTGAGTCCGTCGCCCGGGCGCGGCTCGCCCCACGACTTCACGACGGCATTGTG
>CAZLLP010000278.1:0-3662 GCA_964560345.1 uncultured Gemmatimonadaceae bacterium
ATGATCGCGATCCGCGCCTGCCGCCCCCCGGAGAGGTGGACAAAGTGCGACAGGATGTCGGAATCGCCAATCCGCCCACCGATGGGGATGATGTAGCCGCGAGTCTGGTCGGCCGGTACGCGCGCGGGAGACAAATTGGGACGGGAGACGGGAGACGGGAGACGGGAGACGGGAGTGGACGCCGCGCCGGCGCGGCGTCCTTGTGCTGGGAGCAAGGTACCGGGGGCGGGAATGCTTGGCGAGGACGGCGCCGATGCGGTAATGGGGCGTTGCGCTGGTGCCTAAGAGAAAGCGGAAGGTGCCGCGTAACCACCGATTCGTCCCACCGCTATCGACAGTGCAGTCCGAAGCTGCCAGCTTCGTCGCCCGCCCAACCTCCCGTCTCCCGTCTCCCGTCTCCCGTCTCAAGAGAGGCTTCATGTCGCCCGATCCGTCCTACCGCGGCCGCTTTGTCTGGTACGATCTCATGACCACGGATTCCGCCGGCGCCCAGGCCTTCTACAAGGCGGTGGTGGGGTGGGGGACGGAGGGGTGGGGACCGCCGGAGTCGTCGTACACGATGTGGACGGCCAACGGGAAGCCGATTGGGGGGATCGGGCCGGCGACGCCGGACGGGATCCCGCCGCACTGGATGGGGCACATCGGGACGACGGATATCGATGCCACGGTCGCCCTCGCGCCGACCATCGGGGGCAAGGTGCTCATGCCGCCGAATCCGATTCCGACGGTCGGGCGCTTCGCGGTCCTGCAGGATCCGTTTGGGGCGACCTTCTCGGTCTTTCAGGCGGAGGCCGACGCCCCCGGTCACGAGGGGCCAGCCGAGCTGGGAGAGATCTCGTGGGTCGAACTCGCGACCAAGGACATCGATGCCGCGCTCGACTTCTATGGAAAGCTCTTCGGGTGGACGCTGAACAACGACATGGACATGGGGCCGAACGGCATCTACCGGGTCTTTGCCCGCAACGACCACATGATGGGGGGGATGTACGCGATCTCCGACTTGATGCCGATGCCCCCCGCGTGGATGTACTACGTCCGCGTCCCCGACCTCGACGCGTCGGCGGCGGCGGTGACGGCCAACGGCGGGAAGATCATGCAGCCGCCGATGGATATCCCGGGCGGCCGGATCTTCATGGCGACCGATCCGCAGGGGGCGGCGTTCGCCGCGCACTGGTCGCCAACCTAAGGCGGCGCGGCGCGCTGGCTACTGAGCGAGATCGGCGCGTCGCGCTGGTCCTCCAAACCGCGACAAGGAACGGGACGCCGGGCGTAGCCCCGACGTCCCGTTGTCGTATCGTCGCGCGCCATGCGCTGAGGTTGTTGCCTCGCGCCCCCTCAAACGGTCTGTTCAAGGCAGAGCTTGCCCAATGCCGCAACTCCAACCACGGCAATGGGTAAGGGGGCGTATGGCGTGGCGGTGGCGCCGCTTGTGGTGAACGGCGCCGTGCATCCGCGACTGACTTCAGCACCTCAGGGATGAGCGACTTCATGGCGACGGGCGAATCGCATCGTCGGACCCCGCCGATGAACCGGCGCGTGGGCGATCGACACACCCCACGCGAACTGTCGGCCATTGGCCACGGCGGGAAGTACCGCGTGTGCGTGATCGTCGGCACGCGTCCCGAGGCGATCAAGATGGCGCCGGTCATCCTCGAGTTGGCGCAGCATCGCAGCGTCATCGAGACGATGGTGGTCACCACGGCACAGCATCGCGAAATGCTGTCGCAGGCACTCGATGCCTTCGGGATCAAGCCGCACGTGGACCTCGGGCTCATGTCGACCAAGCAGGCGCTCGCCGACTTCACGGCGCGCGCGATGCTGGCGCTCTCGTCGTGCTTCTCCGAACTGCGCCCGGACGTGGTGCTGGTGCAGGGCGACACGACGACGGTGCTCTGCGCTGCGCTCGCCGCGCACTATCTGGGCATCCCGGTCGGGCACATCGAGGCGGGGCTGCGCTCGGGGAACCTGCGCAACCCGTTCCCCGAGGAGCTCAACCGTCGCCTGGCGTCGGTCGTCGCCGACCTGCACTTCGCCCCCACCGAGACGGCGCGCGAGAACCTGCTGCGCGAAGGGGTGCCTGACGAGCGCATCATCGTCACCGGCAACACGATCGTTGACGCGCTGCGGCGCATGCCACGCAAGGCATCGTTTGACGAGGCGCGCCTCAACGACCTCCCGTGGGAAAAGCGCCGCTTCGTGCTCTGCACGGTGCACCGGCGCGAGAACCTGGGCGAACCGCTGGCCAACATCTGCCGCGCGTTGGGCGAGCTGGCCACGATGCACACCGACACGCACTTCGTCTTTCCCGTGCACCTGAACCCGCACGTGCGCGACGTGGTGTTCGACGAGCTGTCGGGGATGCCTCGCGTCGAACTGCTCGACCCGTTAGGCTACGCGGACCTGCTGGAGCTGCTGCGCCGCTGCGAATTCGCGATGACGGATTCGGGGGGAATCCAGGAAGAATGCCCGTCGCTGGGAAAGCCGGTCCTGATCCTGCGCAAGAATACGGAGCGCCCCGAGGTCGTGGACTCGGGCTTTGGCCGTGTCGTCGGCACCGAGACGCTCGCGATTGTCGATGCGGCGACGCTCCTGCTCGACGACTATCGCGAGATCGAGGCGATGACGGCGGGCGACAACCCCTTTGGCGATGGATTGGCAGCCCAGCGCATCGTGCAGACGCTGATGCGGCGGGCGCCACGACATGCCGGGGGGAATCCGGTCCCCGAGGGGCCAGCGCTCCTTCCCACGCGGCGAGTCGTCGAACCATGACGAAGGAGCGCAGCCGCGAACGCCGGCGGCTGCGCACGGTCGCAGCGCTCGCCGCGGTCGCCGTGATGCAGCTGGCGGCCACGCCCCGACCGCTCTCGGCGCAGGACGCCCGGCGCCCGTCGCTCGATCGGCGCGCCGACCTCTTTGTTGACCAGCACCAGGTGTCGGGGGGATACGGCGACTGGCGCGGCGTGGGATTGCGGCTGTCGGTCCCGGCCGGCACGCGCGACACCTGGTTCGTCGAGGTGCTGCAGCGCTCCGCCTTCCGCGACGCGGGGACGTACGTGAGCGCCGCCAACCAGCACGTCTGGAGCGATCGCGTCTACACGTTCCTTGGCGTCGGAGGCGGCTCGGGCGACTTTGTCCTCCCCGACCTGCGCCTCGATGCGTCCCTCTCCGCCAAGTGGGGGGCGCGACGCGCCATCGTCACCACACTCGGCACCACCCTCGTCGATGCCAAGCTGGGATACCGCGACGTCGGGGGCATTGGAGCGGTGACCGCCTATCTCTCGCCGCTGGTGGTGGCCGAGGGCGGGGTGCGCGTCACGCGCAGCACGCCGGGCGACGTGGATGCGGCGCGCGGCAATGGCGCGCTGACGTTAGGCAGGCAGGGGAAGGCGGTCGTGGTGGTGCGCGGCTCGTCGGGGCGCGAAGGGTTCCAGCTCCTGGGCGCAAACGCCGCGGTGCGCCGCTTCTCCAGTCACGAAGGCGCGGTGTCGTGGCGTCAGTGGGTGGGGCCGTACGGTGGGGTGTTGGCCCAAGGTGAGCACTATCGCCATCGGTTCCACCGGCGCCCGGGGGTGACGCTTTGCCTGTTCCGCGCCGGGTAGGCAGACGCCGCGGCAACTCGTGACGCCCGCCCCCACAGGTGGAGCGGCTCCGGTCCTGGGCGC
>CAZLLP010000279.1:0-3586 GCA_964560345.1 uncultured Gemmatimonadaceae bacterium
GTCATCCGACCGGGGCCGTTCTGCTTGTCACACGTCCCGTCGCGCTCGAGTTGAGCGCGCGATCACAGGGCGATCACAGGGCGATCATAGGGTGATCACAGGGTGATCACAGCGCGTCGAGTGCGCGGGCGAGCGCGAGATCCTTCGTGGTGATGCCGCCGCTGTCGTGCGTGGACAGCGTGACGGTGATGCGCGTGTAGCGGATGTCGATGTCAGGGTGATGGCTCATCGACTCGGCCGCATCGGCCGCGCGGCGCACCCAGTCGATCCCGGCAGGAAAGGCAGGGAACGTGTAGGTCTTCACGAGCGTCCCGCCGCGCCGTGCCCATCCCGGCAGGGAGCCGAGTTCGCGCTGAATCTCGATGTCGGAGAGCAAGGGTGACGCGGGCATGGCGGTCACTCACGGTGCGAATGGAATGGGCAACGCTTCAAAGATACAACGGTCGGAGGTCGCAGCGGTTGCAACGGCCGCGCCCCCGACGTGTTCACCAGCTCAACGCGCGATGGGGGGGCGACGCTGGTGCCAGTGCGTCTCGCGCTGGAAGGCCGAGGCCATCGTCAGCACCAGTTCATCCGCGCCTTCGGCACCAAAGAACTGCAGCCCGATCGGGAGCCCCTTCGCGAGACCGCACGGCACGCTGATGGCCGGGAGTCCGGCCAGGTTCTGCGGCGCGTTGAAGCGCGTGAACGCCTCGACCGTGTTCACTTCCTTGCCGTCGATGTGCACGAAGTCCTCGTCCACACGCGGCGGCAGCGCCGGGAGCGTGGCCCCCACGAGGATGTCGACCTCGGTGAAGGTCTGCGCAAAGGCCGCGCGCACCGCCTCGCGTTTGGCCATCGCGCTGAGGTAGTCGAGCGCCGAGTGCTTGTAGCCCCCTTCAAGGCGCTTGCGCACCAGCGGGCCGTAGGCGTCGGGGTTGTGCTTGAGATAGCGATCGTGGTAGGCGATCGCCTCGGAGCCGGTGATGATCCCCGAGGCTTCCTGCGCCCCTTCGAGTTCCGGGATCTCCACGTCGCGGATGTCCTTCACCAGCGGGCGCAGGACCTTGAGCGCCTTGTCGATCGCCTTGCCGATCTCGCCATCGAGGTCACGCAGATGATACTCGGAGACGCCGAGCACGATCCCCTTGCTGCTGGCGCGGAGCGCCTTGACGAAGCGCTCGAGCCCGGGCTTGGTCCCGAGCATGACCCCCAGGAGCAAGGCGGCGTCGGCGACGGTGTGGGTGATGGGCCCCACGTGGTCGAGCGACGGCGACAGTGGGATGATCCCTTCGTTAGGCAGGAGGCCGTACGTGGGCTTGAAGCCGGTCACCCCGCAGCACGCGGCCGGGATGCGGATCGAACCCCGCGTGTCGGTCCCGAGGGAGGCGGCGCACAGCCCTGCCGCCACCGCCGACGCCGACCCGCCGCTGGACCCGCCCGCCACGTGCTCGGCGTTCCACGGGTTGCGCGCCGGACCGAAGTGCTCGTTGACCGAGGTGACGCCTAACGCCACTTCGTGCAGGTTGGTCTTCCCGAGGATGATCGCCCCAGCCTTGCGCAGGCGCTTGACCACCGGCGCCTCGTCTCCAGCGGGGATCCCGTCGCCGAAGACGCGGGTCCCCGCCGTCGTCGGCGCATCGCTCGTGAGGATCAGGTCCTTGATGGCGATCGGGACGCCGGCCAGTGGACCGGGATCCTTCTTGGCCGCCACCATCCTCTCCACCTTGTCGGCCGCTTCCAGCGCCGCGTCGGCGGACACCGTGATGTAGGCGTTCAGCGAGGGGTTGTGGCGGCTGATCGCGTCGAGGATGTCACGCACCAGCTCGACCGGAGAGGCCTGACGATGCGTGACGGCCTTGGCGATATCCTGAAGATCCGTAAACGGCGTAAGAGCGGACATGCGGTTGTTGTGCGTTTTGCGGGGGCTACGCAGCCTCTCCACAGCGTGGGCCGCCCCTTAAAGATGATCGGTTCCCCCCGAATAGGCGACTCATCGCCGCGATTTCCTCGCGTCGCCGTCCACGCCGTCGGTAGCGCCGCCGGCAGCGCTGCTGCAACCGGCGCCGGTGGATGCGCTCCCGATGTGTGATATCCGGCACCTCGCGGTGTTGCCGGTGGGAGCGCGACGGCGCACGTTCTTCCTGCAGTCTCCCCCGTTTGGTGCCTCACGGCCGCAACATTTCGCGCGCCCTCGCCTCGTCTCGCCGCATCTCGCCATGTCACGCACCCTCCGCCTGCTCCTCCCCGCCCTCGTCGTCATCGGGGCCGCCATGCCGCTCACCGCGCAGGAGCGACGGCTCTCGCCGCTCGCCCCCGCCGACATCTTCCAGTTGGAGTATGCGGCCGATCCCGCCATCTCCCCTGACGGCGCCTGGATTGCCTACGTGCGTCGCTGGAGCGATCCGATGACCGACCGGCGCTACAGCAACATCTGGGTGGTGAAGAGCGATGGGTCGGGGCATCGCCCGCTCACCTCGGGGAAGTTCAGCGAGGATGCCCCCACCTGGTCCCCCGATGGCAAGCGCCTCGCCTTCACGTCCAACCGCGGCGGAAGCGCGCAGCTCTGGGTGCGCTGGATGGACACGGGCGACGCGATGGCGGTGACCAACGGTCCGCAGGCGCCGAGCGCCCCGGCCTGGTCGCCCGATGGCACGCAGCTCGCCTTCCTGCAGCTGGTCCCGCGTGCCGCGCTGGTGATCGGGACGCCGCTCGCGCCTCCGCCAGGCGCAACGTGGTCGCCGCCGCCCAAGTACACCGACCGCCTCGTCTTCCGGCAGGACCAGGTCGGGGAGCTGCCCAGCGGTTTCGTGCAGGCCTTCGTCGTCCCCGCCGAAGGGGGAACGCCGCGGCAGGTGACCAGCGGCGACTACCAGCATGGCGGGCACGTGTACGGCGGCGGCGCGGTGACGTGGAGCGCCGATGGCAGCGAGTTGCTGCTGGCGGCACGGCGCGGCGACAACCCCGAATGGAACGCCCGCGAGACCGACCTCTTCGCCTTCAGCGTCGCCACCGGGGCGATGCGCCGCCTCACCGACCGCTTCGGCCCCGACCAGGCGCCCAGCGCCTCACCCGACGGGAAGCTCGTGGCCTGGGTGGGCTACGACGATCGCAAGCAGGGGTACCAGAACACGCTGCTGTACGTGATGAACCGCGACGGCTCGGGCAAGCGCGCCCTCTCCACCGCCATGGATCGCAGCGTGGGCAACCCGGTGTGGAGCGCCGACTCCCGCGCGCTCTACGTCAGCGTCGATGACTCGGGGAACACCAAGGTTGCGCGCGTGGCGCTCGACGGGACGTGGCGCGTGGTGGCGCGCAACCTCGGCTCGGGCAACTCGGCCTACAGCGGCGGGAGCTTCTCCGTTGCACGTGACGGGAGCATCGCCTACACGCTCAGCACGCCGAGTGTCCCGTCGGAGGTGGCGCTGGCGCCGGCGGCCAGCGGGAGCGCGCTTCCCGCCGCGCGCGTCCTCACCTCGCTCAATGCCGACGTCCTCGCCGGCAAGACACTCGGCGCCGTCGAGGAGATCTGGTACGAGTCTTCCAAGGACCAGCGCAAGATCCAGGGGTGGATCATCAAGCCGCCGGGCTTTGACGCGAAGAAGAA
>CAZLLP010000280.1:0-3546 GCA_964560345.1 uncultured Gemmatimonadaceae bacterium
CCCTACTTCTTCGGCGCCCACACCATCGACACCGGCGGCGTTCACATGGCGGCCGCGCGGGCCGGCGCGGCCGGGATGAAGGCGCTTCAGATCTTTAGTGCGATTCCCAAGTTCTACAACGAGAAGGCGACGGTGAAGCCCGACAAGGCCAAGCGCTTCACCGAGGCGATGGCCGCGGCCGGGATCGACAAGCGGCATTGCATCGTGCACGCGGCGTACGTCCTCAACACCGCGTCGCCCGAGCCGGAGAAGTACGAACGGGCCAAGCTCGGACTCGCCAAGGAGCTCGAGCGCACCTCGACGCTCGGCGTGCTGGGCTTCTGCTTCCATCCCGGGTCGGCGGGAGCGAGTGACCCGGCGGGGGCAGTCGAGCGTGTGGGTGACGCGATGACGTTCGCGCTGGAGACGGTGCCGGTGGGATCGAAGATCCTCATCGAGAACACCGCGGGCGCCGGACGCACGATGGGACGCGCGCCGGAGGAGATCGCCGGGATGCTGGCGCGCATTCCCGCCGGGCATCGCAAGCGCGCAGGGTACGGGCTCGATACCTGTCATCTGTTCGCGAGCGGGCACGACTTCACCTCGGCGCCCGGCGCGGCGCGGGCGCTGCTCGATCGATTCGTCGATGTGATCGGCGAAGCGCCGTCGTTCCTGCACCTCAACGATTCCGAGGGGGACTTTGCCTCGAACAAGGATCGCCACGCGCTCATCGGCGAGGGGAAGATCGGGGTCGAGCCCTTCCGCTGGCTCCTGCAGGATCCCCGCACGCAGGGCATTCCGCTCATCCTCGAGACGCCGCAATCCAATCCGGAGGTCGCCGAATCTGATGCGTCGGCCGATCCGTACGATCTGCGGATGATCGAGCTGCTGCAGTCGCTGGTGGCCTAACGACAACCCCTGGATCTTCCATGCCATTCTCATATACATGCCGGCGGGCCGGATTCGCCGTGCTCGCCGCGACGTCGCTCGTGGCGGTCGCCTCGCACGGTGCGCAGGCGCAAGGCGCGCCGCGCGGCGACCTGCTCCTCCTGCTGTCCGGCAACGACACCATCTCGGTCGAGCGCCTCGTGCGCACGCGCACGCGCCTCGACACCGAACTCCTCATCAAGCCGGCCAGCGCCCGCTTCACGCTGCGGGTGGACGTCGACGCGCAGGGGCGGGCGACGTCGCTCACCAATGACGTGCGCACCGCCACCGCCGATGCGTCGAGCGCCCCGGCACAGCACGCCGAGGCGCGCTTCACGGGCGACAGCGTCATCATCGACATCACCGGAACTGGCGGGCGCACCGTGACGCAGCGCTTTGCCACCACGGCGGGGGCGATTCCGTTCGTCAATCCATCGTTTGCCGTGGTGGAGCTGATGATCCAGCGCGCCCGCGTGATCGGCGGCGATTCGGTGTCGGTTCCCGTGTGGAACCTGCAGGGAGGCCAGACGGCGCAGGTCGCGGTGATGCGCCGCGGGAGCGACTCGGTGGTGGTGGTGCTGGGGAACGTCCCTGCGCGGCTCGCCGTCGATGCCGACGGATCGATCACCGGCGGCGTGATCCCGGCGCAGGGGCTGCGCCTCGTGCGCGTGCGCAGTGCCGGCGCGGGGGCGATGTCGGTGGAAAAGCCCGACTACTCCGCGCCGGCCGGCGCACCCTACACGGCCGAAGATGTCACCGTCCCCACGCCGGGTGGTCACACGCTCGCCGGGACGCTCACGCTGCCGCGTGAACGTCGTGGCCCGGTGGCCGCGGTGGTGACGATCACGGGGAGCGGCCCCGAGGATCGTGACGAAGCGATCCCGATCGTGAAGGGATATCGTCCCTTCCGCCAGGTGGCCGATACGCTGGGGCGCCACGGGATCGCGGTGCTGCGTCTCGACGATCGTGGTCATGGTGCGTCGACCGGGAACCATGCGACGGCGACGAGTGCCGACTTTGCGGATGACATTCGTGCGGCGCTCGCGTACCTGCGCACGCGTCCCGAGATCGACGGCACGCGGCTCGCGCTGCTGGGGCACAGTGAGGGCGGGCTCATCGCACCAATGGTGGCGGCCACCGATGCGTCGTTGCGCGGCATCGTGTTGATGGCGGGGCCGGCGCAGACCGGGCGACAGATTCTGCGTTTTCAGCTGGGGAACGCCGTACGTCGCGACACGTCGCTCACCCCCGCGCGCCGCGACTCGGCGCTCAAGACCGTCGATGCGACGATCGATTCGCTAGGGGCGTCGCAGCCCTGGGTGAAGTTCTTCCTCGACTACGATCCGATCGCGACGGCGCGAAAGGTGCGCGTGCCAACGCTCATCCTGCAGGGCGCGACCGATCAGCAGGTGACGCCCGAGCAGGCGACTGCGCTCGAGCGCGCCATGCGTGACGGAGGGAATCGTCGTGTGACGACGCGCGTCTTTCCCGAGGCGAATCACCTCTTTGTGCAGGACGCGAACGGCAATCCCGCTGGGTACACGACGCTCCGCGAGCGCAACGTGCGCCCCGATGTGATGGCCGCGCTGCTCGACTGGTTACGCACGACGCTCAAGTGAGACACGCGTGCAACGCGGCGTGCACGGCAGGGCGTTTCCCTAGGGAAATCGTCGTTTTTCCCGGGGAAACCGCGCATCTCGCACGGTGCGCGGTGTACGTTTCTCCCCGTGAAATGGCGGTGCGTACGGTGCGTTGGCGCACGTTCTCCTAGGGAAAACGTCCATTTTCATAGGGGGCGCGATGCACTTCCCTATTGCGTCTCTGAAGTTGGCTCTTAGTTTTTGCCGCGAAGAATTCGTGGTTTCCACCGGGGGAATTCACGTTTCCATCACTCAGGAGTCGAACGATGGCCGCTAAGAAGAAGGCCGCTGCGAAGAAGGCTGCGCCCAAGAAGGCTGCTCCGAAGAAGGCTGCTGCCAAGAAGGCGCCTGCGAAGAAGGCTGCTCCGAAGAAGGCCGCTGCGAAGCGGAAGCCGAATCCGGCGTTCATGGCGCCGATGACGCCGAGCGCGGATCTCGCCGCGGCGATCGGCCCGAAGCCCCGCCCGCGTTCCCAGGTCGCCAAGGACCTCTGGGCGTACATCCACAAGAACGGCCTGCAGGACTCGAAGAACAAGCGCAACATCAACGCCGACGAAACGCTGAAGAAGGTCTTCGGTGGCAAGAAGACCGTCTCGATGTTCGAGATGACGGCGCTCGTCAGCAAGCACCTCAAGAAGTAGTCGGCGTCACACGCCGTACATGCGAGAGGCGCGTCTCCCCTGGAGGCGCGCCTCTCGTGTATCTCCACCCCTGCATCTGGAACCCGGCTGCGCGGGTATCGTAGTTAGATTGATCGCTCACCGTCCTCTCGCACGCGCACCCGCACGCGTCCCTGCATGAGCGCCAAGAAGTCATCCAAACCCAGCAACGTCGTCGCCCAGTCGCGCAAGAAGTCGAGTGGCGCGTCGTTCTCCAAGAGCGCCCTGTGGGAGAACGTGAAGGGGATTGGTGGTGCCATCCTCCTCTTCTTCTTCATCCGCGCCTTCTTCTTCGAAGCGTATCGCATCCCGTCGGGGAGCATGATTCCGTCCATGCTCGT
>CAZLLP010000281.1:0-3444 GCA_964560345.1 uncultured Gemmatimonadaceae bacterium
TCTGCCATGATGAATCTCACACTGCGCGTCTGGCGGCAGCCCGGTCCCACCGCCGCCGGCAAGTTTGTCGAATACCAGGCCAAGGACATTTCCGAGGAGATGTCGTTCCTCGAGATGCTCGACGTGGTCAACGAGGAGCTGACCGCCAAGGGCGAGGCCCCGATCGCCTTCGACCATGATTGCCGCGAAGGGATTTGTGGCATGTGCGGGTTGATGATCAGCGGCGTGGCGCACGGGCCGATGCAGGCCACGACCACGTGTCAGTTGCACATGCGCACGTTCCACAACGGCGAGACGATCACCATCGAGCCGTGGCGGGCGCAGGCCTTCCCGGTGCTGCGCGACCTGTGCGTCGATCGCTCGTCGCTCGACCGCATCGTGCAGGCCGGCGGCTACGTGTCGGTGTCCACCGGCAATGCACCTGACGGCAACGCGCTCCCCATCCCGAAGCCCGAATCGGACGCGGCGATGGATGCGGCGGCGTGCATCGGCTGCGGGGCGTGCGTGGCGGCGTGTCCCAACGGGAGCGCGTCGCTCTTCACCGCGGCCAAGATCTCGCACCTGGGGCACCTCCCGCAGGGGCAACCCGAGCGCTATCGCCGCGCGCTCAAGATGGTGGCGCAGATGGACCTCGAGAACTTCGGCGGCTGCACGTTGTTTGGGGAATGCCAGGAGGCGTGCCCCAAGGAGATCTCGATCGACACCATCGCGCGCATGAACCGCGACTATGTCTACGGCTCGGTGTTCGAGCGCGAAGAGAGCAAGTCGGGCGGGGCGGGGTAGCACGCGCCGCGTGTCCAACGCCAAACCGGCGGCGCTCCTCATGGGGGCGCCGCCGGTTGGCGTTTGAAACGTGGACGGCGCGCGTCGCGAGCAGCGTCGCGGGCGCGCGCTGCGACTAGAGTCGCGGAAGCGTGACGCCCTGTTGTCCCTGGTACTTGCCGGCCTTGTCCTTGTACGACACCAAGGGGGGCTCACCCTTGAAGAAGAGCACCTGCGCGATCCCCTCATTGGCGTAGATCTTGGCCGGGAGCGGCGTCGTGTTGGAGATCTCCAACGTGACATGGCCCTCCCACTCGGGCTCGAAGGGCGTGACGTTGGTGATGATGCCGCAGCGCGCGTAGGTCGACTTGCCGACCGTGATCGTCACGACGTCGCGCGGGATGCGGAAGTACTCGACCGACCGGGCCAGCGCGAACGAGTTGGGGGGGACGATGCACACATCGCCTTCGAACTCGACAAACGACTTGGGGTCGAAGTTCTTGGGGTCGACGATCGAGTTCAGCACGTTGGTGAAGATCCGGAACTCTCGGGCGACGCGCATATCGTAGCCATACGAGCTCACGCCGTAGGAGATGACCCCCGAGCGGACCTGGCTCGACTCGTAGGGCTCGATCATCCCGTGCTTCGTGGCCATCTCCGTGATCCACCGATCGTTCTGAATCGACATGCAGGGGCGCTCCCGGTGCGGTTGAGGGTCGCGGACTTTGCGCTTGGCGTTCACGTTAGGACCGCTCGGTGCGAACGCGCGCGGGTAAGCTAACGCACGCAAGACGCGGAGGGGATGCGCCGCGTGGTGGCAGCACGACTGCCGGAATGTCGGTACAAGCGTGAGATCCGCCTCAACTCGCTCGCATTCTTGGCCTTACGTCCGTTGACACCCTCCTACCCTGTCGGGTAGGTTACCCGCGCTGAACACGTGAAATGTTTCACGAACTTCGGAGCCTGTTGGGAGCGTCATGGATCGCACGTACCTGCCCGTCCTGCTGCTGCTCGGCTTCGTCGCGGTGAACGCCGTCCTCATCATCGCGCTGTCGACGCTGGTCATCCGGCGCCGACCGACGCCGGTGAAGGACACACCGTACGAATCCGGCATTCCTCCGTTGGGGGACGCACGGGAACGCTTCTCGGTGAAGTTCTACATGGTGGCGATGTTGTTCATCATCTTCGACATCGAAACCGTGTTCATGATTCCCTGGGGCGTCTACTATCGCCAGCTGTCGTGCAAGGCGGCGCTGGTGGCCAACGCGTGCCCAGCCGGCAACATCTCGTTCTTCGGGCTCGGGGAGATGCTCGTCTTCATGGCCATCCTCGTGGTCGGCTTCGTCTATGTCTGGAAGAAGGGAGCGCTGCAATGGGATTAGCCCCTCGTCCTGAGCCGAACGTCGTCTCGTACGATCCGCAGTCGCAGGAAGGGTGGATCACCACTCGCCTCGACATGCTGGTGAACTGGGGGCGCGCCAACTCGCTGTGGCCCATGCCGTTCGGCACGGCGTGCTGCGCCATCGAGTTCATGGCGTCGGCGGCCTCGCGGTTCGATCTCGCGCGCTTCGGCATGGAGCGCATGTCGTTCTCGCCTCGACAGGCAGACGTCCTGATCTGCGCCGGACGTGTCCCGTTCAAGCTTGCGCCGGTCATCCGCCGCATCTATCAGCAGATGCCGCAGCCCAAGTGGGTCATCTCGATGGGGGCGTGCGCCTCGTCCGGCGGGATGTTCGACACGTACGCGGTGACGCAGGGGATCGATACGATCATCCCGGTCGACGTGTACGTCCCGGGGTGCCCGCCGCGTCCCGAGGGGCTCATGTACGGCATCATGATGCTGCAGGAAAAGGTCAAGCGGGAACGGATGAGCAACGAGTCGCTGCGCGACGAGCTGGATCCGGATCCGTCGAGCAACCTGTACATCCCTCCCTCGGTCATCGACGAGCTGTCGGAGCCGTTCGGCAACTCGGTTCACCAAACCCGGTCCGGGCTGTGAGCGCACCTTTCACGATCATCCACGCCGGGCACGCGACCCCCGGCGCCCCCGCGCCGCGGACGCCAAAGCATATCGCGCACCGCGGTGGGGCGCAGAATCCGAGCGCCGAGACGCTCACGGCCCGCTTCCCGCAGTTCTTTGTTAGGGCGGAAGTGCTGTGGGGCGACACCAACGTCTACATCAGGCCCGAAGGAGCGCTCGAGGTCGTGCGCTGGCTGCACGAAGACGCCGGCGAGCAATACGACTACCTCGTCGACGTGACCGCGGTCGAGTATCGCGATCTGGAGCTCCCCATCGAGGTCGTGTGGCACCTGCGCTCGATTCCGTTCCGTCGCTTCCTTCGCGTCAAGGCGCAGCTCCCCAAGGGGCAGCCCCTGCGCGTGCCGAGTGTGTGGCCCGTGTACAAGGGCGCCGATTGGCTCGAGCGCGAATGCTACGACATGTTCGGCATCGTCTTCGAGGGGCACCCCGACCTGCGCCGCATCCTGATGTGGGAGCAGTATCGCGAGGGGTTTCCGCTGCGAAAGGACTTCCCGCTCCGCGGACGCTTCTCCCGCTCGGAGCAGCTCCGGCAGGCGCTCTCGGCCAACCCCGAGGCCAAGTACTCGATGGAAGAGCTCAGCATCGCCGACGCGTTCGAGGACCTGCCGAGTGAGATGCGGCAGCGCCTGACGGGCGGCGAA
>CAZLLP010000282.1:0-3371 GCA_964560345.1 uncultured Gemmatimonadaceae bacterium
TCACCCAGCGGAACATTCGCTTCGGGCGACTTCTCGTCGTAGTCCCACGAGTTGCCGCCTTCGTCGAAGAGGTTCTTCGTCATGTTCGACAACGTGTCGCCGCGGCGGTAGTCGATGAGCATGTTGACGTTGAACCGCTTGTAGTTGAAGTCGTTCGAGAACGACATCACGTAGCGCGGGTTGGCGTCGGCCAGCGGGGTCTGCGTGGTCTGCACGCCATTGATCAGCGCGTTGCCCCAGATGGTCGAAACCGTGTGCCCCGGGGTATAGAAGAGCTGGCCGTAGGCATTGCCGAAGCCACGGGCCGCGGTGTTGTCACGGAACGGCTTCACGCCTTCGGGGAACGACGTGATCTCGGCCTTGTTCTGGTACCACGTGGCACGCGACGTCCACTGGAAGTTGCCGGTCTGCACCGGAACCGTGGTGACGCCGAGTTCCACGCCCGTCGCCTTCATCTCGCCACCGTTGACCGTAGTCGTCGTGATGCCCGACGACGGCGCCAGCGTGGGACGGACGAGCAGGTCGACGATGTTGCGGTTGTAGTACGTGGCTTCGAGGCGGATGCGATCCGAGAGGAAGCCGGCGTCCACACCGTACTCGATTTCCTTCAGGCGCTCGGGGGTGACCGTCGTGTTGCCGATGGTCCCCGGGATGCCGAAGCCGGCGAGGCCGCCGATGAGGCCGTACGACGCGAACGTGAGGTCACGCTCGCCGAAGTTGGGCTGGTTGCCCGACTCGCCGTACGCGGCGCGCAGCTTCACTTCGGTGACGCCCTTGATCGGCGCAGCGAAGCGATACGAACCGCTGACACGCGGGAAGTAGAAGATCTTGTCGCGATCGGCGTTCACGCTCGAACGCTCCCCGCGAACGGCGCCGGAGAGATACAGGCGCTCGTTGAACATCAGGAGCTCTTCCTGCGCAAAGAACGCCTGGTTCAGGATGAGCTGCTGGTTGTGCGACACCGTGGTGTTCGCTGCGCCGGCCGCATTCTTCTGCGCCGGGCCAAGGCCGCGCCCGATGACGTTGTAGTCGTTGAGGCTGCGGCTTTCGTACTGCACACCGGCCGACGTCGTGGCGTTGAGCCACGAGAACGTCGTGTTGTTCCACGTCCCCGACCCCGTCACGTTGCTGAAGAGGTTGGTGCCGTTCCCCTGAATGATCGTGCCGGGGAACTGCCCGCCCTGCACCGTGCCGGCGCGCTGGAACTGAAGTTCCTGCGGGGCATACAGGTAGTTCTCGCTGGAGAAGCGGTCAGCGCCCGCCTGCAGCGAGAAGTTGACGTTGTTGCTGCCGGTGGAGAGCGCCGCGTAGTTGATGCGGCTGGAGAAGATCTGGCGGTACACGTCCTCGTTGTTGAGCATCAGTTCCATGGTCTGGAACGGATTGGACGTGCTCAGCGTGGCCGGGAACGGGTTGAGGATGAAGCGCCCGGTCGCGTCCTTCTGGCGCAGGTCCACGATCGCCGGCGTGTAGCCGAACGAATAGATCGGCGACGAGAGCGCGTTGTCGTTGTTCGAGATGCCGCGCTGCGAGAACGAGCGCAGCAGGTTGGCGCCAAGGCTGATCGTGATCTTGCTGCCGACGGCCTGGTCGAGGTTCGCACGCAGCGACTGACGACGGGCACCGGTGTTGTTGATGACGCCGGCCTCCTGCTTGTCCATCCCCGAGAAGAAGTAGCGCGTGCTGTTGACGCCACCGGTGAGGGAGATGACGCTCTCGAACGACGGATCGGTCTGGCCGTACAGCTGCTTCTGGTAGTCGAAGTACGGGCACTTCGGGTTGCACGCCGCCGTAGCGGCCGCCGTCGCTTCGGCGCCGAGGCCGAGCGCGGTGAGCTGGCTGAGCGACTCGAACTTGCGCGAGCCGAGCAGGCGCTGCGCCTGGAAGGTGCCGACACGCTGCGTGAAGTTCACGCGCGGCGCGGTGGCCGAGCCACGCTTGGTGGTGATGACGACGACGCCGTTGGTGGCCTGCGAGCCGTAGATGGCGCTGGCCGCTGCTCCCTTGAGGACTTCGATGTTCTCGATGTCGTTGGGGTTCACGTCGGCGAGACGGTTGGTCCCGTTCTCTTCGCCGGCGTTCAGCGAGCCGGTGACGACCGACATGCGGTTGGAACGCGTGGCGTTGGAGATGATGACGCCGTCCACCACGAAGAGCGGCTGCGAGTTGGCGATGAGCGACGAGGCGCCGCGGATCTGCACCTGACCGCCGCCGCCCGGGGCGCCGTTGTTCATGTTGATGCTGGCGCCGACGACCTTACCCTGCAGCGCGCTTTCGAGCGCCGGGGACGGGACGCGGGCGAGTTCCTCGGAATTGACCGAGGCCACCGCGGTGGCGGCGTTCTTCTTTTCGATCGTGGTGGCGGCACCGGTGATGGTCACGCCTTCGATCTGCAGCACGTCCTTCTCGAGCGAGAAGTCGGCCGTGGTCTGCGAGGCCGACACGCGCACGGTCTGGCGCTTGTAGCCGATGGCGCGCACCTGGACGGTGACGTCGCCACTGGGGACGCGGAGGCGATACTCACCGCGTTCGTTGGTACGCGCACCGCCCACGGCGCCGACCGTCCCGACAATGGCATCCTGGAGCGGATTGCCAGAACCGGCGATGGTCACCTTGCCGGTGACTTCACGCGTTTGCGCCCGCGCGCTCGCCGGCAAGGCGAACGTCGCGAGCAGTGCAGCTGCAAGGACAAAGAACCTTCGCACAAAGACCTCCCGATGTAGGGGGGAACTGATGAACTCGCAGAAGCGGTGCGACCGGACCGGGTGAGGCGAACCCGTTCATCCGCTCGCACCAGCCAGGAATCGTCCTGCGGCCTATTTCTGCGGGTCGCCAAACCTCTGGAACTGTGTCCTGAGTGTCAAGAATTTTCCGCGCGACTTAGCGCATCCTGTTGCATCACTTGACACTGGGAAGTTTTCCGCATCCCGCTTGACGCGATGGATGTGTGATCCCCTATTGCCGAAAGCGGGTGCGACCGCTACGCGAGGCACCGCGCGATTGCGCGCCGGTCAGACCACTTGGACTCCACGCCTGATCACCCCATGATCCACACTCGTCCCGCGCGCGTCGTCCTCCTCGCCCTCGCACTCTTCGGCCCTCACGTCCGACCGTCGGACGCACAGCCGCAAGCGCCTCGCACGACCGCCTCGCCGCCGGGCATCACCGCGAACGACCTGCTCGGCGTCGTCTCCACCACCGTCGGCGACCTCAGCAACGACGGCCGGTGGCTGGCCGTGCTCGTGCAATCGCGCCGCGACGGCTTCGGGACCGACTTCCGGCGCGACGGCGACCCGTCGTACATCCGCCCCGCCGTCGCCCGCCTCGTGAGCATCAACACCGCCACCGGTCAGGCGCAGCCGGTCTTTCCC
>CAZLLP010000283.1:0-3300 GCA_964560345.1 uncultured Gemmatimonadaceae bacterium
CAGTGGCGGCATGGCCCGACCGACAAATGGTGTCCTCACCGCAGGGGGCATCGCCGCGGAGTTTGGGGGGTTCGAGCGGGAGGTCACGCGGGGGATTCGGTGGGTGTATGCGCGGGCGGCGGTGCTGTGCCTGATGTGGATGGCGATCGGGTTGGCGCTGGTCGCCTGGGCGGTGCACACCACGAACGAGAAGAACGGCCTGCTCGCCTTCTGGGGCGGCCTCTTCATCGGAAACGCCGGGATCCTGATCACCCTCGTCGTGACCTACCACCGCGCGATGGAAGAGGGCTGGATCTGACGCCCCCCTCCCGCGCCCCCGCCTAACGCACAACGGCGCCTCGGCGCCGTTTTGCACTCCCGTCCCCCGTCTCCCGTCTCCCGTCCGACTTTCAGGGAGACTTCGCGCAGTACGCCCCCCCAGTGCAGTACTCAGGAACGTACGTCTCACTCTCCACCCGCCAGCTGCCATCGATCTTGCGCCACTTGGCGAAGTAGCGCCCGCCGAGTGCAAGCTTGCCGTCAGGATCGGTCCATGAGCCGGTCCACTCCCCGGCTTCGCTCGCCATCCCCCACGCGGCAAAGCCGCGCACATCGCGCGGCGTGCGGCGATAGGTCACGTCGGCTCGTGAGGCAAACTGCTGCGCGAAGCGGTCGAGCATCGCCTGCCGCCCGATGCTCTGCGCCGAGTTGGAGGAGACGACGATGAGGTGCGGGGCGAGGATGGCGCCGATGCCGGCGGTGTCGTGCCTGGCGATGGCCGCGTTGGAGCTCTCGCGCAACCGACGGATCTCGGCGACGTCGCCTCCTGGCGATTGTGCGCCCAGGGCGCCGCCAACGAGCGAGAGCAGAGCAACGACAATCAACCGCGGGATCATGCGCGCTTCCACGTGGCGGTGGAACCCGACGGGAACTCGCTGGCGATGAACTGTTCCCAGGCGCGCAGCATCGGCGACGTTTCCTGCTTCCTCGCGGCTCCCATCTCGCCGTAGGTCTCTTCGCTCCCTTCGGGGATGAAGATCGGGTCCCAGTTGTGGCGGTTGTAGTCGCCGCGTGCCGCCTGGGCCACCACACCGCGCGTCTCGCCGCGAAACAGGGTGATCTGGCGCCCGTCGCAGTAGCCGAGGATGGCGCGGGCGACGGCCTGGCGCGAATCGCCCTCGCGCAGGAAGCCGCACATGCGCTCGCCGACCGCGTTCCAGATGATCTTGCCTAACGGGCCGGGGAGCTCGCGGAGCCCCTCGAAGAAGAGCCCCCCATGCTCGACGATGCACGGCTGGCGCAGGTACTTGTACGCCTCGAGCGCCTTGTATCGCACGACGGCTTCCAGGTCGGGGTGCATGATCTCCTGCACGTCGTGCCGTACCGGGCAGAAGGTGAGCCGGGCGTTGGCCGCCTCCCCCTTGCTGGCAAAGAAGGCCGAGACCTCGTCGATCTTGTTCTCGCTGGATGTCACGAAGTAGAGCTTCATACAAGGGCCTCCAGAAACTCGTCGACCGCGCGCGTCTTCTCGACCGGGTCCAGCTCGATGATCGAGACCCCCCACTGCGCCAGCAGCGTGCGCTGGATCTCGCCAGTGCCGAAGGTGGTGAGGAAGGCGCTGGGCATGATGCGCCCGCTGCGTTTCACCGCCTGCCGCAGCTTGTGCAGCTTGTACAGCAGGTAGCGGATATTGACGTCGTTGAGCGAATAGCCGATGAACAGGAGCGAGTGGCCGAGCGTGTCGGCGCGCAGCTTGATGTCCAGCGCCGATTCGAACTCCAACCGTTCAAAGTAGGACGACTCGGTGAGGACGAGCGAGGCGTCGTCGCTGAATGTCCCGTGGAACTTGACGACCTGCGTGACGTCGAGCGGGGCGCGCACGATGTCGTCGATGTTGGAGATGGCGTGACAGGCCTGTCCCTTGAGCTCGAAGGCGCGCTCGATGATCTCGTCGTAGTTGGTCGTGTAGATGAGCGGCAACCCCATGTCGACGAGGGCGGCGTGAGCGCGCGACTTGGCGATGTCCTCGTCCTTGGGATTGAACGCCTTGTCCATCACGCTGCGGAGCGGGCCGATGCTCCCCTTGGCGGCCACGTAGTATTCCGCCAGCTGCAGCTCGTTGCCGTTGACCTTGAAGACCTCGGGATCGTAGCCCAGCTGCTCGGCGACGAGGTCGATGAGTTCGGACCAGGTGGGGAGGCCGAGCGGGCGCGAGAGGCCGGAGCCCACGAAGGGGATCAGCTTGCCGGTGTTGCGGAGCTCGCGGAGGAGGTCGAGATCGTCGGGGGAATGGCTCATGCAGGCGGTCGAGGGAGACGGGCGAAGTTGGCGCGCGGGGTGCGGGCGGGCAACGGGTGGGTCGGGGGATGGGATTCGTGCTCTGACCCCAGCTCTGACCCCAGCTCTGACCCCAGTTCTGACCCCAGCTCGACCCCGGCTCGAGTTCGCTCTCGTACGGCATATTGAGCGCTGTCCTATGGATCGCCGTCTCGATCCACACACTACCGAACCCTCCATCGCACTCTCGCGGAGCACGCCCCCTGAACTCGACCGATCTGCGAGACGCGCTGGCCCAGTCGCACCGGCAGGCTTTTGCCTGGGCGGTGCGGTGCTGCCAGGGCGACAAGGGGGAGGCCGAGGACGTGCTGCACACCGCGTACTGCAAGGTGCTGGACGGCAAGGCGCGGTATGAAGGGCGATCGTCGTTCACCACCTGGTTGTTTGGCGTGGTGCGGAGAACGGCGCAGGAGCAGGCGCGCTGGCGATGGTTGAGCGCCGCGCGACTGGAGCGGTGGTGGCAGGATGCGTCGGCCGACGGGAAGGTGCAGGACGAGATACCGACCGACGGCGACGAACGCGTCATGGGGCTGCAGCAGGCGCTTCCGCAGCTCTCGGCGCGACAGCAGGAGGTGTTGCACCTGGTCTTCTACCAGGAGCTCACCATTCAGGAGGCGGCCGAGGTGTTGGGGCTGCCGGTGGGAACGGCACGAACGCACTACGAACGTGGCAAGGCGCGACTGCGCCACTTGTTGCTGGATGAGGAGCTGTCATGAGCGAGATGGAGCACGACGACCGGGAGTTGCGCGAACGTTTTGCCGCCCTGCGCGAGCGGGAAGGGGGGAGTGCCCCGCCCTTTGCGCGCGTGATGGCGGGGCGCCCGGTACGACACACCCGTCGCTGGCTGCAGCCGGTGATGGCGTTAGGCGCGGTCGCGCTGGTGGCCGTGGCCATCGCCAACTGGAAGCGGCCGGCCGGGGAGGGCGACGCGGCGCCCCCCCCGGAGCTGGCCATGGTCCCCGGGTCGCTGCCCCTTCCGACCGC
>CAZLLP010000284.1:0-3291 GCA_964560345.1 uncultured Gemmatimonadaceae bacterium
CAATGCGCGAGGCACCGTTCCGCGACACGCACGACGCGATCCCCGAGCTGTCGGGCCTCAAGGCGGGGTTGGATCTCGGGCGCTACGATCCCGACATGGGGCTCCCCGACATCGACACCGACCTGCCGCGCGCGGTGAAGGGATTGGTGGGGGGGCAGTTCTGGGCGGCGTATGTCCCGTCGGCCTACGAAGGCAAAGGGGCGGGGACGATGGTGCTCGAGGAGATCGACATGATCCACCGGATGATCGAGCGCTCGCCGCGGCTGCGGTATGCCACCAGGGCCGACGACATCGTGCGCATCCACAAGAGCGGGAAGATCGCCTCGCTGATCGGGATCGAGGGGGGACACGCGATCGACAACTCGTTAGGGATGCTGCGCGACGTGTACCGGCTGGGGGTGCGCTACATGACGCTCACGCACGGCTCCACGACGGCGTGGGCCGATGCCTCCACCGATGCGCCGCGGCACGGCGGGCTGAGCCCCTTTGGCGAGTCGGTGGTCAAGGAGATGAACCGGCTCGGCATGATGGTCGACATCTCGCATGTCTCGGATGGCGTGATGAGCGACGTGGCGCGCCTGAGCGAGGCGCCGCTCTTCTTCTCGCACTCGTCG
This sequence comes from uncultured Gemmatimonadaceae bacterium, assembly GCA_964560345.1. Taxonomy (GTDB): domain Bacteria; phylum Gemmatimonadota; class Gemmatimonadetes; order Gemmatimonadales; family Gemmatimonadaceae; genus SCN-70-22. The sequence continues at coordinate 615 of CAZLLP010000284.1, forward strand.
GCGCGCGCCCTGGCTGACCATCCGCGCAACGTCCCCGACTCGATCCTCGCGCTGGTGAAGCAGAAGGACGGCGTGGTGATGGTGAACGCCTATCCTGCCTTCGTCGACTCCACCGGCGCGCGCATCATGCGCGACGTGTTCGAGGTGGAGCGCAGGCTGCGCGTGCAGTTTGCCTCCGAGCCCGCCAAGGCCGACTCGGCGTTCGGCGTCTACATCAACAGCGTTCCGCCCACCACGCTGGAGCGGTATGTCGATCACATCGATTACATCGTCAAGCTGATCGGCGTGGAGCACGTGGGGATCGGCGCCGACCTCGGCGCCATCGAGCAGCACCCCGCCGGGCTCGAGGACATCTCGAAGTTCCCCAACCTCGTGGCCGAGCTGCTGCGGCGCGGCTACTCGGATGCCGACGCCAAGAAGATCATGGGGGGGAACCTGCTGCGGGTGATGCGCAAGACCGAGGCGGTGGCCCGTCGGCTGCAAACCACGCGCAAGCCGGGGGTCGAGCGCCTGAACGCCAAGGTGGCCAGCGACGCGCCGTGAGCGCGCTGAACGCGCGCCCGAGCGCCTAACGCTGTTCTCCTTCCCAGGCGGACAAGGCCGCCTTGAAGCCGGCGTCGATTGCGGAGGCACCGCCGCGCGCACGGGCGGCGGCAAAGACGCCCACTGTCTCCTCGTCCCACTCCTTCTCGCGCGCCCACGCCTCGAGCAGGAGTTCGACGATACGACGATCGACCGACGCGGCCTCCTTGTCGTGCTGCATCTCGCGCAGGATGGCGCTGTCTTCCTCGAGCAGGCGCGCCCACAGCCGCAGGCGCCGCGGGTCGCTCACCAGGTTGGCGGCGGTGCGCGAGTCGACCATCATTGCCATCGCCGACGCGGCGCCGAGCAGCTCGATGGTCGCCTGGCGCACTTCCTGGCGTGCCCCCACGAGGTCGCCGTCGGTCTTGCGCTTGAGGATGCGCGCGATCGCGGCGGCGATGCGCTCGATCATGCGCAGGATGTAATCGCGTTGGACCAGCGCCATGCTCGTGCCGGGATGGAGGGTGACATGCCCAGTTTAACGAGACGGCGCCCAGCCGGCGACGGGACGTGACCCGGGACGGCTGACGCAGGGGCGGGCGATACGGCGCGGCGCCCGTGCGCCCGGCATGCAGTCGATGAGTCGGGCACTCCGCCGCTAGCTTGCATGTTCGGTTGCGGAGGCTCGCGGGCCCTCGTCGGGGGGCGCCCCTCCCGGACCTAACGCCGTGAGCGATTCGGCGTCCAACCGCATGCGCCCCAGACGACGCACGTCCCGACGCATCTCCCGACGCGCCACCCGACGCACCTCATGATCGACGCAAGCCCATCCATTGTCACGACACTCCGCCGCATCCTCTTCGCCACGCTCGCCATCGGCGTGGTGGGGACCGAGGCGGAATTGCTCCTGCTCGGTCACTTCGAGGATTGGAAGCAGTACGGCCCGCTCGTCTTGCTTGCGCTCGTACTCGGTGCCCAGGGGTGGTTTGTCGCCACGCGCACGGCGGCGAGCATTCGCGGCCTTCGCGCCGCCATGTGGCTGTGCATCGTGAGCGGCGCGCTCGGGGTCTACTTCCACGTGCGCGGCAACCTGGAGTTCGAGCTGGAGATGAGCCCCGGGGCCGCCGGATGGGCGCTGTGGCGCGAAGTGATGACCGGCGCCACGCCGGCACTCGCGCCCGGGGCGATGGTACAACTCGGGCTCATCGGCCTGGCGTGGGCGTACCGACATCCCGCGCTGGGGCGTTTGCCTAACGCCGATTGACGCTGGATCACGAAGCACCGATGTTCGATCAGTTGCTGACCGAACACGACAAGGCACGGCAGCACACAACCCACGTTCCGCTCGCTACCAGAGACCATAGGAGGCGTTGCATGTCTCGTTTGACCCGCACGATCGCCGGTTTCGTCGCCACGGCACTCACCGCTGCCGCGCTCACCACGACCGCACAGGCCCAGGTGGGGCGCACCGCCGGCATGCTCGATCCCAACCTCGCCACCGAGGCCGAGCTGGCCGCGGTCCCCAACATCACCCCCGAACTCGCCAAGACCATCGTCGGCAAGCGCCCCTTCCTGCGCCCGTCCGAGTTCACCGCGGTGCTCGCGGGGCTCACCAAGGAGCAGCAGGCGCAAACCTACGCCAAGCTCTGGTTGCACCTGAACCTCAACTCGGCCAGCGACGAGGAGATCCTGTCGGTCCCGGGGATCGGCAACCGCATGCTGCGCGAGTTCAAGGAGTACCGCCCCTACAAGGCGCTGGCGCAGTTCAAGCGCGAGATGGGGAAGTACGTGAAGCCCGAGGAAGTCGACCGCATGGCCGGCTACGTCTACGTCCCGATGGATCTCAACACGGCCAGTGATGAAGACCTGCTGACGATCCCCGGCCTCGGCAACCGCATGCTGAAGGAGTTCAAGGAGTATCGCCCGTACAAGGCGGTCGAGCAGTTCCGGCGGGAGATGGGGAAGTACGTGAAGCCCGGTGAAGTGGCGCGGCTCGAGCGCTACATCGAGATCAAGTAACCAAAGAGGAGAGACGGGAGACGGGAGACGGGAGTGCGCGCGGCGTTGCCGCGCGCGGTGCTTGCGCGAGGATGGGGGCTTGTCCCGGGAGAGAGGACGGGAAGAGCGTTGGCGGCGCGCACGGCGCGCCGCACTC
>CAZLLP010000285.1:0-3226 GCA_964560345.1 uncultured Gemmatimonadaceae bacterium
CATGCCGAGTTGTTCGAGTTCCTGCGCATCCCGTCGGTCAGTGCGCGTTCCGAACACAACGCCGACGTGGCGCAGGCCGCCAACTGGCTGCGCGATCACATGGAGCGCATCGGCCTCGAGGCGAGCATCCATCCCACCGAGGGGCATCCGGTCGTGCTCGGCGAGTGGCGCGGCGCCGGAGCGAACGCCAGGACGGTGCTCATCTACGGGCACTACGACGTGCAGCCGGCGGAGCCGCTCGACCTGTGGGACTCACCGCCGTTCGAGCCGACCATTCGCGATGGCAAGATCTTCGCGCGCGGCTCGGTCGACGACAAAGGACAGCTCTACCTGCACATCAAGGCGATCGAGGCGTACCTCGCCGTGCACGGCGCGCTCCCGGTGAACGTCATCGTGCTGGCGGAAGGCGAGGAAGAAGTGGGGAGCGAACACCTCGCGCCGTTTGTCGAAGAGCACGCCGAGCGCCTGGCGTGTGACGGCGTCGTCATCTCGGACTCGGCGATGTTTGCCCCGGGGCTTCCGTCCATCCTGTCGTCGCTGCGCGGACTGGCGTACTTCCAGATTGACGTGGAGGGGCCGAGCGGTGACCTGCATTCGGGGAGCTACGGTGGCGCAGTGGTGAATCCGGCGATGGCGCTGGCGCGAATCCTGGCCACGTTCCACGATGCGACAGGGAAGGTCGCGATCCCCGGCTTTTACGATGCGGTGCGTGCGTGGGAGGAGACGGTGCGCGCGCAGATTCGCACGCTCCCGTTCGACGAGGAAGCGTTCCGTCACGAGACCGGCGCCTCGGCGTTAGGCGGTGAGGCCGGCTACTCGGTGCTCGAGCGCATCTGGACGCGCCCCACGTGCGAAGTGAACGGATTGCTCAGCGGCTACACCGGCGAAGGGGCCAAGACCGTGCTCCCCGCCAAGGCGATGGCGAAGGTGAGTTGCCGGCTCGTCCCCGACCAGGATCCTGACACCGTCGAGCGATTGATCAAGGCGCACATCGCGTCGGTGCAGCCGGCGGGGGTGCAGGTGACGGTGCGTGCGCTGCACGGTGGCAAGCCGTGGCGCGGCGAACTGGCGGGGCCGTTGTTCGAGGCCGGTGCGAAGGCGCTGGAGCGGGCCTTCAACAAGGCGCCGGTGATCGTGGGTGAAGGCGGTTCGATCCCCGTGGTGCACGACTTCGCGCGCGTGCTCCACGCGCCGGTCCTGCTGATGGGCTTCGGCCTCCCTGGCGAAAACGCCCACGCCCCTAACGAGTGGATGAGCGACGCCAACTTCACCGGCGGCATCCGCGCCGCCGCGTTCCTGTGGGAAGAACTCGGGAAGGCGTAGTCACTCGTCTTCCCGTCTTCCCGTCTTCCTAGCCCAAGGACGCCCAACCGTCCTCCGCGCTGGACAGTGCGCGATGCGCTGTTCAGCGCGGGGCGCCTAAGTGCTTGTCCGGCCGCACGTTGCCGAAATGGCGCGTGCTGGCCCCTCTCGTGCGTACCCATGGCTCCGTACTTCACCAGGAGCCTCCATGTCACGTTCTGTTGTCATTTCCCGCCGCGAGGCGGTTGCACCTGTGGCGATCCTTTCGCTGCTCGCCCTCGCCGCTCTCGTCATCGTCCCGTCGCGCGCGCACGCGCAGAAGCCGGCGGTCGCGCGCCTCACGCCGTACGTCGGCTACATGGCGTTTGGGGATTACGTCGATGGTCCCATCGGGACGCGTGTCTCCAACGCCAACTCTGCCATCTATGGTGTGACGGCGGGGCTGGACCTCTCGAGAAACGTCTCGCTCGTCGGGAACATCGGTTACACCGACAGCAACGTGCGCGTGGGGTTGCCGATCATCGGCGGCGTCAACATCGCTGACAGCAAGGTGCTGCTCTATGACGGCGGGTTGCAGTTCCGCCTCCCGAGCACCTCGTCGTTAGGCACCGGGATCTCGCCGTTCGTCGAGGTTGGGGCGGGCGCCATTCGCTACGAAGTGCGCACCGGACCGCTCACCACCAACGCGACCAACTTCGCCGGCAATTTTGGCGGCGGGATCGACCTGCAGCTCAATCGCTCCATCGGCATCCGCGGCGCCGTGAAGGACTACGTGGGCAAGTTCGACTTCAAGGAAGCGACGTCGTTCGACCTCAACAGCCGCGTGTCGCACAACGTGGCGTTCACGGTGGGGTTAACGCTCGGGTTCTAGGGGGGGAAGTCGGGAAGACGAGAGGGCGGGGGCGCGACGTGCGCTCCCGCCCTCTTGCTCGTTTCAGCGTCGGTTCTGTTCGACGCTCCTACTTCTTCCAGCCCTTCAGGTCGTCCACCCAGACCGGGACGTCGAGGTGTTCTTCCAGCAGTTCGAATCGGCGTTGCTCTTCCTTGTTGAAACGGTCCTGGTCGGCGTACAGGCGCTTGGTGATCACCGATGAATCGAAGTGGTCGTGCGCGACGGCGGCATCCTTCCAGACGATCGTGAAGCGGAAGTCCCAACGATTGGCCTCGCCCGCATGGTTCACCGGGGTCGCAGCCGACATGCTCACGATCCGACCAAGCCTCTGCTGCTCGAGCAGCACGGGATAGTGATTGCGCTTGTACAGGTCGAGCCACTCGGCCGTGTGCCCCCACTTGATCTTGTAGTAGTACTCGACGACGAATGGCTCAGGCGCCGTGGCGGCGGTTTGGGCGCCGGCGGTGTGCGGCGTGGTGAGCGTAGCAACGGCAATCAGCGCCGCGAGGACAGCAGGGAGCAGACGGGAGAGGCGAGGCATCGGCGTCGGGGCACGGGTGAAGTCGGGAGAATCTACGGTGAAACGGAACACGGCACCCTACCCGGGTGGCGTGATGCCCGCGCGGGCTGCATCCTCCTCCCTCGCCTTGTCCGTGCGTAGCCGCCACTCGTGGCGCCGGACGAGTCGGATCGCCCCAACTCGACAACGTTCCCGTCCGCTCCGCGCGTATCGAAGCGGCTGCCCTCGGCCGCTGGCTTGTTCGCGTCCCCGTCTCTCGTTCCTGACGTCCTGACCTCGTGCTCTCCCATACGCTCGCCGCGCTCGCGCTGCTCATTCCGACCGATCCGCCCAAGGGTGGCGTCTTCAACGGCCGCGCTGGCCAGCTCGACCTTTCGCCGCCCAGACCGGAACCGAGCCTCCCCGTCCACCGGAACCCTCCAGAGGGCGCCTGGCGTGCACCCGCCCCCCGTACCCGCCCCCCGCCCTTCCCACCCGCCCACCCACGCCCCTGCACCCGCCCCCCCCCCGTG
>CAZLLP010000286.1:0-3155 GCA_964560345.1 uncultured Gemmatimonadaceae bacterium
CCCCCGCCGACGTCTCCCCGCTCAGCCCAGCGTTTACCACGCGCACGCCGTAGCCCGCGGAGTCGGCCATGCGCTGCAGCACGGCGGGATAGGCGTCGTTGGGATCGAGCCCGAGCCCCGCCGTGAGCGACGTGCCGACGATCAGGACCGCCGGCGCGCCGGCCGCTACGGTGGTATCCTCGCTCGCGGCGGCAACAGACATCGCGTCGGCGCGTTCGTCTCGCGATTGGGCCGTTTCATCACCCGGCGACAAAGCGGTGGTATCGCGCGCGGTATCTTTCCCCGCGTCGGCGCCCGAACACCCGGCGGAAACGACGCAGGCCAAGGCCGCGTACGCTACGGTGACACATCTCAACAGGACTCGCATGCTCGAAGCTCGAGGTCTCACGAAGGAATTCGACAGCGGCACCCACCACCTTACGGTGCTGCGTGACGTCTCGTTCCGGGTGCCGCAGGGGGCGCTGGTCGCGATCGTCGGCCCGTCCGGCAGCGGCAAGACGACGCTGCTCGGGCTGCTCGCCGGTCTCGATACCCCGTCACGGGGACAAGTGCTCCTCGACGAGGCCGACCTCACGGCGATGAGCGAGGATCAACGCGCCCAGCTCCGCGGAGCCAAAGTTGGGTTCGTGTTCCAGTCGTTTCAATTGATCCCCACGCTCACCGCCATCGAGAATGTACAGGTCCCGCTCGAACTGCGGGGCGAAGGTGGGGCCGGCGCGCGCGCGCGCGCCCTGCTCGAACGCGTGGGGCTGGGCGACCGACTCGACCACTTCCCTTCCCAGCTCTCGGGGGGCGAGCAGCAGCGAGTGGCCATCGCCCGCGCCTTCGTGAACCAGCCGCGCATCCTCTTCGCCGACGAACCCACGGGGAATCTCGACGGCGCCACCGGGGCTCGCATCGTCGCCCTGCTCGAGGAGCTGAACCGAGAATCGGGTTCGACGATCGTGCTCGTCACACACGACCTGACGCTGGCCGAGCGAACGCAGCGTATCATCCGGCTGGCTGATGGCGTGGTGGTCGAGGATCGCGTGACGGCCGCAGTCGGCGCAGGCGCACCCGACGCCGCGGCTGCCGTGGCGGGGGGCGCATGAGCGTCCCCGGCTCGACTCCATCGCGCGAGCCCCAAACAGGCGGGAGCGGATCGCTGGTTTCGCTGGCATGGCGCGAGTCGCGCTCCACGCGGCGGCGCCTCCTGCTCTACATGTCGTCGATCTCGCTCGGCGTCGCGGCGCTCGTCGCGATCGACTCGTTTGCCGCCAACATCAACCGCTCGGTGCGGGCGCAGTCGCGCGCGCTGGTGGGAGGCGATGTCTCGTTCTCGGCACGCCAGGGGTGGACCAAGCAGACCGACTCACTCTTCGACTCGTTAGGGAAGACGGGCGTCACGCTCGCGCGCGAGACGAGCTTCGCCTCGATGGCGACGTCCAAGAGCAAGGGGACGACGCGCCTGGCGCAAATCCGCGGCGTCACCGCGACCTACCCGCTCTACGGCGAGGTCACGACCGAACCGGCGGGACGCTGGAGCGAGTTGCACGAACGCCCGGTGGCCTTTGTCGATCCCTCGCTCCTCATCGCGCTCGACGTGGCGGTGGGCGACACGTTGCAGCTGGGCTTCGCGACGTTCGAGATTGCCGGGAGCCTGGTGAACGTTCCCGGCGATCCCGGGATGGCCGCGGCCATCGGACCTCGCATCTATATCGCCGATCGCTACCTCGCCGACACCAAGCTGCTCACCTTTGGCAGCCGCGCCGAGTACGAGGCATTCGCGCGGTTGCGCACGGGGACCGACGGCGAGTCGTGGCTCAAGGCGATCCGCCCGCTGCTGGATTCCTCGCGCGTACGCGCCCGCACGGTATCGCAGAGCGAAAGCTCGCTCACCGAGTCCATCGACCAGCTGGCCAACTTCCTCGGCATCGTGGGGATCGTCGCCCTATTGCTGGGGGGCGTCGGGGTGGCGAGCGGCGTCAACGCGTGGGTGGCGCGCAAGATCGACATCGTGGCGGTGCTGCGCTGCGTGGGGGCGACGTCGCGGCAGGTGCTGCTGATCTACGCCACGCAGGCGGCCCTGATGGGCTTCCTGGGGGCGTCGATCGGCGCCGCGTTAGGCGTGGGGATCCAGTTCCTCCTCCCGGGGTTGCTCAAGGGGACGCTCCCGCTCGACGTGCAGGTGCAACTCGAGCCGACGGCGATCGCGACCGGGATCGGGCTGGGCGTCTGGATTGCGCTGGCCTTTGCGCTGCGGCCGCTGGTGGCGTTGCGCCGCATCTCGCCGCTGCAAGCGATCCGACGCAACGTGAACCCGCCCAAAGCGAGCTTCGACTGGGCGGTGTGGATGGTGAACCTTTTCATTGCCGCCACGGTAGTGGGGATCTCGGCTACGCGCGCCAACGCGCCGCGCGAGGTGATCGGCTTCAGCGGGGGGATCGCCGGGGTGCTGCTGCTCCTCCTCCTGAGCGCCGCGATCCTGTCGCGCGTGGCCCGCGTGTCGGTACGCGCCGGGTGGCCGTACGTCGTGCGGCAGGGCGTTGCCAATCTCTATCGCCCGGCCAACCAGACGCGGTCGGTGGTGTTGTCGTTAGGCTTCGGCGCCTTCCTGGTCACCACACTCTACCTGGTGCAGAGCAACCTGCTGGCGCAGCTCCGCATCACCGAGGAAGCGTCGCGCGGCAACCTGCTCTTTTTCGACGTGCAGGACGATCAGGGGCTTGGCGTCGACTCGATCGTGCGCGCATCGGGGATCCCGGTCATCCAGCGCACGCCGATCGTCACCATGCGCATCGCGATGGTGAACGGCAAGACGGTCGATGAACTCGCACCGCGCCGCTCGGCCGATACCCTGGCCGAGGGACAGGGCGGGCAGCAGCGACAACGCAACGCGCAGCGCCAGCAGGGGGAACGCCGCCCCGCGGGATGGGCGCTGCGACGCGAGTATCGCTCGACCTTCCGCGACACGCTCTTCACCGGCGAGGTGGTGCTGGCCGGCAAGTGGTTCGGCGCCACCCCGCCGCCGGAGGGGAAGCCGGCCGACGAGGTGTCGCTCGAGTCGGACATCGCCGACGAACTCAGCGTCGCGTTAGGCGACGTGATCACCTGGGACGTGCAGGGGGTGCGCATTCCCACGCGGGTGACGAGCATCCGCGAGGTGAACTGGGCGC
>CAZLLP010000287.1:0-3139 GCA_964560345.1 uncultured Gemmatimonadaceae bacterium
CGCCATGTCCGAGAAGCTCTTCTCTCCCGTCACGTTCCGCGGCCTCACCCTCCGCAACCGCGTCGTCGTCTCGCCGATGTGCCAATACTCGAGCCGCGACGGCTTCGCGACCGACTGGCATCTCGTCCATCTTGGCGCCTTCGCGGTGGGCGGCGCCGGCCTGGTCCTCACCGAGGCATGCGCGGTGACGCCGGAGGGGCGCATCTCCCAACACGACCTCGGCATCTGGGACGACGCCCACATCCCGTTCCTGCGTCGCATCAACGACTTCCTGCACGCGCAGGGTGCCGCGAGTGGCGTCCAACTCGCGCATGCCGGACGCAAGGCCAGCACCGCCCGCCCATGGGAAGGCGGGGGCAAGGTGACGCCGGAACACGGCGGGTGGGACGACGTGCAGGCGCCGAGCGCGATCCCCTTTGCCGACAACTATCCGCAGCCGCACGCCCTCACACGCGAGGGCATCCATCGGGTCGTGGACGATTTCCGGGAGGGGGCGCTCCGCGCGCTGGAGGCGGGGTTTCAGGTGATCGAGGTGCACGCGGCGCACGGCTACCTGCTGCACGAGTTCCTCTCGCCGCTCTCCAACCAGCGCACCGATGAATACGGGGGAACGTTCGCCAACCGTGCCCGTCTCGTGCACGAGGTGGTGGCCGCGATTCGCGCCGTCTGGCCGGCCGAGCACCCGCTCTTCGTTCGCCTCTCGGGCACCGACTGGGTCCCCGGCGGCTGGGATGTGGACGACACGGTGCAACTGTCGCGCGAACTTGCGGCGGTCGGCGTCGACCTGATCGACTGCTCGTCAGGCGGCCTCGCCGCTGGCCAACAGATCCCGATCGCCCCGGGTTACCAGGTCCCCTTTGCCCGCCGCGTGCGCCGCGAGGCAGGGATCGCCACCGGGGCCGTGGGACTCATCACCACGCCGGCGCAGGCGCAGCAGATCATCGAGGACGGCGACGCCGACGTGATCCTCATGGCGCGCGAGTTCCTGCGCCAGCCGCGCTGGCCGCTCATGGCCGCGCACGCACTCGGGCAGGAGATTGCCTGGCCCAAGCAGTACGAGCGCGCCAAGCCGCGTTAGGCGCTGTCGGAGCGGCGACTTGCTCCTGGCGGGGCCAGAAAGGCCCCGACGGAGCGAATATCATAAATACCGCTGAATCGCCAGCATCCCCAGCATCGACAGCGTCGCCGCCGCCGCAATGCCGCGCGACGACACCTGCTCGTACGCCTCGGGGAGCAGCTCCACCAGCACCATGAAGATCATCGCCCCCGCCGCGAACCCCAGCCCGTACGGCAGCGTCGCCGAAAAGCGCTCGACGAAGAGATAGGCCGGTACCGCTGCGAGTGGTTGGGGGATCGACGAGAAGAACGACCACCACGCGCACGACAGGATCGACGCCCCCTGCGGGCGCATCACCGCGCTGATCGCCAACCCCTCGGGGATGTTGTGCACCGCGACCGCGAGCGTGATCGCCGTCGCCAGCGATTCTCCCCCGCCAAACGACACCCCCACCGCCGCCCCCTCGGCAAACGAATGCACCGTCATCACCGCGATGATCAGGAGCATCTTGCGCGCCCCCACACCGCGCGCCCCCAGGAACTCGGTCTCCCCCTCGTGGTCCCCCATGAAGCGCTGTACGGCCAGCATGAAGATCACGCCTAACAAGACCCCCACCAGCGTCGCCCCGCCACGCGTGCGCGCCCCTTCCACGATGAGCCCGAACGACGCGCCGAGCATGAGCCCGGCCGCCAGCGCGTTGGAGTAACCCACCACACGCGGCGATACCGAACGAATGAAGGCGAAGGGAATCGCGCCGAGCGCAGTCGCCAACGCGGTCAGCAACGCGTACAGGAAGACGAGCAAGACCGGATGCGTGGCGAACAAGGCGTACGTCCCCATCAGCGCCCCGTCATGACAACGCCCCGGCAAACGCCACCATGCTCGTCGCGGCAATCACCACCACGCTGATGGCCGTGCGCCCCGCCACGTGGTAACCCGACGGCAACAAATCGGCGAGCGAGAGGTAGATGAGCGACCCGGCCGAGGCCCCCAGCAGCAGCGGGCGAAGCTCCGGTCGCGCCTTGGCGAGCAGGAAGCCGCTCGTCGCCAGCGCCACCTGCGGCAGGTTGGAGAGCGCCGCCGCCGCCACCGCGCGCACACGCTTCTCGCGCTGGACCAGGTACGACGACAGCGCGATCCCTTCGCCCACGTTATGCAGCGCGAGGGTGAACGCGACCACCGCGCCAAAGCGGGGATCGATCGCGCACGCCACGCCTAACGCGAGCCCCTCGGGGGCCGAGTGCACCGACGCCCCGATCAGCGCGCGCACCGGCGAGATGGCGTCCCCGCCATCGAGGTTGAACCAGACATGCACGAGGAAGAGCGACACAACGGCAACCGATGCGCCGAGGGTGGCGCTGATCGTCCCCGAGTCGAGCCCGTCACGCGTGAGCGGATAGGCGAGGCCGAGCATCATCCCCGCGGCCAGCGCGTTGGCCAGCCCCACGAACCGATCCTCCGGCCCTTGGACCCGTGACAGGATGGGCCCGAGTCCCGCCGCGGCGGCGGCGAGCGCGGCGTACAGCGCGACGGTGTTCGGCGTCATGTGGGAACGGTAGACTGGCGCGCCATTCGGCGCCACGCGTGCCGCGGTACGGATGTCGTGCGCAACCGAATGATGACGCTCCCGCCTCCCGCGATCGACACGTTCCCAACAGCCGAGTTGCCAACATCCGCCGAGGGATTGAATACTATGACCATGCCACTCCACGCCCAGCCGCTCATGACCGCCGAGGAGATCCGGGTGCCGGATCTGCCGGGCAAGGCGACGGAACTCGTTCCCGGACGTCTGCCCGTCCGCGAGCCCCTGCGGGTGGTCACCGAGATCCTGCCGGACGGCAAGCCCACCGGCCAAGCTCGGCCGGTTCGAAGCCAAGGGCCTGGGTAGCGGTGGCGCCAAGGGCTGCCCGAAGGACAAGTGGTGCGTCGAGAACGACGGCCGCTACAAGGGCAGCATGAACGTCACCGAAGCGCTGGCCACCTCGCCCAACACCGCGTTCGCCAAGCTGATCTCGCAGATCGGTGTCCCGCGCGCCGTCGACATGGCGGTCAAGCTGGGTCTGCGGTCCTACGCCGCGCCGG
>CAZLLP010000288.1:0-2915 GCA_964560345.1 uncultured Gemmatimonadaceae bacterium
GTTCAAGCCCACGGTGATCAGCGGGAGCTCCACGCCAAGGATGGTCGTCAGCGCGCCTTCCAGCCCGGTGCGCTCGACGACGGCATCCTCGGTCCCCTCCATGAGCTGGACCACGACCTCGATGCGCTTCTGCTGGCGCACGCTGCGAATGCCGAAGATGGCCGGGACATCGATGAGGCCGACGCCCCGGATCTCCATGTAGTGTCGCTGCAGGTGATGCCCGCTGCCGATGAGGATGTCGTTCCCCCGGCGACGTGCGATCACCACGTCGTCGGCCACCAGCCGGTGGCCGCGCTCGACGAGATCGAGGACGCACTCCGACTTGCCGATCCCGCTCGCCCCGGTGAACAGCACGCCGACGCCGTACACGTCGGAGAGCGATCCGTGCAGCGTCGCGGTGGGGGCGAACATGTCCTCCATCAGCGGCTTCACCCGCCGATAGAACTCGTTCGTCTTGAGCGGCGAGCGGAAGATGGGGACCCCGGCCTCGACCGCCACCTCGAGCATCGGCGTCGCCAGCTCCAATCCCTTCGTCACGAAGACGCAGGGGACGGGGAACGAGAAGAACAATTGCAGCTGCCGACTTCGATCCCCCTCGGTGAGCGAGGCGAGATACGTCATCTCGGTTTCGCCGAAGACCTGCGGGCGCTCATGCATGAAGCGCGCAACGAAGCCGGCGATGGCCAGGCCGGGGCTCGACAGGTCGGGGTTGGTCAACTCGCGCTCGTGACCGAAGGACCCGCCGAGCTGTTCCAGCTCCAGCGGGTCCTTCAGTCGCTCGAACAGGCGACCAACGCTGACGGTACGGTTCACGCGATCACGCGTTCGCGGCGCGCTGCCACTTGTCCTTCGGACTGCGTCGCACGTGTCCAACCTGCGACTCCAGATGCGCCAGCGCGATCTTGAGCGCCGGGCCGTAGTAGCGAGCCATTCCCTCGGAAATCAGGTCGCGCTGCCCCGGTGCATTGATGCGGATTTCCACCCGGCGCGTCGGTCCGTCCTGGTGAAAGCGCACGGTCGCGTCGACCGCCCGATCGAGGCGCTGCGAGAGCTTGGCGAGGCCGCGCGAGGCCCGTTCCTTCATGCGATCGGAGATGACCGCATTGTGCGCATGATAGACGACTTCCACGAGGTTTATCCTCCTGTCGTTTTCAGGACACGCATGAGATGCGCTTCAGTCTCGTCGGCCGAGCGCTCCCACGTGAATTCTTCGGCGAAGCGACGCCCCGCACGGCCGAGGGTGTCGACCAGCGACCGCGACGCTGCGAGCCGCGACATTGCAGCCGCTAATGCGTCGACGTCGCCGTGCGGCACGAGGTAACCGGTCTCGCCATCCCGGACGGATTCACGGATCCCGGGCGAGTTCGAGGCCACCACCGGCGTTCCACAGGCCGCCGCTTCCAGGTTCGTGATACCCCAACCCTCCTTGGGGGACGTGAACGCCAGCGCCCAGGCGCGACGCATGAGGGCCAGCTTGTCTTCCTCGCTGATGCGCCCAAGAAACCGTACGCGATCGCCAAGGTCAAGCGATTCCGCGAGCCGTTCGAGCGCCGGGCGATAGTCCCCTGCTCCAGCAATCTCGAGGCGTGCGCGCGAGTCCCCGAGTCGGGCGAATGCCTGAATGATGAGGTCGACTCTCTTATAGCGCTTGAGGCGTCCCAAATAGGCGAACAGCGGGTATGGTGATCGCGTCCCTGCCGCGGGCGTGTAGGCCACCGAGTCGATCCCGCAGTAGATCACCTCGATCTGACCGCGCGCGATCCCGCGCTGCACCAGGTCGTCCGCCGTGCTGACACTGATGACCTCGAACGGGACGTCGCGATAGACATGCGGAATGGGGCGCTCCGCCATCCAGACCATGGCCGCCAGCGGCGCGGGCGCTTCCTGGAACACGGTCCCGCCAAAGAGGTGCGGAATGACCGCCACGACAGGCGTCTTTCCCCAGCGCGGGGTATACAGCGGGACCTTGTTGATGTCCTCGACGATGGCGTCGAATCCGGCGTTGGCAAAGCGCTCGCGCCACGCCTTTCGCGCCAGGAACGGGAAGGTGTAGCGCGTGCCCACGCGCACGACGCGCATCCCGTCGAGTGTCGTCTCCGGCGGGCACCCCGGCCAGCCGCCACACAGCATCGTGATCTCGTGGCCACGCGCCGCCAGGCGCCCAAAGATCTCGTGCAGGTGGATCTCGGCGCCCCCCGCCTGCGGATTCTCCCGGTCCTGCCAGTTCACGACCAGGAGCCGCAACTAGATCCTCCCGAGCTTCCGCGCCAGGGCGTCGAGGACGCCGTTGACGAAGCGGGCGCTCTCCTCGCTCCCGAAGCGCTCGGCCAGCAGCACCGTTTCCTGGATGGTCACGCGCGGCGGGGTGGGCTCGCGCTCGTCGCTCCCGTTGTACATCAACTCCGCGGCCCCCAAACGCAGCGCCGCACGTTCGATCGCGCCGACGCGTTCGAGGCGCCAGTTGGTGGTGAGGTCGGAGATGGTGGTGTCGATCGACGCGCCGTGCGCCTCGAGCATCCGGATGAGCGGCGTGGCAAAGGCGCGTTCGGCCGCGCCTAACGCCAGGTCGTCCCACACGCGCTGCGTGACGCCGGCAACCGACCCGTCATGGGCCACGTCCCAGGCGTACAGCGCCTGCAGCGTGCGGGCGCGCGCCCGGCGGCGCAGCCGCTGGTCAGCCTTCGTCAGCCGCATCGAGTCGCCCAAAGAGGTCGGCCATCTCGAGTGCGGCCAGCGCCGCATCCCATCCCTTGTTGCCGTGTGCCCCACCGGCACGTGCCTCGGCCTGCTCCATCGTGTCGCAGGTGAGCACCCCCATGGCGATGGGGAAATCGAGCTCCGCGCTGGCCTGCATTGGGCCGCGCGCCCATTCCCCCGCCACGTATCCGAAGTCCGGGCTGTCGCCGGGGAACCAG
>CAZLLP010000289.1:0-2914 GCA_964560345.1 uncultured Gemmatimonadaceae bacterium
GCGGGATGAAGACGGCGGTGAGCGAGATGGTCATCGAGAGAATGGTGAAGACGATCTCCTTGGCGCCGTCGGGCGCCGCCTGCATCGGCTTCTTTCCCATCTCCATGTGCCGGACGATGTTCTCCAGCATCACGATGGCGTCGTCGACCACGAAGCCCACCGCGAGGGTGAGCGCCATCAACGACAGGTTGTCGAGGCTGTAGTTCAGCGACCACATCACCGCGAACGTCCCCACCAGTGACATGGGGAGCGCCAGCGACGGAATCACCGTAGCCGGGACGTTGCGCAGGAAGAGGAAGATCACCATCACGACCAGCCCGAGGGTGAGCATGAGCGTGAACTTCACGTCAGCGACCGACTCGCGAATGCCTTCCGACCGATCGAAGAAGGTCTCGATCTCCACCGACTCGGGCATCTGCGAGCGCAAGGTGGGGAGGAGCGCGTTCACCGCCTCGGCCACCTGCACGGTGTTGGTCCCCGGCTGCTTTTGCACGGCGAGGGTGACCGATCGCGTGTCGTTGAACCAGGCGGCGACGCGGTTGTTCTGCACGTCATCCTTCACCTGCCCCACGTCGCGGAGCCGCACGGGATTGCCGTTGCGATAGGCGACCACGAGGTCGGCAAACTGGGCGGCGTTCTGCAGCTGCCCGTCGGCTTTCACCGTGTAGGCCTTGTTGGGCCCCCACAGCACCCCGGTCGGGAGATTCACATTCCCCTGCGACACGGCGCTCGCCACCTCGTCAATCCCGATGCCGCGCGAGGCGAGGGCGCGCGGGTCGAGCTGGATGCGCGCTGCGTACTTCTGGGTTCCGAAGATCGAGACCTGCGCCACGCCGCTGATGGTGGAGATGCGCTGCCCCAGCACCGTCTGCCCGTACTCGTCGAGCGCCGACAGCGGCAACGACCTGGAGCGCAGGTTGAGGTACAGGAACGGCTCGTCGGCCGGGTTGGTCTTCTGCAGCGACGGCGGGACGATCCCCGGCGGAAGCTCGCGCAGCGTCTTGGAGATGGCCGCCTGCACGTCCTGCGCGGCGGCGTCGATGCTGCGATCGAGCGTGAACTGGATGGTGATGCTGGTGGCCCCTAACGAGCTGGAGCTCACCATGTTGTCGATACCGGCGATGGTCGTGAACTGCTTCTCCAGCGGCGTAGCGACGGCCGAGGCCATCGTTTCGGGAGAGGCGCCGGGAAGCGACGCGGTGACGGTGAGCGTGGGGTAGTCGACGTTGGGAAGATCGCTCACCGCCAACTGGCGATAGGCCATCGTTCCGAACGCGAGGATGGCAATCATGACCAGTGTGGTCATGACCGGGCGACGGATGAAGAGCGCGGTGAAGTTCATGGCGTCCCTCCACCTTTCGCGACCGGCGCCGCCGACGGCGCGCCGCCCGCTTCCTTGACGTCGACCTTGGAGCCCGGGGCGAGCTTCCCCTGTCCGTCAGTCACCACACGCTCGCCCGCCTCGAGTCCCTGCTCGATCACCGTCTTGTCGCCCACCTGTCGCCCGGCCACGACCTTCTTCATCACCGCAGCGCCCTTCTCATCGACGGTGAAGACGAAGGACCCGTCCTGCCCGGATTGCACAGCCTGCGTCGGGACCATCACGGCGTTCGCCTCACGGAAGAGCTCGAGCTCCACGCGCACGAATTGCCCGGGCCAGAGGCGCCGGTCCTCGTTGGCAAAGCGCCCCTTCAACGTGACGGTTCCCGTCGTCGTGTCCACGCCGTTATCGACGAAGCTCAGCGTTCCCGCAATCGGCTGCGCATCGTTGGCCGAATGCAACGCGCGCACCGGAAGCGCCCCCTGCCCGGCGTAGCGCTGCACCTGCGGAAACTCGCGTTCAGGGACCGAGAAGCGCACGAGGATGGGACGGATCTGGTTGATCACCACCAGCGGCGGCGCCGCCCCTGGACGCACCAGGTTGCCCGCGCGCACCAGCAGGCTTCCCGTCTTTCCGGCAATCGGCGCGCGAATGGTCGCGTTGTCGAGATTGAACCTGGCGTTGGCCACCGCGGCACGATCGGCATCGACCACTGCGGCGAGCGCGGTCGCGTTGGCCGCCGACTGGTCGGCCTGCGCGCGCGTCACGTAGTCCTTCTGCACCAACGCGGCAAAGCGGGACGAGTCGCGCTTGGCGTTCTCGGCCTGCGCCACGTCGCGCGCGAGCACCGCTTCGGCCTGCCGCAGCGCCGCCTCGTACGGACGCGGGTCGATGGTGAAGAGCAGCTGCCCCTCCTGCACCTCGTCCCCCTCGCGGAAGTGGACCTTGAGCAGGACTCCGCCCACCTGCGACTGCAGCGACACCGACTGCAGCGGCTCGACCAGCCCGTTGGCGGTCACGAGGTAGGGGGCAGCGCCGCGCTCTGACTGCGCGACAGTAACGGCTACCGGCGGCTTGACCGGCGCCGACGGCTTCTTGCAGCCGACGGCAAGCACCGGGACGAGGGCCAGCAGCGACAGGGCGCGTCGTTGCGCGACGTCAGGGACACGGAACACGAACCACGTCATCGCGGCAATCCACGAGTAGAGTCGGTCGAGAAGCGGAGGCCGGTGGCCCCCGCGGGCGTGAGGGCGCCCGCATCGCGGGCGAGCTGTGCGAGCACCGAGTACCAGGTCCAGCGCGCCGTCACCGACTGCGCCCGCGCATCGGCCAGCGCCTGCTGCGCCGTGAGCACGTCGAGCATGCTCCCCACTCCTTCGGCATATCGCCCGCGCGCCACCTGTTCCGACTGCGTGGCGCTCGCCAGCAGGTTGGCCGACGTGGTCACACGCTGTGCTGCCGTGCGAAGGGCGTGATACGACGTGAAGACCTGCGCCGCCGCCTGCAATCGTGCCTGCTCGGCGCGCGCGAGCGATGCCGCCGCGTTCTCGCGCGCCACCACCACGTCGTACTGCCGCGCGAGCCCGCTGAAGA
>CAZLLP010000290.1:0-2857 GCA_964560345.1 uncultured Gemmatimonadaceae bacterium
CGGGCGCGGTGGGTGCGCGACGGCCATAGGGTTGGTCGGCTTCGGCGATGATGTCCTAATGGTACGGATCGGAAGGAAATGATGCTGGGGGGGCAGGTGGGGGGCAGGTGGGGGCAGGTGGGGCGGGACACTCGGCGCGCGACGCCAGCGCACGCCGCGGTACGTCTTGGCTCCTTGGGAGTGCCGGCGGTTGGGTGAGGGGAGGCACTCTGCAACAATCCACAGGCGACCTCGCGCGCATCACTTCGATCGGTCACATGCTTCAGGCGAAGCGAGTGGTGATCGCGCATGAGAATCGCTGGCTCGGCGCGAGTGAACAGCCGATCGCAACACGCGCCCACGCCACCCTCACGATCGGGGAACGCAACCCGGGCTTCGCACCGCGCGCATCAGCCGTCGAGTCGCACACATCACCTTCGTTTGCGCGAATAGCATCGAACGGACCACTGACCAGCACCAACGGACGATCGCGCGGTGCGAATGACTGACCGCGCAGTTCGGTCGAGGCGCTCGACACTTCACTCGAACCGGAGCGCAGTTCCATCGGGCGACCGCGCACCGGCGACGAGGAGGTGCGCACTTCGCACGGAGCATCGCGCGAGCGCGAAGAACGGGTGCGCGGCGCGACCGAGGGACCGCGCAGTGATGACGAGCGACCGCGCAGGATGCACGAACGACCGCGCACCGATGACGGCGCGCGGTGGAGATGTCACGAGAGACCGCGCGGCGCGCACGGGAGACCGCGCGGCGCGCACGGGAGACCGCGCGGCGCGCACGGGGGACCACGCGGTGCGCACGGGGGACCACGCGGCGCGCACGGAGGACCGCGCAACGCGCACGAAGGACCGCGCAACGCGCACGAAGGACCGCGCAACGCGCACGGAGGACCGCGCGGCGCGCACGGAGGACCGCTCGGCGGGAACGGAAGAGGGCGCAGCGATGACGGGCCGCGCAACAGGAGCGCCGAGCGACCGCGCAGCGATGACGATACGCTGCGCAGCTCCAACGAACGACAGCGCACCGCAAACGAAAGTCTGGGAGAGTTGCGCGGCCGGCAGTGCAGCACGCACGGACGGCGCTGCACCACTGCCGGATGATCGCGCAGCGACGACGAACGGCAGCGCCGAACGACTACCTGAACGTCTGGTCGTCGGCCGACGGACCGTACGTGGCCGCCACCTTTTCTCCCAGGAGCCGCAGGTACACCGTCAGCTGCCCACGGTGATGCGCCCAGTGATTGAAGGTGTCCTGGATCATCTCGTAGCGCGGCGCTTCCTGCGCGACGGCGCCACGCGCCTTGAGCTTCCAGTTGGTCTTGAGATGATCGTCAGACGTCGCCGCGAGGGCGGCACGCGCGGACTCAAGCGACGTATCCAGCGCCTGCACCAGCGCCGCGCTCGATGTGTAGGGCTCGCGCGGCGGACGTGCTCCGTCGGGTGGCGCGATGTCCAGCTCATCCTGTTGCACCTGCATCACGATCCACGTCGGGATCGTCGCGACCATGTCGGCCAGGTAGCCGAGCTTCATCGACTTCTCGTGCGGCTTCCAGTCGTACTGGCCGGACGGAACCTCGGCCAGCACCGCGCGCGTACGTTTGGTCTCGCGCTCGAGTTCGGCGATCAGGTAGTCCGTGAGCTTCATACCGTCTCCAGAAGGCGGGATGCATGCAACGTTCGCATGGTCCCCGGCGAGACGACATCGCTCGAAAGGAGCATCTCACTCTTTCACGCCGGGACAGTCGACCGGGCTCGCCCTACCGCTTCTGCGTCGTCAACACCAACCCGCCATCCAGCCACCCGCGAACCGGATGCGGCTGGTACGGACGCTCGAGTTCCGCGCACTCGTCGGGCGTGAGCACGAGGTCGACCGCGGCCACCGCCGCTTCCAACTGCTCCAGCTTGGTCGTCCCGACAATCGGCGCCGTCACCGCCGGACGCGACAGCAACCACGCCAGCGCCACCTGCGCCGGCTGCACCCCGCGTCGCTCGGCCACGCGCACGGTCGCATCGACCACGTCCCAGTCGGCGGGATGATCGTACAACTGGTCGGCCAGCACGCCGTCGCCGTCGTCACGCAGCGACATCCCATGCCCACCACGCTGCCGCTTGCCGCCTAACAAGCCGCGCGCCAGCGGCGACCACGGAATCACCCCGAGCCCCTGGTCGAGGCAGAGCGGGATCATCTCACGCTCTTCCTCACGGTAGACGAGGTTGTAGTGGTTCTGCATGCTGACAAACTTCGCCCACCCGTTCCGCTCCGAGATCGACAGCGCCTTCATCAACTGCCACGCGAACATCGAGCTGGCGCCGAGGTAGAGCACCTTGCCCTGCGCCACGAGGTGATCCAGCGCGGCCAGCGTCTCCTCCACCGGCGTCTCGGCGTGATGCCGGTGGATCTGGTACAGGTCGATGCGCTCCACTCCAAGCCGCCGCAGCGAGTCTTCGCACGACTGGATGATGTGCTTGCGCGAGAGCCCGACCTTGTTAGGCCCTTCCCCCATCTTGAGGCGGACCTTGGTGGCGATCACCACTTCGTCGAGGCGCGCGTACTCGCGCAGCGCCCGCCCGGTGATCTCCTCGCTCACGCCGAGCGAGTAGACGTCGGCCGTGTCGAAGAAGTTGATCCCCAGCTCGATGGCCCGTCGAAAGAACGGCCGCGCCTCATCCTCCTCGAGCACCCACGAGCGCCACTGCCGACTGCCAAAGCTCATGCAGCCGAGGGCGATGCGGGAGACCATCAGTCCGGTGGTTCCGAGGCGTTGGTAGAGCATGGGTCGGGAGGTCGTGTATGGAGAAGACGAGAAGACGAGAAGACGAGAAGACGAGGTAGGTCAAGTTCAAAAGCATTACACGGAGGT
>CAZLLP010000291.1:0-2750 GCA_964560345.1 uncultured Gemmatimonadaceae bacterium
GGCCGGCGGGGGGGCGGGGGGGGGGCGCGGGGGGGGGGGTCCCCGCGCGGGCCGCCCCCGCCGGCGCGTGCCCGCACGCGAACCAGGCGGGCCAGGGGGCGCTGATGCGGGGGATGCTCACCCCCGACGGGATGCAGGCGCTCGCCGCCGCCAGCGGCAAGGCCTTCGACCGCCGCTACGTCGAGGGGATGATCAAGCACCACCAGGGCGCGCTGACGATGGTGGCCGACCTGCTCAAGCAGCCGGGGGCTGCCCGCCAGCCGCAACTGTACGAATTCGCCGCCGACATCGACGCCGACCAGCGCGCCGAGATCGCCCGGATGCGCGCACTGCTGGCCAAGCTCCCCACCCCGTAACGCTGCGTCGAGTGGTCGGGCGCGACGCGTCGCGCTAGGCGCTGAACAGGAGGCAGACGGGCGACGGCACCTGTGCCTCGGCCCCCGTTCGCGTGAGGCGCCCCGTGGCGCGGTCGATCGCAAAGCTGGTGATCGAGTCGGAACGCTGGTGCGCCACGAACAGGAAACGACCGGCCGGATCGAGGGCGAAGTTGCGCGGCCAGTTCCCCCCGGTGGAAATCGTCTGCATCAGCGCCAGCCGTCCTGTCCCTGGCGCGACCGAGAAGACGGCAATCGTGTTGTCGCCGCGGTTGGAGAGATAGACCGCGCGCCCCGTCGGATGCACGTGCAGGTCGGCCGGGTAGTTGTCCCCCGTGGCATCGGTCGGGCGCGTCGAGAGCGACTGGCGCAGCTCGAGCGTCCCCGACGCGGGGGCGTAGCGAAAGGCGCCCAGCGTCGAGTCGAGTTCATTCGCGACATAGAGCGTCTGCCCGTCAGGCGCAAAGGCGAGGTGGCGCGGCCCGGCCCCGGGACGGAGTGCCGCCTCGCGATGCAGCGACGGCGTCAGCGTGCCGCGCGCGGCGTCGTAGCGGTACACGCGAATGCGGTCGATGCCGAGGTCGGCGACGAGCGCGAATCGGTTGGCCGCGTCGAGGACGATGCAGTGCGCGTGCGGTCCCCCCTGCCGCGCGCGATTAGGGCCGGAACCCTCGTGCTGCACGTGCGCCGTCTCCGCCCCTGGACCGCTGGCATTCAACGGAAAGACCGCGACGTTCCCGCCCACGTAGTTCGCGACCAGCGCATGCTTCCCATCCTTGGCGATCGACACGTAGCACGGGGCTCCACCGAGCGATGCGCGCTCGCCAAGCTTTGTGAGCGCACCGGAGGTGAGGTCGCGCGAGAAGGTAGTCAGCGCCCCCGAGGGCTTGCCCTCGTAGGCGACGAGCTCATTCACCGCCACGAGCGTGCGCTTGTCGGGCGACAAGGCAAGAAACGAGGGATCGCGCGCATCGGCCGCCAGCGTCGCCGCGCGAAAGGCCCCCGTCTCGCGCTCGACCTCCAGTCGATAGATCCCGCGACTGCTCCCGTTGGCGGTGTACGTGCCCACGTACAGCTCCCACGTCGCGTCACTCCCCTGGGCTGCGCCGAGCGCTGCGGGACGCCACATCGCCGCGCCGAGCGCGGCGACCGCACCAGTGCCGATGAACTCCCGTCGCGTGAATGGTCCAGCGTCGCGCATCCGTGCACTCCGTCAGTTGCAGGGGCTCCAAGGGCCCCCCGCCGGTCAGGTGATGGTCGGGGGACGTGTCTGTCCTGATGATCACGCCGCGCACCCCGCGACGGTACCTCCCCCGGTGCCGCTCATCGGTGTGTGATCTGGCTTGCTACATGATCGCCCCCGGGGACAGTAGCTTGCACGCCTGTCTCACACCTGCCAGAGCACTATGATCTCGTTCCGATCGATACCGACGACTCTCGTGGTCGGGGGACTCTCCCTCTCGCTACTCGCGTCCGCCGCCGGCGCCCAGGGCGACCCGCGCGCCGGTCTCAAGGCCGGCGTCCAGGATGCCGGAGAAGCGCTCCGCAACATGCAATTGGTCGCGCACCGTCCCAAGGCCGACGGCTTCATGAATGCCAGCGACCCGGGCGACTTTGCCTTTGCCAACTCCGATTTGGCCTTCAACCGCCGGTACGCCTTCCAGGGGGGCTACCACGGGCTCCAGGTGTGGGACATCTCCGACCCGCGCAATCCGAAGGTCCGGACCACGCTTGCGTGTCCGGGCGGACAAGGCGACGTCTCGGTCTACAAGAACCTGCTCTTCATGTCGGTGGAGCAACCCACGGCGCGCATCGACTGCGGCGCGCAGCCGGTGACCGACACCGTGAGCACCGATCGTTTCCTCGGCGTGCGCATCTTCGACATCAGCAACATCGACGCGCCGCGGCCGGTCGCGGCCGTACAGACCTGCCGCGGGTCGCACACCCACACCCTGCCCGTCCAACCCAAGGGCACGAAGAACGTCTACATCTACGTGCAGGGGACGAGCCCCGTACGGAATCCCGTCGAGCTCCCGGGCTGCTCGGGGCTCCCGCCGGAGAAGGATCCCAACACGTCGTACTTCCGCATCGAGGTCATCCAGGTCCCACTGGCATCGCCTAAAGATGCGAAGATCGTGAACGCGCCGCGCGTCTTTGCCGACAGCGCCGGCAACGTGGCTGGCCTGTGGAAGGGTGGAACTCACGGCGAAGGGACGCAGGAGACGGCGACCACCGACCAGTGCCACGACATCACCACCTATCCGGCACTCGGCCTTGCGGCGGGAGCATGCTCAGGGAACGGGATCCTGCTCGACATTCGCAATCCCGCGGCCCCCAAGCGCAACCGCGAAGTTAGCGATCCGAACCTTGCCGTCC
>CAZLLP010000292.1:0-2735 GCA_964560345.1 uncultured Gemmatimonadaceae bacterium
CGCTGGTGACGCGCTCCATCGAACAGGCGCAGAAGCGCGTGGAGCTGCAGAACTTCCAGGCCCGCAAGCGGCTGCTCGACTACGACGACTGGATGAACCAGCAGCGCGAGGTGATCTACTCGCTGCGCTCGATTGCACTCGACGGTGGCGAGGAGCTGCGCGGCCAATCGGTGAAGATGGTCGAGAAGGCCATCAGCAAGCGCGTGACCGACCTGCTCGCGGAGTACGAGGATGCCCAGCAGTGGGACCTCGGACTCGTCAAGCAGGAGCTGCTCATGCACTACCTGCTGTCGGTCCCGCAGCTGGAGGGCGAGGATACGCCGACGACGGTGGACGGCGTGGTGCAGGCGTCGCTCGACGCGGTGCGCGCGGCCTTCGCCCACAAGGAAGAGAGCCTGAACGCGGTGCAGGACGAGGCGGGGAACGGCTTCGCGTCGCGCCTCAACGCGCTCATCATGCTCAACGTCCTGGACGAGAAGTGGAAGGATCACCTCTACGATCTGGACCAACTACGCGCAGCGATTCACTATCGCTCGTGGGGGCAGAAGGACCCGCTCATCGAGTACAAGCAGGAAGCGTACACGATGTTCGTGGACCTGATGAGCGACATTCACCACACGTTCGCCGAGCGCTTCCTGCGCGCACAGCTCGTCTTCAACCCGCAGGACTTCATGGGGGGCGAGCCGGAGCCCGCGGCGCAGCCTGAACCCGAGATGCCGCGGCGCCCGACCAAGCGCTACAACGCGCTCGGCATCCTCGAGGACATCATCGATGAGCCGCTGGTGGTCGAGGCCGAGCCGGAAGTGACGGTCCCCGACGACGACGCGGCCGAGAACGGCGCGGTCGAGGCGGAGAAGAAGCCCGTGGCCAAGAGTGACCCGATCGTCGTGGGGGCCGGGCGCGCGCGCTCGCTCTCGAGCCTTGCGGGGGGCGCGGCTGGGGCCACGGACTTCACCGGTGTGGGGCGAAATGATCCATGCCCGTGCGGGTCGGGGAAGAAGTTCAAGAAGTGCCACGGCGTCAACGCGTAGCGTTGACGCAGACGGGAGACGGGAGACGGGAGACGGGAGTGGGGCGGCGCCGGTGGCGCCGCCCCGTTTCGTTTC
The DNA here is from genome assembly GCA_964560345.1 of uncultured Gemmatimonadaceae bacterium. Taxonomy (GTDB): domain Bacteria; phylum Gemmatimonadota; class Gemmatimonadetes; order Gemmatimonadales; family Gemmatimonadaceae; genus SCN-70-22. The sequence continues at coordinate 1,107 of CAZLLP010000292.1, forward strand.
CCTCCCTGCGTGATTCTGGTACGGGTGCGTTCTGGGGGTGGGGAGGGCGGGCGGGCGGGGGGCGATCGTTCGGGCTTCTCATCTTCCCGGAGCGATCATGCGTCCAAAATCCCTGTCTGCCAGCCACTTACCTCGACAGTCTTCTCCGGCTGCATTAAGTATCAAGGAGCTCCCGGTCGGTGAACGGCCGCGCGAGCGGCTCGCCTCGCATGGGGCGACCCGCTTGAGTGCGATCGAGCTTCTCGCGATTGTGCTCGGGACGGGGCGCGGGGGGCAGTCCTCGATCGAGCTGGCGCACGAGGTGCTGGCGCTCTCGGGAGGCTCGCTCCGACGCATCGCGTCCGAGCCGGTGGCGATACTGACGGGAGTGGCCGGCATCGGTCGGGCGCGCGCGGTCACCATCCACGCGGCGCTCGAACTCGGACGGCGCATGGTGCACGAGACGCGGCAGGAAGGGATGGCGGTCCGTTCCCCGCGTGACGTCTACCGGTTGTTCGGGCCGCGGCTCGAGGACCTGCCGGTGGAGGAGTTCCACGTGGCGGTGCTCGACGCGCAGCACCGCGTGGAGCGCGACATCACGATTACCCGCGGGATCCTGAACTCCTCGCTCGTGCATCCGCGCGAGGTCTTTCGGGAAGCGATCGCCGAGCGGGCGGCGGCGCTGATTCTCGTGCACAACCACCCGAGCGGGGACCCGACGCCGTCGCCGGATGACCAGATGGTCACCCAGCAGCTGGTGGCAGCGGGGCGCTTGCTGGACATTCCGATCCACGACCACGTGATCGTTGGACGTGGACGCTACACGAGCTTTGCCGAGGCAGGATTGTTGTGACGTCGACCGCCGCGCCTTCCGTTCGCGAATCACCCTCCTGGTGGCCTTCCAGCGATCCGATCCCGGAGCGCCTGGACCTGGCGTTGCTCACGCGCGCCTACGAATTCTCGGCCAAGGCGCATGAGGGACAGTTCCGGAAGAACGGCGATCCGTACGTCTCGCACTGCGTCGAGGTCGCGAAGATCCTGGCCGACTTGCAGCTGGACACCGCGACGGTGGCCAGCGGGCTGATTCACGACGTGGTCGAGGACACGCCGATCACCATCGGCGAGATCGAGAAGGAGTTCGGGCGCGAGGTCTCGCAGATCGTCGACGGGCTGACCAAGATCGGCCACCTCCCGCTCAATTCGAAGGAAGACCGCCAGGTCGAGAACTACCGCAAGCTCCTGGTGTCGATCGCCAAGGACGTGCGGGTGATCATCATCAAGCTGGCCGATCGCCTGCACAACATGCGCACGCTCGACTGGCTCCCCGAGGAGAAGCGCGAGCGCATCGCGCAGGAGACGATGGACCTGTACGCCCCGCTGGCGCACCGCTTCGGGGTGTGGCAGGTGAAGTGGGAGCTGGAGGACCTGGCGTTCAAGTACCTCGAGCCGGAGAGCTATCGCACGCTGGCCAAGATGGTGGCCGCCAAGCGCGGCGAACGCGAGGCGCTGGTGCGCGCGCTCAAGGAGCCGCTCGAGCGCACGCTGGCGGCGGCAGGCATCGCCGATGTGGAAGTGACCGGGCGCCCCAAGCACCTGTGGTCGATCCCCAAGAAGATGGAGACGCCGCAGCGTCCGTACGAGGACATCTTC
>CAZLLP010000293.1:0-2695 GCA_964560345.1 uncultured Gemmatimonadaceae bacterium
ACGTCTGCCACCTCAACCTGCACAAGACGTTCTGCATCCCGCACGGCGGCGGCGGTCCGGGCATGGGGCCCATCGGCGTGGCCAAGCACCTTGCGCCGCATCTCCCCGGTCACCCCATCGTGGCCCAGGATGGTCGCGTCACGTTAGGCGCCGTCTCGGCGGCGCCGTGGGGATCGGCGTCCATCCTCCCGATCTCGTGGGTCTACATCAAGATGATGGGGGGCGAAGGGCTCGCGCTGGCGACCAAGATTGCGATCCTCAACGCCAACTACATGGCGCATCGACTCGAGGCGCACTATCCCGTGCTGTACAAGGGGGAGAACGGCCGCGTGGCGCACGAGTGCATCATCGACACGCGCGTCGTGAAGGGGACGAGCGGCGTGGAGGTGGAGGACATCGCCAAGCGCCTGATGGATTACGGCTATCATGCGCCCACGATGTCATTCCCGGTGGCGGGGACGATGATGATCGAACCGACGGAGTCGGAGTCGAAGGCCGAGCTCGATCGCTTCTGCGACGCGATGATCGCCATTCGAGAGGAGATCTCCGAGATCGAGAAGGGGATCCTCGATCGTGCCGACAACCCGCTCAAGCACGCGCCGCATACGATGGAGGTGGTGGTCAGCGACACGTGGAGCCACGGGTACTCGCGCGAAAAGGCGGCCTTCCCCGCGCCGTGGACGCGCGAGCGCAAGTTCTGGCCGGCGGTGAGCCGCGTGGACAATGCCTACGGCGACCGGAACATCATCTGCGCGTGCCCGCCGATTGAGGACTACGTCTAGGGCGACGCCTCGGACGACGCCGTAGGCGTCGTCCGGAAGACCGGAAGACGGGAAGACGAGAAGACGGGAAGACGAGTTCAGTCAGCGCGGTTGTCGAGAGGCGCGCGAAGCTGGCGAAAAGAAAGAGGGCGGCGATGCCAGGTCTGGCTCGCCGCCCTCTCTCGTCTTCTCGTCTTCTCGTCTTCCCAGTTACTCGCCGATGTGCTTCGCGTACGCCTCTGCCGACATCAGGCCGTCCTTCTGTGACGGATCGGACAGGCGAATCTTGATCATCCAGCCGTCGCCGTAGGCGTCGCGATTGATCGCGGCGGGGTCGCTGTCGAGGGCGGCGTTGACTTCGACCACTTCACCCGAGACCGGGGAGAAGAGTTCGGACACGGCCTTCACGGCTTCGATCGTGCCGAAGGTGTCGTGCGCGCTGTAGGTGGCGCCGGCCCTGGGGAGCTCGACGAACACAATGTCGCCCAGCTGGTCCTGCGCGTAGTGAGTGATGCCGACGGCAAAGACGTCCGCGTCGGCGGTCGCCTTGAGGTATTCGTGATCGGCGGTGTACAGGAGGTCGCTCGGGATATTCGCCACGTTCGCCACTCTGGGGTGGAAGGTCCGCGCGAAGTCTACCGGCGCGCGAAAGTCGTTGTCAAGAAATCAGGGGTGCGATCGGGCGCGCGCGAGCAGCGAATCCCACAGGGCGTCGACCTGCGCGAGGAGCGCGTCGCGCGAACCGGCATTGTCGATCACGACGTCGGCGCGCGTGCGCTTCTCGTGCTCCGGCATCTGGGCGTCAATCATTCGCTGGGCTTCGTCGCGCGCGAGTGCGCGGGTCTGCGTCAGGCGCGCGAGCCGCACCGGCTCGGGCGCGGTGACGAGGATGATGGCGTCGAAACTGGCTGAGCGGTCGCGTCCCGATTCGAAGAGGAGTGGAATGTCGCATACCACGATCTCGGCCCCCGCCGCGCGCCCTTGCTCCACCCGTTGTTGGCGCAACGCCTCCACGCGCGGGTGCACGATGGCGTTGAGCGCCAGCCGCTCACTCTCGTCGGCGAAGGCGATTCGGCGAAGGGCCCCTCGATCCAGCGAACCATCGGGCAATCGCAGGGCAGTCCCCCAACGCTCCACGATTTCCTGCAACGCTGGCGTCCCCGGCGCGACGACCTCACGCGCCAGCACGTCGGCATCCACCAGCCACGCGCCGTGCTCGGCCAGCCGCTGGGCGACGGTCGACTTGCCACTGGCAATGTTCCCGGTGAGGGCGACCACGAGCATGTCAGGAGTCGGGAGACGGGAGACGGGAGACGGGAGAGGCACGATGCCTGTCGCCGGCGTGGGCGACTCGGCATGTTCACTTACTATCTCTCGTGACGCAACCTCATGTCTGACTTCGATCGACCATCCGCTGCGCTTGATGCAATCCCGCCATATCCTGGCGACGACGAGCATGCGCGTGGCGTGACCGGCTATGCCTCGCTCGTGCGGCGTCAGCTTGAGTTGTTAGGCGAGGATCCCGACCGTGAAGGGTTGCTGCGGACGCCGCAGCGCGTGGCCAAGGCGATGGCGTTCCTCACGCACGGCTACGCGCAGCGGGTGGAAGACGTGGTGGGAGAAGGGGTCTTTGCCGAGGCGCACGAGAACATGGTGATGGTGCGGGACATCGAGCTGTATTCGATGTGCGAGCATCACATGCTCCCGTTCTTCGGGAAGGCGCACATCGCGTACATCCCGAACGGGAAGATTGTCGGGCTGAGCAAGCTGCCGCGCATCGTGGACATGTTCGCGCGACGGCTGCAGGTGCAGGAGCGGCTGACCGGGGAGATTGCCGAGGCGATCCAGGGGGTGCTGGCGCCGCACGGGGTGGGGGTGGTGATCGAGGCGTATCACCTGTGCATGATGATGCGCGGCGTGGAGAAGCAGAACTC
>CAZLLP010000294.1:0-2613 GCA_964560345.1 uncultured Gemmatimonadaceae bacterium
TTTGGAGCGTAGGGAAGACGGGAAGACCGGAAGACGGGAAGACGAGTAACAGCAAAACCCTGGGGGCTCCACACTCGCCGAGTGTTGGAGCCCTCAGGGTTTTCCTTCTCGTCTTCCCGTCTTCCCGTCTTCCCGTCTTCTAGCGTGCCGCTTCTCCTTCGAGATACGTGTACCCTTCAAGCCCGGCGACGTATTCCGCGATGAACGTATTCGCCTCCTGCCGCGTGATCCCGTTCGCGCCGCCAACCTTGCGGCGGAACGTCGCCAACAGCTGCGACGCCGAGAACTGCACGTAGTTCAGCACCTCGGTGACGGTGTCGCCGTGCACCAGGTCGGTGAGTTCGTAGCCGCCATTCGTCAGGCGGATGTGCACCGCGTTGGTGTCGCCAAAGAGGTTGTGCAGGTCGCCAAGAATTTCCTGGTACGCGCCGGTGAGGAAGATGCCGAGGATGTAGTCGGCGCCGTCGCGGAAGGTGTGCAGCTCGAGGCTGGGACGTCCGTCGCGCCCCCCCACGAAGCGATCGATCTTGCCGTCCGAATCGCAGGTGACGTCCTGCAACGTCCCGCGCCGCTCCGGCCGCTCATCGAGGCGGTGGATCGGCCTGATCGGGAAGAGCTGGTCGATGGCCCAGCTATCGGGGAGCGACTGGAAGAGCGAGAAGTTGCAGAAGTACCGATCGACCAGCGTCGCGTCGACTTCCTTCAGGATTTCGTCGTACGCCTCGCGGTTGTCGGCGATGACCACCGAGATGCGGTTGATCGTCGCGAAGTAGATCGTCTCGGCCATCGCGCGCTCGCGCAACGAGAGCACGCCGGAGTTGAAGAGCTGCTGGGCGCGCTCCTTGTCGAACGACGCGTCGTGGAAGATCTCGACGATCTTGCGCTTGGGGAGCTTCTTCTTGGCGAGCGTGTTGTAGTCCTCGACCATCTCGTGCAGCAGGACGTGGTCGTCCTCCCCGATGTCGGGGAGCGGCGGCTCGGCCTGCGACTCGACGTCGATCACGCGCAGCAACAGCAGCGCGTGGTGCGCCGTGAGCGCACGCCCCGACTCGCTGACGATGTGCGGCATCGGCAGGTCGGCCTCGCGGCAGGTCTCGGCAAGTCCGTAGATCACGTCGCTCGCGTATTCCTGCAGCGTGTAGTTGACCGACGCGTTGTTGACGGAGTTGGTGCCGTCGTAGTCGACGCCCAGTCCGCCGCCCACGTCGACGTGCGTGATGTTCACGCCCAGCTTGTGCAGTTCGGCGTAGTAGCGCGAGATCTCCTGCAGCCCGGCCTTGATGAAGCGGATGTCGGTGATCTGGCTGCCCAGGTGAAAGTGCACCAGCCGCAGGATATCGAGCTGCCCCATTTCCTTGAGGCGGTCGATGAGCTTCATGAGTTCGGCGGTGTTGAGCCCGAACTTGCTCTTCTCTCCGCCGCTCTGCGCCCAGCGCCCTGCGCCTTCGGCCGCGAGCTTGATGCGCACCCCCGCCCGGGGCGTCACGCCGAGGTCACGCGCCGCATCGAGCAGGACATCCAGTTCGCTCAACTGCTCCATGACGATGAAGACGTTGTGCCCGAGCTTCTGCCCCATGAGGGCGAGGCGCATGAACTCCTCGTCCTTGTAGCCGTTGCAGATGATGATGTGCTCCGTGCTCTCGGAGAGTCCGAGCACAGCCTGCAATTCCGGCTTGGAGCCGCACTCGAGCCCGACGCCATGCTTGCGCCCGAACTCGACGATCTCCTCCACGACGTGCCGCTGCTGGTTGACCTTGATCGGGTAGACGGTGGTGTAGCCGCCGGTGTACTCAAACTCGCGGATGGCCGTCGCGAACGACTCACTCAGCGTCTCGATGCGGCGCTTGAGGATGTCGGAGAAGCGAAGCAGGACGGGGAGTGGCACGCCCTGCGCTTCGAGGTCGACGGCGATCTCGAACAGGTCGAGCGTCTGGTTGGGCAGCTCCGGATCGGGGCGCACGATGACGTGCCCCTTCTCGTTGATGTCGAAGAAGCCAGCGCCCCACCCCTCGATGTTGTAGAGGTCCTTTGCCTCTTCGATGTTCCAGGGCAACGGGGCGACCGGAGGAGTCGGAGCCGGCGTGGTCGCGGCGGGAATTCGGGTGCTCGTCATGGGGGAAAAACGTAGGGCATTTCGCCGGCAAGTGGTACCGGCTGGCAGGAGAAGTTGCGTGATCGAAGTCCGGGCGCCGCGCGGGGAGGCGGCTGGCATCGTCGCCATCGCCCGCGCGCGCGCGGTCGCCGTCGACGCACCGCGACGCACCACGACACCCCTGACGATGGACGCAACACGCGGCGCTCCGTGCCGAACACGTCGTGCTGAGCACGGTGTGCTGCACATCCCGTAGTTCTCCGAGGTGACAAGCGCGTAGCGGTGTGCAACACTGTGGCGTCGCGCGAGGTGTGGTTCTCCCGCGAAGCCACGACGGTCCGGCGCGCGCGCCGTGTGCACCACCGCCCGCTTCGCCTCCTCCTGCTGCATCGCGCTCGGCGTGACCGCGCGTCCGGCCCCGGCCGGCGCCTAACGATCCGCACCGCACCGGCGGTGCACCCAACACTCGACGAGGCTCGAGGTGTCATCGTGTGCCGGCCAAGGCGGCCAGCGCGATGGGA
>CAZLLP010000295.1:0-2583 GCA_964560345.1 uncultured Gemmatimonadaceae bacterium
TGATTCCGGCGCTGCGCTCGGCGCTGGCGGGGGGGACGTGTGCGGTGTTGCAGGCGCCACCAGGGGCGGGGAAGACGACGCTGGTGCCGCTGGCGCTGCGCGACGAGTCGTGGCTCGGCGGACAGAAGATCGTGATGCTGGAACCTCGGCGGCTGGCGGCACGGGCGGCGGCGCATCGGATGGCGCAGTTGCTGAACGAGCCGCTGGCGCAGTCGGTGGGGTATCGCGTCCGGCGCGACACGCGCGTCGGCCCCAGGACGCAGGTCGAGGTCGTCACCGAAGGGGTCCTGACCCGCATGCTCAACAGCGACCCGACGCTCGATGGCATCGGGCTGGTGATCTTCGACGAGTTCCACGAGCGCTCGCTGCAGGCCGACCTCGGGCTCGCCCTCACGCGGCAGTCGCAACAACTGGTGCGCGACGACCTGCGCATCCTGGTGATGTCGGCCACGCTCGACGGCGAACCGGTGTCGCGGTTGTTAGGCGGGGCGCCAATCGTCACCAGTGCCGGGCGCATGTTCCCGGTCGAGACGCGGTGGCTCCCGCGTCGCAGCGACCAGCGCATCGAGGGAGCGATGGCGGCGGCCGTCCGCCAGGCGCTGCGCGAGACGGAAGGCGACATCCTCGCCTTCCTTCCCGGACAGGGGGAGATTCATCGGGTCGCCGATCTGCTGGGCGAGTCGCCGTTAGGCAGCGGCGTCGAGGTGCACCCGCTCTATGGCAATCTTCCGTTCGAGCAGCAGGACCGGGCCATCGCACCGTCGCCCCCGGGGCGCCGCAAGGTGGTGCTGGCGACGTCGATCGCCGAGTCGTCGCTGACCATCGAGGGGGTGCGTTGTGTGGTGGACAGCGGGCTGTCGCGCGTGGCGCGCTTCTCTCCGCAGGTGGGGATGACGCGACTCGAGACGGTGCGCGTGTCGCGCGCCTCGGCGGAGCAGCGCGCCGGGCGGGCTGGGCGCGTGGCGCCGGGCGTGGTCTACCGACTGTGGGCGATGGAGGAACACGCAGGGCTGCTCCCCTTCACCGCCCCGGAGGTCGCCGACGCCGACCTGGCACCGCTGGCACTGGAACTTGCAGCTGCCGGTGTGCAAGACGTGACCTCTCTGGCGTGGCTCGATGTTCCTCCCACGTCGTCGCTCGCACGTGCGCAGGAGTTGCTGCAGTGGTTAGGCGCACTCGACCCGAACGGCGCGATCACCGCGCACGGAGCGCGCATGGCGCAGTTGGCGGCGCATCCGCGCGTGGCGCATATGCTCGTGTCTTCGCGCGACGCGGGTGATGGCGCGAGACGAGACGGGAGACGGGAGACGGGAGACGGGAGGGCGAGCCTGCGGCTCGCGTGTGATCTGGCGGCGCTGGTGGGGGAGCGCGACATCCTTCGGGCCGATGGGCCGCAGCATGATGCGGATTTGCGGACGCGGCTCGAGTTGTTGCGGGGGCTGCGTCGGCGGGAGCGGCTGCCGAGTGAGGTGCACGGGATGCGCGTGGTGCGGGATGCGGCGATGCGGGCGCTCGACGACGCGAATGCGTGGCGGCGCGAGTTGGGGGTGGGAGGGCGCGATGCTGGCGCAGTTGACGCGCGGGACGACGACTCGCTCGATGACGCGGGTCGTCTGCTGGCGCTCGCCTTTCCCGATCGGGTGGCGCAACGTCGTGAGGGGAGCGGCGGGCGCTATCTCCTGCGCAACGGTACGGGGGCGGTCTTTCGCGATTCGCCGGCGCTGGCGCAGTCGGAGTATCTGGTGATCGCCGAATCGGATGGGCGACGCCCGGAGAGCACGATCTATCTCGCGGCGTCGCTCACGCTGGAGGACGTCCGTCGCGACTTCGCCGACGACATCAGCGTCGACGAGCGCGTGGAATGGGATGACGCGGCGGCCGTCGTGCGTGCGGTACGCGTGGAACGACTCGGCGCCATCACGTTGCGCGAAGTGGCGCTGCGCGACCCATCGCCGGCACTCGTGTCGCGCGCGCTGCTGGACGCGGTGCGCCGGTCGTCGTTGCAGCTGCTGGCGTGGAGCGATGGCGCACGACGCCTGCGCGAACGGCTGGCCTTCGTGCACGCGCACGACGCCACGTGGCCCGACGTGAGCGACGACGCGCTGCTCACCACGCTCGACGAGTGGCTGGCGCCGCACCTCGAAGGGATGCGTCGCGCCAGCGACGTCGCCGCGCTCGACCTGGGCTCGCTGCTGCTCGGGCGCCTCACGTGGCAGCAGCGCAGTGCGCTGGACGCCTTGGCCCCGAGCCACCTCGAAGTCCCCACCGGGAGCCGAATCGCCGTCGACTACAGCGACCCGGCGTCGCCCGTGCTGGCGGTACGCCTGCAGGAGATGTTTGGCTGCCGCGAGACGCCACGCGTCCTGGGCGGGAAGATCCCCGTCACGTTGCACCTGCTCTCCCCCGCCCATCGCCCCCTGCAGGTCACGCGCGACCTCGCCGGCTTCTGGCGTTCGTCGTACAAGGACGTGCAGAAGGAGATGAAGGGACGGTATCCGCGCCACCCGTGGCCGGATGATCCGGTGAATGCGGACCCGACGCGGCGAGCGAAACCGCGCACCTAGACGGGAGAAGGGAGCCGGG
>CAZLLP010000296.1:0-2547 GCA_964560345.1 uncultured Gemmatimonadaceae bacterium
GGGGCGGAGGGGCGGGGTGGGGGGTGGCGTCGCCGTTATGGCAGGGTAAAACGCTTCGCTCTGGCTTCTTCACTGGGCGGTGCGTCGGTGGCCTTGAGGGTTGCGATGTCGGCTGTTGACGCATGCAGGTTCTCCCGCCCTTCGAACGCGGCGCGGGCGCGCGGGGCGAGCGACTTCACGGCGGCGACCCAGCGGGGCCAGGTGGGGAGCTGGGAGAGCTTCGACTCATAGAGGCGGTTGAAGCCGTCGATCAGGTAGTGATCGGTACGGTCGGCGTCGTATGGCCCGCTGCGCTTGTCGCCGGCCACGACCACGAACGGGACGACCATGTCGGCGGCGATGGGTTCCACCGCGGCTACGCGCGGTTTGGGGCGGCGGTCCATGGCCAGGCGCGCGGCGGACCAGTCGGCGAGGCCCACGACACCATACGCGGGGTCGGCGGGGAACCAGTCCTTCGCGACGTCGTCCCAGACCTCGAGCCAGACGTGGTCATTGTGCTGGAGGCCGAACACCGAAAATCCATTGCCGCGAGCTGCAACGAGGCTGTCGGCGGTGCGCTGGCGGCGCGGGGTGGTTTCGGGCTGCACGTTGATCTCGCGCACCCATCGCGTGCGCACCCCCAGGCTGTCGAGGAACATGTCCAGCACCGACGCCAGGTCGGCGCAGTTGCCGGCGCGCCGGGCGATGATCTGGGCGGGTGAGCGCGACTGGTAGTCGGTGGCCGACCAGTCGAACGAGTCGTTGATCCAGTAGACCAAGCGCTTGGTGCGCTCGAACGATGAGCCCTTGCCGGCGATGGAGTCGGCGAGGTGCGCGATGCTCGGCGCGGGGGTGGGCGGGGAAGCGGGGGCCTGGGCGCCGAGGGAGGGGGTGGCGGCGAGGAGGGCGACGAAAGCGATTAGACGCGCGTGCGTGCGTGCGAGCATGTGGGGCCGGCCGTGAGGGGATGCCGGTTGGACAGGCGGGCGCGCGCGGGAGTTTGAAAAGGGACGGGAGACGGGAGACGGGAGACGGGAGACGGGAGACGGGAGACGGGAGACGGGAGTGGCGCTGCGCGCCGTGTTCGTCGAGGAATCGGGAGGGTGGGGGCGGAGCGGGAGGTGTCACCTACGGAAACACACGGGGGGCGTCTTGCTCTGGTCGGATTTCGTCACCCGAACCAGGGCAGAGACGCCCCCGCGCCATCCCTCCTTCTCTAACCTACGGCAGCAACACGCTGTCGATCACGTGGATCACGCCGTTCTTCGCGACGACGTCAGCGGCGGTCACGTTGGCGAAGTTCTTCGGCCCGGTGATGCGAATCGCGCTGCCGGTGATCCCGACGGTCAGGTCAGGGCCGAGGAGCGAGGCGACCTTCTGGCCGTTGTTGAGCGCGGTTGAGAGCGCCTTGGCCCCAACGACATGCAGCTGCAACACCTGCCCGAGCGTGGTGGTGTTGGTGGGAGCCCCGCCGGGGATCGCCGCGAAGGCGGCATTGGTCGGCGCGAAGACGGTCAACCCTGCGTTGCTGCCACCGCGCAGCGCGTTCACCAGCCCGGCGGCGCTCACGGCGTTCACCAGGGAGCTGAAGCCACGGATGGTCGCCTGATCCACGATGTCGAGGCTCCCGAGCAGCACACCATCAATCAGATGCACGACGCCGTTGGAGGCGCGCACATCGGCGGTGGTGACCTGGGCGCCATTGATGCGCACGACGCCGTTGGCGATGGAGACGGTGAGCTGTGTCCCTTCGACCGTCGTCAGGACCTGGCCGTTGGTGAGCTGGCTGGCGGTGAAGCTGCCCGGGACGACATGGAACGTGAGCACCTTGGTGAGGATGGCCTTGTTCCCGGTCTCGAGCAGGCGGGCGATCACGTCAGTCGGGAGCGCCGCGAAGGCCGCGTTGACGGGGGCGAAGACGGTGAAGGGGCCGCTTCCGCGCAGCGTCTGGTCGAGCCCCGCGGCCTGCAACGCGGTCACCAGCGTCGACAGGTTGCTGGTGGCAGCGGCGGTCTCGGTGATGGTGGTGCGCGCAGGGGCGACCGGATCGTCGTCGCCACAGGCGGCAACGGTGACCAGGGCGAACGCGCCGAGCAGGGCGGCCGCGTACCGGCGGCTCCTAAGCATTGACTGCATCTGACGACTCATGGCTGAGGGTGGCGTGCGCACCGTCTCGGCGCGCATTCATCCTTACCACACGTCAGTCGCTCGGAATGACTAGTCCGATGTTCAGGGGACGAGCTGGAGCGTGACGGACGGTTGCCGCCCCGGCAGGTAGCGCGGGACCATGACGTAGCGCCCGGCCGCCGCGTCGCGCTGCAATCCATAGTCGAGCACGTTGCGTCGGTCGAACGCGTTCACGAGAGCGGCGCCGAGCGTGAGGCGCGATCGTCCGATGCGTCGCTCCCAGGTGACGCCGACGTCCCCCTCGAGGAGTGCGGGGCGTCGCATGGAGCCGGGGGCATCGATGGGAAGTCCGCTCCCGACGGGCGACGCGGCCAGCAGGTCATAGAACGCCTGCCGCAGCGCCCAGCTATTCTCCGCGGCCAGCGTGCGGTAGGCGCAGAC
>CAZLLP010000297.1:0-2535 GCA_964560345.1 uncultured Gemmatimonadaceae bacterium
GGCGAGGGCTTTCACGCGCTCGGCCTCATGGGGCTCAACCTCCCCGAGGCATACGGCGGATTGGGCGCCAGCGCCAAGGTCTTCAACCGCGTCGTCGGCGAGATCGGCGCCACCGACCCGGCGCTCGCCGTCTACTTCGGCGCCCACCAGTCGATCGGCTGCAAGGGAATCGTCCTCTTCGGGACCGAAGAGCAGAAGCAGCAGTACCTCCCGCGCTGCGCCGCCGGCGAACTGGTCGCCGCCTTCTGCCTCACCGAACCGGGCTCCGGGTCGGACGCGCAGGCCATGAAGGCGACCGCCGTCCCCACCGAGGACGGCGAGGCCTACATCCTCAACGGGACCAAGATCTGGATCTCCAACGCCGGCTACGCGGGGCTCTTCACCGTCTTTGCCAAGGTCCCGATCGTGGTGGACGGCAAGCCGAAGGAGCGCGTGACCGCCTTCATCGTCGGGCGCGACTCGCCGGGCATCTCGCTGGGCAAGCTCGAGGAGAAGATGGGGATCAAGGCGTCGGACACGCGCTCGGTGATCTTCGACAACGTGCGCGTCCCGGCAGCCAACCGTTTGGGCGACGTGGGGCAGGGCTTCAAGATCGCGCTCGAGATCCTCAACTCCGGTCGCCTGGGGCTCGCCGCCGGCTCAGCGCGCGGCACACGGCAGATCATGAACGAGGGGATCGCCTACGCCAAGCAGCGCGAGCAGTTCGGTCGCCCCATCGCCTCGTTCGAGATGCTGCGCCGCAAGATCGCGCTGGCGGCGGCCGAGTGTTATGCGGCCGACGCCGCGTGGTTCCTGACAGCGGGAATGGTCGACAAGGGCGGCATCGACTTCTCGCTGGAGACGGCGGCCTGCAAGGTCTACTCGTCGGAAATGGCCTATCGCGCCTCCAACGAAGCGTTGCAGATGGCGGGCGGGATGGGCTACTCCAAGGAGTTCCCCTTCGAGCAGAGCGTGCGCGACTCGCGCATCATGCTCATCTTCGAGGGGACCAACGAGATCCTGCGTGCCCTCGTCGCCCTCATGGGTCTGCAGCAGCCAGGCGAGCGCCTCAAGGCGTTAGGCAAGGCGCTGCAGGACCCGATCAACGGCTTCGGGGCCATCTCGTCGTATCTTGCCGGGCGCGCCAGGAGCACGCTCAACAAGCCGGACTTCACCAAGGTGCACCCGGCGCTGGCCGAGGAGGCCGAACTGGTCGCCTCGCAGATCCACGCGCTGGCGCGCGCGGTGGAGGCGTCGCTGCGCAAGCACGGCAAGGCAATCATCGAGCGCCAGTACGTGCAGGAGCGCCTGGCCAACGCGGCGATCGATCTCTACTTCAGCGTTGCCGCTCTCTCGCGCGTGACCTCCGAGATCGCCGAGGCGGGGGGAGAGCCGGATCGCGTGGCCAACGAAGTCGATTGCGCGCGCGTCTTTGTACACATGGCGTACCGGCGCACGCGCCGTGCGCTCAAGGCGCTGCGCATCAACCAGGACGCCCGACTCGACGCCATCGCCACGCGCGCGGTCGATGCGGTCGACCTCGCGCCAGCCGCTCCGACGGATCGTTAGGCACGACGGCAATGGAAACACCGGGCGACATCGAAGGGTCGGCGAGTCGCCCCTCGAAGGGCAATCTCGACACCGCAGGCACTTCAGGCAGTTCAGGCGCCCCTGACGGTTTCGCCGTGCCGCGCCGACGCTCCGACTGGTCGCCGCTCTGGATCGCCCTCGTCTACGCTGTGCTGGGCATCCTCTGGATCGTCTGGTCCGACGCCGCGGTACTGGCGATCGTGCGCGACCAGGAAGCGCTGACGCGCCTGCAGACGTTCAAGGGGTGGTTCTTCGTCGTGGCCAGTGCGGCGCTGATCTTCTTCCTGGTGCGGCACCGGGTGAATGCCCTCAACACCGCGATGGCCGCCGAGCGTTCGGTGGCACGTGAGCGCGAGCGCCTGGTCGCGATCCTCGAGGCGACGACCGACCTGGTCTGCGTCATCTCCCCCGATGCCAAGCTCCGGTACCTCAACGCCGCCGGACGCCGCCTACTGGGGATCGCCCCGGGCGAATCGCTTGACGGCTACACCTCGGGGCAGTTCCTCGCCCCCTCGGAGCGGCCACGCCAGGAGGACGTGAAAACGCTCGCCACGGGGGTGGGAGTCCTCGAGATCGAGCGCGAACTGAGGCGCGTGGACGGCAGTACGGTGCAGGTGTCGCAGGTGCTGCTCGTGCACAAGGACGCGGCAGGCAATGTCGAATTTGTCTCCACCATCGCCCGCGACATCAGCGAACAACGCCGGCAGGAACAGGCGCTCCGGCAGGCGCAAAAAATGGAAGCGGTGGGGCGGCTGGCGGGCGGGGTGGCGCACGACTTCAACAACCTCCTCACCGTCATCCTCAACTGCGGCGAGTCGCTGGCGCGCGGGCTTCCGCCCAACGACGAGCTTCGAGAAGAGGCGGTGGAGATCGTCCAGGCCTCGCAGCGCGCGGCGCGCCTCACCCGGCAACTGCTCGCCTTCTCGCGCCAGCAGGTGCTCGAGGCGCGCACGATCGACGTCAACG
>CAZLLP010000298.1:0-2522 GCA_964560345.1 uncultured Gemmatimonadaceae bacterium
GCCCTGCGCCGCCCGGCGGGCCGTGCTCCGTCCCCCCCACATCGCCCGTCGCCTGGTTGACGATGGGCCCCTGCAGGTTGCGATGGCCATAGCTGTAGATCTCCGGGAGCGCGCCCGCGCGCGCGACAAACGGGTTGTCGTTCGGGACACTCCCGTCTTCGTTCAACCGAATCGTCTTGCCGTGATGATTCGACAGATCCTGCGCCGGGTGCGCCTCCAGGTTCCCGGACGGCGGCGCCATGCGGTCGCCGACGGTGATGAACAGGTGCCCCTTGCCATCGAAGGCCAGGCGCGAGCCAAAGTGCCCGATGGTGCCGTTGGTCTTGGCGACGAAGATGTCGGTGAGCCCGGTGAGGGCATCGTTCTCGAACTTGGCGCGCGCGATCGCGGTCGTCGTCTTCCCGCTGTCTCCCATCGGCTTGGAATAGCTGAGGTAGACGTAGCGGTTGTTGGCGAAGTCGGGGTGCACCACCACATCCAGGAGCCCGGCCTGTCCCGCCGTGGCGACGGTCGGGACGCCGGCGACGGGGGTGTCGAGCAGCTTCCCCTTCCGCACGATGCGCAACCGCCCCGGACGCTCGGTCACGAGGATGTCTCCCCCAGGCAAGAAGGCGATCGACCACGGTTGCACCAACCCGGAGGCAACCGTAACGACGCGGAAGTCGTGCAATGCGGACTTCTGCACGTTCCCCTGCGCCGACAGCTGTGCAGCTGCAACGCAGGAGAAGGTGAGGACGGACAAGGCCTGACGAACCATGGAATGCTCCGAGTGAGAAATGCGAAAACCAGTCATGCGATGTGGATGGCGGCTTGGTCGCGGCGTTACTTCACGCCGAGGTGCTGACGGAGGAACGTGAGGGTGCGCGGCCACGCATCCTTGGTCGCGGCCAGGTTGGCCGCTTCCTCGGCCTCATCGCGCGTGGCCTTCGGGTCGTTCTGTGCGCGAAGGAAGCCGTGCACCGCCCCCTCGTAGTTCACACCGGTGTACGTCTTGCCGAGGGCCTTCATCAACGAGTCGAGCTGCGGCATGGCCGCGGCGATGCGCGCATCCTTCGATCCGTTGAGCAGCATCACCGGCACCTTGATCTTCCTGAGCGAATCGGCGTTGATCGACGCCGGCACGGCGGGAGCCGTCGCGGTCGCCGGCGATCCACCCGTCATGTAGGGGAGCCCGTAGTAGGCTACCCCCCCGACGAAGCCCTTCACGCCGCCATGGACCGCGTGCATGAACGTCGTCGATCCGCCCCAGCAGTAGCCGAAGACCGCGTACCTGGCGACCGCCGCCGGCTGCATCATCGCGTAGTTGGCGGCGGCCACGATGGCGCGATTGCGCTCGGCGGCGTCAACACCCGAGATGAGGCGCCGCGCCGTGTCGGCCGACAGCTCGACCGACGTCGGCCCCCCGCGCACGCGCGAGAGGAAGTCGGGGGCGATGGCGATGAAGCCATCGGCCGCCGCCTGGTCGGCCACGGCGCGCACCCACGTCGAAAGCCCAAAGATCTCGTGCACCACCACCACCACCGGCGCCTTGGCCGACGACTTGGGGTAGACGATCCAGGCCATGAGCGAATCGGACGACCCGGGCTCCCACGCGATCTTGACCGACTCGCCGTGGCGCGGCGTCGCGGCCAGGCGCGCCGCAGCCGTCTGCGCGCTGGCGGGGCAACCGGCGGTGCGCTGACGCGTGGAGCCGTTGGATCCACCCACCCCGGGCGGCTCCCCACGCTCGGCGGCGCTCATGTGCGCCGTGTGGTCGTCCATCCCAGCCGCCGATGAAGACAGCGATGGGGTCGAGCGCTGGAGGGTGCACGCCCCCAGCAGCAGGGTGGCAATGACTGACAGTCGACGGATCATGGAGGGGAGCCTCGGGCCTGGGGAGACGCGGGTGGACGGTCGGCCCGATGCCGGGGGCGCGGCAAGCTGGGCTCGAGAATCGCCGTCGATGGATGCCGGCGCGCCGGTGGTGGTGGGCGACAACGCGACGGCGTGAGGATAGCAAGCGGCAAGGCGGTTCGCGAGCGGTGGGGCGCCCGCGACGGCTATTGGCGACCTCAGCTTGCGGCAAGCGGCAGAATGGGCGATCCTTGCCCCCATGCAGCCTCCGACGCCGGGGGCGCATGATCGCCTCGTGCCGGCCCGCCCCCCTCGGGCCGAGTAGCGCGACCAGGGACGCGACGCGATCCCCCGTTCGATCGGAGACCCATCCGGTGCACTCCCCCCTCGGCGTCCCCGGCCGCGTTCCTGCCGGTCTCTTCGCCGTTCTCCTGCTCGCATTCAGCCACCGTTTCACTCCCGCCCCGGTTCCCGTCGTCGAGCCTAACGACAACACGCGGGCGGCCGGCCAGCAGACGGGCGATACCCTGCGCCTGCACCTCACCGTGCAGCTGGCGGACTGGTATCCCGAGGCGGCCGACGGCCCGAAGGTCCGCGCCCCTGTCTTCGCCGAATCCGGCAAGGCACCAAGCGTCCCGGCGCCGCTCATCCGGGTGCCCGAGGGCACCGCGATCGTCGCCAGCATCAGG
>CAZLLP010000299.1:0-2515 GCA_964560345.1 uncultured Gemmatimonadaceae bacterium
GCGGGCGCAACTGGTCCATCACCTGCGCCCCGTCGGTGGCGGCGCCGACCACCTGCATGTCGGGCTGCGAATCGAGGAGCGAACGAAGTCCTTCGAGCACGAGGGCGTGATCGTCGGCGAGCAGGATGCGAAGGCGTGGGGTCATATGGCGTCCACCTCGACGGTCACGCGCGTCCCCTTGTCGGGGGCGCTGGAGAGTTCAAAGGAACCGCCGATCATCTACACGGGGTGGGGCATGCCGCGAAGGCCAAAAGGGGACTCGCGGAGTGCGTCGGTGGTGTCAAAGCCTGCGCCGTTGTCGATGATCTCGAGTCGCAGGCGCGGACGGGGGCCGGTGCGCACGGCGCGCAACGACACGTTCACCTTGCTTGCGCCGCCGTGGCGATAGGCATTGGACAGCCCTTCCTGCAGGATGCGATACAACGCGATGCGCACCGGCAGGTCTTCCTGCGGCAGGTCTTCATCGGCCTCGATCGCGATCTGCGTGTCCGTCAGGTGCTCGTGCTGCAGCAGCAACTCGTCCACCAGTTGGCGCAGCGGACGATGTTCGAACTCCGGCGCGCGAAAGGCGCCGATGAACGAGCGCACCTCGGTGAGCCCGTCCTCCAGCAGCTTGCGGATGCGATCCTTGCGCTGCAGCACCTCGGGGTCGACCGCTGCCGAGCGTTGGAGCGCCGCTTCCATGAGGTCGAGCTGCGACAGCGCGGCGTACATGTGCTGCACCGGGCCGTCGTGGATGTCGAGGAGGATGCGTTGCAGCTCCCATTCGGTGATGGCGAGCATGCGCCGCGAGGCCCCTACCTCGCGCGTGCCGGGCTCGAGGCGGTCTTGCGGATCTGGTGCGGAAGGTGACGACACGACGTGCTGACTCCCGTGAGATGACACAAACGACTTGGGGGGCGTCGGCGACTCAGCGGGCGCGGGTGGCGGCGTCCCGGGCGGCGCCGAACGGCACCTGACGACAATGTGTGCGCTCTCATCGATTCCTGCGAGGGGACCGCGGCCGGCATCTGGTTGCTCCCGGGAGCGTCCGCTAGCCTTGAGGTACCCCCCGACACCCTCATGACGACTGACGCACCACGCTTCGCCGATCCGCTCCTGGACGAGACGGTCACCCACCTGCAGGCGATGCTTCGCCTCGACACGAGCAATCCCCCCGGGCGCGAGATGGCGGTGGCGCGCTACCTGGACGGCGTCCTGCGCGAGGCGGGGGTGGAAAGGTGGCTCGACGAACCGGCCCCGGAGCGCGCCGCCTTCATCGCCCGCATCAAGGGCGACGGGTCGCAGCGCCCCATCCTGCTCATGGCGCACATGGACGTGGTCGGGGTCGAACCGGAGAAATGGACCTCGCCCCCCTTTGGCGCCGAGATCCGTGACGGCTACCTCTACGGGCGTGGCGCCATCGACGACAAGGGGATGCTCGCCTGCAACCTGATGGCGATGCTCCTTGTTAGGCGCGCCATCGTGAAGACCGGCGTCCTCCCCACGCGCGACATCGTCATGCTCGCCACCTCGGACGAAGAGACCGGGGGGATCTTCGGGATCGACTGGGTGCTGGAGAACCGGCGCGAGTTGGTCACCGCCGAGTTCGCCCTCAACGAAGGAGGGCGCGTGCGGGTGGTCGACGGACGCGCGCTGTACGCCGCGGTGCAATGCGCCGAGAAGGTGCCGCACAACGTGATCGTGACCGCGCGCGGCCCGGGCGGACATGCCGCGGTGCCGCACGGCGGCAATGCCATCACCCGACTGGCCGCCGCCATCGCCCGCATCTCCGCACACCAGGAGCCGCTCGCACTCGGCGCCGTCACCCGCAACTTCTTCGACGAACTCTCGCACGTGTGGCCCGATGCCACCTTGCGCCGTGCGATGGCCGATGTTGCATCTGGCGACCCGGCGCGCATCACGACGGGGGAGCGCACGCTGTCGGGGACACCGTCGATGAACGCCATCCTCCGCAACGGCATCTCGCCCACGCTCATCTCGGGGGGAACGCGCAGCAACGTGATCCCCACCGAGGCCGAAGCGACGCTCAACATCCGCACGCTCCCGGGTGATTCGATCGAAGCCGTGATCGATCGTCTGCGCACCGTGGTTGGCGACCCGCACGTCACCTTCCGTGTGCGCGCCAGCGGCGACGACGCCCCCGAATCGCCGATTGATTCGCCGATGTTCCGCGCCATCGCCGACAGCGTCGCCGCCCTCGACGGCCGCGTGCGCACCGTCCCCTATCTCTCCACCGGCGCCACCGACTCCGCCACGCTCCGCAAGGCGGGGATCCCCTGCTACGGCATCCTCCCGTTCCCCCTCACCCAGGAGGACGAGGACCGCATGCACGGCCACGACGAACGCGTGAGCCTGGATTCACTCAGCTTCGGCGTCCGCCTGGTCCACGGCGTAGTAGAACGAATGACCAGTCAGAGAACATGATGTCTCAGGAATCCCGAGAGCACCGCCCCAGCGAATGCTGGGGCACTCCCGTCTCCCGTCTCCCGTCTCCCGTCTAAACGAATGCCTA
>CAZLLP010000300.1:0-2485 GCA_964560345.1 uncultured Gemmatimonadaceae bacterium
CCCGCCAGCGCCGAGCGCAGCGCCGGAATCACTTCAACTATGGGGAGTGGTGGCAGTCGCTCGAGCCGCACAAGTTCCAGAAGTTACAGGAGGAAGGAAGACGGGATGAAAGCTAGGGTGAGCGCTCGAGACTCGCCCGCTCACCCTACACCAGCCCCCACTCGTCTTCTCGTCTTCCCGTCTTCCCGTCTTCCGCCCCCGAGTGCCTGAACTCCCCGACGTCGTCGTCTACTGCGAAGCGCTCGACCGTCACATCACCGGTCGCGAGCTCACGCGCGTGCGCCTGGCCAATCCGTTCATCCTGCGCTCGGTCACGCCGCCGCTGGATGCGATTGTCGGGCGCACGGTGCAGGGGGTGCGCCGCATGGGGAAGCGCATCGTCATCGATTTCGGCGACCAGCTCCATCTCGTCATTCACCTGATGATCGCCGGGCGCCTGCGCTGGCGTCCCGTCGGGGGCAAGGTCCCCGGCAAACTCGGGATTGCCTACTTCGACTTCCCGCATGGCATCCTGATCCTCACCGAGGCCGGGACCAAGCGACGTGCCTCGCTCACCCTCGTGCAAGGCGACGAAGCGCTCAAGCAGTTCGACCGTGGCGGGCTGGAACCGCTCGATGCGACGTTCGAGGCCTTCGCCGAGCGTCTGCGACGGGAGAATCACACGCTCAAGCGATCGCTCACCGACCCGCGCCTGTTCAGCGGGATCGGCAATGCCTTCTCCGACGAGATCCTGCATCGCGCGCGCCTGTCGCCACTCCTGCTTACCTCGCGCCTCGACGACGCGACCATCGAGCGGTTGCGCCTGGCGACGATGGACGTGCTCGCCGAGTGGACGCAGCGAACGCGGGACGAGGTGGGGGAGGGCTTTCCCGAGACCGTGACCGCCTTTCGCCCGGGGATGGCCGTGCACGGACGCTTCGGGGAGCCGTGCCCCGACTGTGGCGCCCCGGTGCAGCGCATCCGGTATGCCGACAACGAGACCAACTACTGCGCCCGCTGCCAGAACGAGGGGCGCATCCTCGCCGACCGCGCGCTCTCGCGGTTGCTGAAGGAGGACTTTCCACGAACCTTGAGCGACGAAGGGTAGGGCTGGATGGGAGACGGGAGACGGGAGACGGGAGACGGGAGTTGAGTCGCCGGGGGGCCGGAGGGGTTGCTGCGTTACCCAGACCCGCCTTGGTACGTTTCTGGCTTGAAGAGCACGACGTTCCATCCCGGGCACCACCGAACTCCCGTCTCCCGTCTCCCGTCTCCCGTCCCATGTCCTTGGTTCTCTGGCTTCTCGGCGCCGTCGTCCTCGGCTACATCGCCTACACGATGTACCTGGCCACGGTCCTCAAGTGGGAAGATGAGCAGACCGTGGGGCTGGCCTACTACGGGCTTCCGCTGGCGGGGCGCAACGCGTTCAAGGAGAAGCTGCGGGCGCACGCGCGGCGCCTGCGCCCGCTCATCCAGTTCAACGCCCGGTTCACCAAGCTCGACTTCGCCAAGTCGCACATCACGTACAACGGCGTCGCCGGCCCGGGTGGGAGCTGCAGCGCTGAATCGTTCGCCAAGGCGGCGGCCTACACCCCACGTGCCGACGACATCTTCGTCGTGACGCAGATGAAGTGCGGGACCACGTGGATGCAGAACGTGGTCTACGAAGTCCTCAAGCGCGGGAAGGGCGATCTCGTGGAGACCGGCGCGGCGATGTACGCCATCGCGCCGTGGATCGAGGGACGCAAGAGCGTCCCCATCGAGCAGGCACCGCTCATCGGCACCGAACGTCCGTCGCGCATCATCAAGACGCACCTGCCGGCGTCGCTGTGCCCGTTCGACGCCAAGGCGAAGTACATCTACGTGGCGCGGCACCCCGTGTCGTGCTTCGCCAGCTGCATCGACTTCGTCGACACCAACGTCGGCGGCATGTCCCCCGAGCTGCCAGCCTTCGAGGCCTGGTACACCTCGCCGCAGCACATGTGGTGGGGGACCTGGACCGACCACGTGAAAGGGTGGTGGTCGCGAGCCAAGCAGTCGCCCGACCACGTCCTCTTCGTCTACTTCGAGGACATGAAGAAGGACCTCGGCGCCACCGTACAACAGGTCGCGGCCTTCCTTGGCGTCGCCCCGCTGAATGCCGACGAACTCAAGGCCGTGGTGCACAAGTGCGGCTTCGCCTACATGCAGGAGCATCAGGACAACTTCGAGATGCACCCGCCGCACATCCTGCAGACCAACGCCGAGCTGTTCGTCTCCGGCTCGGCCGACCGCTACAAGAACGTCCCGGCCGAGATCCGCACGCGAGTGGCGCAGTGGGTCGTGCGCGACATGCAGGGGAGTGATTTTCCGCTGGCGGAGAAGTACCCGGACGTGAGCAAGAGCTAGACGGGAGACGGGAGACGGGAGACGGGAGACGGGAGACGGGAGTGCGGCGCGCTTCGCGCGCCGCCAACGCTACTCCCGTCCGTCCAACCCGGGACAAGCCCCCAGATTCGCCCAAGCA
>CAZLLP010000301.1:0-2474 GCA_964560345.1 uncultured Gemmatimonadaceae bacterium
AAATATGAAGGACGTTCGGGCGTCTATTGTTGCATCACCAGGCGCCCGGAGCGCTCTGCTTCCTGCGCCGCCAGCCGCACGGTTCCCACACGCTCGCGGCGCGCTTGCCGTTCGCGCCGCATGGCTTCCAGCGAGCGCACACGCCCCTCGTTGCGCGTGCGCCGCGCACGAATGCCGGTGCGAATCCACTTCTCCTCGATCGCCAGCTTGCGGTCGAACTCGTCCCAGGCCTTCTGCTCGGAGTCGAGCGCGGCGTCCTTTCGCTGGAGATAGGTGTCGTAGTCGGTTCCCCAGTCAACCAGCTTCCCGCGGTCCAACTCGAGGATGCGCGTGGCCAGTCGCCGCAAGAAGGCGCGGTCGTGGGTGACGAACAGCAGGGTGATGCCCTGTTCGATGAGATATCCCTCCATCCACTCGATCGCATCGATGTCGAGATGGTTGGTGGGTTCGTCCAGCAGGAGCACATCGGGCTGCCTGACGAGCGCACGGGCGAGGAGCGTCTGGCGCTTGCGCCCGCCGCTCGCCTTGTCGAACTGCGCGTCGGCGTCGAGCCCCAGGTGTTCGAGCACCGTCTCGACGCGGGTGTGCAGCCGCCAGCCGTTGGCCGAATCGACGGCGTGATGCAGGCGATCGAGCGTCTTGAGGTTGGCCTCCGACGGATCGACGCCGACCGTCAGGGACGCCTCGTGATAACGCGCGAGCAACCGTCCGTCCTCGCCCAGCCCTTCGGCCACTACGTCGTAGATCGTCCCGTGCACGCCATCGGGGATGTCTTGCTCGAGCCGCGCGACGGTCACCCCGCCCTGCCGCACGATCTCTCCTGAGTCCGGGAGCATCGTGTTGTCGAGCAGCTTCATGAGCGTGCTCTTCCCTGCCCCGTTGCGCCCGACGAGCGAGACGCGCTCTCCGCGCTCGATCGAGAAGGAGGCGCCGTCGAGCACTGCGGGGCCGCCGAAGGCGATGGAAACCGACTGGATGGAGAGGAGGGACACTCGTGCTCAGCAGACGGGAAGACGGAAGACGGGAAGACGAGAGGAAGCTAGCCAGTCGGCGGTTGCCGGCGGTGGCGGGGGTTGGTTGCTTTCAGGAGCGCTGCCGCTCGGCGCGCCTGTCGAACTCGAACACCTCGTCTCGTGACTGTATCCGCCTCTACTCCGGGGATCTCGACCCTCGCGCGTCTCACGACCCGCGCGCTGGAGACCGAACCGTTCTACGCGGTCGCCATCTACGGCGAGGCGGTGGAGATGATGCGCGCCGGGCGCGACGTGCGGCTGATGTGCGTGGGGGAGCCCGACTTTCCGACCCCCGAGCGGGTGGTGAATGCTGCGGTGGACGCGCTGCGACGCGGCGAGACGCACTACACGGTCCCGGCCGGGATCCCTGAACTCCGCTCGGCCATCTCGCGCCACTACACCACGCGTTACGGCGAGAGCGTCCCCGCCGAGCGAATCCTGGTCACCGCAGGTGGCTCGGCGGCGCTCACGCTGGCGTTTGGTGTGCTGGCCAATCCTGGCGACGAGTTCCTGATGGCCGATCCCGGCTACCCGTCCAACCGCGCGCTGCTGACGTTCTGCGGCGCCCGGGCGCGGCACATCCCGGTGGGAGCGGCCGAGCGCTTTCAGCTCACGGCGGAGCTGGTGGATCGGCATTGGACCCCCACGACGCGCGGCGTGATGGCGGCGTCGCCGGCCAATCCCACCGGGACGACGATCCCCGACGACGAGCTGCGCGCCATCCACGAGGTCGTGCGGGCGCGCGGCGGCACGCTCATCGTCGACGAGATCTACCACGGGCTCACCTACGATCATCATCCGCAAACGGCCGCCGCGTTAGGCGACGACGTCTTCGTGGTGAACTCGTTCTCGAAGTACTACAACATGACCGGGTGGCGGCTGGGGTGGATGGTGATCCCCGAGTCGTACTTCGAACCGACGGCGCGCATGGCCCAGCACATGTTCATCGCCGCTGCCGCCCCGTCACAGTGGGCCGGCGTGGCGGCGATGGAACCCGAGAGCACGGTGATCTACGAGGCGCAACGCGAGGAGTTGCAACGCCGCCGCGACTTCGTGGTGCCGGCGCTCGATGCGATCGGCTTCTCCGTCGCGTGCAAGCCAGACGGGGCGTTCTACGTCTATGCAGACTGCAGCGGTTTCACCCACGACTCGTGGGCATTCGCGCGCGGATTGTTGCAGCAGACGGGCGTCGCCGTGACGCCGGGGAAGGACTTCGGCGAGCACCGGGCCAACGACTTCGTGCGCATTGCCTACACCGCGCCCATTCCGCAAATGGAGGTGGCGCTGGGGCACGTGGGCGACTACCTGAAGACGCTTCGGCGCTGATCGCTCGCCGCGCGCTAGAACTCGCCGATGAACCCGATCTCGGGCGTGAGATGCTGCCCGAACTTGTCGGAGACCGCCTGCTGCGCGTGGGCGCTGACCGCGGCGTGGCCGTTCACATCGATGGTCGATCGATGC
>CAZLLP010000302.1:0-2470 GCA_964560345.1 uncultured Gemmatimonadaceae bacterium
CACCGTGCCGTCGTCGCGCACCAGGATGTTGGACGGCTTGAGGTCGCGATGCACGATGAGGTGCTGATGGGCGTGCAGCACCGCCTCCCCAACCGCGCGCAGCAGCTGCAATCGTTCCCGAAGCCCGAGCTTCCTGCTGGCACAGTATGTCGTGAGCGGCGTCCCCTCCACGTACTCCATGGCGATCCACGGCGTCCCGTCGCCCATCGTGCCGGCGTCGTAGAGGCGCGCGATCGACGGATGATTGAGCTGCGCGAGCGTGCGTTGTTCGGCCACGAATCGCTCGCGCCGTACGCCAGAGGCCCAGGCATCGCGCAGGAGCTTGACCGCCGCGTCGCTCCCCAGGTCGTCGCGGCGCGCGAGGTAGACGACCCCCATCCCCCCTTCCCCAATCATCCGCAGCATGCGGTAGGGACCGCACCGCTCGCGCGGGACGGGGGCATCGGTTCCGTCGCCAATCACCGCATCGGCGGCGCCGGCCATGCCCCGATCGAGCAGCGAGTTGTCCCCCGCGTCGCCTTCGAGCATCGCCTCGACCTGCCCGCGGAGCGTCGCGTCGGTGCCGCAGGCGGCGTCGAGCGCCGCGGCCCGCTCCTCAGGGGGGAGGTCGGCCACCTGGTGGAACAGCGACTCGACGAGCTGCCAGCGTTCGCGATCCATGACCCCTCCTGCGCCGCGGTGGCGCCTAACGCGATTGCCGCAGCTCGACCGCCAGCCAGGCGCGCGCCGAACGCCAGTCGCGCACGGCGGTGGCTTCGGAGATATCGAGGAGCGTGGCCGCTTCCTTGAGTTCGAGGCCGCCAAAGAAGCGCGCCTCCACCAGCGTGGCCTGACGCGGGCTGAGCGACGACAGGCGGTCGAGCGCCTCGTCGAGCGCGAGCAGTTCGTCGACGGCGGTGACCGCTTCGCCGATCGAATCCTCGAACGTGACAAAGGCCAGCCCGCCGCCACGCTTGTCGGCCTGACGACGGCGCGCGGCCTCGATGAGCACCTGCCGCATGGCGCGCGCGGCGATGCGCTTGAAGTGGAGGCGCGAGGTATGGGCGACGTGCGGCGAGTCGGCCAGCTTGAGCCATGCCTCGTTCACCAGCGCGGTGGGACTCAGCGTCGCGCTGGGATCGCCCTGTCGCACGCGCGCGGCGAGGCGGCGCAATTCCTCATAGGCCTCGCTGAAGACGGCGTCCAGGGCACGACGATCGTCCGCGGACGATGGCGCGTTGGAGGATGAGGAGGACTCGGACGAGTCCGGCCGATCGCGCATGAGGGGTGGCGATGGGGCTGGGCGCAGCAGGTACGCGCGGTGGCACAGGAAACGACGCCGACGCGCGACGTCCGACGGACACTTCGCCCCAACCTCGCAGGCCACGCACGAGGGCGCCAGAGTGCAATGGAATGATGACGGCGACCCGGCCGAGGGAGGCAACGATGGTGGATGGTCGTTTTTCCCCACCCTTGCGCACTCGGCCGAGCCGAGCAGATCGTATGTCCATGCCTGTGGCGTTGGATCGGTACTACACGAGGGAAGAAGTGCTGGCGTTCCCGGACGACGGGAACCGGTACGAGCTGGTGCGCGGGGAGTTGCTGGTGAGTCCCGCGCCGCGACTTTCGCATCAACATGTCGTGCTGGAGCTGGCGCTTCTCTTGTCGCCGTTCATCAGGCAGAACGCCCTTGGGCAACTCTGCATCTCACCGGCCGACATTTCATGGGGAGGGCGCTCCGATCTCTTGGTGCAGCCCGACCTCTTCGTCGTGGCGCCGCACGAGGGCAAAGTCGACGATTGGATCGACATGCGGCGCTTTCACCTCTTTATCGAGGTGCTGAGCCCCTCCACCGCCCGCCACGACCGCTTCACCAAGCGACGCCTCTACCAGGAGATGCAGGTCCCGCTGTATTGGGTGATCGACATCGACCAGCGCCGCGCCGAGGTGTGGACGCCCGAGGCGACGTTCCCCGCCATCGAGACCGACGTACTCACCTGGCACCCGTCGGGCGCACCGTCGCCGCTGCAGGTGCAGCTCGCCGCGCTCTTCGCATCATAGGGGCTCCTTCACCGCCCCGCTCCACGAGGAGCAGTTGAAGTGGCGATCGGGTAAGGTGCGGCCGAGGTCAACCACCCCTCGACCGCACCAGACGGCGGCTACCCTACCTCACCTCCCACCACCTGCGCCACCGCCCCCCTCGCCTCCATCCGCACGAACGCCTCGTGGAAGCGCTCCATCGTGTACAGCGACGTCCCGATCGTTCAGGTCATACGTCGCCCTGGGCGGCGTGCGACGTCACGGCTCCGGTGTTGAAGTCGAGCTGATACTCGACCCCACGGTCGCACGACAGAATCAGCACGTGGCTGCGCGCCGGCTTCTCGAAGGCGTTGGCTTCCAGTGGCATCCACAGCGCCCCCTCCTCACCGCTGGCGTGCCACGCCACGGTGTGTCCGTCTTCGTCGATGCGCCACGACAGCCACTCGCACGG
>CAZLLP010000303.1:0-2469 GCA_964560345.1 uncultured Gemmatimonadaceae bacterium
AGGGGGCCGGCACGGCATAGAGACGCCCGATAGCCGCGCGAGGGGGCGGCGTGCCCCGCCTAGAGGGGTTGGGAGGCATCTTAGGGCGAGGGTGGCAGCAGGTCGTTCATCCCGGTGTCGGTGATGAGGATGTCGCGCCCGCCGCTGCGCTTGCGATAGAGCACGCGGGCCAGCAGCACCCCGGACTCGGCCACGAGATAGCGCCCGGGCTCGACGATCAGCTCCAAACCCAAACGCTTGACAGCCGGGACGACGATGGAGGTGTAGCCGTCGAGGTCCGCCGGCGCCTCGCCGTCGTACGGGACAAACAATCCGCCGCCAATGTCGACGTGCTCGAGGGTGGTGACTCCCTCGGCGCGCAGCGCAGCGATCAGCCCCTCCAGACGTTCGATGCCGTGCGCGTACGCGGCGAGGTCGGTGAGCTGCGACCCGATGTGCATGCCGATCGCGACCAGGCGGACGTTGGCCAGCCCGTGCGCGATGCGCGCCACGGCGTGCGCGTCGTCGAACGGGACGCCGAACTTGTCACCCTTCTGCCCCGTCTTGATGTATTCGTGAAACGTCTCGACGGTGATCTCGGGGTTGACCCGAATGCCGATGCGGGCCACGGCACCGGCTTCCCCGGCCACCTGGTCGAGCAGGCGCAGTTCGGCCTCGGACTCGATGGAAATGACGTGCACACCCGCGTCGACCGCGTCCCGCAGTTCGCGCGGCGACTTGCCGACCCCACCGAAGATGATGTCGCCAGGCGCAAACCCGGCCGCCCTGGCGCGAAACAGCTCCCCGCCGGAGACGACGTCGATGCGGGCGCCGATGCTCCGCATGAGCGCCAACAGGCCGAGCGACGAGTTGGCCTTGCAGGCGTAGTGAATGCGGTGCGGCACCGGCGCGAGGGCGCGATCGAGGCGCTCGAACTGTCCCCGGATCGACGCGGCACTATAGACGTACGCCGGGGTCCCCACCGACTCGGCAAGCCGGTCGAGGGAGACCCCTTCGCAGTGCAAGGTCCCGCCGATGCGGGAATACGAAGGCATCAGTAGGCCTTGGCCCAAATGACGGTGTGCTTGGCGGGTTCGCCGGTGATCATGCACGTTGTCGCCTCGCCCGTCGTCAGGAACTCCGGATCGGGGATGCAACGGATCGTCGCCTTGGTCTCTTCCTTCACCCTGGCCTCGATCGCAGGATCGCCATTCCAGCCGGCGTAGACGAACGCCCCCTCACCTTCCATCAACTCCTTGAACCGGTCGTACGAAATGGGCTCGCGCACGCTGTTGGCCTCGCGACGCTCCCGCGCGACGCGCAGCATGTCGCCCTGGATGGTCGTGAGCAGCGTGGCGATCGTCTCGGGAAGCCCGTTGAGCGACAGCGCGGCCTTTTCGCGCGTATCGCGACGCGCTGACATGCAGGTGCCGGCGGCCAGGTCGCGGGGACCGATCTCGAGGCGAAGGGGGACGCCTTGCAGCTCCCACTCGTAGTACTTGGCGCCGGGCTTCATCCCCTCGCGAGCATCGACGTGCACGCGCAGCCGATCGTCGCCGCGACCGCCCCACGTCGAGAGCTCCTGCTTGACCTGGTACGCCGCCTCGAGCAGGCGGGCGCGCTCCTCGTCGCTCTTCCAGATGGGGACGATCACCACCTCGACAGGTGCAAGGCGAGGCGGGATGCGGACGCCGTTGTCATCGCCGTGCGTCATCACCAGTCCGCCCACCATGCGCGTCGAAACGCCCCAGCTCGTGTTCCACGCATGCTCGATCGATCCCGACTCGCTCTGGAACTTGAGTTCGAAGGCCTTGGCGAAGTTCTGCCCAAGGTTGTGCGACGTCCCCGCCTGCAGCGCCTTGTTGTCCTGCATCATCGCTTCGCAGGAGTAGGTACGCAGCGCGCCGGCGAACTTCTCGCTCTCCGACTTGAGGCCGGTGACAACGGGCATCGCCATCCAGTCTTCCATGAACTTGCGATAGACCCCCAGGATGAGGCGCGTCTCGGTTTCAGCCTCATCGTGCGTGGCGTGCGCGGTGTGCCCTTCCTGCCAGAGGAACTCCAGTGTGCGCAGGAAGAGGCGCGTGCGCATCTCCCAGCGAACGACGTTGGCCCACTGGTTGATGAGGATGGGGAGGTCGCGATAGCTCTGCACCCACTTGGCATACATCGAGTAGATGATCGTTTCCGATGTGGGGCGGACGACCAGCGGCTCCTCGAGCAGCTTGCCGCCCCCATGCGTCACGACCGCCGCCTCGGGGGCGAACCCTTCGACGTGCTGGGCTTCCTTGTGCAGGAACGACTCGGGGATGAAGAGGGGGAAGTACGCGTTACGGTGCCCGGTGGCCTTGAACATGTCATCGAGGGCGCGCTGCATGCGTTCCCAGATGCCGTAGCCGTTGGGGCGAATCACCATGCAGCCGCGCACGGGCGAGTAGTCGGCCAGTTCGGCGCGCAGCACGGTCTCGTTGTACCACGCGCTGAAATCGG
>CAZLLP010000304.1:0-2456 GCA_964560345.1 uncultured Gemmatimonadaceae bacterium
CCACTCGCCGCAGGCATCGCAGCGTCCCGCCCACTTGGGATGTTCGGCGCCACACTCGGTGCAGCGGTACACCGACTTGCTGCGCTGGGCCATCACTCCTGGCGCGGCGAGTAGTTGTCGAAGCGCGTGTACTTCTTGTGGAAGTACATGCGCACCGTGTCGGTGGGCCCGTTGCGCTGCTTGCCAATGATGACTTCGGCGAGGCCGTCGAGCGGGGTCCCGTCGGCGAGCCGGCGCGGTTCGCCGCGCTCGTCGTGCGCCCCTTCGTAGTACTCGGGGCGATAGAGGAACATCACCACATCGGCGTCCTGCTCGATGGCCCCCGACTCACGCAGGTCGGAGAGCTGCGGCTTCTTGTTCTCGCCGGTGCGCTGCTCGGGGCCGCGCGACAGCTGCGAGAGGCAGATCACCGGCACTTCGAGTTCGCGGGCGAGGATCTTGAGCGAGCGTGAGATGTAGCTGACTTCCTGCTGGCGGCTTTCCGAGTCGGCCGGCCCCTGGATCAGCTGCAAGTAGTCGATGATGATGAGGCCGACGTTGTTCTCGGACTTGAGCCGTCGCGAGCGCGAGCGGATCTCGAGGATCGACAGGCCCGGGGTGTCGTCGATCCAGATCGGCAGCGTCCCGAGAATGCCCGACGCCTTGGCGAGGTTACGGAAGTCATCGTCGGTGAGCTTGCCGCTGCGGAGCTTTTGCGCGTCGACCCACCCTTCGGCGGCGAGCATGCGGGTGACGAGCTGCTCCTTGGCCATTTCCAGCGAGAAGAGCGCCACCGCCGTCTTGCCGTAGTACGCCGCGTTCTGCGCCACGTTGAGCACGAACGCCGTCTTGCCCATCGACGGGCGCGCGGCCACGATGATCAACTCGGACGGCTGGAAGCCTAACGTGAGCTTGTCCAGGTCATCGAAGCCCGAGGGGACGCCGGTCACGCTTTCGCCGTGGCGGCTCAGCTCCTCGATCTTCTCCATCGCCTGCCAGAGCAGTTCCTTGATGCGATGGAACCCTTCCGACTTGCGCGACTGGTTGATCTGGAAGATGCGCTGCTCGGCCACGTCGAGCAGGTCGTGCGACGTCGTCTTTCCCTCGTACGCGGAGGTGATGATCTCGGTCGACGTCTCGATCAGGCGCCTGACGAGGGCCTTCTCGCGGATGATCTTGGCGTGGTACTCGACGTTGGCCGACGTGGGGACGGCGTCCACGAGCTGGCCGAGGTAGTCCTTGCCCCCCGACGCCTCCAGCTCCCCGCGCAACGACAGTTCGTTGGCCAGCGTGAGCACGTCCACGACCGAACCGCGCTCATTCAGGGAGAGAATGGCGCGAAAGAGGCGGCGATGCGCCTCGCGGTAGAACATCGTGTCGTCGACGAATTCGATCGCACGCACAATCGCGTTGCGATCCATCATCATCGCCGAGATCACCGCCTGCTCGGCGTCCTCCGCGTAAGGAGGGCGCCGATCGCGGAACGGGTCACGCGCTGCGGGCGCGGTCGAAGAGTCGTCGAGCAAGCTGGACATCTTCCCAGGTCGGGCGCTTCCACGACGGATTGCGCAGCAACGCCGCCGGGTGGTAGGTGACGATCAGGGGCACCCCGTAGTAGCGGTGGATCTTGCCGCGCAGTTTGCCGATCGGCTCCTTGGTCTGCAATAGTGTTTGCGCCGCAAACGTGCCGAGGGCGACGATCACCTTGGGCTTGAGCAGCTCGATCTGCCTAACGAGATACGGCGAGCAGGCCGAGACCTCCTCCGGCGTGGGGTTGCGATTGCCGGGCGGGCGATGCTTGAGGACGTTGCAGATGAAGACATCCTCGCGCGACAGGTTGATCGCGGCGAGGATCTTCGTGAGGAGCTGGCCCGCCTGCCCCACGAACGGCTTCCCCTGCTCGTCCTCGTTTGCACCTGGCGCCTCACCCACGCAGACAAAGTCCGCCTCGGGATTCCCCTCGCCGGGGACCGCCTGCTTGGCCGTACGAAACAGCGAGCAGGCCTCGCAATGCCGCGCCGCCTCGGCGATATCGGCCAGCGTATGCCATGGCGACTGCGGTCCGCCGAACAGCTCGTGCGCGGGCGACCCCACGACCAATCCGGTCGGAACCTGCTCGAGCGGGATCGTCGCGTGCGACGCCTCCTGCGGTTTGCCTTCGGCGGGAGCGGACATCGGGCGGTTCGCGGAGTTTGGGTCAGACTCAGGGGCGTCGGACGGCGCGGCTTCGCGCGTGCCTGCGGGGATCGCGGAGACCGCGTCGGGCGGCTGCGGACGCGACGCGGCCGTCGGCGCGGGCGCGCGCTCCGAATCGGTGCGCGGCACCGCTGGACGCGATGGCGAGGCACTTCCCGCCCCCGTGCGTGCGTCGTCGGCGCGCGCGTCGAGTGCACGCAGCGCCTGACGCCAATCGCCCGCGGTCTCGGAGGCACGATCCGCGCCGCGATCCGCCCCCGACGCGCGCTCCGGCGGCGGCG
>CAZLLP010000305.1:0-2384 GCA_964560345.1 uncultured Gemmatimonadaceae bacterium
GGCATCACCGACCGCGGTCGCCTCAAAGTGGGGCTGGCGGCCGACCTGGTGGTGTTCGACGCCGAGAAGGTCATCGACACGGCGACGTACGAGCAGCCGTTCCAGTACCCGGTCGGGATTGGGGCCGTGGTGGTGAATGGCGTCGTCGCGCTCGCGGAGGGGAGGCGCGAGGGGGAGGGGAAGGGGCGCGCGGTGAGGGCGACGCTGGGCTGAGAAGACGGGAAGACGAGAAGACGAGGAACGTCAAAGGCGAAAAGCAGAACACGGAGGTTCACAGAGGATTCACAGAGGTTCACAGAGGAGTTCACGGCGGCGCCGATTTCCTCTGTGAACCTCCGTGATACCTCCGTGAACCTCCGTGTCATGCTTTTGTAGTTGATCTATCTCGTCTTCCAAAACCCTACGTTCGCTCGACAATGCGATCGATCAGATACGACGACTGCTCCAGAGCCTCCGCCGTGAAGTCGCCGAAGAAGCCGCGCACCTCCTCGAACGTCGCCGCAAAGGCCGCCTGATCGCCATTCTTGATGATGTCGCGCAGCTCGTGCGCGCTCGCGGCGAACGCGTCGGTGACCTCGGCACTTCGCGGGTTGCGCATTTCGATCGGGCCGTACAATGCCGGTGATTGCGCGAAGTGGCGCGCGGCCACGTACAACTCCAGCAGGTAGGCCGGCGACGTGAAGCGCAGCGACTCGTCCAGCGGGATGCCGAGGCGCGCCAGCGTCAGTCCCAGCACCTGCGTCTGGAAGTGATTGAGCACCTGTACCACCGACATCACGCGGTCGTGCTGCACCGGCGTCGTTTCGGTTATCACCAGGCCGCGCGCCGCGAACGTCTGCGATACCCAGTCGGCCCAGGCGTCGCCGCGGGCGCGGCACAGGACGACGCGTTGTCCCTGCAGCGTGTGCACGCTGGGACCGAACATCGGATGGGCGCCGAGCACGCTCCCCTTGGTCGAGGCGAGCATGGCGGCGACCGGCCCCTCCTTCACGCTCGTCACGTCCATCAGCAGCGCGTCGTCGCGCACGTAGGGCCCCACGTCGTGAATCACCTGTTCGGTGATGTCGATCGGGACGCTGATCACGGTGACGTCGGCGGCGGCGGCGGCCTGCGGCGCGCGCAACTCGGTGTCGGTGTCGACGATGAGGATGCGGTGCCCGAGGTCGGCGAAGAGGCGCGCCAGCACGCCGCCGATCTTCCCCTTGCCGCCGATGATCGCGACCGTGCGCGGCTGGTCGTTAGGCGGGATCTCGGCCCGCAGCGCCGCCTGGTGATCGCGGCTGGCGCGCAGCAGCAGTCGGAAGATCGACTCGATCTCGCCGCGCGGGAGCCCGAGTTCGTCGGCGAGGCGGGCACGATCGTCCAGGACGTCGCGCTCTCGTCGTGCGTCGCGGATCTTGAGACCGCTCTCGCGCTTGGAGGCGGCCACCTCGGCCACCAGCGCCATGCGGCGCGCCACGATCTGCAGGAGGTCGCGGTCGAGGGCATCGATCATCGCCCGCAGGAGCGGGAGCGGGCGCGGGTTCTGGTCGGGAGGCGTCGTCATGGGCTGGCGTCGGATGGCCTCACGCAATGTACCGCGTGCCATCGCGCCAGACGACGTCGCTAGCTTTGGTCGCATGCGCCTCGTCTCGCGCCTCTTCAAGCGACCTTTCCTGCGCCGGCTTTCCCGCCCGTCGCTGGCGCTCGCGCTCGTCGCCGCCTGCGGACGTCCGCCTTCACCGGCGCCGCCACCGCCGCCGGTGCTGGGACCGCCGGCAAGCGAAGGGGTGACGCTCAACTTCCCTCCCGCCGTCACCGTCAGCGGCAACGCCCCCTCGGGCGACGTGACGTACGGCGTCACGCTCTCGCTCACGGCCGACTGCGCCGACCGCGAGGATGGTGCGCTCTCGTCGATTCGGTGGACCAATGATGACGGTCGGGTGCTGGGCGACGGCGGGGCGCTGCGCCTGATGCCCGAGCCTGGGAGCTATCAGCTCCTCGCCACCTGCACCGACCGCGGCGGTCGCGCCACCACCGCCGCGGCGTCGTCGCGCTTTGTCGTTGTCGATCGTTGGACCGTCGCCGACTCCATCCCGCTTGTCGTCACGCTCCCGTACGGCACCAACCGCGGCGGCAGCGTGCGCGGGCGCGCCCCGACCTCCTCGTTCGACGGTAGCGCGCGCGACTCGTTGCTGCGTGGCGTGCTCACGGTCAACGTCCCGGCCCGCGACGGACGCAGGATCGGCACCGGCGAACGGTCGCCATTCGTGCGCTCGGTGCGCGGCAACTTTGCCGCCGATGATGCCACGCGCCTCTCGTTCCGCGCCATCGAGGCGGTCGACTCGCTGGCGCTCGCCACGCGACTGGGCGAGGCACTGCTACCGGCCTCACACGGCGACATC
>CAZLLP010000306.1:0-2379 GCA_964560345.1 uncultured Gemmatimonadaceae bacterium
GGCGCAGCCGCAGACGGAGTTCACGACCACCAGCGTGGTCCCGGTGTTGGACGGCAGCGCGGCGTCGACATCGGCGGCGGTGCGGAGTTCGGTGAAGCCGACGCGGGTGAGGTCTTCGCGGATCGGCGCCACGAGGCGCTCGTCGTACATCATGCGGGGAAGCGACATCTCGGTACCTCTAAAAAGACGGGAGACGGGAGACGGGAGACGGGAGGGGACCCCCTCTTACTCGTCGTCGAACTCGATTTCCTCTCGCACAAGCGCCAGGATGGCGCTCTGCGGGACGACCAGGTAGCGCTCGTTCTCGAACGTGATTTCGACTGCGGCCTTGCGAAAGAACAGGGCGTAGTCGCCGGTGCGCGCCTGCATGGGGACAAAGCGTGTCTCCCGCGATGCGCCGGTGGCTTGGCGCCACGGCTCGTCGGAGGCGTCGGCCAGATCGGGCATCGGGAGTCCCGGCCCAGTGGCGACGATGTTCCCCCCCTGCACCGCCTGCGAGTCGATGGCGGTGGACGGGAGGTAGAGGCCGACCTTGGTGCGCTCCTCGCCCTCCTCGGACTTCACGAGGACACGGTCACCGACGACAATCAGTCGCTTGTGCTCTTTCTTCACGGCATCTCGACTTGGGTGCAGCCCCATCGAAAGCGGTGGGGGCGCGGATGGTTCACGCTCGAATATATCCAAAGAAGACGGGAAGACGGGAAGACGAGGTAGATCAACTTCCAAAGCATGGCACGGAGGTTCACGGAGGTAACACAGAGGTTCACAGAGGTTCACAGAGGTTCACAGAGGAAGGCGGCGCCGCGGCGATCTCCTCCGTGAACCTCTGTGAATCCTCTGTGAACCTCCGTGTCGAGCTTTTCGCTTTTGACCTTTCTCGTCTTCTCGTCTTCTCGTCTTCTCGTCTTCCGGGCTCAGGGCCCTACTGCGTGACCTTGGGCCTCACCAGATGGTACTCCGACTGCCGCTTGAACGCCCAGCGCGGCTTTCCGTCCGCTCCCAGAATGAAGTCTTCCTCCTGGGCGACGCTCACCTTCTGGTTGTCCCACTCCGGAACAGCTGAGGTGGTCTGCAGCTCGGAGGAGAACCACATGCTGGGGATCACCTTGGCGTCTCCGCGGCCGGGGACGCCGTCCTGGTAGTCCCAGAGGCCGAAGATCGGGCCCGCGCCGTGGCCGTGCATCCCGATCGGGTGCGAGTACATCGTCCCCTCGACCCCCTCGCTCTTGAGCTTTGCGCGGGTGGCGCGGAGGATCTCGTTGCCGCTGCGCCCCGGGCGGGTCTCCTCGAAGAGGATGTCCTGGAAGCGATTGGAGTTCGCGAGCGCCTTCTGCAGCCCCGCTGACGGGGCGGTCTCGCCGTCCTTGAGGACGTAGGCGTTGTGCTGCGTGTCGGTGTTGAGGCGCATGGCGCTGATCCCCACGTCGCAGTGCAGCACGTCGCCGGGCTGGATCACCGGGTTGGCGCCTAACGTGGCGCCGGTCGCGCCGCGGCGCTGGATGGAGACCGAGGGCTGGAACCAGGTGCCGAGTCCGAGGTCGTTGACCTGCTGGCGCCACCACCACACCAGGTCGTCGGTGCGCGTCACGCCGGGGGTGATGACCTCATTGGAGAACATGCGGGCGATGAGCGAGTGCACCAGCTCGTTCATCTTGCCGAAGACCACTTCCTCCTCGGGGAGGCGGGCGGCGATCAGCTGCAACGGCAGCTCCTCCGCCTTCTTGAAGCGGGACGTCCACTTCTTCCCCAGCATGGCGGTCATCCCTTCCAGTTCGCCGGCCGAGAGGCCGTCGGAGAAGGCGTGGGTGCGCGAGACGTCGATCCCGATGACCTTCGGGTTGCGTTCCTCGAGCACTTCCTTGAGGAGGAGCCACTGCTGGTCGCCCCACAGCTCGGCGTTGCGCCCGCCGGCCGGGTTGTCGATCACCGCTTTGGCCGTGTAGGCCTTGTAGATCCCGCCCTGCGAGGTGCCGCCTAACGCGAGGCGCTCGACGCAGGAGCCGTCACCGGGGTCGGCCTTGCCCGAGGCGGCGCACTTGTCGAAGAAGACGTAGATCGTGCGCCGGCGCGCGGCGAACGTCGTGGGCGAGACGATCGACGAGAAGACCGGGTCCTCGTTGTACTCGCGCATGGACACGACCCAGAGGTCGATGCCGTGCGTGCGCAGGAGCTTGGGGAGGACGGTCTCCATGCGCTGCTTGAGCCAGCGCTGCTGCGTTTCGGCCTGCTCGCGCAGGGTGCCGAAGGGGCGCGTGGGTTGTGCGCTCGCGGGGAGGGCGAGCAGGGAGAGGGCGGCGAGGGGGGCGAGAATCGATCGATGGGACATGGACGGGAGACGGGAGACGGGAGACGGGAGACGGGAGACGGGAGTTGGGCGGT
>CAZLLP010000307.1:0-2376 GCA_964560345.1 uncultured Gemmatimonadaceae bacterium
TGATGCGCTGCTTGTACGTGTCGACGGTCTTGGGGCTGATGAACAACCGCTCGCCGATCTCCGGCGCCGAGTACCCCTGCGCCGTCAGGCGCAGCACATCGCGTTCGCGCTCGGTGAGCTTCTCGAAGCGCTCCCGATCCACCTGGTGCGGATCCTTCTTGGTGAGCCCCTTGGCCAGCACGCGAGCCGCGGTAGGACGCACGTACACATC
Source organism: uncultured Gemmatimonadaceae bacterium (assembly GCA_964560345.1). Classification (GTDB taxonomy): domain Bacteria; phylum Gemmatimonadota; class Gemmatimonadetes; order Gemmatimonadales; family Gemmatimonadaceae; genus SCN-70-22. The sequence continues at coordinate 212 of CAZLLP010000307.1, forward strand.
GCCCTTGGCCACAGCGCGCACGGCGTCGACCAGTTCACGGTCGGCGGCGCTCTTCACGAGGTAGCCGGCCGCCCCCGCCTCGAGGAGCGGAACGAGGTAGTCCTCCTCGGGATGCATGGTGAGGATGAGGACCCGCGTGCTGACCCACATAGCGTCGATCACCTTGGTGGCCGCGGTGCCATCCATCCCCGCCTTCGATAGGTCCAGCACCACCCCATCGGGCTTGAAACGATCGACGAGGGCGATTGCCTCACGTCCCTCCTTGGCCTCGCCGACGACGTCGATGTCCTCGGCCGTCCCGAGGACCGCCTTGAGTCCTGCCCGGACAACCGTGTGATCGTCCGCCAGCACCACACGAATGAGATCAGAAGTCATGCACGCCTCGAAGGTAACGTTAGGTGGCCGTCGTCTCGCTCGACGCCGCGGCTCGTGCTGGTGCCAGCAGCGGGACACTCGCAATCACTCGCGTCCCGCGCCCTGGCGCGCTTTCAATCTCCAGCGCGCCATCAACCAGTGCCATGCGCTCGCGCATGGTGAAGATTCCCATGCCCGGGCGGCGACGATCGGCGTCGTCGGTGCGGAACCCCACACCATCGTCGCTGACCTCCAACCGCGCGATACGTCCGGACACCGCCGCGCGCATGAGCACGCAGGTGGCGTTGGCGTGTCGCAAGGCGTTGTTGAGCGCTTCCTGCGCCACGCGATACAGCACCGAGCTCACCGCCGGCCCGATCTCGAGCGCCGAATCCTCGACGACGACCTCGATACGAATCGAGCCTCGCGCTTCCGACTCGCGCGACAGGTGCTGCAGTGCCGCGCCGAGCCCGAGGTCATCCAGCACCCGCGGATGCACCGTCTGCGCGAGCATGCGCACTTCGTCGAGCACGTCGCTGGTGATGCGACGAATGCGCTCCAGACGCTCGCCCTCGCTCGGGTCTACGTTCTCGCGGATCACCACGCTCAGCTCCATCAGGAGCGCGGCGAGCGACTGGGCCGTCGAGTCGTGCAGCTCCCGTGCAATGTGCGAGCGCTCCTCGTCCCCGGCGCTGATCACGCGCGAGGTGAGCTCGCGCAGCCGGGCGCGGTCGGCCGCCAAGCCATCGAGCAGCACGTTGAGCGCTCCACCGACGCGCTGCAGGTTGCCGTCGGCCAGCAGCGAGCGCGGCACGCGCGCCGCCAGGTCGCCACGCCAGATGCGCTGCGCCGTGGATTCGAGGTCGGCGAGCGGACGCAACGCCAGCGCGACGAGTACCATGTTGACGAGCGCGCCTCCGACCAACGCCCCGCCGAAGACTACCATCACAGGAAGGTCGCCCGCTCCTCCACGCCGAATGATGGTCGCCGCCAGTACGGCGGTGACCACGATGAGCGCATTGGCCCCCGCCAGCTTGGCAGCCAGTGGGACCTGAAGGATCGCCCCGACCCAGGAAGGGACCCGCACGGCCCCGACCGTATGCGCGGCCGGGATCGGTGGAGGAGTCACCTTGCCCTCTCGAGGCGAAGCGGTAGTCAGTTGCGGTTCCGTAAGCTCTCCCGGCGGCCGCGCCGCAGTTGCAACGAGATGCAGCGCGGAGTGCGCCGAAGTCTCGGAGACGAGGTAAGCGTCGTCGCCATTTGCGGTTGGCTACCCGACACTTCTCATCCTATTGAGAGTATGGAGTGTGTGAAAGGCAGGCTTTGTCGGGCGCTCGTCGGATAATCCCCGCGAAAACCGCCCACAAAATGTCCGGTATTACCTGACCTGTCCATCGGGGTCGGGGTTTCCCGCGCCGCCAAATCAGCCTGAGCGCGCGCACAGGTGCCGTCCCCCCTGACAGACCCATGCACCCGTCGGGCCGATTTTTCCTCCACGTGCACCCGTGCCCTCACGAACTGCCCGGAGGCGGATCATGATCGACGCGCCCACCCCCCCTGCCTCCGACGAGGCGTCGACCGTTCGTGACGTCCTGGCCGCGATCGTCCCATTCTCGGGAACGCCGCTCAATGTCTGGCGCGACCTCCCATGGTCGGTCGTGCGGCGCGGGGATCAACTCCTGCTCCGCCTCGATCGGGTCCGCGAGGAAATCCTCTCCGATCGCGCAAATCGCGAGATCGTGATGGCCTGCGGCGCCGGCCTGGGAAACCTTCGCATCGCCGCCCATCACTTCGGCGCCGAGCTGGTGGTC
>CAZLLP010000308.1:0-2307 GCA_964560345.1 uncultured Gemmatimonadaceae bacterium
GAAGCAGTTCCTTCACATGGAAAAGCGGCTGTACTCGATCATCATGCAGCCGGCGATGCTGCTGACGTGGATCACTGGAGCCGGAATGCTCGTCCTGATCCCGGCCTACCTGCGCGAGTCGTGGCTCTGGCTCAAGCTCTTCCTGATCGTGCTGCTGACGGTGTACCACCTCTTCTGCCGGCAGACGATCACCCGGTTCGAGCAGGGGACGGTGTCGCGGAGCGGCGAGTGGTATCGAGTCTTCAACGAGGGACCGACGGTCGTGCTGGTCCTGGCCGCCGCGCTGGTGCTCTTCAAGGGGGTCATCAAGCTGTCGGCGTTAGGCGTGTTGTTGGCCTGTACGCTGCTCGTGATTGTGGTGGGCTTCCGCGCCTACGCGGCGTTCCGGCGCCGGCGCGGGGAGATGGTGAGCTCCGCCCAGGGCGCAGCCTAGGGCGCCCGCGCTCCTGTCCGCGGCGGCGCCTTTCGGCGCCGCGTCCGGCACGATCCCGTTAGTCCTTCACGTCTTCGTCGGAGTCGTCGACGACGTGTTCATCGTCGAATTCCTCGTCATCCAGTGCCGTGACGGGGCGGGCCAGGATCGCCTTCGCTTGCGCCTCGTACGGCACGGGGACCTCGACCAGAAAACCGCGCGCCGTCGCCCCCTGAAAGCCGGGACCAAAGATGCCGACCAGGTCGTTGCCGCGCGCCCGCGCCGGCACGTCCTCGGCGTCGAGGCGGGCCACCACAAGGTCCGCTTCCCACCCGACGCCGACGTTGGCGACCGCCACCCACGCATGCAGCTCGCCCTTCATCTCCTCCTCCCTCCCCATCCACCCCGCCACAGGCTCGTCATGTCGTCCTACATCGACGACGTGAACATGATGTGCGCCTTGGGCGTCCCCGGGAACATGATCCACGGCTGGTTCCCGTTAGGCTTGGCCGACAGGCCGGTGCTTTCCGACGTGGCATACGGCACGTAAACCACGTACAGGTGCTTAGCGCCCGGCGCCGTCCCGGTCTTCGGGTCAAACGCGCCATCGGTGAGCGAGTAGAGCGCCGCCGGGTACTTCGGCATCGCGATCTTCCCCGACTTCACCTCGCGAAAGCGCGTGCTGTCGATCTCGGCGGCGTTGGTGACGCCCTGCGCGCGCAGCTCGCGGCCGCGCGCCATGAACGGCTCCATCGACTCGTGGTAGCAGGCGACGTGAAAGCGCGGTGCCTTGGGATCGCGCGCCAGGCAGGTCATCACCTTGCCGTCGCGCAGCGTGGTGAGCTTGCCATCGCTCCCGTAGCCCAGCACGCGGGCGCCGGCGCGATACTCCGGCGGGAGCGGCAGGACCGCGGCCGCGATCTGTTCGTCCTTGGGCGGAATCGTGCCCTGGGCCGCGCCAAGCGAGGGTATGCCAAGAACGAGCGCGGCGACCAACAGGTGACGAGCGGGCATCGGAGGGGACTCCAGAGGAGGTGAGGGGAGGGGGAGGTCCAACACGCCGATGCCGGGGGCGCCGTCCGCGCACCCGGCCCGGCGCGATACTGCCTAACGCAACGCGGCGAGGCCGGCGCCCAGTCGCGGCAATGCCGCCGCAATATCCTCGACGCTCACGGCACCCACCGAGAGACGGCACCACCCGCTCTCGCCTTCGGCGCCAAAGGCGTGGAACGGCACCACCGCGAGGCCGGCCTGGCGCAGCAGCCATCCGCGAATGTCCTCGCTGTTCTTGAGCACGTCGCCTTCGGGCGTCGTCTTGCCGTAGAGGTTGAACCGCGCGCTGAGATAGATCGCCCCCTGCGGCGCGATGGCATCGACGGCATGCCCCTGCGACTTGAGCGCGCTGATCCCCTGGTACAGCGCGTCGAGTCGTGCCTGCACGCCGGCGATGAGCTGGCGCCGGAAGTCGGCGATGCCGTCTTCGTGCAGCAGCAGCGCGGCGGTCGCCACCTGCTCGGCGCGCGGCGCCCACGTCCCCACGTGGCTCAGGAAGTTGTTCATCGCTTCCATCACGTCGGTGGGACCAAGCACCCACCCCACGCGAACGCCCGTCGCGGCAAACGCCTTGGAGATGCCGTCGACCAGGATCGTGTAGCGCGCCATGTCCGGGCGCAGCGAGATCGGGTCGACGTGCACCGTCTCCCCAAAGGTCAACTGCCAGTAGACCTGGTCGTACATCAGGTACAGCGGACGCTCATTCTTGCTGCGACGCGCATTCTCTTCCAGCACCAGGTCGCAGATGGCGCCTAACGCCTCGGCGGTGAAGGCGGTGCCGCAGGGATTGAGCGGCGAGTTGAGCGCCAGCAGTCGCGCCCCGCGCAGGTGCGGCGCGAGCA
>CAZLLP010000309.1:0-2276 GCA_964560345.1 uncultured Gemmatimonadaceae bacterium
GCAGATGCAACGCAAACGGCGCCTCTCGGCGCCGTTTGCACTCCCGTCTCCCGTCCCCCGTCTACCTGATGATGTACCAACTCTCCTGCCGCGGCCGAAAGAACTCCCACCCGGCGTCCGTGAGATACGCATCATCCTCGAACATCACGAAGACATCCTGGCCCCCCCACTCGGGGACCGGGGTGCGGGTGTTGAGTTCGATCGAGATGTAGGATCCCTTGCGCAGCTTCTTGCCGGTGGCCCCCAACTCGGGGCGCTGCGCCGACCTGAAGTCGATGGCGGCGCCGAGTCCGTGCCCCTGGTTGCCGATGGGGTGTGAGTAGATCATCGCCGTGATCCCGCGACGCTTCATGTCGGCCATGGTCGAGTCGTAGACATCGGCCACGGGCGCACCGGGGCGCGAGTAGGTCTTCATCATCACGTCCTGCAGCGTGTGGCTGTTCTGCATCGCGACCTTGAGTCCGGCCGGGACGTCGCGCTCACCAGCTTTCAATACGTAGGCCATCTTTTGCCAATCGGTGTCGAAGCCCATCGCCGAGATGCCGAAGTCGAGGTGCACCACGTCGCCGCGGCGGATGACGGTGCTTTCGGGGGCGACGGCGAGGAAGCCGCGTGATGACGCCTTCCCCATCCCCTGGCGTTGCACGCGCAGGTCTGGCTGGAACCAGGTGCGTACGCCGGCGGCCCAGAGCGCGTCGTACAACCAGTTGCGCACCTCGCCGACGGTGGTCTTGCCGGGGACGATGACCTCATTCGACAAGGCACGGCGCGCCAGCGATTCCGTCAGCTGCACCGCGCGCGTGTAGTACTCCTTCTCCTCGGGAATGCGCGTGTCGAGGTATTCCTCGATCAGGTTGGCGGCGGGGACCACGCGCTGCGGTGCGTCGGGGCCGATGAGCGTGGTGAGGTCCACCCAGGTGTCGTGCGTGAGCGAGCGCGTGACGCCGCGCTTGCCGCCGGTGCCTAACGCAATGTGTTTCGGCTGATACTGCTTGACCAGTTCCGGGAGCACGACCGAGATCGGCCGCGGCTCGTCCGGCGACTCGAACCAGCGCTTGAGGTTGTCCTCGGAGTAGCCGGTGACGGCGATGCGGCGCAGCGACGGTCCGCCGGTATCGACGAAGATGAAGAAGTCGCGGTTGCCGGTGTACGGCCTCGGCGGCGCGATGAACTCGGCCAGCGGATCGTTGTGGAACTCCTCGTTGACCACGATCCACATCTGCACGTCGTGCCGGCGCATCATGTCGACGAGCATCTGGTGCCGCTTGTCGAGCCAGCTCTCGCGAATGCGAATCTGCTCGGACCAGGACGGGATCGCCGACGCCAGCGGATCTCGGCGCACATTCACGGTGCGGCGTTGCGGCGCGTCGGTCCCCTGCGCAATCAGTGGCGTCGCGAGGAGCGTGGCGAGAGCGAGCGCGCGCCGAGTGTGCGCGGCGGAGCGTTGCATCATGTGACGAAACAGGCGTGACATCAGGACGACTCGGTGAGGGACGGCAAGGAACCACGGAGATGCTACAACGTCGCCTACCCTTCTGTAAGTCGTGCTCGGCAATGGAATGGTTGGGTGCGCACGATTGTGGTACGTGCGCGAGGTGAGCCGAGCGTTAGGCTGGGAGCATGCACCCTTGCGAGTAGCGCCGAGCGTGTCGTACCATCTGCTCATGTCGATCGCGCAGGACTGGACGGCAGAGCGGGCGCGAGCGCTCCCGGCGGACGGAACGCGATACGAGGTGCTCGACGGAGTGCTGGCGGTGACGCCGGCGCCGAGTTGGGGGCATCAGGACGTCGCGCTCGCGTTCTGGCGGGTGCTGGACGAGTATCTGCGCGCGCATGCGATCGGTCGCGCGATCGCCGCGCCGGCGGACGTGGAGTTCTCCCCGCATCGACTCCTCGAACCAGACGTGTTCGCGGTGCCGCTGGTCGAGGGGAGACAGCCGGCAGAGTGGAACGACGTCCAACGGCTCCTGCTGGCCATCGAGGTGCTGTCGCCATCGACGGCGCGGCGCGACCGCATCACCAAGCGACGCATCTACATGTCCGAAGCGGTCGCGGAATACTGGATCGTCGATGCCGATTCGCGCACGGTGGAACGTTGGCGCCACGGCGACGAGCGCCCCGAAGTGCTTGACTCGGTGCTCACGTGGCAGCCCCTCGACGCTGTCGCGCCGCTCGAGATCGACCTGGCGACGTTGTTTGCGAACGCGATAGGGGAAGCGTAGGGAGACGGGAGACGGGAGACGGGAGACGGGAGACGGGAGACGGGAGACGGGAGA
>CAZLLP010000310.1:0-2231 GCA_964560345.1 uncultured Gemmatimonadaceae bacterium
CGCACCTGCAGGCTCGGCCTACGCGGTCTGCAAGAAGAGGCGGAGTGGATCGAACGGTACCGCCAGCTCTGGAGCGAACGCTTCGAGGAGTTGGATCGAGTGGTCGAGAACCTGAAACGCAAGGAGCGAGACGATGGACGAAACACGAGAAAGTGACGCCGCCTCAACGCAGAAGCAGCCGGCAGTGGAACGGAGGGGCGAGCGCGAACTCGTCGTCACGCGAACCATCAACGGTCCGGCGCGCCTCGTGTTCGAGGCGTTTACCCAGGCCGACCTCTTCAAGCAGTGGTGGATCCCCAGGTCGTTTGGCCTGTCGCTGCTGTCCTGCACGATGGATGTTCGTGTCGGAGGCGAGTACCGACTGGTCTTTCCCTACGAGGACTCGACCATGGAGTTCTTCGGCACCTACGTGGAAGTGACCCCCCATTCACGTCTCGTCTGGACCAATGAGGAAGGGGATGGCGGCGTGACCGTCACCACGGTGACCTTCGATGAAGTCGACGGCAGGACGGTGGTGGCCGTACACGATCTCTATCCCTCGAAGGAAGCGGCCGACGCCGCCGCCGGATCGACCGGCGCGATGCCCGAGGCGCTCGAACAGCTCGACGAATTTCTCGCTACCCTGGGATCGACAAACGCAGGATGAGCGCGCACCGTGTCGGGGCGCGCATCAGGCGCGTGTCTCGGACCAGGCGCCGCGTCCACCTAACGAGGGGCGTCTCATGAGTGCACGACGCAAACACAGGGCGGTCGTCCTCGTCGCCGCGGTATGTGCCGCGGCCGCGCACGCGACCTTCGCGGGAGCACAAGCCATGCGCACACCAGACACGAAAGGCCATGCCAACGTCAATGGCGTCGATCTGTACTACGAGATCCATGGGGATGGTCCACCCCTCGTGATGCTGCATGGAGGGGTCACGCCGTCCGAGATGTTCGGTGCGCCGTTAGCCGAGATGGCAAAGACGCACCGAGTCATCGCCCCGCATGCACGAGGGCATGGCCTGAGCAAGGATACGAGCCAACCGTGGTCGCACGAGATCTTCGCCGACGACGTCGCCGCGCTGCTGCGCCAGCTCGGCATCAAGAAGGCGAGTGTGATGGGGTACTCGAGCGGTGGTGACGTGGCGCTCCAGATCGCCATTCGCCATCCCGAAGTGGTCGACAAGTTGATCGTCATTGCGAGCGCGTTTCGCTCGGACGGCTACTATCCGGAGGTATTGCAGGCCTTCGCCCAGATGCCTGCGGCAGCACCGATGATCGGAGCGGAGGTGAGCAAGTCGCCGCTCGGCACGCTCTATCCGTCGGTGAACTGGGAGACCGTGTTCAGGAAGACGGGTGAGCTGGCCAATCAGAGCTACGACTGGTCGGCCTCCGTGGCTGGCATCAAGGCACCCACGCTGCTCGTCTTTGCGGATGCCGACGCGATTCGCCCCGAGCACATGGCGGAGTTCTACAAGCTGCTGGGCGGCGGGCAACGTGACGCGGGGCTCGACGGGTCGCTGCGATCTGCCAGCCGGTTGGCGATCGTGCCCAACACGACCCACATGAACATCCTCGGCGCGCCAAGTGTCTGGCAGTTCGCACGGGACTTTTTGAAGTCGCCGTAGCGCACGCCGTACGCCGCAATCGCCATGGCGCTGGCGATCGTGTCGCGTAAACCGTTAGGCGCCCTCGCGGCAGGGCGGCTCCCCCGCGCGCCCGGCCCTCGGGCGCTCACCGCACGGGGCGTAGCTCGTACGTCCCTCCCGCCTCGCCGTCGAACGCGATGGCGCCAGCCGAGGCCTGCCTGACGGCGACGCGACGTCCCTGACGCGTGACGCGCACTGCCGAGGAGGCCTGCACGACGATGCGCCCGGGGCGCGACGCCCGTACCTCCCCCCGCGTTAGGCGTCCGCCCTCCCACTCGAGGTCCACCTCGAGTCCCCCACGCCCCCGAAACCCTCGCACGGCTCCACTCCTCCACTCGACCGGGAGCGCCGGCAGCACACGGAGCGTCCCGTCATGCGACTGCAGCAGCATCTCCGCGATCGCTGCCGTTGCTCCGAGCGTGCCGTCCACCTGGAACGCCCGTCCGCATAACGAGACAATGTTCGGGAGCGACGATCGCCCCAGGAGCGCGACGAACTGCGCCCACGCGCTGTCGCCCTGCAGCAGACGCGCGCGCAGCCCCCTCTTCCACGCATACGACCAGCCCCACCCCCCGGTCCCGCGACGGGCTAGCGTGACCTGGG
>CAZLLP010000311.1:0-2123 GCA_964560345.1 uncultured Gemmatimonadaceae bacterium
CGAGGATGTCGGTGAGGATGGCGTACTTCTTCCCTTCCTTGATCAGCCCCATCGCGACGCCGGCGACGGCGGCGCGGGTCGGGACGCCGGCATCAAACAGCGCCAGCGAACCACCGCACACCGACGCCATCGACGACGAGCCGTTGGACTCGAGGACGTCGGAGACGATGCGCAGCGTGTACGGGAACTCCTCGAACGGCGGGAGGACCGCCTGCAACGCCCGCTCGGCCAGGTTGCCGTGGCCGATTTCGCGACGCGAGGTGCCGCGCAGCATGCGCACTTCACCCGTCGAGAACGGCGGGAAGTTGTAGTGCAGCATGAACGACTTGGTGGTCTCGCTCTTGTCCTTGAGCGAGTCGAGGCGCTGCACGTCGTCGGCGGTGCCTAACGTGCAGGCGACGAGCGCCTGCGTCTGGCCACGCGTGAAGAGCGCAGAGCCGTGGGCGCGCGGCAGGACCGACGTGTCGATCGAGATGTCGCGCACTTCGGTCGGCTTGCGGCCGTCGACGCGACGCCCGCTGGAGAGCACCTGCCCGCGGAGGGCGTTGTACTCGAGGTCTCCGAGGACGTTGCCGACAAACGGCGCCCACTCGGGCTTCTCGGCGACCAGCTTCTCCTTCGCTTCCTTCTTGATGGCCTCGACGGCCTGGATGCGGGTGTGCTTTTCCTTCTGGTTGATCGCGTCGGCGATGCGCTTCTCGGCCTCCTTCTTGACCGCGGCCAGGACTTCGTCCGGCACTTCGGTCTTGACCCACGCCATCTTGTCGGCGCGGCCCGTGGCGAGGAGTTCGTTCTGGTAGCCGATCAGCTCCTTGATCCCCTTGTGCCCGACGGTGAGCGCGTCGAGGGCATCGGCCTCGCTCACTTCGTTGGCGCCCCCTTCGACCATGACGATCGAGTCAGCCGAGCCGGCGACGACGATCTCGAGGTCGGAGTATTCGAGCTGCTGGTAGGTGGGGTTGAGGATCCACTTGTCCTGGACGCGGCCCACGCGGACGCCGGCGATCGGGCCGTTCCACGGGATCTTGGACGCGGCGAGCGCGTACGAGACGGCGAGGAGACCAAGGACTTCGGCGTCGTTCTCCTGATCAGCGGAGATGACGTAGACGAAGACCTGCACTTCGTTCTGGAAGCCTTCCGGGAAGAGCGGACGGATCGAGCGGTCGATGATGCGGCAGGCGAGGATCTCGTGATCGTGCGGCCGCCCTTCGCGCTTGATGAAGCCACCGGGGATCTTGCCGGCCGCGTAGGTCTTCTCCTTGTACTCGACGGTGAGCGGGAAGAAGGGGAGCGGCGACTTGTTCTCGCTGACGGTGACGGCGGCGAGGACCATGGTCTCGCCGAAGGTCACGACGGCCGAACCGGCGGCCTGCTTGGCCATGCGCCCGGTCTCGATGACGAGGCGGCGGCCCGCGAAGGTCTTTTCGATGCGTTGCATCATGTGTGTGACGGGGTCTCGTTAGAACACAAAACGCGCGGGCCCCACAGGGGCTTCCGCGCGAGTGTGTGATGAGCGACGAATGCTAGTGACGAAGTCCGAGCTCACCCAGAACCTTCCGGTACCCCTCGACGTCCTGACGCTTGAGGTACTCGAGAAGTCTGCGGCGCTGTCCGACCATCTTCAGCATGCCACGGCGGCTGTGATGGTCCTTCTTGTGGGTCTTGAAGTGTTCGTTGAGGTAGTTGATGCGCTCAGTGAGCACGGCTACCTGCAAGCGAGTGGAGCCCGTGTCGGACTCGCTCGTCTGGTACTTCGCAATCGTCGCTGCTTTTTCAAAGGCCATGTGATATATTCCCGGCGCGGACAACTACATCGTTCGCTAAGTCTTTTGGAGACACGCAACTTACACGAAGCGTTCATCACTGTAAAGGCGTCCCCTGAGTGCCTGAGCGCTATCTTGGAAAGTCGCTGGGAAAGTACCGGGTCGATGAGCTGGTAGGCTCCGGCGGGTTCGCGTGGGTATACCGCGGCTTCGATCCCGAACTGGAAATCCCGGTCGCGCTCAAGGTCCTCAAGCCGCAGTTCGCCGGCGACCCCACGTTCGAGGAGCGCTTCCGCCGCGAAGCCTCCACCGCCGCCAAGCTCCGGCACCCCAACATCGTGAAGATCTACGCCGTCGGTC
>CAZLLP010000312.1:0-1932 GCA_964560345.1 uncultured Gemmatimonadaceae bacterium
GGGCAAGCGAGCGAGGACCATGCGCTGGGGGGGGCGTGAGATGTTCCGCAGGCTACCAGCTACGCGACGCGGTCGCGGCGCCGTCACCGTACGAGGACCCGCTCGGACGTCACCGGCCGGCTTGCCTCGAGGATCCCCCGCGATCGCGACGTACCACGGGGCGGGCGTGCTACGCCACGCGATTGGGCGGCACCTCGCCGCGCAAGAACGCCACAATGTTCCGAACGGCGCACTCCCCCATCGCCACAGGCGATGCCTGCGTTGCGCTCCCCAGGTGCGGGAGCGCGAAGACGTTCGGGAGGGCGCGCAACGGCTCGGGCACCGCCGGTTCCTTCTCGAAGACGTCGAGCCCGGCCCCGGCGATCGTTCCGTCCTGCAACGCGGAGATGAGCGCCACCTCGTCGATTACGTCGCCGCGCGCGGTGTTCACCAGGAACGCCGATTGACGCATTAGGCGAAGCTGGGCGTCACCGATCAGGTGATGCGTGTCGGGGGTAGCGGGACAGTGCAGCGAAACCACGTCGCACTGCGGGAGCAGCGCCTCCAACGACTCGACGTAGGTCGCACCGCAACTGCGCTCGATGTCGGTATCCGCGCGGCGCCGTGAGTGATAGAGCACGCGCATGCCGAAGCCGAGCGCGGCACGCCGCGCCACCGCCTGGCCGATGCGACCGAAGCCGACGATGCCTAACGTCGCGCCGCTCACGCGCATTCCCAGGAGATGCGTGGGGCGCCACCCCGTCCACGCACCGGTCCGCAGTTCCTGGTCCCCTTCGCGCACGCGACGCGCCGCGGCAAGGATGAGGAGCAGCGTGAGATCGGCGGTGTCGTCGGTGAGGACGCCGGGGGTGTTGGTCACGACGACCCCCGCCTCACGCGCGGCGGCGAGATCGATGTGATTGGTCCCCGCGCCGAAGTTGGCGAGGAGTCGTGCCCGTCGCGCCTCGTCGTGTAAAAGGTCACTCGTCAGGCGGTCGGTGAGCGTGCAGAGCACGACGTCGTACTGGCGCAGCGCCGTCCGCAGCTCGGCCGGCGACAACGGCTGGTCGGTGGGATTCAGCGTGGCGCCGAACGCGCGGGCGAGCGTCTCCTCGACCGGCGCGGGGAGGCGGCGAGTCACCAGGATGGTTGGAGTGGATGACATCGGCTGGGCGGCGAGGCGACGAGGCGACGAGGGGATTTCGAGTGACGCAGATCACGAACACAAGGCTCATCGCACGAGCCGTCGAGGCACGAGCGACGGGCATACCAAAGCTATTTCAGTTGCGCGCGGAAGCGTCCGAGACTCGACCCTGTTGCCCTTCGCCCATTCTCGGAGAGACTCGTATGCGCCTTGCCCGACTCCTGCCCGTCGCCGTCGCTGGATTTTTCACCCTCGCTGCCGCTCCGTCGCTGCGGGCGCAGGCGGCCGAGCAGGTGTACGCCGGCGAGGACGTGGATACCCCGCCCAAGCTGGCCAATCCCGCCAAGACGGCGCGCCTCGTCGCCGAATCGTACCCGGCGAACCTGAAGCGCACCGGCGTCGCCGGACAGGCGCAGGTGCAGTTTGTCGTGGACGTGAGTGGCAAGGTGGAACCCGGAAGCGTGGAAGTCGTGCTCGCCTCGACGCCAGCCTTCGCCAGCGCGGCCAAGGAAGTCGCCTCCAAGATCGAGTTCACCCCCGGAAAGGCGAAGGGACAGGCGGTGCGCACGCGCGTCCTCCTGCCCATTCAGTACAAGTAGTCACGTCGAACGGCATCGCCTGGTCTCGGCGACGCCCCTTCCGACGGCAAGACAAAGGGCGCGTCGCAGTCGCGGCGCGCCCTTCGTGTTGTCCGTGCTGTCGCTGTTGCCGCGGTGTATCGCGGTGTAGCTACCAGTGCCCAGGACGAGACTCGAACTCGTATACCCCTGAGGGCGGGGGATTTTGAGTCCCCTGCGTCTACCAATTCC
>CAZLLP010000313.1:0-1909 GCA_964560345.1 uncultured Gemmatimonadaceae bacterium
ACGACGAGAAGCGCCCGCGCAACATCATCGAGAAGGAGGTCTACCTCGGTGAGCTGCCGCTCATCACGAGCCTCGGCACGTTCGTGATCAACGGCGCGGAGCGCGTCATCGTGTCGCAGCTCCACCGCTCGCCGGGCGTGGTGTTCGAGGAGTCGACGCACCCCAACGGGCAGCGCCTCATCTCGTCGCGCATCATCCCGTTCCGCGGCTCGTGGGTCGAGTTCACCGTCGATATCCACGACGTGATCTACGTCCACATCGACAAGAAGAAGAAGTTCCCGGCCACGGCCCTGCTGCGCGCCTTTGGGTACGGCGCCAACTCGGACATCCTCCGGCTCTTCTTCGCCGTCCGCGACCTCGACCTCACCAAGAAGCGTGAAGGGCGCGCCGAAACGCGCGAGGTCCTGGGGGCGATCCTTGCCGAGGACGTGACCCTGGCCGGCGAAGAAGCCGATCCGGATGCGCCCAAGCTCAAGACGAAGAAGGCCCGCGCGCTCGCCGAGCGCGCCCAGGCCGACCTCCTCGTGCGCGAAGGCGACGAACTCACCGAGGAGATCTTCAACCGCCTCACCCGTCAGGGGATCAAGACCATCAAGGTCTTCTCCTCGTACATGACGGTGGACCTGCGCGACGAACTGGACGCGATCGAGCGCGGCGAACGCCCGCAGCCGCGCGTCCTCTCGCATGACGTCGTCGACCCGGAGACGGGCGAAGTCGTCGCCGACGCCGGTGGCGCGCTCAAGGAGACGCTGATCAAGCGCATCCGCAAGGCCGACATCGTCAAGGTGCAGGTCTTCGTGCCGTCCGGCCGCGCCGAGTCCGCGCTGATCAAGAACACGATCGCCAAGGACCCGACCGACCCGAAGCACATCACGCCGGAAGAGCGCAAGAAGCAGCAGTGGCCGGGCGACGCCGAGTCGGGCGAAGGGAAGGCGCTGAACTCGATCTACACGCTGCTCCGGCCGGGCGATGCGCCCAACAAGGAGACGGCGAAGCAGGCACTCGAGCGTTTGTTCTTCTCGCCCAAGCGCTACGACCTCGGGCGCGTGGGACGCTACAAGATCAACCAGCGCCTGGGCCTCAAGGAAAAGGCGAGCACCACGGTGCTCACCAAGGACGACTTCATCGCCATCCTGCGCAACCTCGTCGAACTGCACGAAGGGCGCGGGCACGTCGATGACATCGACCACCTGGGCAATCGCCGCATTCGTTCGGTGGGCGAACTCATCGCCAACCAGTTCTCGGTCGGTCTGTCCCGCATGGCGCGCCTGGTCAAGGAGCGCATGTCGATCAACACTGACCCGGAGAAGATCTCGCTCGACGACCTGGTGAATGCGCGTACGGTCAGCGCAGTCATCCAGGCGTTCTTTGGTTCGTCGCAGCTGTCGCAGTTCATGGACCAGACCAATCCGCTGGCCGAGCTGACGCACAAGCGCCGTCTCTCCGCGTTAGGCCCTGGCGGCCTCACGCGCGAGCGCGCCGGCTTCGAAGTGCGCGACGTGCACTACTCGCAGTACGGGCGCATGTGCCCGATCGAAACGCCGGAAGGTCCGAACATCGGCCTCATCACGTCGCTGGCGTGCTTTGCGCGCGTCAACGACCTCGGCTTCGTCGAGACGCCGTACCGCGTGGTCAAGAACGGCAAGGTGACCAACGAACTCGCCTGGCTCGACGCCAACCGCGAGGAAGACACGGTCATTGCGCAGGCCAATGCCAAGCTCAATGAGGACGGGACGTTCACGGACGAGCTGGTGCTATGCCGCCAGCGCGGTGACTTCCCGGTCGTGTCGCCGGACCGCATCGACTTCATGGACGTGGCGCCGGAGCAGCTCGTCTCCATCGCCGCGGCGATCATCCCGTTCCTCGAGCACGACGACGCCAACCGCGCGTTGATGGGCTCGAACATGCA
>CAZLLP010000314.1:0-1838 GCA_964560345.1 uncultured Gemmatimonadaceae bacterium
AGCTCTGACCCCAGAACCACAGCGCCGAGCGCCGCCACGAAGGCAAGCGCACCAAGTCCCGCCACGCCGCGCCTACGCATGCGTCCTCAAGTTCAGCGCCCCCGTGGAGTCGCCCAACTCCTTGAGATCGTCCATCCCCAGCGAATGCATCATCGTCAGCATCGCGTTCGCCATCGGCGTCCCGTCAGGCGCAATGATGTGCTGGTTCCCGGCGAGCTGCCCGTTGGCCTTGCCGAGCACGACGAGCGGGCACCGGCGATGGTTGTGCAGGTTCGAGTCGCCCATCGGCGACCCGTAGATGATCATCGTCTTGTCCAGCATGTTCGACTCCCCTTCCTGGATGCTCTTGAGCTTGTCCAGGAAGTACGGGAGCATCGCCACGTGGTACTTGTTGATCAGGTGGAAGTCCTTCACCCCGCGCTCCGTCCCGCCGTGGTGCGACGCCGGGTGGAACGGCTTGTCGGTCCCGCTCTCCGGATACGTCCGAGACGAGCCATCACGCCCCATCTTGAACGAGAAGACGCGCGTGATGTCGGCGGCAAAGGCCAGCGCCTGGATGTCGAACATGAGCTGCACGTGCTCGGCGAACGAATCGGGGACGCCGGCCGGCGCCTCGGGGAGTTCGCGCACCTCACCCGACGTGTTGCGCGCCTCGATGCGCTGGATGCGGCGCTCCACCTCGCGAATGTCCTCGAGGTAGCGGTCCAGGCGATGGTTGTCGTCGGGCCCAAGCATGCGCTGCAGCGACGACATCTCGCTGGCCACGAAGTCGAGAATCGACCGCCGCGACCGGCGACGCTGCGCGCGCTCCTCGCTCGTCCCGCCCACGCCAAACAGCTTCTCGAACGCCACGCGCGGATCGCGAATCACCGGGAGCGGCTCGGTCGCCGACGCCCACGAAATCGAGTCGGTGTAGACGCAGGCGTAGCCGTACGCACAGCCTCCCGCCTGGTCCACGTTCTCGATGCAGAGCTGCATCGACGGGATCGGCGTGTCCTGCCCGAAGCGTTGGGCATAGATCTGGTCGAGCGACGTCCCCACGCGCACGTCCGACCCTTCCGTCTGCCTCGGGTGCATGTGCGTGAGGAAGACCGCGCTGGAGCGGAAATGGTCGCCGCCGATCTCCTTGGGGATCACCGGCTCCGCCTGCCGCACGTCGGTGTTGGAGACGATGGTCAGGTACTCGCGGTACTTCTCCAGCGAGTTGAGCGCGGTGGGGGCGAGGTCGAATCCCTTCCCCGCCGCCGCCGGCGACCAGAGATTCATCTTGGCCCCCAGCTCATTGCAGCCGGCGGCGCCGTGCACCATCTCGATCGCCACCAGCCGCGTACGATCCGCCGCCGCCTTCCCCCGCAGCGCGCGCCCCGTCGGGACCATCGCGTCGAGGAACGGGAGCGCGACCGTCGCGCCCATGCTGTGCAGGAACGTCCGGCGCGGAAGGGGCTTGGCCGTAAGGGATCGAAACACGTCAGCGTCTCCGGCTCGTGGTGTTGCTGGTGAGAGAGGTCAGTCGTTGGTCTTGACGGCGGCGTTGGCCACCGACACGCGCTTGGCACGGAAGGCATCGCTCGTCACGACGCCCGCCACGAAGTCGGCGAAGTGGTAGCCCTTGGCCGCCGCCTCATTGCTGATGCGACGAATCGCCGGCATGTCGTAGTACTCCATCCGCCGCCCGGTGGCGTAGGCCATCAGGTTGAGCGTGAACGTGCGCACCAGCGGCGTGGGGCGCTTGATCAGCGCACGTTGCAGCTGGCTGGGAGTCGACACCGGCGTTCCGTCATAGAAGTCGCCCCGCGTATCGAGGGGCATCCCGTTTTCACGAATGCGCCAGCGCCCCG
>CAZLLP010000315.1:0-1808 GCA_964560345.1 uncultured Gemmatimonadaceae bacterium
TCGAAGCGAAGCGCGTCGTAGGCGAGGCCATGCTCGTGCGCGTGCAGGCGGGCGAACTCGTAGTGCTCAGAGGATTGCAGGAGCGCCTTGGACGGGATGCACCCGACGTTGACGCACGTCCCGCCCAGCGTCTTGTCCATCTCCACGCAGACGGTCGAGAGTCCGAGCTGCGCGGCGCGGATCGACGCGACATAACCGCCGGGGCCGCCGCCGATTACCACCACATCGGCCGCGAGTGCTTCGTTCGCCATCTGGAGCGCGGGGTTCGAGAGAGAGGGAGGGGGAAAATTAAGCGGGTGTGGCCGCTCATCGCGACCACACCCGCCCCCACACCGCGGTCCTCTGCGGTGCCCCAATCAGATGTATGTGCTACGCCGCGCGCGTGGTGCTGTCGGCGCGAGTGGCCGAGAACTGCCCGCTGCGCAACGTGTTCCGCCAGTTCTGTACGCGGGTGTAGAACGATCCTTCGATGCTGTCGCCGTGGCGTGTCCCTTCAAAGACGGTCATGACGTCGGCGTTTTCGCGCGGGCAGTAGTACGGTCCCACGAGCGCGACGAAGACGGCGTTGGCGGCCTCGAGCAGCTTCATCCCCGTTGGTGCGACGTCCTTGGTGGCAAAAAACAGGAAGCGTCCAGCCACCGCGGCATCGCTCGACTGATCGCGGAGGAGTGTGAACGGCACCCGCTCTCCCGTTCCGTCGATGACCATCTCTCCACGCCAGTTCCCCGCAAGCGCCGCCGCCGGCCCCGCGAGGCGCGGGTCACGACGTGACGGGGGAAGTGGGGTGAAGGCGAATTCGTTTGGCATTGGTTGGCTCCTGCTGTGTCATACGGAGCCGGCATCGCGAGGTTTCACTCCTCAATCGGCTCTCTGCAGACTTGGACGGCGCGAGATGAGAAAGGGTTTACTCACGGCGGAAGACGGGAAGACGAGTGCGGTCAAAGGCAATAAAAGCACGACACGGAGGTTCACGGAGGATTCACGGAGGGCACGGAGGAGTTCGCGTCGACGCCGACTCCCTCCGTGAACCACCGTGATACCTCCGTGAACCTCCGTGTCGTGCTTTGTTGTTGATCTTGTTCGTCTTCCCGTCTTCGAGGCCTACTCGACCACCATCAAGGCCGGATCCTCCATCAGCTCCTTAACCTTCACCAGGAAAAGCACCGCCTGCTGTCCGTCGATGATGCGGTGATCGTACGAGAGCGCGACGTACATCATCGGGCGCGCGACGATGGCGCCGTTCACCACCATCGGGCGCTCCTGCACCTTGTGCAGCCCCAGGATGCCGACCTGCGGGAAGTTGATGATCGGGGTGGAGATCAACGAGCCGAAGACGCCGCCGTTGGTGATGGTGAACGTCCCGCCGGTGAGGTCATCCATCGTGAGCTTGCCGTCGCGCGCCTTCTTGGCGACAGCGGTGATGGCGCGGGCCACGTCGAGCAACGACAGGCGGTCGGCATCCTTGAGGTTGGGGACGACGAGCCCCGCATCGGAGGCGACGGCGATCCCCATGTTCACATAGTGGTGATACTGGATGTGGTCGCCATCGACCTTGGCGTTCACCACCGGATACTGCTTGAGCGCCATGCACGCCGCCTTCACGAAGAAGGGCATCATCGACAGGCGGACGCCGTGCTCCTTCTCGATCTTGTCCTTGATACGACCGCGCAGCGACTCGACCGCCGTGAGGTCGATCTCGTTGAACGTCGTGAGGTGCGCCGTCGCGTGCTGCGCCTCGAGCAGGTGCTCGGCGATGCGACGACGGCGCGTCGTCATCTTCTCGCGCGACTCGCGCGGTGCCCCCGCAG
>CAZLLP010000316.1:0-1808 GCA_964560345.1 uncultured Gemmatimonadaceae bacterium
TTACCGTACCGGTGCAGACCGGCTTCGAGAACCTCGAGGGCATGGGCGCCCGGGGGAGGGGTGGGATGCGAAGTTGGGTGTGCGGAGTGGACGCTATCTCCCGCCCCGCCCCACTGGAAGCCGCCGCGACCGTGCCCTTGCAGTTCATCTCGTCATCTCGTCTTCCCGGCTTCTCGTCTTCCAGCCCCAACACCCCTCTACCCTAAGGCACCGGCTCCCGGATGAAAGGCGATGGGGCCGGATGGTGTACAGACGAGGCCCAATGGCGCTATCGTCTGCGCAGTCGAAGGCCACCCTCTGCCCGAACCCTCCCCCATGCACGCTGTCGCTCGGACCACCCTGTGCTCGCTCGCCGCTGCGTCGGCGCTCCTCGCCCCCGCCGCTGGGGCCCAGCAGAAGACACCGGTCTATACCCCGGGGCAGCTCAACGCGCACCAACAGCTCTCGCGCGAGATCTACAAGGAGCTGGTGGAGATCAACACCGGGGTCGAGACCGGGGACATCACGGCCGCGGCGCAGGCGATGGTCAAGCGCTTCAAGGCGGCGGGGATTCCCGAGAGCGACATCTTCATCGGCGGACCGCAGCCCAAGAAGCACAACGTGGTGGCGCGTATCCGCGGCAAGGGGGGGCCTAACGCGGGGAAGCCCCTGCTGCTCCTGGCGCACATCGACGTGGTGGAGGCGCTCAAGGCCGACTGGTCGCCCGACCTCGATCCGTTCGTCTTCACCGAACGCGAGGGGTACTACTACGGGCGCGGGACGGCCGATGACAAGGCGATGGCATCGATCTTCGTCGCCAACGTCTTTCGCATGAAGGCCGAAGGCTACGTCCCCGACCGCGACATCATCATCGCGCTCACCGCCGACGAGGAGAGCGGCCCGTTCAACGGCGTGGACTGGCTCACCAAAAATCATCGCGACCTGGTGGACGCGGCGGTGGTGATCAACGAAGGGGGCGGCGGGACGCTGCGCGAGGGGAAGCACCTGTTCAACACGGTGCAGGCGGCGGAGAAGATCACTACCAACTTCACCCTGCGGACGACCAACCGCGGCGGACACTCGTCGGTGCCGCGCGACGACAACGCGATCACGCAGCTGGCGGACGCGCTGTCCAAGGTGGGGCGTCACCGCTTTCCCGTGCAGCTGAGCGAGGTGACGCGCGCCTTCTTCTCGCAGACGGCGAATCTCGAGTCGCCCGACGTCGGGAAGGCGATGAAGGCGCTGGTCGCCAATCCGCAGGACGCTGCCGCACTGCGGGTGCTGCAGAATGACCCGCGCTACAACTCGATGCTGCGCACGAGCTGCGTGGCGACGCAGCTCAACGGCGGGCACGCGACCAACGCGCTCCCGCAGTTGGCGGAAGCGAACGTGAACTGCCGCATCTATCCCACCAGCAGCGCGGCCGAAGTGCGCGCGGAGCTGGAGCGGGTCATCGGAGACACCAACGTGAAGGTGATCATCAAGTCGCAGCGCCCGGCCACACCCTCGACGGCGCTGGCACGCGAGGTGATGGGGCCCATCGAGCGCATCACGAAGGAGATGTGGGGGAACATCCCGGTGATCCCGACCATGAGCACCGGGGCAACCGACTCGCGTTTCTTCCGCGCGTTAGGCGTGCCGGCGTACGGCGTGTCGGGGTTGTTCAGCGACCCCACGGTGGACGCGCGCGCACATGGACGTGACGAGCGGATGTCGGTGCGGTCGTACTTCGAGGGGCAGGAGTTTCTCTATCGGCTGACGAAGGCGTTGGCGTCGAACACCTCAGTCCAATAGCGACGCCTCGCGCGTTTCACTTCGAAAAGCTTGAC
>CAZLLP010000317.1:0-1779 GCA_964560345.1 uncultured Gemmatimonadaceae bacterium
CACCATCAACGTGTCGGGCAACGCCTGGTGATGCAGCCGCGGCGCGCGCATCGCGTCGGCCAGCGACATGCGGTGGTCGATCACGTTGAGGATCACCTGCGACGTCGCCGTGATGATGCGCGGGCCGCCGGCCGCTCCAACCACCAGGAACAGCTCCCCCTTGGGGTCGAGCACGATCGTCGGCGACATCGCGCTCAGCATGCGCTTCCCCGGCTGGATCGCGTTCGCTTCGCCCTGCACCAGCCCGAACATGTTCGGCTTCCCCGGCGCGGCGGCAAAGTCGTCCATCTCGTCGTTCATGAAGAAGCCGACGTTCTTGAGGTAGACCGCCGAGCCGTAGCCGTTGTTCAGCGTCGTCGTCGTGGCGACCGCGTTCCCCTTGTCGTCCACCACCGAGTAGTGCGTGGTGTGCATCCCGTCGGCGATCTGGTTGCCGTTAGGCGGCGTCGGCGTCTTGCGCTGCGGATCGATCGTCTTCGCCAGCGTCCGGGCGTAGTTCTTGTCCGTGAGCTGCTCCAGCGGGACCTTCACGAAGGCCGGGTCGCCCAGCTTGCTGTTGCGGTCGATGAAGGCGCGCTGGTACGCCGAGCCTAACAAGTGGGCGTAGGCGGCCGTCCCCCAGGTGGGGACCGTGTCGCCGAGCGCCTCGAGGATGTTGAGCGCCTCGGTCACCACGATCCCGCCCGACGACGCCGGCGGCATCGAGAACATCGTGTAGCCGCGATAGGTGCTGCGGATCGGCGTGCGCCACAGCGCCTTGTACTGTGCCAGGTCCTGCGCCGTGATGATCCCGCCTCCGCGCTGCATCGCCGCCACCAGCGAGTCGCTCACTTCGCCGCGGTAGAAGACGTTGGGCCCCTTGTCGGCAATCAGCTGCAACGTGCGGGCGAGCGCCGGCTGCCGGAAGAGCGTCCCCAGCTTCACCGGCTCACCGTTCTGGTAGAAGACGTCCTTCGCGTCGAAGCGCCCGATGTACTGCTGGCTCGACTTGAGGCTCAGGTAGAACTGCGAATCGACCACGAAGCCGTCGCGCGCCAGCCGGATCGCCGGCGCCATCACCTGCGCGAGTGACATGGACCCGTACTGCTTGAGCGCCTCCGCCATCCCCGCCACCGCCCCCGGGACCCCCGACGCCTTGTACCCGATGATGCTCTCGTTGGTCGGGTTGCCGTTGGCGTCGAGGTACATGTTGCGGCTGGCGGCCAGCGGCGCCACCTCGCGATAGTCGATCGTCGCCGTGCGCCCGTCGGCCATGCGGATCACCATGAAGCCCCCGCCGCCGATGTTCCCCGCCACGGGATACGTCACCGCCAGCGCGAACCCCACCGCCACCGCCGCGTCCACCGCGTTGCCGCCGGCGCGGATGATCTCGTTCCCCGCGTCCGACGCCAGCACCTGGTTGGAGGCGATCATGAAGTGCTCGCCAAACGCCGCCTTCTCCCCCGCCTTGAAGCGCCACCCCTCGGGGAAGGTCACTGCCTGCCGCGGCGGCACCGCCGGCTCGCCCGAGCGAAGCCCCCCAGCCGACGGGGCCGGCGCGCGACACGCCCCCAGCGCGAGGACGGTCAACAGGAGCGAACGACGCGAGGCGAGCGTGACAGTCATGGCGAAAGCGGGCGAGGGTGAGTCGAGCGCAGGGAATCTGCCCCTGTGCGGCGCGCGATCAAGCCGAGGCGTCCGATCAAGGGGTCAGAGTCCTTGAAACACCTTGGGGTCAGAGCTGTGCTCTGACCCCAGCTCTGACCCCAGCTCTGACCCCAGCTCTGACCCCAGCTCTGA
>CAZLLP010000318.1:0-1777 GCA_964560345.1 uncultured Gemmatimonadaceae bacterium
AGGCATTTCGACACCGGGGACGGAAGGATAAGCTTCGAGGGCTGGGCGATGCGCGCGATCGCCCAGAAGTCCCTCAAGCGCGGCACCGGTGCGAGCGGACCGCGCGCGATCCTCGAAGAGACGTTGCTCGAGATCATGTTTGACCTCCCGAGCCGCGAGGACGTGGTCGAGGTCAAGGTGACCGAGGCGTGTATCGCCAACGGTGCCCCGCCCCTCCTCGAGATCCAGCCCAAGCGGCAGAAGAAGGAAGCGTAGGGAGAGAGACGGGGGACGGGAGACGGGAGACGGGAGTGCGCGGCTTCGCCGCGCGCTCCTTATCTTTTTTCGGGGGGGCGGCTCCGGTTCCAACGGGTGCGAGCTTCGGCCGGCGCGCAGAGCGCGCCGGCACTCCCGTCCCCCGTCTCCCGTCTCCCGTCTGACATGCTCCTCCACCGCGCCACCGACACCTTCGACGTCCCCGACCGGCTGCCGGTGCTGCCGCTCAAGGACGTGGTGCTGTTCCCGTACGTCGCCATGCCGCTCCTGGTGGGGCGTGCCGGGTCGCTGGGGGCGGTGGAACAGGCATGGCGCGGTGACCGGTACCTGGTCCTGTCGGCCCAGAAGTCGGCCGATGTCGCCGACCCCGTCTCGGCCGACCTGTTTCGGACGGGGGTGGTGGCGCGGCTGCAGCAGGCGTCGCGGCTGCCTAACGGGACGGTGAAGATCCTCGTGGAGGCGGTGGCGCGCGTGCGCCTCACGCGCATCACCACGCACCAGGGGGTGCTGCGCGCCTCGCTGGCGGCGCTCCCGTGGGGGCGCGAGCCGCTGGAGGGCGATGCGCAGTTGCGCGCGCGCCAGGTGCTGGAGCGCTTCGAGGAGTACGTCACGCTGCAGCGGCGCATCCCGCAGGAAGTGCTGCAGATGGCCACGGCCGGCGGTGACGACGAACGCTCGGCGTGCGTGCTGGCGTCGCACCTGGCGGTGCGCCACGAGATTCGCCAGCGCCTGCTCGAGTCGCCCACGCTCGAGGAGTTGTACGAAGGGCTCTTTGACGTCATCTCCGGCGAGTTGGAGATCCTGCGCCTCGAGCGCAAGATCGACGACGAGGTGCGCGGCTCGATCTTCCGCAACCAGCGCGAGTTCTACCTGCAGGAGCAACTGCGGGCGATCCATCGCGAGCTGGGAGAGGACGACGGCGATGACGTCGACGAGCTCGAGGCGCAAATCGAGGCGAAGGGGCTCCCCGAGGCGGTCAAGGCGCGGGCGCTGCGCGAGGTGAAGAAGCTCAAGCGCATGGCGGCCATTTCCCCCGAGGCGACCGTCGGGCGCAACTACCTCGACTGGGTGCTGGCCCTCCCGTGGTCGGAGCGCAGCGACGACGTGCTCGACGTCGCGCACGCACGCCAGGTGCTCGACGAGGATCACTTCGGCCTGGCCGACGTGAAGGACCGCGTGCTCGACTATCTCGCCGTGCTGGGCCTGGTGGGGAAGCTCGAAGGACCGATCCTCTGCCTGGTGGGGCCGCCGGGGGTGGGGAAGACGTCGATGGGGCGCTCGATCGCGCGGGCGATGGGGCGCAAGTTCGTGCGCATGTCGTTAGGCGGTGTGCGCGATGAAGCCGAGATCCGCGGCCATCGCCGCACCTACATCGGGTCGCAGCCGGGGCGCATCATCCAGGCGATGCGGCGGGCCGAGACGGTGAACCCGGTCCTATTGCTGGACGAGATCGACAAGCTGGGGCAGGACTACCGCGGCGACCCGGCGGCGGCGCTGCTCGAGGTGCTCGATCCTGAGCAGA
>CAZLLP010000319.1:0-1777 GCA_964560345.1 uncultured Gemmatimonadaceae bacterium
TCGCGCGTGGTGACCTCGACGAGCCGGTCGCCCGGGTAGGGGTCGTCCGGCTGGCCGACCTTGATGGTCGTGACCGCGCGCCACACGTGCGGCTCGGTGCACGGGATCTTGGGCGCCGACTGGACCGAGTCTCCGTTGACGCAGACCAGCCACTTGTCCTTGGGCTTGCCCTCGAGCAGCCCGCGCGCGGTGGGGGGCAGCTCGACGAAGCGCTTGCTCTGCTCACCGCCCCCGACGACGTCGCAGCGGTACCAGCGGGCGCCCTTCTCCCACGCCTTCTCCGACGGCCGGAACCACGCCCAGCTGACGATCGTGCGCATCACCAGGCTCTCGTCGGCGTCGAGGAAGGTCTCGAAGCGCTCGCCACACGTCTCGTAGGCGAAGGCGCCGAGCTCAGAGGACTCGTAGTCGACGTCGTGCAGCTCGGCCGGCAGCTCCCCGACCGCGAACGTCTCGGCGGTGTGCCGCTCCTCGCAGTCGACCGTCTTGGTGGCGTTGCTCCGCTCGTGGATGTCCTCGGGGATGAGCAGCCGGCAGGCGCCCAGCTCCGGCGGCTCCACGGTGTCGATCTCACTCAGGTCGGCATCGCCGCTCGTGTCGTCACCGCAGCCCATGAGGACCAGCAGCGCGACGGCGACGAAGGATGCGAGGCGTACGCCGCGAGCGCGCACCCTGTCTCCCCTCCAGCAGACCTCATCGAGCGTGCCGAGCCTACCGGCGCTGATCCAGGCTCAGTCCATCAGCAGCGCGGCCACGGTCGCACCGAGCTCGTACGCCGTGGCGGTGTGCTCGCCGGTCACGTCGCCGAGTACCTCGAGCGGGGGCGCGGCCTGCGTCCACGGCAGCGCGCCCACGATCGTCAGCACCGAGCGGACCGCCCCGGCCGTGTCGTACCGACCGTGGACCCACAGGCCGAACGGCTTGCGCCCGCCACCACCACCCCCGGACGCGGACCCGTCGTCGCTGAGCGCGCCGCCCGCCTCGAGGAACACCGAGTCGAAGAAGTGCTTGAGCGCACCACTCATGTAGCCGAAGTTCGCGGGGGTCCCGAGGAGGAACCCGTCCGCGGCGAGCACGTCGTCTGCGGTGGCATCCAGGGCCGGACGCACGACCACGTCGACGCCCTCGATCGCGTCGTCCCGGGCGCCGGCGACGACCGCGTCGGTCAACGCCCGGACGCTGGTCGTGGGGGAGTGGTGGACGACGAGGAGTTGTGGCATGCCTGTCAGCCTCGCGCCGCAGAGCGTTCTACGTGGCCAGCATCAGGATCATGTCGCGGTCGTAGGTGCGACCGTCGTTCTGCTCGGTGAGGGTCGCGTTGGTGAGGTTCGCGTTGCTGAGGTCTGCACCGTTGAGGTTCGCGTTGCTGAGGTTTCTGTCCCCAGCCCGCGCACGGGCAAGGTCGCTCGGGTTGGCAGTCCCCGCATCGCTCGGGTTGGACGGATCTCCTGTGCCGCAGGAAGACACCAGCAACGTCGCGATCAGGAAAGCGGTTCGTCGCAGCGTTCGCATAGTCATCGGTACCCCTACGCAGAAGCTACACGCTGCGGTCGCCCGCGTGGAAGGTCGCGATTGCCTCGCCGCAGGCGCGCGTTGGGAAACGACTGCATTCCACTGAAATCCGCGCCGCTCACTCGATAGGGGGAGGTCATGAACCAACTCCTCGACCTTCATATCTCGCTCACCTTGGCGCCCGGACTGGTCGCGGCCCTCGCGATCATCGCCCTTCGATGGCTTCGCTCGGGGCGCGGCGCTCCCTCACCGTCGCCGGGACACC
>CAZLLP010000320.1:0-1713 GCA_964560345.1 uncultured Gemmatimonadaceae bacterium
CCACGCGATGACCGTCGCAATGTCATGCACCGAATCCACGACCGAATGGATCTTCCCCGCCCCGAACGCCGCCGCGGCGGCCGCGAATTCCTCTTCGTTCCCCATGGTCGATCCCATGATCGTCCACTGGTTCCAGAAGAGGCGGCGCACGTCCATCTGCAGCATCGGCCCCGAGGTCCCGCCGCACGTCACCAGGCGGCCACGCTTGCCTAACGCAAACAGCGATTGTCCCCACGTCTTCTCGCCCACGCTGTCGACCACCACGTCGACGCCTCGCTTCCCCGTGCGGCTGCGCACTTCCTTCCCCACGTCGACCTGCGCGTGGTTGATCAGCTCATCGGCGCCTAACGCCTTGGCGCGCGCGAGCTTCTCGTCGCTCGACGAGGTGACCCAGGTGTGCGCCCCCAGCGACTTGGCGATCTGCAGCGCCTGCAACGCCACGCCGCCGCCAATCCCCCAGATGAGCACGTGTTCGCCCGGTTTGAGGCGCGCCTTGCTCACCAGCATGCGCCACGCCGTGAGCGTGGCCAGCGGAAAGGCCGCCGCGTCGGTCATCGGAATGTGCTCGGGGATCGTCGCCAGGTTCCACTCGGGAATCACGAGCTGGTCGCAGATCGTCCCGCTGTAGTGTTCGCCCAGGATGCCGTACTTGAGGCAGAGCGGCGAGTCGCCGGACGTGCAGTACTCGCAGTTGCGGCAGCTCTTCCCTGGATTGAGGACCACGTGGTCACCGACCTTCACGCTCGTGACTGCATCGCCCACGGCTTCGACGACGCCGGCGCCATCGGAGCCGACGATCCACGGCGGGGTGAGCTTGATGTGCGGGAGCCCGCCCAGCATCCACAGGTCCAGCCGATTGAGCGCCGCCGCCTTGATGCGGACGCGCACATCGGTGGGGGCGCTGATGGCGGGGGTGGGGAGGTCGCTCAGGGGCTCGAGCTGCTCCAAGCCGCCGTGTGCCGGGATGGTGAGTGCGCGCACGTGGTCGCTATGGGGTGAAAGGGGCGTGATGACGAAGGCGCGTCTCGAGGACGAGGGCGTCAGGCGTTCAGTGGTCGGGGCGTAGGCACTGGAATAGATTCCGGCACCCTCGCTGCAGCGTGCCGGAAGTCCGGCCGCTCCAGGTGCGAACACCGTCCCAGTCCGGATACCCAGGCAATGCTTTCGATCAAAGTCCCCGTCCTCGGTGAGTCGATCGTCGAAGCCACGATCTCTCGTTGGCTCAAAAAGGAAGGGGATCGCGTGGCCTCAGGCGAGACGCTGGTCGAACTCGAGACGGACAAGGTAACGGTCGAAGTTCCGGCGCTGAAAGCAGGGGTGCTGGTTCGCCGCGCCAAGGGCGAAGGCGACGTGGTGGCGGTTAACGATGTGCTGGGTGAGATCGACGAGAATGCCGAGGCGGGTGCCGCGGCCCCAGCACCGGCGGTGGCAGCGCCTGCGGCCCCGGTGGCTGCTGCGGCGCCGGCCGCGCCTGCGGCGCCGACTCCCGTCGCGCCCCCGTCACCGGCCCCCCCAGCCGGGCCCGTTGCCGCAGCCTCGGCTTCGGCAGCCCCCGCGGCGATCGAGAAGAGCTCCCCTGCCGCGCGCCGAGTGGCCGCCGAGGAAGGAGTTGACCTCTCGACGGTTGCCGGGACCGGGCGCGGCGGTGTGATCTCCAAGCCCGACGTGATCGAGCACCTGGCCGCCGCGACCACGGCGACGACGCCGGCTGCG
>CAZLLP010000321.1:0-1606 GCA_964560345.1 uncultured Gemmatimonadaceae bacterium
TGATCGAGGCGTATCACCTGTGCATGATGATGCGCGGCGTGGAGAAGCAGAACTCCAAGACGCTCACCTCGGCGC
Source organism: uncultured Gemmatimonadaceae bacterium (assembly GCA_964560345.1). GTDB lineage: Bacteria > Gemmatimonadota > Gemmatimonadetes > Gemmatimonadales > Gemmatimonadaceae > SCN-70-22. Next base: position 76 of record CAZLLP010000321.1, read on the forward strand.
TGCTCGGCTGTTTCCGCGATGACGCCCGCACGCGCGACGAGTTCCTGCGCCTGGCCCACGGGTCGAACGGACGCTGACGTGAACGCCCTCCAGGGGAAGACCGCGGTCGTCACCGGCGCCTCGCGCGGGATCGGCGCGGCAGTGGCGCGCGCCCTTGCGGCTGGCGGGGCGCGCGTGGCGCTCCTGGCGCGACATGCCGGCGCGCTCGACGCGATCGCCGCGGAGATCGGCGGTGGCGCGGTCGCCATCCCGTGCGATCTCACGGTCGCCCAGGACGTGGAGGCCGCGCTCGCCACCATCGCGCGCACGTTAGGCACCCCCGACGTCCTGGTAAGCAACGCCGGGAGCTTTGCCCTTGGCGCGATCGGGGCCATGCCCCCCGCCGAGGTGGAGCAGATGCTGCAGCTCAACCTCGTGGCGCCGTATCGGCTCATGCACGCGCTCGTCCCGGCGATGCGCGCGCGCGGGAGCGGGCACGTCGTCACGATCGGCTCCATCGCCGACCGCCTCACCTTTCCCGAGAACGCCGGCTATGCCGCGGGAAAGTTCGGCGCGCGGGCGATGCACGAGGTGCTGCGCCAGGAGCTGCGTGGAAGCGGCGTCCGGGTCTCGCTGGTCTCACCCGGCCCCACCGACACCCCCATCTGGGACCCGATCAACCCCGACGTGCGCCCCGGATTCACGCCGCGCGCCCAGATGCTCGGTGCGGACGCCGTCGCCGACGCCGTCCTCTGGGTCGTCACCCGACCGGCGAGCGTGAACGTCGACGAACTGCGCCTGAGTCACAGCTAGTCATCCGGCCGGGGCCCCGTTCAACGCCGGGACGGGTTGAGGCGGCAGTGAGAGACACTCGGAGGGAGGCGCGGGGATTACACGCCAGCGATCTTTCCACTCCCGTCTCCCACCTCCCGTCTGCTCTTCTCATGCACATCGAGATCGTCGATTCGCTCCGCTGCCCTTCGCCTCACGAGGAGACGTGGCTGGTGGCGTCGGTGACGCGATTCGACGGGCGCGACATCGTCGAGGGGGCGCTTGGTTGTCCTGTCTGTCGGCGGCAGTACGCGGTGCGCGCGGGTGAAGTCGATTTCACCGTGCCGATTGCCGATGTGCTGGCGGCACCTGACGCCGCGGCGATGTTGGCGGATCCAGCCCCGCCGTCCGCGGTGGTTGTGCCTGACGAGGGGGCGTTGCTGCGGGCGCGCGCATTGCTCGGGCTCTCGGACGGCGGGGGGCTGGTGTTGTTGGGGGGCGAACATGCCCGCATGGCCCCGTCGCTCGAGGACGAGGCGCAGGTCATGCCGCTCCTGCTCAATTCCCCGAGCTCGGTGCGCCGGGGCGGACGCGTTCCCTCGGCGCTGCGTGCGGTCGATGCATTGCCCGTTGCGGCTGGCGCGCTGCGCGCGGCGTGGCTCGATGACGCGACGGCTGGCGGGGCGATGGTGACGGCGGTCGCGCGCGCCTTGCGTCGCGGCGGGCGACTGGTGGCGCCGGTGGCGGCCGACCTCCCGGCGGGGGCGCGCGAGCTGGCGCG